>JBGTIP010000079.1:0-27169 GCA_041745615.1 Pyrinomonadaceae bacterium | reverse complement strand
GTATAGAGATAAAGGTAACAACCTTTCCGAAGTTTAAGGAGTTTTATAACACATGAAAAGAATTAGCACGATCGCCGTCAGCTTTGTTTTTGCTTCGATATTCGCGGTTTCCGCGTTTGGACAGGCCGGAGCACAGCCGGCAGGAAAGATCGGTTGGATCGACACCGGCATGTTCGCCGACGAAAAAGAAGGCGTCACGAGATACAACAACGCCCTTAAGGCCCTCGATACCGAGATGAGGCCCCGCGTTACGGAATTGACCACGCTCCAGTCCCGTCTGCAGAAGATCGCAGAAGAGCTTAGGGCCGCAACGAATGTTCCAGCTAACGTGCCCGTCAATCAGCAGGTCGTTGCTCAAAAGCAGGATGAGGGCCAGAGATTGCAGCGTGAGTTTGAGTTCAAGAAAAAAGAGTATGATGCCGCCGTCGAAAAACGCAGCGGCGAGGTCCTTGGGCCCGTTTCGGCCGACATCAGCCGAGCCATCCAGGATTTTGCTAAGCAGAAAGGTTATGCCGTTGTTCTCGACATAGCTGCTCTCGCCAACGCTAATGCGATCCTAGCACTCGACGGAACGGCAAATATAACCAAGGATTTCATCACGTTCTACAACGCGCGTCCAGCGACGACCGCGACGACCGCGGCCCCTAAGTAGAACGATAAGCCCCGATCGTGTCCGACAGCCTTTAAGCCGGTGAAATTGCATTTTACCGGCTTTTGGCTTATACGTACTCTTTCGCCGCGAAACTATGGTCATACTGGATTCAGTCGCTATCCAAGCTATTCTGCCGCACAGATACCCTTTCCTCTTCGTGGACAGGATCATCGAACTGGAGCCTCGTGTCCGCATCGTCGGGATCAAACAGGTGACCTCGAATGAACATTTCTTCCAGGGCCATTTCCCCGGAGTTCCGGTTATGCCCGGGGTCCTTCAGATCGAGGCCCTCGCCCAGGTCGGGGCAATACTCGTACTTCGTGAATTCGAGGACCGCGAGGACAAGATCCCCTTTTTCAGCGGCCTCGAAAATGCCAAGTTCAGACGCCCGGTCGTTCCCGGCGACACCCTCAGGCTCGAGGTAACGGCCATGAGGGTCGGAAGCCGCGTCCAAAAGATGAAAGGCGTGGCATCCGTTGACGGCCAGGTCACCGCCGAAGCCGAGATACTTTCGATCATCGCTGACAGGAACCAATAATCTATGGAGCAGCTGCAGGAAAACTGGACACTGATCGTTTACGTTATCCTGGCCGGGATAGCATTGGGTGCCCTTCTCGGGCTTGGGATACTGCGGTTTGGCATTAAACGCGGCAAGAAAAAGCTCGGCATGATCGGGCTGATAGTCTCGGTTGTATCAGGGGCGATCTCGATCGTCTTGCCGCTGCTGGTTACGATCGTCTTCGTTTTCCTTATCAGACGAAAGGCCCCGCTCGATTCCACCTCCGTTGAGCCTGACGAGGGGGCCGATGAAACCGATGATGACTCTGCCATCTAGCCCTCCTTTCATGACGACGACCATTCACCCGACAGCGATCATCCACGAGAATGCCGTGATCGGCCCGGACTGCCGGATCGGGCCTTACTGCATCATCGGTGACAATGTGACCCTGGCGAGCGGCGTCACGCTCGATTCGCACGTCGTCATCGAAGGGCGGACCACTATCGGGGCCGGCACACGCGTTTACCCCTTCGTATCGATCGGCCTGGCGCCGCAGGACCTTAAATACTCAGGCGAGCCGACCGGCACCGAGATCGGCGAGCGAAATCAGATACGCGAATTCGTAACCATCCACCGCGGTACCGCGGGCGGCGGCGGCACGACGCGGATCGGCAGCGACAACCTGCTGATGGCCCAGGCCCACGTGGCCCATGATTGCCGGCTGGGCAATGAGATCATTATGGCAAATGCCGCCACGCTCGCCGGCCATGTCGAGATCGACGACCGGGCAAGCGTCGGGGCCTACTCCGGCGTGCACCAATTTTGCCGGATCGGGCTTGAGGCATTTGTCGGCGGTTACTCCGTCGTGGTCAAAGACGCGATGCCCTACGCCACCATCCAGGGCAATCACGCCAAATGCTACGGCCTCAACACGCTCGGTATGAAACGCCGCGGGTACAGCCGCGAAACTATCGAAAAGCTAAGCCGCGCTTTCCACCTCCTGCTCGCCGCCAAGCTCAATACCACCCAGGCCCTCGAAAAGATCCGGGCCGAGATCACCGGCTCACCCGAAGTCGACCTGCTCGTCGATTTCATCCAAACCTCAAAACGCGGCGTAGTGAAATAAGCTGGTCGGTGGTCAATGGTCAGTGGTCAGTGGTCGGTGGTCGGTGGTCACTGATAAGCCTCAAAAAAAAATACATTATTCCTGCCACCTTGTGGGAACCATTTCGCGTTTCGTGCGTCTAACAAGATATGAAATGGATCGGGAGAGTTTTCGTCTTTACGGCCGCATTGTCTTTCGGGGCGTTCGCGGCCTCGTTTTTTGTTGCCAGCCAAACGGTGGAACTTGCCGACACGGCCGTCGTTGTCGAGCACGATCCTGTCATGACGTACGGGATACGTAGTACAACGGACCTGATCGGCACCTGGCAGGGCTCGTGGGGTTATAACAGCGGCGATTGCACGATCGAGATCACGCATGTCGTGGGCGAAGCCTTTTACGGTACGCTCAGGAAAGAAGGTGCCGAGATACTTATCGAAGGGAGATTCGACCCCGGTACGCGAGAGGTGTTTTTCGTAGAGACCTACGTTGTCCGCCTGGGTGCCGCCATGACCGTATGGTCCTTAGGCGAAAACCGCGGAGCCATCTCGCGCGACGGCCGCCTAATGTTCGGCACCGGCATCGACGAATGGGGCCAATACAACTGGGCGGTTTCGAGTCAATAGTTCATCGCCCTACGCGTTCTCAGCGTCTCTGCGTTTAAAACTCTTCGCGCCTACCACGCTTCAACAAAACAACTCTTCCGTCTGCCGTTTCCTTTCTTTTCCCCGAAGGGGATACAGATAATAGCCAGGGGTGCAACCCCTGGACTAGACCCAAAAATAATCCCCGACCCTGAAGGGGTCGAACATCAAGGCTTTGTGTCACCCCTCTCTCTTCGCCGCACCGCCGAACAGTCAGGGGATGAAGTTGTAAACAATTACTCCTGAGACCTTGACCGGATTTCCAACAAGCAGGGTCGGCGTAAATTTGGAGCCGCAAGCGGCGATCTCAGAGTTCGCGCGTAGCAGCGGATGACCCGAAATTCCGGCTGCGGAATATACGCTGCCGTCTTCGAGGATCAAAACTTGCACCGCGACGCTTCCCGAGGCACGGACCGCCTTTGCCGCGGGCGGATAACTCGGTTTTGGAAGTGCCAGGGCTTTTCCGTTCAAAACGCCGCCCGATACTATCTTCGACTGAGTTACTATCTTCGCCTGAGTTGATTGATCCGTAGTCCCTTTCGGATACGTTTCACCGGGGGCCATAACCCGGACACCTGAATCGGAATCTACAGGCGTGGTTATTCTCTCGATCCGCATTTCTTTGTTATCTGTACTCTCTTTCACGACCGCTTGGCCGGTATCAGCCACGCGGGCAACTGTATCCGAGATTCCGAGCCGGGTTACTCTGTCCAGACGCATCTCTTTCGCCGCCCCCGCCGCCGGGCCTGTCTTCGGATCGGCTACGAAGATATAAGATATACGCCCCGTCATGCCTAAAGTGGATTGGCCACCGACAGCCTCGAATCGAGCCTTCCGCGCCGCCGCCACCGCAGCATCCCTCATAGCCAATACCTTCGGGTCCGTTACCGATTGACAGACCGGGTGCGGGCCTCTGGGATTTTCGGCCGTAAGGACCCACCCCTCGTTATTCAGCGTAATATCGACCGAAACCCTTCCTCCGAGGGCAGCGTTCTTCGCTATCTCAGGGTAATCAGGCAGCGGAAGTTCTTCCGCTCTTAGCAGCGTCGAAGGAAAACTCGTTTCGACAGTAACCTCTTCCTTCTGTGCCAAAAGCGTGACAGCAAAAACTAACGACAGTAGGAGCGATATCACTGGTTTCATAGAAGGAAAATAGCACGTACGAGCCATCTTGAAAAGAAAATTATTGCTAGCGATACTCGGCAAGGCTCGGCGGTCACGGGACCATTCGCCTGCTCCCTTCTGACCACCGACCACCGGCCACCGACCACTGTCCTCGACCCGGGCTCGCTGCACCTGCTCGAAAAGGCTGGGGAGTATGGGAAGAAAAGTTATGGCAGGTATGAAGATTTATTCAACCGCAGATAGCTATTCCTCAAGACCCAGAAATTCCTTTTGATATAAGGTTGAGATAAATAGAGCAAATGCCTTCAGTTCGTCATAAGTAAAGATGACATCAAGCTCAATTGGGTGGTGGGGCGCATATTTGTTCGCGGCAAGGAAATATAGCTCAATCCATTCAGACTCTAGTCCTCCACCCTCCGGCTCACTCAATGGCTCCACCATCGCATGTGCGAGGCTGTTTCTCATTCGTTTGAGAAAGGCAGCCAATGTTCGCGGCTGGTCCCTTCCCTTACTATTAACCGGTCGGAATTGAAAGTATCCTTTTTTCGCTATAATGGGCTTCAACTCGTCCACGTCGTCTATCAGAGTTTGAAATGCGCGGGGGGTCTTATACTTGATTCGTTCACACGTAAGTATGATTAAGCTATAGAGGCAATTCGTTAGGAGGGTGAAATCGTAATCACCCCGATACTTCCTGAGAATTATTTGTGTTCGCTCAATAAATTCAATTTCGAACGTTTTTGGATCTATGCCGCCCATTTACTATTCTCTATGCTACTCGAAAAGAGCTTTTAATCTGGTCGATAAATATTTCAAACTTTTCAGAAAGCCACGTATCGTTTCTGTGATCCAATTTCCTTTCGTGAAGAAAACGCCGAAGGGTGTCCCGAACTGTGACCATTGGGTGGAACCAGTGGTCATACGTTAACCAGTGCGAGTATCTTATATATTCTTGTTGGGAGTAATAACTCACAAAATCGAAGAGGGTGAAGTCTTCTGCCTCAAGATGTGGGGCAATAACTTCGAGATCTTCAATCGTAAGAACTAATAATCGTCCAACATCAATCTCTGGGCTAAGTTGCAATTCCAATCTTGCCTGATCAAAAGAGGTCTTGAGCTTCCAATTGGCTAAGCCAAATTGTAACGACAAGTCATTAACGATTAAGACAGGGTAAATCATACGCACGTAGGGAAAAGCCAAATTTCTAATGGTCAATCTCTTGTTGGGATCCGAATCGAATAACAGCTGAATTTTTGTTACGAGTTGGTTTATCCCTGAATCTTTTCTTCCAACACCAAATTTTCTATCTATGTCGTCCAATAGCTGACCCACTTCACCACTATATTTGGCTCGTGCGTTCAAAGTACCACCTTTATATTCCATTACAACTAAAGCCGATGGATATTCCACGATTCCGTCGAAGGCCTCTCGTTCGGTTCGCGTATCAAAGTAGGTGTTCGGATAGAATCGGTTCGTGAGGGGAGGATACACTTTAGCAAAGATCGAATTAACGTATCGTTCGAAAATCTTCCCCCAGACCTGAAAAAAGTCTGACGGATCGAACCCAGCGTTTCGAATAGCGGTAAAGACTGTGTGATAAAGTCCGCTAGTCACTTTTTCCGTCAGAAGTGAAACATCTATTGGAGTCAGTATATCAACTGATATATTAAGCAATGGAAATTGTCTAAATAACGTGAAATCGTATATGTCCTTCAAACCCTGGGTCGTGTCGAGAGTGGCCAACTTTTGTTGCAGTTCAGAAATTGAAATTGACATCAATCGGAAGAATGCTTCCAACTCCTCTTTTTCATAATTAAGATTCGCAAAGTAGCCGTCTCTTCGGATATTGAAATTGGCAGGATTGTCAATAAGATCTTCGGGACTCTTAGTTATTAATGAAGCATATACCGCGACGACCATTTCCAAGAATTTTCTTAGCGACAGTCCGGTTGTCTTGGCAAATAGTTCGGACAATGACACTCCATTTATAGAGGTAGAGAAATCGTCACTTTCTGAGATTTCTATGTAAAGTAAGTTTCTGGCTAGTGCCCGACTAATTTCTGGCGGATTGAATAGCTCGGTGGTCGATATTAACTGAGTGAGAAGTTCATCTAAAACCCGCTCGGAATTGCCATATTTGGACGGATCTAATTCCTCCATTCGTCTTTCTTGCTCTACGTCGACAAATAAATCATTGGCGATAAGGCATGTAGTACCCAGATGATATCTGGATGTCGGGTCATCGCCTAGATTAGGGTCCTGTAGGCCGTCGTTCGTGGCATGTTGAAGTAATTTCTTCATTAAGAAGAGCACCTGCCAACGATTGAATATTGAACGGGGAAGGGGCGGAATCTCGGGAAAATCTTTACTGACCAGTTTTTGCTGTTGCCTTGTGAGTAGGCTCGACGAAAGAAGGAGATGGATTTCAGCAGACTTTGTCTCGTCAAAAGTGGTTGGGAAGAGGGCGAGAAGATTGCTGATCATCGTGAGAAAACCGAAAGTGTTCTCAAGATGAAAATTCTTCAAAATGTCAGTCAAGTCAGCTTCTGTGGGTTTTTCCGTTTGGAAAACGGTCGAGTATCCAACTAAAACAGATTCCGACATTGGTTAATTTATACGGTCAACGAAATCAGGTCACAGCAATCCTCAAGGTTTCCCAGTTCAATGTTAATGAAGTCCAGTTTTATTGCCGAATCCGGCGGGGTCCAGATTATTCGAAATTCTTTTTGGTAGGCATAGCGAAAATCTTTGTAGGTAAGAACATTAATTTGGTCATCGAGCGGTTGGACTGGATCAATATATATGACACTAGCCCCGAATCCGTCCCAGTCAGGTAGTTCCTTTTTTACCGCTTCCAAAATCCGAGTTACGAATTCTATCGGGTCGCGAATAACAATGCACGCATCCGCCTCGAAATCGGCATAAAGCCTGAGACTATGTTGGGCCGCTAAACAATAGACATAATAATTCGTGGCGGCCCTCAGCACTTTTCCGCTTGAGCCAATGGATGGAATTGGACCTACCAACTCGTCTTTCGCTTGCGTCAAATCGGCGTTCTGAACAGGACTCGGACGTAGTTTAAGTTCCAGTTCATCATCGCGAATGGCCTTATTCAGGGATGGGTCATCGTAGATTGAGGCGGGAGCTATTCTGATTGCGCCACGATCCAACATCGGCCTTAGGTATTCATACTTCGAGAATTTCAAAAGATAAGATCCCGGTTCAAGCTTCATTTGGTCGAAAGCTGCCGCCGCTGTAGAAATCCCGGGCCACTCATAGTTTGGATATGGTTTCTGGGATCTATCTACCAGGAGCCCACCTCTTAGGTCGGATTCAGATATTACATGTGAATATGCCGCCGCAAAATAATCACCTCGCTTATCCATCGGCAGTATTCCGATCGTATTATCAGGTTCCAGAGTCATCAGGTTATTCATGATATCGAGATGTCGCTGGCTCAATTCTCCGGGTGTTAAATGTTGAAGATAACGGTTGGAATAGTAGGTCATTGACCAGTATTCCTGCCGAGTCACCATTGTATCTGTTGGAACACCCTCGGTCCGCCATCGTCTTAACTCGTCACGGGCCGCTGTCTCTGCCTCTTCCGGTGAAGAAAATCCCCCGCGAGACCCCTTAGGGATCGGCGCCCGCAGGAAATACCCTTCCATTCGATAGGAGAAAGTTTCGCGAGTATGATGGTCCGCTAATTCCGGTGAAATAATTGCGAAAACGCCTTCGTTCCCATGCTCATCTGGAGCTAAGTCGCTTATAAGAACACTCTTGCTATTTGGCGAATCCATAAGACAATTATTAAGGTTCATCGACTATTGATTCAAAACTATTTAGTTGTGTAGCACGAAAAACGAGCCGATTACTCAGTAAAACGCTATGAACAATGTAATTGTTAACATCGTCAAAGTTAGTCGGGGCTCCGAGCTTGCACTTGGCAAACAACTCTTGGAAAGTAGCTTTCTCTAACCCTGATGAAAATGCATTCTGAGAACGAGTCTTCTGGGCGCCAATTATTTGTTTTGCCTCACACGCCCGAAGATAATTAGCCGAACTTGCGGTCTTAGCGAGATACCAACTGCCACACAGGCCGTTAAGTCTCGTAGGCGGAGTGCCAGCACAATTTACGGGACACGACTTTATCAGATTGTTTAACTGATCGAAGTCAGACAATAGGAGATTTTTGGAGTTAGGAGTCTTGTATTGAATGATTACGAACTTCTTGCCATCAATTTCATAAAGCAAATCAGCTCCACTTATGTCCCTTAGTCCGATTCCTGTTTGATGAAGCGTTCTAACAATTACATCTACGCCATCAAACGTCCAAATCCGTGGTGAGGCTGGTCTAAGGCCAGAGTGGTCTTCGTATATATAGTCCTGTTCAAAAGGGCGACTAAGATTTCGATCTAGTCTTTCCTTGATTCCTGCCAATTTTTGTTGCGCAGATATTACGTCGTAAACAAATTCGTTTACTTCATTAGTAATGACGCTAAGTTCTTCAGAATTCATGGGAGATTGGCATCCCGTCTATATGCTAAGAAACCAAGAATAGTTATAGCGCCTTTTCGAAAATAGGCCAAAGGTAGAGGATCTAGTCAGTAACAGCGAGATATAAACCTTCTTTTGGCGGTTAGAGGGAGTTCTGGGGGGCGGCTTAGCACTCGAACTCATTCCAATTCCGCAAACGTCCTCTCAGCGAGATCTTTCTCATTGGTAAACCGTCCGTCCACGGTGATCTTTTCTTTTTCGAGCAGGCAGGGGCCCAACGAATAACGAATAGTAAAAAGTGAAAAGTGAATGACAGCGTCAGGACGGTGAGCTGAGCAACCTTAATCGCGGTCACTCCATCGCAAGCAGTGCATGAGTACTGGATTTGATATCGAGAAGCTGCGGGTGGCGTCGCCGTGTTCGGTGGCTTGGGAGGCGATGGCGGGGGATGAGCGGGTGCGGCATTGCGATTCGTGCCGGTTGAACGTCTATAACACGGCTGAGATGACGCGGGCTGAGGTCGAGGCGATGGTGCTCGGCAGGGAAGGCAGGCTCTGCGTGAGGATGTACCGGCGTGCGGACGGGACGGTGTTGACGAAGGATTGCCCCGTGGGCCTGCGTGCGTATGCAAGGCGGGTCGGGCGTTTGGCAACCGCTGCGGCGGGAGCTGTTTTTGCCCTTTGCACGGCGGCGATCGCCCAGACCCCGCGTCCGGCAGCCTCGGGCGGCAAGGTCCAGTCGGTCAGCAGTTGCGAATCCGTCAAGGGAACGGGCATCTGCGGGACGATCACTGATGTGAGCGGGGCGGTCATCCCAGGAGCGAGCATAAAACTCACAAGCGGCAGCGACGGGGCCGAAAGCGTGCGGACCAGCGACATGAAGGGTGAGTTTGCTTTTGAGGATCTCAAGGGCGGAACCTATGATCTAACCGCGGAAACTCCGAATTTTAAGAAGCTGATAGTGACGAAGTTCAAGGTTCCCGATAAGCAGGTGACCATGCTAAACCTTACCCTCGAAGTGAGCGGGGACTACGTGATCATGGGCGTGGTGGGCGAACCGTCGTGGATCAACGTTGAAGGAATCAACATTAAAGGCAGCAGCATAACCACGACCATCACTCCCCGCCAGATCGACAGTCTTCCCCGCCCGTGAAATTAGTGTATTCGTGGCAATGTCTTCGCCGGAGGTCAGCCACGAATGCACGAATTTACTGAACTTAAAACGGTATCACCCCCGACCATCATCCTCCGCCAGATCGAGAGTCTTTCCCGCCGGCGGTAAATTAGTGTATTCGTGGCAATGTCTTTGCCGAAGGTCAGCCACGAATGCACGAATTAGGACGAATCGCGGTTTCACCCTAACGCCGCTGGCACAGATCAACATGCCCAGTGTTGCGGTCGGGACGTAACCGCTGGGATACTGGTGTGATCGATTATAAGGAGTCGGAGGGTGACATTATGGAATGTGTAAGATGCGGGGCTACGGCAATGGTTGAGGGGTCGTTGATCGACACCGGCGGCGGCGGAGGTGTTGAGTTTCTTTTGAAGGACATATCGATGCTCAAAAGCATCTTCGGGCGCGGCAGCCGGAAGATCAATGTGCACGCGTGTCTTCACTGCTCGCACCTTGAGCTTATGGTTGATTTCACAGACAAAGACCGCAAGCGGTATCAGGAGTTCGAAGGTCCTCAACCGGGTATTCTGGACCGGATCGGGGAAAAATAACGGAAAGTGGAAAGTGGAAAGTGGAAAGTGGAAAGTGAAAGCCATGCGAGACCATAGCTTATGGTGCGGTTTCGACGGAAATCCTGGTCTTCAAATTGTAGCTATCCTGCATCGAAATAAATTGACCATATATGCAAATATGTGCTATACATGGAACGCCCGGCTTCTTGCCGAAGATATTTGAAATAATTTGGGTGGATCGTTGATGGTAGATCGTTGATCGTCCATGGGAGGATGACAGAACGTCTCCCTTGTCTCTCGTCTCTTGTCTCTTCTCTCGTCCCTCTTCCCTCGACTCTCGCCCCTTCTTCTGTAATACAAAAGTACTACAAACGTGGCACACGTTACGCACTTTTCGAAAAATGGGATGAACGGGGTTAATTGTTGTGAATACAACCGGTTACGCGTCCCATTTACCATCCCACGTGGGATGGGAAACACGTTACGCAAAATTCGAAAAATGGGATGAACGGGCTTAATTGTTGTAAATACAGCCGGTTACGCGTCCCATTTACCGTCCCACGTGGGATGGTGATGAAATGAGGGTAAGTGGATAGTGGGGACCGCGACTTTTGGTGTTCGCCTAGATTGCGGCTTCGAGCCAGGCTTCGGCTTCGGATCTTTCGGCGAAGAGGCGGAGGTGAGCGCCCCGGTTATTGGCGACGAGGATGCCGAATTCGAGTGATGGATTCGGTTCTTTGTCGAGGAAGGCGATCTTGACGTTGGCAGCGTCTCTATTCGACGCGAACTCGCTGAAAGCAAAAAAGGCGTTGGTCTCGGATATCGTGGCGGGAATGTCGTGTTCGACGAGAACGCGCCTGCGGCTGCTGTTTCGGCAGGCCTTGAGGATCTCGGTCAGAAAGGAAGTTATGGCCGGCAATTCCTCGCTATTGTCGATGAAGCGCGAGTAAAGATAGTCGGCACGGGCTTCGAAATTGGATCTACGTTCCAAAACGGCTTCTCTTTGCGGTGGGAACAATTTGGTGGCAGCGATCATAAGTAGATCGAGATCAAAAGCGATCGTCGACCCTGTTTCAATGGCAATAGCCGTGCCGTCAGCTAAAGCGTTGCGTTTGCAGCAATTCGGATGAGGCCGCGGGCCCGAACCGCGTCCTTTTCCGCACTGCCAGGGCGATATGCCGCACCGTTCTATAGCGGGAAAGGGAAGCGGATCGTTAACAGGTTACCGCATGCGATGGTGGAGGATGTCGTGAATATCGCTGAGGGAGGTGCCTTTTGAGCGGAGGAGGATGAGGTAGTGAAAGAAGAGGTCGGCTGCTTCCGACCTGAAGGCATCGATGTCGTCGTCTTTGGCGGCGATGATGAGTTCGACGGCCTCTTCGCCGACTTTTTGAGCGATCTTGTTGATGCCTCCGGCCGCGAGGCTGGCGATGTAGGAGCCTTCTGGAAGACGCGCGAGGCGGTCGTCGATCGTATTTTGAAGCTGTTCTTGGACGGGCAGGGCCGGTCCGCCATCGCGGCTGAAGCAGGTTTGCGATCCGGTATGGCAAACGGGGCCTGACGGCACTGCCATTACGAGCAGGGTGTCATTATCGCAGTCTGCGGTGATCGAACTAAGGCGAAGATAATTGCCGCTCGTTTCGCCCTTGGTCCAAAGGCATTGGCGGGAACGCGAATAGAATGTGACCTTTTCGGTTCCGATGGTTTCGGCAACGGCCGCTTCGTTCATAAAGCCGAGCATCAGCACGGTGCCTGTTCTCGCATCCTGGACGATCGCGGGGACCAGGCCGTCGACGTATTTGTCGTAGTTCACATTCATATTCTTACCTCGATGCCCCTCATATCAAGGAACGCTTTTAGACGCGGAATGTCGATCTGGCCGTAATGAAACACGCTGGCTGCGAGCGCGGCCTCAGCCCGGCCGACCGTGAAGACCTCGGCGAAATCGTCCATGGTGCCGGCCCCGCCCGAGGCAATGACCGGTACGCAGACGGCAGACGAGACCGCACGCGTCAAGCCGATATCGAAGCCGCTCTTGGTGCCGTCGGCGTTCATCGAGGTCAGCAGGATCTCGCCGGCGCCGAGCTCGACGCCACGCACGGCCCATTCGACGGCGTCAACTTCGGTGGCTATCCGGCCTCCGTTGAGAAAGACCCTCCAGCCGTCGTCAGTCAACCTCGCATCGATGGCGAGGACTATGCATTGGGAACCGTAATTGGCGGCGGATTCGGCAATGATATTTGGATCTTTGACAGCCGCAGTATTGATCGACACCTTATCGGCACCCGCGTCGAGCAGACCGCCGATGTCAGCGACCGATGTGATACCGCCTCCGACGGTGAAAGGTATGTTGATCTCGGCGGCCACGCGGCGGACGATCTCAGCGAATGGCTTCCGGCGTTCATTGGTGGCCGAGATGTCGAGCAGGACGAGCTCGTCGGCCCCTTGTTCGCTATATCGCGCCGCCAGTTCGACAGGGTCGCCCGCGTCGCGGAGCCCGACGAAGTTGGTGCCCTTTACGGTCCGGCCGTCCTTTACATCGAGGCATGGAACGATGCGTTTAGCCAGCATATTTTGCTAGGTCCTCCGGTGTGATATTGCCCTCGTAAAAGGCTTTGCCGATAATGACCCCGGTGCAGCCGATGGAGTCGAGTTCGTCGATGTCCGCAACCGACCGGACGCCGCCGCTCGCGATCAGGGCCAGGGCGGGTAGCTCGGACCTGACCTGGCGATAAAGCTGCACGGCGGGCCCGGCCATCGCACCGTCGGAGGCGATGTCAGTGACAAATGCCGCGGTCACGCCTTTGGCGGCGAGGTCCGCTAGATATTTGAAAATCGAGATCTTTGTGTCGGTCTGCCATGCGTCGACGGCCACAAAGCCATCTCTCGAATCGGCACCGAGCAGCATGCGGTCGGGGCCGAAAAGCTCGAGCCATCCGATAAAAGTTTCGGGCTCGCGCGCGGCAAGGCTGCCGATATTTACTATCGACGCCCCGGCGGCAAAGGCCTCGGCAATGTCGTTGGCCGACCGAAGGCCGCCGCCGTAATCGATGGTCAGCGAGGTGGCGTCGACGATGCGTTTGAGGACGCCCATATTAGCGGGCCGGCCCGTACGGGCTCCGTCGAGGTCGACGACGTGGAGCCGCCGGAGCCCAGCGGCCTCGAACCTTTCCGCGGTCTCGACCGGGTCGTCCGAATACACAGTCTTTCGGGAAAAATCGCCGTGAGTAAGCCGCACACATTTGCCGTCGATCAAGTCGATCGCGGGTATTATTTCGATCATATGTTCAGGAAATTCTGCAATATTCGCTCGCCGGCTTTGCCGGATTTCTCAGGGTGAAACTGGACCGCGTAAAAATTGCCGCTTTCCGCCGCGGAACTGAACGTGCTGCCGTATTCCGTCATGGCGGTCGTCCGGTCGCCGGCCTCGACATAATAGCCGTGAACGAAATAGACTCTCGTGCCCTCGTCAATGCCGTGGAATAGGCGGGAATTCAGCCGGCCGATCCGGTTCCAGCCGGTGTGCGGGACCTTTAGGGGCCCGGATTCGAACCGGCGAACACAGTAAGGCAATATGCCGAGACATTGTGCGTCGTTCTCCTCGGTCGACTCGCACATCAGCTGCATGCCGAGGCATATGCCCAGGACCGGCTGGGTCAGCGAAAATATGACGCGGTCGAGCCCGCGATCGCGAAGGTACGTCATCGCCGTCGAGGCTTCGCCAACGCCGGGAAAGATGACTTTGTCGGCAGATCGTATCTCGTCGGCGTCATCGGTGATCGCTGGCTCGACGCCAAGACGCTTAAGAGCGTTCACTACCGAGGCTGTGTTGCCGGCGTTGTACTTTATGATCGCGACCTTCATAGTACCCCCTTTGTGGTGGGCAGCTGACCGCCGTCCCGCTTGACCGCCATCTTTATCGCGCGGGCAAATGCCTTGAAAATGGCCTCGATCTTGTGGTGCTCGTTCGTGCCCTCGGCCCTGATATTCAGGTTGCAAAGGGCCTTGTCCGAGAATGATTTGAAAAAGTGAAAGAACATCTCGGTGGGCACATCGCCTATCCTTTCGCGGTTGAACTCGGCATCCCATACGATCCAGTTTCGCCCGCCGAAATCGAGAGCAACCTGTGCCAGGCAGTCATCCATCGGCAAGCAAAACCCGTAACGCTCGATGCCGCGTTTGTCGGCAAGAGCGAGCGAGAATGCCTCGCCCAGCGTAATGGCAACGTCCTCGACCGTGTGGTGCTCATCAATGTGAAGATCCCCTTTCGCCACGATCTTGAGATCCAGCCCGCCGTGCCGGGCGACCTGATCAAGCATGTGGTCAAGGAACGAGAGTCCGGTTCTCACGGCGGCAATGCCGTTGCCATTGAGGTTCAGGTCGATAGTGATATCGGTCTCGTTCGTGGTGCGGCGGTGGGTGACACTCCGCGGCGGGCATCTTAAAATCTCGTAGATCTCAGTCCAGTTGTCGACAACGGTAGCATCGGCGTCCGAGTCATCGAGCGCAAAATTCGGATTGCGGATATATATGGCCTTTGACCCTAGATTCTCTGCAAGCTCGACGTCCGTTGGGCGGTCGCCGATGACGTACGAATTTTCGAGGTCATAGTCGCCCGTCATGTATTTCGTGAGCATGCCGGTGCCGGGCTTTCGCGTCGAGGCGTTTTCGTGCGGCATCGTGCGGTCGACAAATATGTCCGCAAACTGAACCCCCTCATCAGCCAGCGTCTGGAGCACAAAATTTTGAGCCGGATAGAAGGCGGATTCGGGAAACGAATCCGTGCCCATGCCGTCCTGGTTTGTGACCATAACGAACACGTAATCGGTTTCGCGAGCGAGCTCGGCGAGATTCGTGATCGCGCCCGGCAGGAACCGGAGTTTTTCGAGCACATCCACCTGAAAGTTGTGGGGCTCACGGATGATCGTCCCGTCGCGATCGATAAAAAGTACTTTTTTCATAATTCTATATATTTGAGAGCCTCTATCAAGCAATCGTTTTCCTCTGGCGTTCCGATGGTGATGCGTAAGCAGCCCTCGCACAATTCCACTTTCGAGCGGTCGCGGACGACTATCTTTTGCTCGATGAGGTAGCGATAAATTGCCGCGGCATCGGTCACTCGCACGAGGAGAAAGTTTGCATCGGAGGGGAAGACCTGTTGGACGAAAGCAAACCCGCGGAATCTTTCCTCCATTTCCTTTCGCTCGTTTATTACTGCTGCGGTCCAGATGTCGATCTGGTCGCTATTGTGCAGAGCATCGAGCACAATTTGCTGCGCGATGCTGCTGACGTTGTACGGCGGTTTTACTTTGTTCATGGATCCGACGATGTCACGGCTAGCTATGGCAACGCCGACACGGATTCCCGCCATTCCCCACGCCTTTGAGAAAGTCTGCAGGACGACTAGATTAGGATGGCTGTCGATCTCACTTACAATCGAGTTGGCCTCAGCGAAATGTATGTAAGCCTCGTCGACGACGACGATCCCCTCGAAGTTCTTCGCGATCTCGACAATCGAATCGCGGTTTATCGCATTGCCGGTCGGGTTGTTGGGCGAGCAGATGAAGATAAGCTTGGTTCGCTTTGTGATGCTCTGTAAGATAACTGGCACATTCAACTGGAACTCGCGGGTAAGCGGGACCTCCTTAACGAAAACGTCATTGATATCCGCGGAGACACGGTACATGCCGTATGTCGGCGGGCAAATAATGATCTCGTCCTTACCGGGAATGCAAAAAATTCGCAGCAGAAGGTCTATCGCTTCATCGCTGCCGTTTCCAACGAAGATATGATCAAGTGATACTGTCAGAATGTCGCCTAGTTTTTCTTTTAACTCCATCTGCAGCGGGTCGGGATAGCGGTTCGTACCGTTGCCGGCGGGTGAGCCGAAGGCGTTTTCATTGGCGTCGAGATAGATCTCAGCCGCACCGGCGAACTCGGATCGGGCCGATGCATAAGGCTTGAGCGCACGAATGTTCGGCCGCATCAGGGCGTTCAGGTTAAACATCGGCTTGCCTCCTGATGGCGTCGAGTCGTATCGTCACGGCATTCCGGTGAGCGTCGAGCCCTTCGGCGTCGGCAAGAATCTCGACTGTCGGCCCAAGTTTCCGAATGCCGTCTGGGGTAAGCTTTTGATACGTTATAGCTTTCATAAAGCTCGCGACCGACACTCCGCTGTAAGCCCGGGCAGCACCGCCGGTCGGTAAGGTGTGGTTTGTTCCCGAAGCGTAGTCGCCGGCACTCTCGCACGAGTAATTGCCGATAAACACTGAACCTGCGTTCGCGACCTTGTCGGCCCATTGTTCTGCGTCTGCGGTTGCGATGATCAGGTGCTCGGGGGCGTAGTCATTAAGGATCTCCACGGCTTGGTCGAGGCTTTCGACCAGCACGGCGGACGAATTTTTCAAGGCGGCCGCGGCCGTTTCTTTTCGTGACAGAGTTTGGATCTGCCCCTCGACCTCGGTGAGAGTTTCGTCGATCACTTTTTCGGAATTTGAAAAAAGCAGGACTTGCGAGTCTGGCCCGTGCTCCGCCTGTGCCAAAAGGTCGGCGGCCACAAATGCCGGAACACAAGTTTCGTCGGCCAGGATCGCCACTTCTGAGGGCCCGGCGGGCATATCGATCGCAACGCCGGATCGCAGTATTTGCAGCTTTGCCTCGGTCACAAATTGATTCCCGGGTCCAAAGATCTTGTAGACCTTCGGCACCGTTTCCGTGCCATATGCGAGTGCGGCGATCGCCTGCGCACCGCCGATCTTGTAGACTCGAGTCGCTCCGCATAGCCTTGCGGCATATAGGGTCGCTGCGTCTATCGATCCGTCTTTGTTTGGCGGCGAAGTGATAACGATCTCGCTGCAGCCGGCAAGTTTTGCAGGTATAACCAGCATCAGGACGGTCGAGAACAACGGTGCGGAACCGGCCGGAACGTAAAGCCCAACTTTCTCCATCGGCAGATCTCGCTTCCAGCAAAATACCCCCTTCGAGGTTTCGACGACCTTGCTGATCTGCTCAGGAATAGCATGAAATTTCTCGATATTGTCCCTCGCGAATGCGATGGCACTCTTGAGATCCTCGGAGACAATGCGATCCGCCGCGTCAAACTCTTCCTCGGAGACCAGAAAATCGTCGATATCAACATTATCGAAATGACGCGAACAATGACGAAGCGCCGCGTCGCCGTTGTGTCGCACGTCGGCGAGGATGTTTGCCACTGTTCGCTCTATAAATGTGGTGTCGATCGTCGGCCGTCGTAAGATCGCTTCTATTTCAGCTTTTTTCGGATATTTGATCTTCTTCATATTCTCACCTGATCATCTGGTCGATTGGCAGGATCAGGATCCCCTCGGCACCCGCCTTTTTGAGGGAATCCACAACTTCCCAAAAATCCTGCTCGCCGATCACGGAGTGCATCGACACCCAACCGGGGTCGGCAAGCGGGATCATCGATGGGCTTCGCATCCCGGGAAGCAGCCGTGCGATAGCGTCGGCTCTGTCCACGGGGGCGTTCAAAAGGATGTATTTATTCCGCGAGGCTGCGATCACACTGCGGATGCGAAACAGCAGGCGGTCGAATATCTCGTTCACCTCCGGCGGCATCTCTTTACGGCGGACCAGGGCGGCCTCGGACCGCATGACAGTCTCGACCTCGCGAAGCCCATTTGAGAAAAGCGTGCTCCCCGAGCTGACAAGGTCACATACCGCGTCCGCGAGGCCTATTGACGGAGCGATCTCGACAGAGCCGCTGATCTCATGGATGTCAGCTTCGACCCGTCGCGACGAGAAAAACTCACGGAGTAATGTAGGATAGCTGGTGGCGATACGCTTGCCTGCGAAGTCATCGAGGCCATTGTATTCCGTCGCTTTCGGTACTGCCAGCGAAAGCCGGCAACGGCCGAATCCTAGTTTTTCGACAATCTCCAGATCGATCGCTTTTTCTGCGAGCACGTTCTCACCGATGATACCGGCGTCGGCCACGCCGTCAGATACGTAATCCGGGATGTCATCGTCCCGCAAGAAAAATATCTCCAGCGGAAAGTTCGGCGCCTCGGTCCGCAGCTTGCCCATTCCGTTTGAGAATCCGATCCCGCACTTTCTGAGCAGATCGATCGACCCGTCTGATAATCTCCCCGCTTTTTGAACTGCTATTCTTAATTTCATATAAAAAACGACAAAACGACGCCCCTACGGAACCTTTTGTTGAGGTTTCGCGGCGTGAACTGAGAACTAGTTATTCGTGATCGTTAAGAGACGAGTATTAGCCCACGCGCGGATATATGCGCATGGTGATGATGGTGAGAGGTATGTGTGACGTTTAATGACATCGCTTCTCTATTGAAAACATATTCGTTCTCAACATGCAAATCGGATTCAGGTCGATATGCTAGAATCTAAACTTTTGTTATGGAATCAATCAATAGTAGTGAAGTCCTGCAGGAATTTGGCAAGCGGATACAGCGGTGTTATGGGTGTTTCATCGCGTACCATCTCAAGGATATGTACCTCGGCGAGGACGTGACGTTTTTTTGCGAGCATTGTAAGGACGATACCATGTTCCACTTTGACGATTTTTCGAAGCTGCTGGATCTGAGCAAGCTAAATGAGGTCGCGGGCGATCATCATCACTAGCGGCAGTGGACAGTCGATAAAGGGCCGTAGATAGCCCTCCGATTCAGTCTCCCAACCTGACGCATCGGTGTCTAATTTTCGTACAATACACCTAGTGGAAGAACCAAACAGCGAAACCAAGCCGACCTTTACCGGTCTGGCCCGCAGTCTCGGGCAATTGCCTGCGGACAAAAAGCGTGCGGCGCTGGAGATGAGTGCGGCCCTAGCGGGGGTTTCGCTAAAGGTAAGCCGGGAGTTCGTCGAGGCTGTGCCGGCGGCGGCGAACATTCTCTCTGCTGACGACCTGCGCCACTGGGGCGAGTTTGGGCGGCGGATCGCGATGGGGAATGCGGAAACCGGGGTCAAGTTTTTTGCTGCCGGGGTGGAGGGATTGGCCGAAGTTCCCGAGGCGGGCCGGGCCGCGGTTTTTGAGATCTGCACCCGGCAGCTTGTCCTTTCGAGCTCCACGGCTATTGCAACATATCGATCGGTTCCGGCGATGGCACGTCGGGTGAAGGATGCCGAGTTTCTGACCCGCGTGCTTGAGATCGCCGTGTTGGTTGCTCAGCGTTCGGCCAGGCACAGTTCTGAACTTCTTCAGCATACACCGGATCTGGCGGCGGCGTTGGACAGGTTCGGCGAAGAAAAAGAGGAAGTGGCCGATGCCGTCTATCGTCTTGCCACCCAATTTGCTAATCGTACCGGCGGAATGACTGCAGATCTTTGGTCAAACCTGCCCTCGGCGCTCGGCAAGTTGAGGGCGTCTGATGCTGTTGAGCTTATTCGGTCGGCCGAAGAACTGCTTGAATTTGGCGGCAGCGTCACGCTTCATTATGTTTCGTCGGGGAGCGAGGTGCTCGGTGCTGCACGCAAGGCATTTGCGGATTGGAAAAAACTCACCCTGTCGATTGCCGCCCACGGCAACGCCGTCCTGATCTCGTTCCTCAGAGCCACGCCAAAATTTCTCGCGGGCTTCAAAACCACAAGCGGTCGTATATCGATCGACGAGATCCGACGAATCCTGCAGATCGTGGACAAGGTTGCCGGAAGCGACGGAGAGAGTGCTTTGGCCGCTTTTAAGTCGAGTCCGGGAGCACTTAGAAAGGTATCGATCGCTCAATTTGAGGAGTGGGTCGAACAGGGAATCAGGCAAAGTGAAACCGGGTCGGCTAAGGCCCGCCGCAGCTATTTTGCCCTTGAAACGCGCGGTTCAAATGAGCATCTTCAGGAAAGCCGTCTGGGCCTGCCGCTAGAGAAGGTGCAATCGATCCTCAGAATGTATGTGGAGGCTCTGACGGGGAAGGATGTCGAGATCGTTCCCCTTTCCGCAATGCCGCAGGAATCGCGGATCGGCGACGGCAAGACCATCCACCTGCCCGCAACTGTGGCCGAATTTGACAGTGACGAAATGGATTTTCGCCTGTTCAAGGTGCTTGCTGCCCATGGTGCAGGGCAGATCGAATTTGGGACTTTCGAACGCGACACCCGCGGCCTCAAGGCCGCTTACCGTGACCTTTCGGACTTATATTCGGCATCGGCAGAGGCCCTCGATGCGTTTTCGCTGGCGGGTTACATCGAGGACGTACAGAAAGGTGAAGCCGCCTTGCCGGATGGAGAGAAGCCTGCCGTCAAAAGGACTCTTCCAAAAGGCTCGGATTACCGCGCGGTGCTCGCCGTTTTTCCCGAGCCTCGGCTGGCACGCAAGATCTTTGGAACGATGGAGAATTCCCGCATCGACGACCGTCTGCGGCGAACCTATCGCGGCCTGCGAAAAGACCTCGACTTGATGAAGGATTATTTGCGGAGATCGCGGCCATATATTTTTGACCTACCGTTGCATCAGGTGCCTTCGGAGCTGCTTTTTCAGATAACTCTCTGCGGTGGTGCGACGGATGATGCACGGCAGTTTTACGGGCAGATCGTTTCGGAGATCGAGACGGTCATCGAGGCCTATTTGACCACTGATAATGCTACGGTCGCCGATTCGCTAATGGCAACGAGCCGCGTTTACGCCCTCTTCCAGAACATCATGCCCGAGCAGACGAGCGAGGCTGAATCGGATACGACCGACCAGAAGAGCGAGTTTGCATACGACGATAAGAACGCCGCCGAGGCTGTTACGGAGGACCAGATCAAGCGTGAGCAGCCGAAGAACAGCCAGGACATCAGCGACCTATTCAATGCCTGGAACAGCCTCGACGACGAGGGCGAGCCTGATGATCTGCAGGGGTCGGAAGCCTGGTCGCAGAATGAGGTGCCCGAGCAGGTCCTTGAGGCCGACGACGTTGCCTTTGCCTATGACGAATGGGACCGCGAGCTAAACGATTACCGCGTCGGCTGGAGCCGAGTGATCGAAAAAAAGGTAAAGCAGGGCGATAGAAACTTCGTCGAGCTAGCCCGTTCTCGATATCGAGGGGCGATCTCATCGATAAGGCACCAGTTTCAGTTGATGAAGCCTGAAAATCTCACACGCATCAACCGGGAGCTGGACGGGGAAGATTATGACCTCAACGCTCTCGTCGATTTTGTCATCGACCGGCGTGCCGACGGCCGCCAATCAGAGAATATTTATACCAAGCGACTGAGGAAGCAGCGTGATGTTGCTGTTTCGCTCCTGCTCGACCAGTCATCCTCAACCGCCCGGACGATCACTCGAAACCCGCTGCAGCCATACACGCATCCCGGCCGGAGGATCATCGAGATAGAAAAGGAAGGCCTTGTTTTGATGAGCGAGGCCCTTGAGGCTGTCGGTGACGTGTATTCGATCAATGGGTTTACAAGCGAAGGCCGCCGGAATGTGAAGTTCTATGTCGTAAAGGATTTTGACGAGAAATACTCGGAAGAGATCGAACGCCGGATCGGCGGGATCACATTCCAGAACAACACTCGTCTCGGCGCCGCCATCCGTCACGCGGCGGCAAAACTGCTGAAGCAGGAATCACGAACGAAACTATTGATCATCCTCACCGACGGCCGCCCGTACGATCACGACTATGGCGATGCCCGCTACGCTCGTGAAGACGTTCGAGAAGCCTTGCTTGAAGCAAAAGCTCACGGCATCACCCCGTTTTGCGTTACCGTCGACCGCGAATCCGAAGGGGAACTCCGAGACCTCTACGGCGATGTAGGCTACACGATCATCGACGATGTCCTCAGCCTGCCCGAGCGTATGCCGAATATTTACCGGCGATTGACGAGCTAACTTATGAACATCGTTTCCCTCGAAAATGTTTCCAAGAATTTCGGCTTTAAACCTTTGTTCGAGAATGTCACCCTCGGCCTGGAGGACAATGACAAGATCGGCATCATCGGTGCCAATGGCTCAGGCAAAACGACCCTTTTGCGGATCATCGCGGGGATCGAGGTCCCGGACACGGGCCGCGTCACCCGTGCCAAGGGCAAGTCACTCGCATATCTCTCGCAAAATCCGCCGTATGATGAAAATCTGACCGTTCTCGAAACCATTTTTGCCTCCAGTAGCGGCGTCATGCAGACGATCCTTGAATACGAAGAAGCCTGTCACGAACTCGCAGCGGGCGTGGATACCCCCGGGCTGTTAGATAAATTGTCCGATCTGCAGCACGAGCTCGAGATCTACGGTGGCTGGGAGATCGAAACGAATGCCCGTGCGGTGCTGACCAGGCTCGACATTACTGATACTTCCGCCAAAATGGGCGAGCTCTCAGGCGGCCAGAGAAAGCGCGTTGCTCTCGCCCACGAGCTTATTTTTAAGCCCGATATCCTGATCCTTGACGAGCCGACAAATCACCTCGATGCCGACACGATCGAGTGGCTCGAATCATATCTCGCCCGCTACACCGGCGTGCTGCTGCTCGTTACGCACGACCGCTATTTTCTCGACCGTGTAACAGATCGGATCTTCGAGGTCGACCGCGGTACGGTGCAGAACTTCGCCGGCAACTACGCCTATTACCTCGAAAAAAAAGCCGAGCAGGAAGAGCTGCGGGCCGTCGAGGGGCACAAACGCGATCAGCTTATCAAGAAGGAGCTTGCCTGGCTCCGCCGCGGGGCTAAGGCCCGGACACGCAAATCAAAACACCGCATCGAGGCCGCATACACGCTGATGGCACAGCCGAAAGAGCAGGCAAAAGGCGAGGTCGATATCGCGATCGGATCAAAACGCCTCGGTTCAAAGGTCATCGAGATCAACGGCGTGTCAAAATCATACGGCGACAACAAGCTGATCCACGATTTTTCTTACCTGCTGAAACGCGATGACCGCATCGGCATAATCGGTGCTAACGGTTCGGGCAAAACGACCCTGCTCGATATGATAACCGGCCGCGTCAAACCCGACGCCGGCGAGATCGAGATAGGCCAGACCGTTCATATCGGCTATTACGACCAGGAAAGCCGTGCCCTCAATGACGATCAGCGAGTCATCGATTACATTCGCGATGTGGCCGAATACGTCAGGACCAATGAGGGAGTGCAGATCACGGCCGGGAAGATGCTCGAACGATTTCTCTTCTCGCCCGCCGCCCAATACGCCGTGATCGGAAATCTTTCCGGCGGAGAACGCCGAAGGTTATACCTGCTCCGCATACTAATGGGCTCACCTAACGTCCTTCTGCTCGACGAACCGACCAACGATCTCGACATACCGACGCTGATCGCTCTCGAAGAATACCTCGACGAATTTGCGGGCGCCCTTATCGTCGTCAGCCACGACCGCTATTTTCTCGACCGCACCATCGACAATGTTTTCCGCTTCGAGCCTGGCGGGCGGGTCAGCGAATACCCGGGCAATTATTCTGCTTACCTGGAACGCGCTGAGAAGGGAGAATTCAAACCTCAGACCGCTCCAAAATCTATCGCGGCGGCCCCTGACCGGATCTCCGAGCAAAAGCCCCGAAAACTGAGCTTCAAAGAAAAACGCGAGTTCGAAGAGGTAGAAAAAAGGATCGACGTAACAGAAAAACGGCTTTCCGAGGTTGAACAGGAATTATCAGCCGCCTCCAGCGATGCCGGTAAAGTGCACGAGCTTTTCAACGAACAACAGCGGCTAACCGCGCAGCACGATGCCGATATGATCCGCTGGGCTGAACTGGCCGAAAGGATTGACGCAGGCTAAACAAAAGCGAACGTCCTTAAAGAGAGAATGTGGTGGCGGGGGGGAGACTTGAACTCCCGACCTCGGGGTTATGAATCCCGTGCTCTAACCAGCTGAGCTACCCAGCCACAAACAATTCATTATAGTTTCGCAGGCGTAAAAATCAAGTTAAATGCGGATCTGTGCTTTTGGCACGAGATCCTCCGATCGCCGGATCTAGAATCTAAAACAACCTTAGCAAATTACCGAACGTCGAATAAATTGTATAATTATTCGAGGTTAATGATGAACGGTGATTTTCTAAAAAGTCTCTCATGTCTCGGTCTGCTGCTTCTGTTTTTAGCTTCGGCGTCAGTATCTGCTCAGACGAACCGGCCAGCTCCGGCGGCACAGTTCCGAACCATTACGATCAACACAGAACCTAAGGCGACCGTCTGGCTCGACGATGTCCGATATGGTACGACCGATGACAAAGGCACACTCGAGATAAGAACTGTAGCGAGCGGGCGGCATACCCTGCGCGTTCGTGCCGGGGGTTTTAAGGAAGTTTCCCAGCCTATTACCGCTGTTCAGCGCGGGGTCGTTAAAGTTCCGCTCTCAAAAACCGCCGACCAGGCCGAATTGGCTTATCAGGATGGTGAACGCCTCGCGTTTGTCGATCGCGAACAGTCGGCCGGGGCGTATCGTAAAGCTGTCAAACTTCGCCCAAATTATCCTGAGGCTTATCTGGGCTTGGCCCGGGTGCTGATGGAAGGCGGTGACCTGGATGAGGCGAAAAAGGCCGTTGCCTCCGCCAGGCGTCTGCGGCCGGTATACGCCGAGCTCTCGGCGGTCGAAGGCCGTATCCATAAGGAATACGGAGATGAAGATAAGGCCGTAGCCGCATTCCGCCGTTCAATTACCGAGGGCAAGGGTTTTCAGCCCGAGGCCCAGACGGGATTGGGGTTGTTTTACAAACAAAAGGCCGAGGCCGCCGCCGTTTCGGGAGACTTTGACGCTGAAACGGAACACTACGAGGAAGCAGCAAAATACTTCAAGACAGCCCTAAAGCAACTCGCGGGAGCACCGGACGCCTCGGTCATTTACCAGCTTCTGGGGCTGGTTTATGAAAACCAGAAAATGTACAACGAAGCAATCGCCCTCTATGAGGAGTTTCTCGCCATATTTCCTGATAGCCCCGATACCACCGCCATCCGCTCCTTCATCGTCCAGCTTAAGAAGAACATGGATAAGTGAAGAGTGGAGAGTGGAGAGTGGAGAGTGGAGAGTGAAGAGGCGGTGTCTCAGGTCGTCCTCGTCGAAATTCTAGCAAACCGTCGCGGTGACCTCGTCTCAGTTTTTATGAGTTGCCGCCAGCTTTAGCTAGTGGAAAGAAGGGTCAAGAATGTCCGGGCTTTTAGCTCGAATGATCTGAGACACAATTCTCAGGTGCTCGGATAAAGGATCACTTCCCGGAAGTTCTCGGGCTCTGCCCATCTATTTGCGGAAAGGCTGTGCCTTTCTGAACCCCTCGAAAAAATTCCTGGGCTTTGCCCCCGTTCCCTCCGTACAAAGTAGAGTGCGGCGGCATAGCCGCGAAAGAATTTTGCTGTCTCTACGGTGAAGCACAGCTTCACCGCAAATAGAGCGGCAAGCCGCACGAACCTCCACTTAGGTGTCGTCGCTCTCCCAAGCTGAGACGCAATTCTCAGATGTCCGGCTAAGGCCGTCTCAACTTCTGGTCTGCTGTGAGGCTGTCTGAAAAGGCGGCTTAGCCGCGAAGCGGCTTTAAGACATTAGCCAGATGCGAAGCTTCTGGTAAGATCGCCGGGCGCAAACGACGGGCTGAAGGCCCGCAAACCAGGTGCCGCCCCTTCAGGGCGGGGACATCTGTGTGACCTTTACCAGACGTTTCACATCTGGCTAATATCTCCGGGCAGCTTCGCCGCCGGTAGTCGCTCTTTCAGACACTCTCCAATTCAAGAGATCCATCGCTTCCGGCCTCTGCCCGCTTCGGGCGGCATATTTGTAGCCACACGTGGAGCGTTTCGCGGAACGTGTGGTTGGGACGAGTCTTCGATCGAGCGTGCGTAGCATGCGGTATATGCCGTGTGTTTCACACACTCGGGCGGGGATGTTAACCCATGTCCCCACGTTTCGCTTCGCTTCACATGGGGCTAAAGCTATAGTCGTGTGCGATGCACGCTTAGAGCAGATCTATCAGCCCGCTTCGGGCGGCATACCCGTAGCCAGCCACACCTAGAGCTTTTTCGCGGAACGTGTGGTAAAGGTCAAATATTCAATCCGAGCGTGCGTAGCATGCGGCATATTGCTTGGCGTTATTACCTTTCCAGTTCTGCTATCGCCCTTACTACGTGCGGGCTTTTGCACTTTCGACGGGATCGTCTCAAGTTCCGCTGTTAAATTTCAAAGATCCAAATGTGAGACACGTGTCTCTACTCGCTTATTGCCTAGGCCCGTCGGGACATCTTTCGATTTTGGAGTGTCCCAGGTTCTCCGCGTTGAGCGGAGGGGAGAGGCCCGAGGTTGGCTGGCCGGGTTGAGACGCGGCGGCGGCGAGGAGGGGGCGGGCGCGAGATGTACGGGCTGCGGATGCTAAGGGCTTCGCAACGGTGCGCTGAGCTGTGGTTGCGGCTGCGGATAGACACGGAAAGCGTTCGTCCAGCTTGAGACGAATGGGCCCGAGGAGAATGACAACACCGGACGGTCGGGACGGTGAAGTGTTGTTCGGGATATCTGTGTTGTAGTTCTCGGTGTCGGTCAAACCACCCCGCCCTACCGGGCACCCCTCCTTATCCAAGGAGGGGAGCTTGACGTCCGAGGTCAAACCATCCGCTACCGGGCACCCCTCCTCATCCAAGGAGGGGTGCTTGACGTCGGAAATCAAATCATCCTGCTGTTCGATTTGGGATTTTGGATCTGGGAATTGGGATTCGTCGGGACAAACCACCCCATTATCTATTTTGGATCTTGGATTTTGGATCTCGGATTCCGCCGGACACAGCTCGCTCTCGAACTTCCATTCAGGCCGGTTCATTATGATTGGTCCGAGAAACTGCTGCGTGGGGAAGTTGTCATTGATCCTCAGGAAGATCATGGCCCTGTCGGTCGGCGTTAAGTGGACTACCTCACCGGGCGGGATATGGTCGGCGTAGCGGCCCACCCGGATGCCTTCGCGCTCCAGCTCGACCGTGTAGGAGATGATCAGCCCCATCGGCTCGCCCTTTTTGTACGCTTCGTCATCAAGCCGGTCAATCATCTCAAAGATCTCACGCCGCAAACTTTC
>JBGTIP010000078.1:0-17714 GCA_041745615.1 Pyrinomonadaceae bacterium | reverse complement strand
CTATAACGGACTCAAACGGTCTCTAGGGGTGGCTCAGACTTACCTTTCCCTCCAATCAACAAGTGCCCTTATTGATCAGTCAACATTTGAATGTCAAAGATACAAGGGGTGGCAGCCGCTCTGGGCTGACGGGGTGGTTTGATCTTGAGTCGTATGCAGGACAAAAGGACCAGGATATGTCTAAATGGTCTGGTATTTTGGTAAGAGGATTATGTCTCAACTTGATCAAACCACCCCGACCTTCGGGCACCCCTCCTTATCCAAGGAGGGGAGCTTTGTTGATTGATATGTCTCAGATGTTTGGAATTTTGGAAACACGATATATGTCTCAGCTTGATCAAACCACCCCGCCCTACCGGGCTCCCCTCCCTAGCCAAGGAAGGGGAGCTTTTGATGATCGCCCGCCAGTCTGTTGAGACAAACTGCTTTGATCTAGCTTTTTGTATAGACGCGGGCGGAGGTCTGCGTGCCCTGCGGATTGATGTTTTCGCGCCTGATGATGAGGGTCTTGCCGTCACCAGCGAGTTCCCACGTCTCCTTTGTCACCGTCGTTACTTCGCCGCCGTCCCGCGATGGATGCGTGCGTGAGGTTGTAAGGATCAGCTTTGAGCCCTCCCACTTACTGCTTGTTCTGACCGGCGTCGATGTGCCGTTGGGGCCGGGCGCACTGGCGACTGTTTCCTTCCCGTCGAACGAGAAGGCGAATGTGTTCGAGAAGGGGCCCATTGCGGGTGCGGCTCCGCCACCCGGGGTACCTTCTGCGGCTTTCGGTGCATCCGGAGGAGGAACGCGTTTTGTAGTGGTCGTGACACTAATGTCATTACCAGTCTGGACGGCTGTGATCGTCTGGAATGCAATAACCGCCTTTTCGCGATCGCTGATTCTGGATTTAGCAACATCCAAAGTCCAGGTACCTGCAAAATTGGCCGCAGTCTGTGCCGAAGCCGACACCGCCAACAACAATAGCGACAGCATTGTTGCGAAGAGAATATGTTTTTTCATAGTAAGAAACTCCTGATCGAATAGAAATCTAATGGCTTGTAGGGACCCATCTCCTACTGGTTGCAAAGCGCTGGTTAACGGATTAAAACCGTCGGCCTGCATTCAAAGGTTAAGTCTCGGTCTGCAAATAAAAACGCAGCCACCGGAGATCCAACAAGTCGAGTACCCATCATATGACCAAATTGGTAATTTAGTCAATGACTAAATCGACAATCTGGTCATCTTGAAGTATTGCCGCCCTGATAGCAAATTCGCCTTTCCGCTCGTTCGAGGCCAGTTTCCTATAATTTCTGCGAGGATAACCTGAGACACCGCCTCCTACATCGGATGTGAGACACACAATCCTCCTTGCGCCCGCCGCTTTCACCGCAGTTGCCGCTGACGCACAGGCTAGGCTGACCCGGCCGCCGATTACAATGGAACGTTTCGGAAAATAGTTGAGACTTTGGTTAATCAGATCCGCCGAAGTGTAAAGTGCCGGGTGCTCATTGAGCACGATCCCTTCACTTGACCTAACATCCGATCCCGGAGTATTTTTAACGCCATGCGAAAAACAATTCTCTTCGGGGCCGTCCTTTTTGCCGGGCTAATCGCGGGCGGGCAGTATCTCGTCTGGTGGGATTACAACCCCAGCGGAAACTCTGCCGCCTTTTACGTGGAAAAGCTGCAGTATGCCATACGAGTGATAGGCACTCCGCTGTTCTCGGTTCAAATTGCCACGGCGGTACTTACGCTGCTGGGCATGATACTCCACTGGCGCACCGGAAAATCGTTCTATTATCTAACTGCAGCCTCCGCGCTTTGTGTTACGGGAGTCGCTCTTACTTTTTTCGGGAATATCCCGCTTTTGAACGAGATCGCCTCGTGGAACAGTGCCGCTCCTCCTGCGGAATGGTTCGAAGTTTGCCGACGGTGGTGGCTGATTCATAACGTCCGCTTTGCTATTCAATTATTGGCATTCGTACTTCTGATTCTTGCGAGTCTTGATCGAGACCGCGCGAATTAACCTACAATAATCCGGGCTGTCAATTCGATCCGGCTCTAAAGTTTGCGCCGGTGCTTGGCCAAACGCTGTTTTTGCTCAGAGATCAACAGGATCAGACCGGCCTGCAAACCGCCCGAAGAGCTGGGTTAGCCGTTCACGCTGCCATCGCCAGGGGCCCTTGAATGAACATACGGCGATATTTGGGTGACAGGTCGTGGATGTCGAGGAGCATGAAAAAATCCACGGTTCCAAAGTCTTCGTTACGGGTCGGAGGGCCGCACACTCTGGCACCTATCCTGAGGTACATATCAAAGAGCGTCGGGATCTGGATCGCAACGTTGTGGAGACATTCCGGATCAGTGCCATATAGAATGTTTCGTTTTGGCTCGACGCGAAGCTTCGGGTGAAAATACCCTTCGGCCGCAAACTGCCGAAAGGCCCTCTCGCCGATCGAATTATCGTCCGTAAAGATAGAGCAGCACCCGAAGAAATATCGCTTCTCGGCGATCATAAGATAGTTGATCAGCGCCTTCCACAACAGGAAAAGAACTTTCGTGTTTCGGTGAGGGGCCGCGATACACGCGCGGCCGATCTCGATGCCATTTTCCAGGATCTCCGGCGGCAGACCCTCTATCGTAAACTCGGTGAAAGAATAGAATCCCTTCGATCTCCGGCCGTTTCGATCGAATTCAAACGATAGGTTCCGAAGGTCTCCCCTGTTGATTTTTCGACCACAATGAGGTGACGGCAGCATAGATCGTGGTCGTCGATATCATCCCGACGCCCCAAGCTCGACGCCGACCCGGCGCCAAACTCTTTGCAGAATACCTTAAAACGCAGCGCAAGGGCCGATTCGACCTCGTCCCGGCCGTTAGCGATGCACATTCGTATCGGAGATCGAACGCCAGTACCGACGTGATCAAGTGACGGGCAGCTGCTGTTTGCATGATTTTTTGTTTTGCGGCAAGTATCAGCGTAACCGTACCTTGTGAACACATCTTTAACCGGGCATTAAGATGTTGTGAATTGACTATGGGCAAACGATGAACGGAACGCCGGCATCCTGCCGGTGATGCGATCTGAAATTGGCTGCGAGCAGGTATTGCGGGTTGCTTGATCGAGCCCGCGGATACCGGTCGGCATTGCAATTCAGGCACGTTTTGGAGTATAAATCTTTCGTTCACCTGATCTGTCGAGTTTGAATGTAGCGGCTAGTTAACAATATCGTCGGCGCTTATCGCCGGCAGCGGCTCCGTTTGTGGTAGCGGGGCTGGTCGCGGCGAACCCGCTGCGTACCGCCGGACTCCACCTTCCCGTCGGCGTACTTACTTTTTCGGCGTTCGCGGCGGTCGTGTTTCTGTTCGCCCGCAGCGGATCGCGAACGGACGACGGCCGTGAGATGGCGACCGCGGGCGTGCTCTTCATGCTGCCTTTTATGCTGTTCGCTCTTTTGTGGGTCGGCATCGCGACGCCTTACCACACCACACCCGCCGAGAACCTGATGCGGTACCTGGTGCTGGCGGTCGGCTCCATCGCGGTGACCTGCGGATTCCTCTTCCTATTCCGCATCGTCTCGAACCGCGACGAACGCTACCTCTCGACGCTAATTCTCGGCATTTCGATGCTCGCCGGTGTTGCCTATTTGGTTTGGAACTGCTTTCAGGCGGGTATGTGGCTGGTCCGTATTGAGAACGACACCGTCACTCCGCACCTTGCGGATATGATCTCCATCTTTGACCTCTACATCTTTTTCGCGACGATCCTTACTTACCTTGCCACTGGTTTGGCGGCACTTTCGATGGCCAGATCGAACCTGCTGTCAACCCGCGCGTCAAAGGTATATTTCTTGGTATCCTTATTCGGAGCCCTGGCTATGATCTCCCGAGGCGTCGTTTATCCGGGAGACCCGCGTACCGCGAGCCCCGCGCTTTACGAAGTGCCGGGCTTAATTGCCGGGATCCCGGCAATCCCCTGGCTGATGCCGTGTTTACTTGGCGTCGTGCTTCTCCGTAGGTCGAGCGAAACCGACGAAACCGACCTGGCCTGATCGTGACGCGGATGACAGAAAAAGCCCCACGTTTTCGCGTGAGGCCCAACAGGCAGATTCAGTTCTTCCCTGCCGATCAAAGCTGGCCTGCGAGTTCGTCGGTCATTTTGTCGATCAAGGCCTTGAGGACCTTCGCCTGCATTTCCGGTGCGCCCGGATTATCGGACATTCTCATCGTCGCCTGCTGCGAGATCTGGCCGGAATGTCGTACCTTTCCGGTCGAAGTTTCGACGAGACGGTAGGCGACCTTCGCTGAACCTCTGGTGTTGTATTCAGTCACCGTGCCGGTCAGCACATAGGCGACACCGAGCTGTTTGCCGAGCTTGACGGCCGCTGCTGTCGACGAACCATTGATCGCGGCGAGGTCTGCCTGCGAAGCGTTTCGCGTGTGCCTCGTATCGTAAACGTGAAACTTGCGGGTATGATTGAGCCGCGCCGAAAGGGTCGTATGCAGACCACGCTTTGCTTGATCGTTCATGCCCGAAGCTCCCGCGCCGGTCGAAAATTCGACCACCGCGGTCTTGACGCCTCTATCACTCGGCGTCACCTGAGCGAACGAAACTCCCGCCACAACGATTCCCAAAATAACTGCTGTAAGTAAATTCCTCATAACATTCTCCTCTTTAGTTATCTAGCCGCTATTCTGGCAGCTACCAGTTAATGCGTTGGAAAAGGAGAAAACCTATCATGCGAAGAGAAATTCTTGGATCTCGTCAGTCGATCTCGAAAGTTTCAGAGATCATCGTCTGTGGACAAGGCCTTTCCCGTTTTCGGGGGAACTTATTCTGTCCGGGCGGCGTATCGTTTCAAAGTTAACGGATAGTCAACCCGCAATATTATGAGAACCCGATCATTTTTCGCTATTTTACTTACACTCGCCTTATTTACCGCCGCAAATTCGCAGACGGTGGACAAGGCAAAACTAGACCAGTTCTTTACCATACTTGCCGAAAAGGACAAGGCGATGGGCAGTATCGCTGCTGCAAAGGACGGCAAGCTTCTCTACGCCCGAGCCGTCGGGCACGCCCGCAGCGAGGGAAAAGAAAAGATAACCTCGACGCCGGCAACGCGATACCGCGTGGGCTCGATCGCAAAGATGTTTACAGGTACGATGGCCTTTCAGCTTGTCGAGGAAGGTAAGCTACAGCTGACCGACACACTTGATAAATTCTTCCCGCAGGTCCCGAATGCCAGTAAGATCACGATCGCCCATATTCTGAATCATCATAGCGGAATTCACAGCTTTACCGGCGATCGTGAATTCCGGACGTGGCTGGCCAATCCCAAGACCCGTGACGAAATGGTCACGATAATCGCCGCGTCCAAACCCGATTTTGAGCCGGGGGAAAAATACGCGTACAGCAATGCGGCGTACGTATTGCTGGGATACATTGTCGAAAAGGCCGGTGGAAAACCGTATCAGCAGGCGCTCAAAGAACGTATCACGTCAAAGCTCAGCCTTAAAGATACATATTTGGGTGAAGGCCCTGTCGAACCGGCAAAAAATGAGAGCTACTCGTTCAGGTTCGACGGGGAATGGCAGCAGAGTCCGCAGCACACGCACCTGAGCATCCCCGGCGGTGCAGGCGCGATCATTTCTACGCCATCAGACCTCGTGAAGTTTATTCAGGGTTTGTTCGACGGCAAACTGATCACTAAAGAAAACGTCGATCTGATGACGAAGAACAAGTACGCGATGGATGAGTTTAAATTCGGTGACGTCACGATGTTCGGTCATAACGGTGCTATCGACGGATACCGTTCTTACGTAGCATACCTGCCGGGGGAAAAGCTTGCTGTGGCCTACACCTCAAACGGCGCCGTATTTTCGGCCGAAGAGATCATGAAGGGAGCTTATGCGATCCTGCGCAACAAACCTTTTGACGTGCCGGCTTTCGAAACCGTTGCTGTCGCCCCCGAAGTGCTGGATAGATACTCGGGCGTGTACGCATCGCCGGATGCACCGGCAAATATCACCATCTCGCGAAGCGGCAGCATGCTTCGGGCCCAGCCCGAGGGCCAATCCGGAATCGCGTTTGAGGCGATCAGTGATACGAAATTCAAGTTCGATACCGCCGGCATCGAACTTGTCTTCGACCCCGCGAATAACCAGATGACCCTGACCCAGCGTGGCCGATCCACTGTCTTCGCCAAGCAGCCAGCCGGCCCCAAATGAGGGTAGCCTATATCTTCGTAAACAGGCTTGCTACAAACCGTTACGGGTCGTTTTTGTATACGGGTCTAACTGACGACCGTTCGGTCCGGCAGGTTGGAGGGTTATATTTTGTAGGGTGAAGGATGGAGCTCTGTCGGGCAAAAGGCTTCGCCAGCCGGACGAGGCCTCGACGGATCGCAAATTCAACGGGTGTCACTCCCGGCCCGGTTCTCTCGCGTCGGCCAGAGCCCGCCTGTTGCCGACTTCTTCAATGTAGAAAGCGGCGAACGAAGCGAGGATCATCGCGACGCCGGCGAAGGCAAACTCGCGGGGTGCTCCGAATATTCCTACAAGGAACAGCACCAATCCGATTAGCCCGAGCGCCGAACCCACCCGCCCGACAGTCTTTGACATTCCTGTTGACTTTTCCATGTGTCTAAAATAACAAAAAAGGAACCGTCACCGCCATAGCCGTTTCTCGTTTTGTCACAAAGGTAATGAAAGCCTATATCGCTGAACGCGCAGCATAATTGTTTTCAACGCGTAATTCGGAGGAGCTTCTTTCCTCGTCCTTCAGAAAGCGTAGCCTTCGCCTTATTATATGGAGACGAATTCTGCCACAGGGAAAATCTCAGTGTTCCTCCTCGGACGTAATAGGATTTTCTGCAGCGTCTTCCGCGTCCGCCGAAGACACAGCTCAGCTGCCTGAAAAAGATGCGAGATCTTAAGATCTTGGCCGCCATGCCAACGCCTTCCATGTTTCTATCATCAAACTTTCGGAAACATTTCGCCCAATGTCGGTGTATTATAGAGTGAAGCCATACATTGCCCGCTCTTCGGCAGGCGCTTAAATACTGTCCCCATCGGAGGTATCAGACATGCGAAAAGCCGTTTTTGTAATTTTGCCACTCGTTTTATTTGCGGGTGCTGCTTCTTTGAGCGGCCAATCCGCCCCGGAAACCCCGCCTTCGCCGTCGGCTTCTCCGACTCCGCCGCCGGCGCCCAAAGTGGCTCCGTGCCCAAGAGTGACCATTCAGGCACAGGCAGGTCGGATGGTCAGAGATGGACAAATTATTTCGTTCGGTGGCAACATCGCCGGCGGCGACCCTAAGGTTCAGCCGACGATCCTCTGGAGCCTTTCTGCCGGTGCGATAAATGAGGGCCAGGGCACTCGTCGGATCACCGTAGACACAACCGGTGCAGGCGATACTCCCGACCGAGAGGTCAAGGCCGATCTCTGGGTAGGCGGATACTCTCCCGAATGTGTCCTTCAGGCGACAACTACGGTCAAAGTGATCGCCCCGGCGAAGAAATTTGGTGAATTTGGCGAGCTTCCGGCGGAAACGGTGTCTTTTCACCTCAAGACCCTCGCCGAGTTCATGGCACAATCTACGGACAATGTTTACATCATCGGGTACGCGGGCAGGAACAGCGAGCGCGGATACACCTCCAACGCTTTGAGGCAATTGAGGACGGAATTGACCGCCGCCGGCGTTTCACCTCGACGGATTAGTGCCGTGGACGGTGGATTTCATGAAGAGCCGCTATTCGATTTCTGGATGGTACCGGCCGGCTCGCAGCCCCCTCGGCCGTCACCGACCGTCGACCGTAAAGATATCGTTTACCCAAGGGTCACGCCATCCAGACGGCCGACGGGGCGGCCTAATTGAAATTTTTGGAAGGTCTCGTCCGGAACGCTTTTCATTCTGTTTTTTTTTACTTTTGGCGATACGCCAAAGAAAAAAGAAAAACAGGCGGACCGGGATATACCTGGCCGCGCCTGATCAAAATAGCTGAGGAAAATTGTTGGATCTTTGTTAGTTTGCGAAAGCCGGCGTCAATAACACATCGGGAATGTCCTGGAAATGTGTTAGATCCGAATCGGATCGTATCACCCCATCGGTGGCAACACCGAACCGCCTCATGCCCGTTGCTGCCATTCCGGTACCATTGATAGGGATGGCCGAGAAAAAGAATTGGGCCTGGGATGGGGCCGCGGATAGGACCTTGGCACCAACAAAGCTATAGCCGCCCTTCGTCCCGCCGGCGAGATCTTCGGCAATAAGCGAAGCCGTATGAAGAATGGTGAGTACCTCGCCATCTGGTGCGCCGATCGCACCGGCGAATTCGCCCTGGCCGTAGGTAAAGGCATAGGTCGATTGTGCGACCGATAGCGTTCGCGTTGACGAAACTGCCGAACCCTCGTTGGCCGAGCGTCGTGAAGCAAGCAGGTTCGGAATAGCGACAGCTGCGATGATGCCTAAAATTACCACCACGATCAAAAGTTCAATTAGTGAAAATCCGTTTTGCCTTTTCATTTCTTTCGGTTAACTCCCGTGGAAGGAAGCTGAGCTCTCCTTAAATCACCCTATTTATATACAACTGGCGTGCCACGAGTTGAGATTTTCGGTCGCAGATGCAAGTCTTTCGTTTTAGAATAGATACGGGAACTGCGAAAAGTTTAGTAGGTGTGCATTAGCGGAAAAATTGCACTTATAGAGAGTGAAGGTGACACATTCTGTCACTTTTCGCTAAGTTCCCATTCGCAACTTTGTCTGCGACGACGCGTGTCTAACAGATATCTCTATTCTTTGGAGCCAAATCATGACCAAACTTATTGTGCTGATCTCGATCTGTTTTCTGACGGCATTGAATATTGCGGGCCAGGAAGATTCTTTCTCGGTGAGCACTTCTATCGGCGAAAGCAGCGGAAGATTTGAAATGATCCAGGTCCCATCGGACCGCCGAACAACCTTTCGATTGGATAAGTACACCGGTCAGGTTTACCGTCTCGGTGACTGTCCGAAACAATCCATAGTCGGAAGCCAAAAATGCTGGAAGGAAATGATCGTTGTCGACCTGCCATCCGGCATGGCGGCGCGGCCACGATATCAGATCGTCATCAATGGTGTTCTAAAGATGATAATGCTGCTGCATGTCGAGACGGGGCAAACATGGCAGTACGGTATTGAGCGCACCGACCAGTGGTATCCGTTTGTCGAATGTAACGACCCGGCCCATCCTAACTGCCTTTGGAGGCCATGATCACGGTGCGTACGATTTTCGTTGCACCGAATTGACCAACGATGATATATCTAGATCGAACATTGTTGCATCGAAGTGAAGTTTCAGAAAGGACTTATAACTGATCAAAGGGAACCGGAGGCAAAACCTCAGAGGGAAAGTCCGCCGTCCGATGAGGTGCGGAAGGACTCGGCTATTCCGGGCGATCGGCTTTTTCAGACACATCGCCGTACTGCTAGAAGCTGGAAACAGTATTTGAAGGTGCTGGCTGTCGTTTCCGTGTTCGTTGTGATCGCGAGCGGTGCGATCTTTTACTTTACGCTGCCGCGTTACGGCGACCTGGTACGTGCCCCTCATGGCCTGGAGCAGGCTGTTCGGACTCACTTTCTCGACGTGGAGAAACGCACGGCTACCGATATCGAGTTTTATTATTGCGAAACCTACTACTGGGCCAGAGTGGATGTAGAAACACGCCCTGACATCCAGACCAACCCGATATTTCAGATCGGCACCTATACTGCCCGCGGAAGCAGCGACGCCGGTTGGAACATTACCGCTTCACCTGCGGAAGGTCCTGAACGAGCGGAACCCTGCAGTTAGGCGCTCCAAAATCGCCCCAGTTTTTACCTTGGGGCGAACATTCAGACTCAGGTACTTTCTATTTGTGGCGGTAAGTTATACGGCCCTTGGTCAGGTCGTAGGGAGAAAGTTCGATATCGACCCGGTCGCCCATCAAGATCCGAATTCGATTCCGACGCATGCGGCCCGATATCGTTGCAAGTACCATATGGTCCGTATCGTTGATCTGTACCTTAAAATAAGCGTTCGGCTGCTTATCGACCACAACGCCAGCCATTTCAATGAGTTCTTCTTTCATAAATATCGAATGTTCCTATTTTCACCGGCCAGCTCGGGATTGTCTTCGAAGCAGTAATAAATGCTGCTTCAGACCTTTCCGGAACGATTTTGGCAGCCGTTGAAAGAAAAGGATACAAACAATAAGATGCACTGTTTCTTTTATAGTTGCAAACGTAAAGCAGCGGCCTTGCCGCACGATACCAGGAAGATCTTTGGTCTTCTTAACTAAGTCGGTATCTCACGATAGATCTTTAGACTCCCGCCATACATATTTTATGCGTGTTGAAATATGCTCAAGAGACGCGAAAAAACTAAAAAAACATTAGCAGCTCATGCTATTATTCCTGTGATCCCACTTTGTATGGAGGTTCTTTGCCATGAAAAAAGCACCACTAGCCGTTCTCGCGATATTGTTGTCGGGTAGCCTTTTTTTATCGGGTGCCACCGCACAGACACCTGAAGAAGACGCTCCTCCGCCGCCGCCTCCTCCGACGGAAAAACCTGCCGCTGAAAATCAGGGACCGGTAGACCCTTGCCCCAGGATCACGCTAAAAGCCCCTAATCAGCCCGTTCGCGATGGCGTCCCCGTCCGGATCGCGGTGAATCTCGCCGGCGGTGATGGAAAGGTGGCCCCAATGTTCGACTGGTCGATATCCGCGGGGGTCATTCGCACTGGCCAGGGAACCGCAAGCATTGAGGTCGATACGACCGGCGCCGGCAGGGACCGAGCCATTTATGCCACCGTCCTCCTTGGTGGATTTTCCCCGGAATGCATCTCGTCGGAAACGGCGATAGTTCCGATAGCAGGGCCGGCTCAAAAAGTCGATGAGTTCGGTTCCCTGTCCGACGAGGAAATGGCTGCCAGGGTCGACAGCAGTATCTCTTCCGCTTCACCGACTGACCATTTTTATGTTGTCGCATACGCTGGACGAACCAATGTTCGTGGATATGCCTCTGCGACACTGCGGCAGATCCGGACGCGCGCCCTTAAGTCAGGGATCCCGGCTGAACGTTTGGTCACGATGGACGGAGGATTTAGGGAAGAGGCCGCATTCGAACTTTGGATTGTCCCTTTAGGGTCCGAAGCCCCCAAACCCACGCCTACAGTCAATCCTCGTGATATCGTTTTCGCCAGACCTACGCCTCCGGAAAGAAAACGGCCGTAACTTATTCTCAGATTGTACGATAGCGAACAGAGCCGTATATCGATCTCGTGTATATATGTAATGTTGTACATATTTACAGGAGAGGATTTTCGTTTATGGCTGAAGAGGAAGGAACCGCAAGCAACGCCATTTGGGCCGTTGCACTTATTATCATAGTAGCAATGATCGTTGGCGTTGTTTATTACAGTGGAATTTTGACAGGTGGAAGTTCTAAAAAAGAAGTAGATATTAATATTAGTGCTCCGTCCAGGTAACATGGCCCAAAGCGGAATATGCCATCATTCATTATGCAGTTGCCCGGTTTCCGAAAGCGAAGCCTATTGCGGCGATCGATGTCGCGATATGGTAGAACTGGATCAGACTGAGATCATCTGCGGTTGCGGGCACGACGGCTGCCCATGACGTCACGCAAAATTTGCACTGAAGCCGCAGATGTCATCGACACCAACGTTGCCGCCGCAGAGTATTAGGGCTACATAACTGTCCTTCGTAAACTTTTCTCCCAATTTTTCAGCTGCGGCGAGAGTACATGATGCCGCCGGCTCGGTGACCACTTTCAGCCGCTCGGCAATAAACCGCAGCGCGTGAACCGCTTCGCGGTCGGTTACGACCGTCACGCTTTCAAGATATTCCTGAGCCAGTTTGAGGGTCATTTCCGAAACGTGAGGTGCTCCCAAGGTCTTTGCTATAGAAGTAATTGCTTCCAGCTCGACCGGATGTCCAGCCTCGAGAGCTCGGCTCATTGCATCGGCCCCGACCGTTTCAACTCCCCAGATCCGAGCTGTAGGATTTAAAGATTTGACCGCGGCAGCAACACCGCCCGCCAGGCCGCCGCCGCCGATGCTGACGATCACATCGGTCGTCTCCGGAAGGTCCTCGATTATCTCAACGCCCACGGTTCCCTGCCCCGCCATGATCTCCGGGTCGTCGAACGGGTGAAGAAAGGTCCGGCCTTCCTCCTGATGATGAGCTACTTCTTCAAAAGCCTCTTTTATGCTGGGCTTGAGGATCACCGTGGCCCCGTAGCCGAGCGTAGCATCGACATAATTCTTCGGGGTGGATTCGGGCATTACGATAACCGAGTCTATCCCCAGCACGCTTCCCGCATAGGCGACTGCCTGAGCATGATTACCGCCACTTACCGCCACTACCCCTCGCAAGCGCTGCTCCGGAGTCAAAAGGAGCAGCTTATTAAATGCACCTCTTGCCTTGAACGATCCGGTTTTCTGAAAAAGCTCATATTTGACAAAGACTCTTGTACCGATCCGTTCGCTCAGCGTCTCGCTATATTCCAGCGGGGTCCTCTTCAAAAACGGCTTGATTCGCTCCTGGGCCGATCTTATGTCGTGTATATTCATAATCTTGCGTTAATATAGCACCGACCGCGGCCTGATGAGCAAATTGAACCCCCTTGGCCGATGCGATATCATGTACTATGCCGAAAGGCATTAAACACAAGGGGGTTAATTTTATGGCACAAGAAACAAAGTGCGGCCACAACGCGTGCAGTTGCATGGCGATGGCCGATTCCGATTATTGCAGCGATCACTGCAAAGACGCGGTGGATCAGGATATGATCGAGATCGCATGCGATTGCGGCCATGGCGGCTGCTAATTTAGCACAAACGTAAGAAATGAGGCTTCGTCTCGCAGACGAAGCCTTTGTTAAATTTAAGGCCCCAAGACTAAGACATTCATGACAAAACCGGAGTTAATGACGGAAGAGGACGTTCACGCCTTTGGCGTAGAGATCGTCTATAAGCAGCTGCTGGAAGCAGGCTGGCAGATCGATTCTGCCGACGTAACTGCCGAGCGGACCCTCCACCCGCAGATCGTGGCTAACAAAGACGGTGAAACGGGCTATTTCGTCGTTCGTACAGCGATCCACCCCGGCCGGGGCCGTATCGAAGGCGAGAATGTTTTTCGCCACTTAGTGACGCTCGCGACAGATCACGGGGCGTCCTGTTATTTCGCGAGTGTCGGCATCGCGAATTCAGAGGGCAAAACTGAGGAAGAAATGGCTGTGCCCGTTAAAGGAGTCGCGTATCACGTTGCCTTCGACGGTCTGTTAAAGATGGAACTGCCTAATGAACAAACGGGACAGAAAGCCGGTTAAGGTCCTGCCCCGCTGAATCATTAAGTCGCTATACTTTTGCACCACCCCGGCCAAAGATCATCCTGACCAGCAGCAAAAGAATGATCGCGCCGAGTATGGACATGATCCAGCCAGCCGCATAACTTTCGCCGGCCCATAATGTTCTCGCGATAGTGCCTCCGACAAACGCGCCGGCGATACCCAAAAGCGCGGTAATGAGCCATCCAAGAGCGCCGTCCGGAAGGGCTTCCTTTCCCGGCAAAAGCAGCCGGGCGATCACACCTACAATAAGTCCACCGATAAGCTGTCCAAGAATATCAAACATATTACTTTCCTCCAGTTTTTGAAGGCCGTTTGGAAGACCGACCAGGTTCTACAATCGAATCCTAGCTAAAAGTTTCCTATACCTCTGTCTTTCTATGTACAAACATTCGCAATAATCCGTTTATCGCCAGATGCAGCAGCAAATAGACGACCAGGGCGATCACGATCGGGAGTGCGAGCGTGAACCCCTCAGGGGTTGACGGGCTCCGCACGATCCCCCGAAAGGGAGCATACAAAGGGCCGGTCACCGAATTGATGAATTGAACGAATCCCGCACTCTCTCGTGCCGCAAACAGCTCAAGGACCAGTCGAATGGTCAGGAGTCCGTAAACGAGGAAAAACAGATAATCGATTACCTGCGAGATCCTGGCTACGACGCGGCCGCGTTCGACTTCCCTCTCCGTTTCGACGACTTCGTGAACGGCTTTATCCCGCATCCGGTCGGCAATATTGTCGATTTGATCGGACTGCTTGAGTGTGGGCCGTTGGGCATCGGCCGCTATCTCGCCGCCGACCTCCGCCTTAACATCCGACTTTATAGCTTCGTAGTTAGCGGCCCGTTGGGCCTCATCCTGAGCGAGTTTATCATCCACCATTCGACCGCCCCCCTTTTATAAGAAAATATGCGATACCTAAAGGTAATTTGAAATACCCGGTAATGCAAGAACGTTTTTTCCCGGGATCAATGCTCCTTACTCCCGAGGCCCGGCAGTAGTCTGATATATGAAAATTCCGCGGTTACCGGACGGGCCGTATTTACGGCGACGACACCGACAAGGATCGTTTCAGGGTAATCTGATTCGTATTCACCCGCCTCTCGCCATTCATGTTCTTCATTCTCCCGCCAGAACGCAATGAAGAGACGTCCGCTTCGGACGACTTTGAGGTCTACTTCCGGAGCTTCCGTTTGGATCCCACCGGGCGAGACGATCGGCCTGAACTCGCTTCCCTCCCGAACGTCCATTCGGATCCCTTCGCCGCCGCCCCCGATGCCTCCATATGCCCGCTCGAATCTCAGATATTTACCTTCGTCTTTGAAGATCAGTATTCCGGCCCCCTGATAATTCTCTTTCGGTTGAAACCTGACCCGCGTTTCGATCTGAAAATCGCCCTTTATGGCCTTCATGTATCTGGGTGCCGTTCGATTATCGCCATAAAGGTCCTTTTTCGAAGGAACGTTTAAACGCAGCACTCCCGATTTCACGTCGTGTGGCGTCGGAACGTTGCGTTCGTCGGGGTCGATCCACAGCCAATCCACGGGCCACTCCGTCGAATAGGTGGAAAAACTGACATTCACCGGCTTTTGGATCTCCACCGGCTGCGGCGTCGATGACGAAGACGTAGAAACCGGCATCGACTTCTTTGCCGACGGCGCCGACCCGCACCCCGCCGCCAACACAGCGCTCACCACCAAACCCACCAGCTTATTCACCATCCAATTTTCCACTCTTCACTATTCACTTTTAACTAATCACTATCCACTGAATTCACACTTGCCAGATCCATTTCCAGACCTCAGGCAGTGTGGGGCGCTTGCCGTACATCAGCATTCCGACGCGGTAGACGCGGCTCGCAAGCCAAACCAGGCCTGCGATCGCTAAACAGTTCAAAAGCACCGACAGCCCGATCTGCCAGAAGGGCGGCGTCTCGGCAAGTATCCGCACCGGCATCGTCATCGGGGCAAATAATGGAGCGATCGACACCCAGAACGAAAGGCTCGAGTTGGGATCGCGAATAACCGCAAAGCTAAAATAAAACCCCGCCAGCATGATCATTATAGGCGGAAACGCGAATTGTCCCCCTTCCTGCACCGTCGTCACCATCGATCCGATCAGCGCAAATATCGACGCATAAATGAAATAGCCCACAATGAAAAAGATAAAAAAGTAAACGATCATCAAGGGGGTTATGGTCGGCAGTGAACCGATCAAAGGCGCGGCATCGGCCTGGCTCGCGAGATAGCCTATTACCGCCGCCAGCGAACCCGTCCAAATCGCCAGCTGTGTCAGGCCCGCGAGCCCTACTCCGACAAGCTTCCCAAACATCAGCGTAAACGGGCGTGCAGAGGAGAAAAGGATCTCTGCGATCCGGGTTTCTTTTTCTTCGACCACGGCCCCCATGATCACCTGGCCATAGATCGTCAGCGTGATATAGATCATCATGCCGATCACAAGCGACGCCAGGTAGAGCATCTCGCCGTCTTTTTCTTCACCCTGCTCGTTTATGGATTTTGCATCGAACCGCACGTTCTGGCTTAGGCCCTGCAGCAAAGATTCGTCTATATTCGCTTCGGACAGACGCTGCGAACGCACGGCCATGTTGAGAGCTTCACGCAACGACTGGTTAGTGACGAAATCTCCCGCCTTACGCGAACGAAACTCAAACGGCTCGCGCTCATTTATGTCGGGCGGGATCAACAGGTATGCATCGATCTCGCCTGCCGCCGCTTTTGAGTTGAGCTCCCTCCGGATCTCGTCAGGGGCTTTGCCGGCAGCATCGTAATCGACAAAAACAAAACCCGAGGCCATCTGTTCGGTCCCGCGTTTTAACTGTTCCTCTTGTGACGCGGTCAGGTCACCCAGAGAGTCCTTGGCGGCCTGTTCCGCCCTTGCCTTGAGCCGCTCGCCCGAAAGGTTCGCCTTTAGCCGCGGCGATATACTGCCGTTCGAATCGACCACAACGATCCGGGTCGCTTCGCCCTTGATCGAAAAGATGATCGCCGGGACGATCGCAAGCCCGGCTGCGATCAGAGGAAATAGCAGGGTCCCGATCAGGAACGTCCACTTAACGACTATCTTCCGGTACTCATGTCTAACTACAGCCAGGAATTTACGCATGTATTTCTTGGTTCGCCGGGCTCGGCGGTTCGGTCGGAATGTTTGATCCTCCTACCTGCTCGATAAAAATATCGTTCAGGCTTGGCTCCACAGCTTCAAACTTATTAACCACGGCTCCGCTCTCGATCAGATGCTTTAGCAGCACCTGGGCGTCGGCACCGTCCGTTAGTTCTACATCGATTTCGTCCGCATGCTCTATCACGCTCGCGACTAGAGAACTATCTGCAAGAACGGCTTCCCCTCCGATAACGCGCAGCGAAAGGCGGTTATGCCCGTAACTCGCTTTGACCTCACGCAGACTGCCGCTGACGACTTTGCGGCCCTTGTTGATCAGCAATATATCGTTGCAAAGCCGCTCGGCCGTTTCCATCAGGTGCGTCGAAAAGATAATGGTCTTACTCCGCGCCTTCAGCTCGGCAAGAACATCGATCATAAACTCAACGTTGATCGGATCCAGCCCCGAGAAAGGCTCGTCAAGGATCAGCAGTTCGGGGTCGTGTATGACCGTAGAAATAAACTGTATCTTCTGTTGCATCCCCTTTGAAAGGTCGGTCGTTTTCTTGGTCTTCCAGTCGGCCAATCCCATCCGGTCGAGCCAAAAATCAATACGCTCGCCCGCCGCGCTTCGCGGAACTCCCTTTAACGCGGCAAAATAGCTAAGCTGGTCTACGACCTTCATCTTCTTGTAAAGGCCCCGTTCCTCGGGTAAATAGCCTATCCTGTCCTGCAGCTTCGACGACATCCGCTCGCCATACAGTTCGATGTGCCCCTCATCCGGCACCGTTATGCCGACTATCATCCTGATAGTCGTGGTCTTTCCGGCTCCGTTTGGCCCGAGAAACCCAAAAACACGGCCCGGAAATACTTCAAAACTAAGGTCCTCGACGGCTGTAAACTCGCCAAAGCGCTTTTGTACTCTCTCAACCTTCAATGTAGCGTCCGTCAAACCCATAAGTTCACAATCGATGTATTAAGTGTCCAAATAAGCTTATCACGACATCTGCACCAACACCCTTTCAACTACTCTCTGCCGCACACCCCAGGCCGCCCTAACTCCTCCGCCGGACCGCAGGCACCCTTGCCTGCAAGCGTCCAACGGACGCTGACGTGGTGAGAATTCAGCTACACAAGATCGTCCGCGACATCGACATTCTCGCCGCCGTGACGCCCGCCCCGACAAACGCCCGTGCCTCGCCGGCATAGCCTGATCAATTAGCCCGA
>JBGTIP010000077.1:0-22946 GCA_041745615.1 Pyrinomonadaceae bacterium | reverse complement strand
GACATTCCTACAACTTTGTAGGAATGTCGGGCCGCTGCACGCTTGATGGTTCGACTCCTTTAACGGTCATTCGCCGTAAGCTAGAATTCCATCTTTGAAAGCAGTGGCTGAGCAATTTGGCGGCTTTTTCGTACGTAACTAAGACGCCATTCGAAGGAGAACTATGAACGCAAAAAATGTACTAAATTATGCTGCGGACCAGGAAGCCCGTTTTGTATCGGTTCGATTTACCGATCTGCCGGGTTCCTGGCACCACTTGACTTATCCGATCGATCAATTGACCGAAGACAGCTTCGAAGATGGATTCGGCTTTGATGCTTCCAGTCTGCGAGGCTGGGCAGCAATCCATGAATCGGATATGCTACTCGTGCCCGACCCAACAAGGTTCTGGATAGACCCGTTTGCCGAAGACACAACCTTGTGTTTGATCGCTAATGCCGTTGACCCCATCACAAAGGAAGGATACTGGCTTGATCCCCGTTCTGTTGCGACCAGAGCAGAAAGCTATTTGAAATTCACCGGCATTGCGGACACGGTTTTTGTCGGGCCCGAGGCCGAATTTTTTGTCTTCGACGATGTACGCTTTCATAACGAGCAAAACTCGGCGGGTTTCTCCATAAATTCCGAAGAAGGTCACTGGAATTCCGGGCGAGAAGGCACGGATATTTTCCCCAATAGCGGATATCATATTCGAGCCAAGGAAGGGTATGTTCCCGTAGCCCCAATGGATTCGCTCGTCGACCTGCGCAATACAATTTCGTCGGTCTTAGCCGATGTCGGAATTGTGGTCGAATGTCACCATCATGAAGTGGCAACGGCGGGCCAGTGCGAAATCGATTTCAAATTCTCGAATCTGCTACACACAGCCGACAACCTGATGCTTTTCAAGTATGTGGTTAAGAACACGGCGCACGGTGTGGGAAAGACCGCTACGTTCATGCCTAAACCTTTGTATGGCGACAACGGTTCAGGCATGCACTGCCATCAATCCTTGTGGAAGGATGGCAATCCATTGTTCGCGGGTGACCAATATGCTGGCCTTTCTGAAATGGCAAAATTCTATATCGGCGGGCTGTTGAAACACGCTCCCGCGTTGGTCGGGTTTGCAGCCCCGACGACCAACAGCTACAAACGGCTGGTGCCAGGGTTTGAGGCCCCGGTCAATTTGGCATATTCCGCCCGCAATCGGTCGGCGGCCGTTCGGATACCGATGTTCTCTACGTCCCCCAAAACAAAACGTATCGAATTTCGTCCGCCCGATCCATCCTGCAACCCGTATCTCACGTTCGCCGCACTGTTAATGGCGGGCCTCGATGGTATTCAGAATCGGATCGACCCCGGCGAACCGCTCGACAAGGACATCTACGACCTGCCGCCCGAGGAACTCTTGAACGTACCGTCGCTGCCCGGGACATTGGACGCAGCATTGACGGCACTCGAGAATGATCATGAGTTTCTTCTTAAAGGTGACGTTTTTACTACGTCATTGATCGAAAGGTGGATCACCTTCAAACGGGAAAAAGAGATCGCTCCCATGCGGCTTCGCCCGCATCCGCTGGAATTCGCGATGTATTTTGATGTTTGATCTCGAGTGGATTTGGACTCAGAGGGCCGCCGATCAGCGGCCCTCTTTTTATTTACTGTCCGCTTAACAAACCTATTTTTCCCTTAGCTCGTGTAATATTATGATTTGAGGAACCCGTTTGACCGGTTCAGACATCTCATTTCCGTCGAACATGAAGAAAATCTATATCTTTCTCGCACTCATAAATGGGGTCTTGCTCGTGTCAGCTTGCAGGCAGTCAAATGTGCAGGAAACTACGCCGTCGCCATCGACCGATACGCGTGCCGCGGTGAATGCGGGCCAGGGTTCGAGTCCGAATTCCCCCGCGGCTCCGGAGCCGGCTAATGCGGCGAATTCCAACGTTGGACCCGCGATAAATTCAGGTGTAAATACGATCATCGGCTCAAAGGCGGACTTAAAGTCGGCGAATATCTCCTCGACGCCGAATGAAGGAGGTTCTCCTCCGGCAGATTCGGCGGGAGAGAGACTTCGCAGCCGATCCCGGGCTGATCGTGTACCAATTCAAGACCCATCGGCCACTCCACCCCCGATAGCGTATCGAAAGGCACCGGAGAATTCTGAGTTCGCGGCCTATATGGACAATGGTGGAAAAGTTGTTGAGACTCGTTTATTTAAGGGCCATCGTCAGATCCAAAAGGCGCAAGTAATATGGGCCGATCCCAAGAACAGGATTTTGAAGGTGACCTTGAAGAATGGAAGGGTGGTGGAGCGTAATGCCGATAGAATCGCCAGCCTTCAAACGGTCTCATCGGCCGAGATCCTTAGTATTATCAACGCAAAGGCGAATTAATATCTGTTCTTCAACTACTGCTAATTAGGCGGTGACTCAAACCCCAGAACCCTTTATAATAGATACCGGACTCTATGGATAAGTACACTATAATTTGTCCCTGCTGCGAAGCAACTCTCACGATCGATTCGGGCACCGGTTCGTTGCTCGCCCACGAGGAGAAGAAAAAGATCACTGGCTCGTTCGAGGACCTAAAGGGGGAGATGAGCAAGCAGAAAGATCAGCGGGATCAGATCTTTGCTCAACAGATGTCCTCCGTAAAAGACCGGGAACGTCTGCTGGAAGAGAAATTTAAAGAGGCATTAAAACGCGCTGACACAGATTCGGGGCTCCCATTCAGAAATCCCCTTGATCTCGACTAATAATGACATCAGCTGCAGAAACTTCCTCGTGGACGGTCGACGCGCGCAAACGCATTATCGTGGCGCTCGACGTCGACAGCGAGACGGAGGCGTTTTCAGTGGCGAAAGAACTGCGAAGTTCGGTCGGGGCCTTTAAGATCGGATTGCAACTATTCACTTCTGCGGGCCCGCGTGTGGTGCGAGGTTTGGTCGAAGACGGCTTCAAGGTCTTTCTCGACCTCAAATTTCACGATATTCCCACTACGGTGGCGAAAGCTTCGGTCGAAGCGGCGAAAATGGGTGTGTGGATGTTTAATCTGCACGCCGCAGGTGGTAGCGAGATGATGCGGAGGGCCAGAGAAGAAGTCAGCGAGATGTGCGATCGCGAAAACTGCGTCCGCCCTATCGTGATCGGCGTCACTGTGCTGACCAGTTCTGATGCTCCTTCTATGAAGGAAATGGGGATCGATGAGAGTGTTTCAGATCGCGTCGTGCGGCTTGCGCGGCTTGCTGCGGCTTCGGGTCTCGACGGTGTGGTGGCGTCGGCTCAGGAAGTAAAACAGATTAGATCGGCCGTTAAAGCCAATAAATTTTTGACCGTAACTCCAGGAATTCGTTCCGGTACTGCAACTGTTGACGATCAAAAGCGTGTAACAACCCTGAGGGCGGCTTTGTCTGCAGGGTCAGACTATGTTGTGATCGGACGTCCGATTACGGGATCCAGCGACCGGGCCAGGGCCGTGGATCAAATGCTCGAAGAAGATGATCCGAATGAGCAAAGACAAATATAACAATTTTTCTAAAAATAACAGGCGTTTTCTGGCGTTATTGATATTCGCGATCATCTCCGTGATCGCGTTAGGATGGGGTGCCGGTAGGCCCGCTTTTTTAGCTGCTCCTCAAACTTCAGTTCAGGAACCACTCTCGGCCTTCAGAATCGGCGAAAAGATCTCATATAACGTATCTTTTGGGAAATTTTCAAATGCTGCATACGCGGAAACGTTAGTGGTTTCCCGTGGCAAGTTGAGCGGCAGGGACGCTGTCGAGATCCGCGGACGAGTAAAAACACTCGAGATGGTCAGCGCCGCGTTTTTTATGGTCGACGAATCGAGGACCGTGTACGCAGCTCCCGATACGGGATTACCTCTCTATATTAGTTCGAACAGCAACAACACTATACTACCGCAAGAAAAGATCAGTAATTATTTATCACAGCCGACTTCCGGGTACGACTTTTTATCTGTTCTTTATAAAGCCAGGGAATCCGGGGGAGCCGGTACTTTCCCTTTATTCGAAAACGATCAGGCGTCGAGCGTGACATTTATTCCGACGAATGCCGAAAGGGTAAGAACCGAAGCGGGGGAATTTGATACCATCGTGTCACTGGTCCAATCGCCTGCCTTAGCCGATGCCGGAATACGGGATCTGAAGATTAACTTTACTACCGATGAGGCCCGTATTCCGCTGCTGATTCGGTTCAGGACCGACAAGGGTGATTTTCGTGCCGTAGTAACGGCTATTGCCCTGCCGGCCCCACAAACAACAGCTGAGTATACTACACCCCCGCCTTTACCATCGCCTACTGCTCTACCTCGACTAACGCCGACGCCGGATCCGTATATTGACAATCGCCCATTGTTGCCTGAGCTTGGATTTCAGATCGGCGAAGTGATGGAATACGGAATTTCCGCTGCCGACCGACTGTTGGCACGACTCACACTTAATGTTCGGGAACGCCGACAGTTTCAGAATACCGACAGCCTTCTGCTCACCGCGACGATCACTTTCGTCGAACCGGGAGAGAACAGCTTCGTGTTAGGCGAAGCTGCAAGGGCACAGGTGGACCCCGAAGGGCTTACCCCCTTTTGGGCCTCGATGAACTTCTCATCCGCCGTGGCCGGGCTGAAACAAACAGTGACATTCGATAGCAAGACGGGAGTAATTAATTTCGGAACTGCGCAAGGGGTCGAGGCACCCATCGGAACGCATAATCCGTTATCGCTTCTTTACGCGATGCGGTCATTCAACTTGCGGCCGAGCAAAAGTCTCGATGGTCGGGTTAACGACACCCGTGTAGCGGTTTTTTGGGAGGACAAACCATATATATTTACCTTGCGGCCGTCGATACCGTCTGAGATCACGATCAATGGTGAGAAGGTTTTTGCTCAGATGATCTCGATCCATACTACGAATTCCCAGTTGGACAAACTCGCTTTGAAAGTCTGGTTGAGGGTCGCCGATCGGGTGCCCGTTCGGATGACGGCAGGACAGTTTCAGGCCGACCTCATCTCAAGGAGTTCCAACATCTTGCCGTAAATCGTACTCAATTCCGATTTCCATCGGGCAAAGAGTTTCAATTTAGAGGGGTTGCGAAGACTACAGCGGTTGCGGTGGATCGTATAAAGAAATTACTCTTGAGGATTGAGTGAAGATCTAAAATTTCTGACCCCGGGCGTGCGTGCGATGTTCCTATCGACGATCGCCTTTTTTCTTGCCAATGTTTTCGTCAAACTTGTAGAGCACATCCCGGCAATGGAGATCGTTTTCTTTCGGTGCATTGTTGCGGCGTCGTTCTGTGTCTACGGCCTGCGGCGGGCGGGCGGCAGCCTGATCGGATCGAACCATACTCTACTTTTGCTGCGTGGGGTTTTTGGAACGATTGCCTTATATTGCTTTTTCCTAACGCTCCAGCAGATGCCTCTTGCGTCGGCCCAGACGATCCAATACCTATCGCCGATCTTTACAGCGGTAATCGCGATCTTTGTCCTAAAGGAAAAAGTCCTTCCCGCCCAATGGTTATTTTATGCCATAGCATTTTCGGGAGTACTTCTGATCGAGCGGTTTGATACGAGGATCTCGCCGTTCTACCTCGCACTCGGCATCTTATCGGCGTTTTTCTCGGGAATGGCATACAATTTGGTTCGCAGCCTTCGAGAACGGGAGCATCCGCTGACGGTCGTACTCCATTTCCAGCTGGTCGGAGCGGCAGTAGGATTTATCAGTCTATTCTTCGAGTGGGTGACCCCGATAGGATGGGACTGGGTGTTTCTTTTCCTGATCGGAGGGTTTTCACAATTAGGTCAAATGTTTTTGACGACCGCCTTGCAGCGCGAACGAATTGCATGCGTAGCGATAATAAATTACACAGGACTCGTTTATGCCCTTACGTTCGGCTGGGTCCTTTTCGGTGAGCCACAAGGTATAATTTCCATTGCCGGAATGCTGCTTGTCGTCCTCGGTGTTATTCTCAGCGTTATGTATGGGCGTCGAATGAGCCGGCGGGCCGCAATTGAGGTGACCGCGGCTTAAACTAATTAATGAAAGCTTGAGGTAAGTCTTATGGACCCGATTCGAACAGCGGTCGTGACGATAAGTGATACACGGACGCTCGACGACGATAGTTCCGGCAACGAACTGGTCAAGTTTCTGTCGGCTGCAGGTATGGAGATCGCGATTCGACGGTCGACGACAGACGACTTATCAGAAATTCGCGACCTTCTATTGTCTTTATGCGAGCGGCAAGATCTCGATCTTATAATCACGACCGGCGGAACAGGATTTTCCCCCAGAGATAATACGCCCGAGGCCACACTCGCCGTGATCGAACGCGAAGCTCCAGGTATCGCCGAGGCGATCAGGCGAGAAACCGCCGGATCGACGCCGCTCGCGATGTTGTCGAGAGGAGTATGCGGGATCAGGGGATCCGCTCTTGTAATTAACCTGCCGGGTTCACCAAAAGCGGTCGAAGAGTGTTTCGAAGTGATTCGCCCGATCCTATCGCACGCGGTCACCCTGATGCGAGGCAACCAGCCTCACTGATCTTCGTCTGCTCTATCGCTGCATCGATTGCCGAATGAATGTTGCAGCGTCGACCTTCAGCTTTTCGAGAGACTTCGTTTCGATGTACATCATATGTCCCGATTCGTAATACGTGTAGCTTACATTCCGGCGTAGAGATGGATCGAGATTCATCGCGGAGAATGTATACTCCGCGGCAAAGAACGGAGTCGCCAGATCGTAATACCCGCTTGCCACGAGGACCTTCATGTACGGATTTTTAGCCATCGCATCTTTCAGCGGAATACTGGTATCGGCATAGGCGTTCGTTACGTTGTAGTTCCAAGGTGCCGTGATGCCCCCTCCAAGAATGTAATATTCTGTATCCGTCTTGAAACCGAGTTCTCCACGGACGTAACTGTTGAAAGCGGCTGTATAAGGTGGACGTATGGCGTTCATACTCGGGTCAGAATCCGGGGTGCTTCCTGCGGCATCGCGGTCTATCCCTGTAAATCTGCTGTCAAGGCGGCCCGATGTCCTTCGTTCACTTCGAAGAAGTTCCTTGTTGAATTCTCCCAACTCGACACGGAAATTATTCTGCTGAATAAAATCAGTGCTTAGCCCGGTAAGAGAGCTGAATTTTGCGGAAAGCGCCGAACGCTCGCTGTCCGTCAGTCGGTCTATTCTCATCATGGCGGGCATATACTCGTTCGCAGCAAAAAGACGGGCTTCCTGAGCGATCTGCTCAACTGTTTTAGCTTGCATCGCGGGCGACAGCCGTTTATGGTACCAGGCAGTGACGGCATACGAGGGCACTATCAGCACCAGCGGCAGGTCGTTATTGTTTGCAAAACGTATGGTCTGAAAGTTCAAAACGGTCGATACCAGCACGATGCCGTTAAGGCTTATACCTCTATTGAACAAATGATTGGATAGGCCCGCAGCGCGGGTTGTGCCATAGCTCTCTCCGACCAGGAAGAGAGGCGACATCCATCGTTCATTTCGTCCGAGATACATCCGGATGAATTCGCCGACCGATTCTATATCGCCGTTTACACCGAAGAATTTCGCCGCAAGCTCGGGTTTCGTTGCTCGTGAGTAACCGGTTCCGACAGGGTCGATAAACACCATGTCGGTTTCGGTAAGCCATGTGGACTGATTGTCCTCCATTTCATATGGCGGCGGCGGCATCAGGCCGCTGTCGAGCATCTTTATACGTCGCGGGCCTAGCGCACCCAGGTGAAGCCAAACCGACGCCGACCCGGGCCCGCCATTGAACGAAAACATGAGCGGACGGCGGCTCGGGGGATTGTCGAGTGTGTAAGCCATAAAGAACATCTTTGCTTCGGTATCGCCCGATACTGCGTTCTTTATCGGCATATAACCTGTGGTAACCGTGTAATTGAGCTGGCGGCCGCCGACTCTTATCGAATGTTTCGTTACAACTGGCGGTTCTTCTTTTTCGGGGACAGCAGCCTGACGGGCCGCCTCAGCCTGGCGCGGCGGAGAAGTGCCGGGTGATCCGGCTGCGATGGTCGGCTGGGGTGTCTGAAAAAGGAGAACTATCGGCAAAAAAATAGTTGCAAGCATATCTAATTGTTATTTAACTGGAATGTTGGTACGCCGAAGAGATTAGCATAGAGCTGCCGGAATTGCGATGAAGCAAGAAGCGAAAACAACTTGGTATATTGCGGTTTCAATTAGCCGAAGTTGAAGAATAACCTCGAAGCCCATTTGAGGGCGTCGAGGTTTTTTTGTCTGGTTTACAACTTGTTATCGCTTCACGTCGCTTACGAGACGGCCATTTATTATCGTTCCCGTGCAATGGGTAGTCCATTCGAATGGGTCGCCGTCATACATTGCTACGTCGGCGTCTTTGCCCATGACTAAAGATCCCACCCGTCCATCGATACCCAGAATACGGGCAGCATCGATCGTGATGGATGCCATGGCGTTTCGCTGCCCTAGTCCATTTGCCGCCGCCATTGCTGCCTCAAACAAAACGATCCGGGTTTTCGGCACATATCCTTCGTAGCCGCTCTGCAGAGCCACCGGAATTCCGGCCTCCCGCAATTTCGAGGCATTTTCAAGCGAAATGTTCGATCGGTCCCCACCGGGCCGTGCCATAGAAGCGTGGACGATAACGGGAAACCCGGATGCTTTTATCTCGTTGACTACGAGATGACCGTCAGACACACCGTCGAGCACAATTCGAATGTTAAATTCCTTAGCTATTCGAATCGCGGTCATTATGTCCTGAACGGCTTCGGCGGTGATAAGAAGCGGTATTTCGCGTTTGATCACCCGTGCCATTATTTGGGACCTCAGGTCTTTAGCAGGATCCGTTTTGGCTGTATTCTCCTGGGCTTTGATCAACTCAGAACGAAGCATCGAGGCCTGTTTCGCCCGGGTGCCCGGTGAGCGCCCTTGTGCATTTGCTCCAGACCCCAAGGTTACAGCGATCATGGCGGTAGGAACGATCGTAGCTTCATCAACGTTCTTTCCCCATGTTTTGGCTATCATGGTCTGGCCCGATGCGAGGGCCCCCGGCTGGTGGCCAGTGTGTATGGTGGTCACTCCGTAGCCGCGAACCCATTCGACGAGCCTTTCCTGGGCATTGTATGCGTCTGTCGCCCTCAATTCGGGCTGAAAGGACGCGCCGCTATCGAGCCCCATCTGGTCATGCGGCTGATTGAGATAGCCGTTGAGCCCGATCACAGTGTGTGCGTCTATAAGACCGGGCGTGACGACTTTGGCTGAGATCACACGATAATCGCTGGGTATTTGTACCTGTGCAGTAGTACCAACTGCCTCGATCTTGCCGCCTTTGATCAGGACCACTCCATTAGTGATCGGGTCGCCGGCCATCGTCCAGACCGTTTCACCTTTGACAGCGATCTGGGCCGATGCAGTTAACAGCGAAAAGTGAAACGCAAACAGTGCAAGAATAATGATTGGAAACGTGCGAGTGCGAAGCAGATTGTCCATTTTCCGTTTTCCGTTTTTCATTAATTGTTTCCTCCGTCGCTGTCAAAGCAATGAATGTCCATATGCGAATCCGCATCGTCAGTAGCTCCTTTACCGCCAACCGCAAAAATATAGTCACGGGGATCTGACCTATCGAATACTTTTTTCCCCTCGACCCAGGTCTGCTCGATACGAGTGTAAACACTTACCGGGTCACCTGAGAGAATAATGAAATCAGCATCTTTTCCCGGCTCCAAGGAGCCAATCCGGTCCTGAAGATCCATCATGATCGCGTTCGCCATGGTCATTCCGTAAAGGGCTTTCTCGCGGCTCATCCCGGCACGCATGGCGAGGCCCGCCGAGCGCAGGAACCATCGTGAGTCCGTTATACCGTCATCTGTATGAAAACCGACCAGGCCGCCAGCCCTTTCCAGGGCTACACCGTTCTTGAAATCGACGTCGACAGTTTCCAGCTTACCGCCGGGGGCGTCGATCATGATGATCGATGACGGGGCTTTTGCCGCGGCGATCTCGTCAGCGACCTTCCATGCTTCTGATACATGCTGCAGCACGATCCGAAACCCGAACTCCTTGGCTAACCGAAGAGCGGTCATAATATCGTCATGGCGATGAGTGTGAAAATGAACCATTCGCTTGCCATCCAGGACCTCAACGAGAGCTTCCATCGCAAGGTCGCGCGGGGGGAGCTTGGTCTTATCGCCTGCGGCCTTTGACACCTTATCGCGATACTCCTGGGCCTTGATAAATTGATCTCGGACCAGTGCGGCCGATTTGGCGCGAGTGCCCGGAAACGTACCGCCTGCGGACCGGAGCGAATTCGTGCCGTTTGCAAACTTGATTCCGCCCATGTAATTGCCCGCCTTATCCAGGATCAGTAGGTCGTCAATTTTGACGGCATCATCACGAAGCTTTAGATACAGTGTTTGGCCGCTGTCGAGATGGCCGGAACCGGGCATCACGTTCACGGTTGTGATTCCGCCCGCTTGTGCCCGCTGAATGTTTGAAGCACGGGGGTTCACACTGTCGAGGATTCGAATATCTGGTTGGATCGGTCCAGTCGAATCGGCTCCAGCCGCCCCACCGATATGGCTGTGTGAGTCGACAAGTCCAGGCATTATAACTTTGCTTGTGGCGTCAATAGAGTTTACACCGGACGGAAGACTGACTGTTCTGGAGTCGCCGACGGAGATTATCTTTCCATTGTGAACGATCAACACGCCTTTCTCGATAACGGGCCCGGAGATCGGAATTATACGGGCATTGACGAATGCTGTAGCCCTCTCCTGGCTAAAGGCGGCCAATGCGAACAAAATTGTAGAGAGAATAGTAAAAAAAACTTTCTTCATTAAGTGTCCCCTATGTAAGTGATATTTGAACCGGATGTACAGATAAGGTGCTACGAATTCGATGCCGTGTCAACATCCGAGAAAAAACCACGGAATTTATGGGAGATTTAAACTTTCAAATACCCTACCTAATGTGCAGTAGCGAACAGTCTGCCGAGATCCAGGGTGGTTAAATAATATTGCGGAAATAAATATTTAGGGAACAACTATCTCCCCGTATGCGTAATCATATCGATTGCATTTCGCAAAAATTTGCTTTAATCATTTTCGCAAACTTACATTCGGGCTAAACAGCCGTAATCCAAGGGGGACATATATAATGGACAGATCTAAGATCAAGGTAGTGAAACGCTCCGAAATTAATCCGGACGCTAAATCGAAAAAACTTAGGACCGTGAGTCCAAGGGCGGGGGCCCGCGAGATAGTCTCAACCGTGACCGAGTGGGTAACCGACCTTAAACAGCGGAAAACGGAAGAAACGAAGATCGCCATCGAAACACTTCTTTCTGCTAATAGACAGCCCCGTGAATCTTGATTTCAAGATCGGCTCACCGGTAAGTAGTTAATCCACTCAGACCACTGCGGCTTCATTTATGGTGCCGCTTTTTCTTGCATCAAAATCTAAATTCCGTCTGTAACCCGTTTGCTAGATATCTGCCTGCACTGCTATTCTTTACTGCAAAATCGAACAACTTATCGATTTATAGATTTTCTTTATGCAGGAAAGGGTTGTCATTGTAACCGGCGCAAGCAGCGGTATAGGTCGCGCGACTGCCCTCCAATTCGCTAAAGAAGGCTGCAGAGTAATAGCTGTCGGCCGGAACGAAAAGGAATTAAAATCCCTGGGTCGTAAGGCTGTTTCTCTACAGGGTTCTATAAAAGTACAACTTGCCGACGTTGAGGAAGTATCTCAGATCGATCGAATTGTGTCTGACACTATAGATTCGTGTGAAAGGATCGATGTCTTGGTAAATGCGGCCGGTATAATCAAGAATGGATCGATCGAAACGACGACTCTTGACGATTGGGATAAGATGCTCAATATTAACCTTCGCTCGGTTTTTGCACTTACGCAGAAATGCGTGCCGCATTTAGCAAAAGTCAAAGGAAATATTATTAATGTCTCCAGCGTAGCGGGAACCCGGTCGTTTCCGAACGTTCTAGCCTATTGCGTTTCAAAAGCTGGTATTGACCAGTTTACTCGATGTGCCGCGCTGGAACTCGCGCCAAAGGGCATCCGGGTCAATGCCGTGAATCCGGGGGTCGTTATAACCAATCTTCACAAGCGAGGGGGAATGGACGAAAAAGCCTATCGGGCGTTTCTCGAACATTCGAAAGAAACCCATCCCATCGGCCGGCCTGGTACACCCGACGAAGTCGCCGAGCTTATTTGCTATCTTGCGTCGGATAAGGCTTCGTGGATAACCGGAGTAACATATGCCCTTGATGGCGGAAGGGCGCTTACGTGCGCTCGATAGGTACAGCATTCGACTACTATGAAGATCCAAATGCTACCGAGTACGATCGACGAGAACGGAAAGTCGTCTGATAGGCAGCACCTCTTAACAATGATCGTGGATGATCTTGTGGCCGTAGATGCCGGTTGTCTTGCTCTTTCCTGCAGCAATCGTCAGAGAGAGCAGGTTCGTGACATTCTTCTGACCCATACTCACCTTGATCATATTGCTGGTCTTCCGATATATATTGACGACCTGTTCGCTTCTTTGACGGAACCCATTCGAATTCACGCAACGAGGCCGATGATCGATGCTCTCGAGCGGGATATCTTTAATTGGAATATTTATCCACGGTTTTCCGAACTTTCGAATTCGAAAGGTCCAGTACTCGAGTACCGCGAATTCGAAAGTGGAAAACGTTTTGATGTTAGTCATCTTTCGGTTCAGAGCGTTCGCGTAAACCATAAGGTTTTGGCAGTCGGTTACCTCCTATCTGATAGCCAAACCACTATCGCGATAACAGGCGATACCGCAGAAACGGACGAGTTCTGGAAGCTATGTAATCAAGCAAGCGGCCTGAAAGCGGTCCTTGTAGAATGTGCATTTCCCGACGAAATGGAGCAGCTCGCGATAGATTCGAACCACCTGACTCCCCGGCGCCTTCGTTCGGAACTAGAAAAGCTTGAGGATCCTGCGCTGTCTGTTTATATAATTAATCTGAAGCCAATGTATAGGGAAACGGTGATCGATCAGATCCGTCAGGCGGACATCCCTCGTGTCGAGATCATGACCGTCGGGAAAGTCTATGAATTCTGAGTTTTGTCGCGAAGAAAATTTATCGCTTCAAAGGCGGTTTGCCGATACTCGCCGGCAAATCCCTGAAGAGTCACACGACCGTTGGTCAAAACCTTATCGATTTTGAACGTCCGCTCTTCGCGAAGCGTGCCTGGCATGATCTCGGCGCGAAAGGTCACATTCATTTGAGGTCGTGCCCAAATATCTCGAACCGGACTATCTTCGTCCGGAGCTTTTGTTCTCGCCATACCTATTCCTGAGGCTCTGGAGGCCTCTTGTGTTTCGTTTTTCTCAATGAGGGCCGCCGCTTTTCTTCCGGAGTTTCACTTCCGAACTTTCGAGTAGGCGGTGCAGTCGGTTTTCGAATAGTTTCAAAGACTGGGCGATCTTTCCGCTTCTTTTTCTTCGAAGTATTCACTGATCAATGATACCAAGTGATGGCGGCTCGGGGCGATGAAAATATAAAAGAGATTGACTTTTGATACGAAAAATTTCAACATAAATCGGCGATTATTGACCGCATAATTCACCTATCCCAGAAGACAAGTCTAAATCTATGCGAGGATGAAGACCACGACAGGTACCCCCCGCCGGCCCTTTTGGCTACCGGCGTCAAACTACTATGTACTTGCTTTCGCTATTTCGGTGGCGTTCTTTTTCCTCGTCTGGGGATTACTGCAGGATGGGGGCGAGGAAATGCCATGGGCGACTGCCGGCGTTAGCGCGAGTTTAGTTCTTATCGGATCGGTCATTCTTCGTGAACTGATCCTTCGCCGGGCAAGCCGCAATCTCAGACTCCAGCAGCGGCCGTTGAGTTCCGGCTACAGCAGGTCCGCAGACTCACGCCATCCGGATAAGTTGACTCTTGAACGGAACGCTGCAATTTTGACGGAGATACAGAAAAAATCTGACGCCGCCAATGTTCTAACCAGGCTTTCAGCCGGTCATCGGGAAGTTTTTGAACTTTGTGGCGAATATATGTCGCGGAACGAGGCCGAGCTAAAATCAGTCGGCCCCGGTTCCCCTCGGCTCGCCGCTTTACTTAGGGGGCGTTCCGCGGTTGCCGAGTTTCATCGCTATCATTTGTTGAAATGGGCACAAATAGAGGTTCATGCATTGACGAGTCAGGCCCGAGAGCATGAAGATCCGGAGGATAAAAAGAGATCTGCAAAGGCGGCACTCGGTGTACTGGACACGGCTCTTAAGTCGTATCCGGCAGAAGACAGCCTTGTTGAATCGCGGGAACTTCTCCGGGAAATGGTAGTTTCGATCAGCGTTTCCGACTGGGTTGAAAAGGCTGAGCGAGCGGTTTTTGAAGGCGATTACACGACTGCGCGGGCGTTGTATCGGGAAGCTTTGTTTTATCTAGGCCGCGATAATCTTCAAAGCGAGGCGCGGGCATTGGCCGCACAAAAGATCAGGTCCGATCTGGAACGAATCGGAAACGAAGAAAATAATTGATTTCGGTTTGAGCAAAGCAATCTGCACTGTTACCCTTTCAAAGGCAGATTATGATTTCCCAGCGATGCCCAAAATGCCGAAGCAAGCGAATCCGGCGAGGATACCGGCCAACTTCCATCCTATCGAAAGTCGTTTTCCGATATAATCTCCTTTGTGACAACTGTAATTGGGAGTTCAAAGGCTTCGCGGTTCCGGGAACCGTCGATACCCGCTCAGGGCCAAAGAAAAAGCGGCGCTCTTCAGAGGAAAGCTGATTTTGGCGCATTGGTGTTTTTCCGCTTGATGTCTTTCGGCACGTTCGAACCAATATTACGAACCCTCGTCTTTCCCACCGCCGTATTCATTTGCTTCCTCTATATCTCTACGTCGACGAATTTGTGGGCTCAACAAACTAACCCCCATGATGGACAGAAACTTGTGCAGCAGGCGGATCTGGTGCATTACGGGGATGTGATCGACGTAGACGTCGTGGGCGGTTTTGAATTCGACTGGAGGGGGACTATCACTCCGGAGGGGCACCTTGACGGACTTCAGACCTTTGACGCCCCAGTTTTCGCGCTTTGCCGTACTGAGAGTGAAATTGCAGCCGATGTCGCTCGGACATATTCAAAAATTCTTCGTGACCCGAAAGTCATAGTCAGGATAATTGATCGTTCCAATCGTGCTATCGCCCGCGTTGATGGAGCCGTCCGAACGCCAACCCGCTTCAGTATTCGGCGCAAGGTGACATTGCAGGAACTCCTTGTCCTTTCGGGGGGAATTGTCAGCGGGGCGAGCGGCGATATAGAGATCTTTCGGCCCGCAAATTTAAGCTGCAGCAGATCGGGCAATCCGTCCGGGCCGGAAGACAACGGTTCGCGATCGATCAACATCAAAATTAGCGATTTAATCAGTGGGAAAGATTCGTCAAATCCAATCGTTTTGAGTGGCGATATCGTGTCGGTTGCGAAGGCCTTTCCTGTTTATTTGATCGGAGCTGTCAGCAACCCAGGCCCGATCTACCTCACTTCGAAACTGAGTTTGACTCGAGCCATTGCTTCGGTAGGAGGCGTAACGAAGGAAGCGGACGTCAAAACGGTAAAGATCTTTCGGCGGTCGTCCTCAGGTACCGAAGTCAAAGAGATAGACCTCGCAAAGATCACGCGAGGTGAATTGGAAGATGAAGTTCTTCAGTCATTTGATATAATAGACGTTCCCGCGAAAGGCGGAAGTAATCGCAGCTTCCCACCAGCGTCTCCTTCGACTGTAACGCAGGATGCGGATTTGGCTCAGATGCCTTTGAAAATTATAGATTAATAACAGTTTTGTTGTTAGAATGTCGGTGGTTGATTGTTCAAGAAATGGTAAAAGAGAAAAGGAAAATGAGCCGTCGCAAAGCAGCTCTTCTATGGATGTTGTTGACGGCGATCGTGATCGGGGTCCTTATTGCATATGAGCAGATCTCGGTTCTATATCTGCTCGCTACACTTGGGATCGTTGTTTTATTATTGATCGTGGGCTTTTCGGATCTTGAGGAACTGAGCCGCCGTACTGATGATCGCGAAGCGGCTAATTAGTCTGCTATGAAGGGTCTTAGGAGATTCATAGGTTTACTTGTGATTTTGGCCGTGGCGGCTGGCTCAGGATTTGCCAGTTACGTGCCTGCTTTTATGCAGCGCCCGGATCAGCAAGACCTAAGATGGAAGGGCCGCCAGATCCGGGTCTCGCTCTCCAGTTCTCTAACCCAGGCCAGTTTTAATATAAAAGCCGACAGTGATGTTTTGGGTGCGGTCATGCGGAGTCTTCGAACGTGGGAAGATGCGGCGGACATCGAATTCATAACCGAAATATCGGAAAAGCAGGGTATTAGCGCCTCGGGCGATGTCGGTGATGGCGTAAGCCTGATCACAATTGCTCAAACACCTGAAAACGTTCTTTTATTTTCAAGGGAACCAGACAGGGAGTCGGCTAGGACACGGATATTCTACGATAGAGGATTTATTACCGAAGCGGACATAGTCCTTAATCCCTTCCAGCAGTTTTCGACTGACGGAACCTACGGCACCTTTGATCTGCAGGCAACGCTCACCCACGAGATAGGGCATTTACTTGGCCTTCGGCACTCTGCTGTTCTCGGGGCTACTATGTCGGCGAGTCTTCCAAAGAACGGAACCTTCGGGATTCCCGATCTGTCGGCGCGCTTTCTGTCGCGAAACGATATATCGGCGATCCGAGATCTCTATGATTTTGAGAATGCCGACGAGGTCTGTTGCGGGGCGATAACCGGACGGCTGGCAGGCTCCGCGGGCCGAACGCTCAAAGGCACAATTCGCGTTTGGGCCGAGGAGTTAGGAACCGGACGCGTGATCGCACAGGCTGATGCCGGCACGGATGGTTCTTACCGCCTTGGTGGATTGCCCGACGCGTCTTACTCGGTCTTTTGGCAGGTTCGCGAGGAAGGCGAAGGGGCATCGACGGGGGAACTGGGTTCAGCTGTTGTTGAGGAAGGTAATTCAGTTACATTAAATGGGCGGATCTCGCCGCGTTCCGGGTCTCCTTCGATCGAATTCATCGGGATCAACAGTTTCCTGGCGGATACAGCTATCCCGGTAAAGTCGGGCCGAGAACAGGTGATCTCGCTTGGGGGCCGAGGGTTGGATCCGCAAAATCTCGGAATTGAGTTTAACTCTTCATATCTACGGGTCTTGTCGAGCACGTTTTCCCGTTCCGGTCGCGGAGATTCGGGTGAGATCGTTAGTTTCCTTATAAGCGTCGATGAAAGAGCCCCCGCCGGACTCTACACGATGTATGCCACCGGGCCCAGGGGAACGAAAACCTCGCTAATAGGGGCTCTTAAGGTTGATTAGTTTCTCCTCCGCTTCCTGACAATCGTTAAAGAGCAATTTGCGTTTTTGCATACCCTGTGCATAATTAGGGTTGTTCACCTCCCGGTGAACATTTGGTCACTTTCGTAAGATCGTGACCGCGGGGCGACGGTGTGGGAGACGTCGCCCCTTACCTTTTTAAATCCGACGTCTGCTTGACCTTCAATTCGAACGGCGTAGAATCTAAATGTTCGGCTGTGCCGTTCGCAATGATATTGCCGTTCTTATTTTAGATTGGTCGTAATGAGAAAGCCGCGAGTGTTTGTGCTCGGCGGTCTTTTTGATTTTGGGAATGAAAAGAACAGAGGTCAGCTGGTTCAGGAAGTGGCTATATCAGGGGGTCGCTGAGATAGAGGGGCCCCACGAGCCTGAGGGCCGGCATAGAAAGCACCCATGGTGGAAGGTGATGTGCCTCACAGGCGTTGATTATTTTTCGACCCTGGGTTATCAACCGGGCATTGCCTTTCTGGCCGCGGGAGCTCTCTCGCCTTTCGCCACCCTCGTCCTAGTTCTGCTCACACTTTTTGGTGCGTTGCCGATGTACAGGCGGGTAGCCGAAGAGAGTCCCCACGGTGACGGATCGATCTCGATGCTTGAGAAACTGCTTTCCCGATGGAAGGGAAAGATGTTCGTGCTGATCCTGCTGGGCTTCGTTGCAACCAGCTTCATTATCACTATTACTCTTTCGGCAGCCGATGCTACGGCTCATATAGTCGAGAATCCCTTCGTCCACGAGCATCTGCAATTCCTCAATCACCAGATCATTGTCACCCTCGTTCTTATCGGGCTGCTGGGAGCCGTTTTCCTAAAGGGCTTCAACGAAGCGATCGGCCTCGCCGTAGGTATCGTGGCAGTGTATCTGGTATTGAATATAACGATCATCGGGGTCGGGCTCTATGAGATCTTCTGGATTCGGCCGGAAACCTTTACAAATTGGCAAGCGCTGATATGGTCTGACGGCAATGCCAACGGCAGTGTCTTCTGGCTGGTGGCGATGTCGCTTTGGTTCTTTCCTAAGCTTGCTTTGGGCCTATCAGGGTTCGAAACAGGCGTCGTTGTGATGCCCCTTGTAAAGAGCGATGTGGAAGAACCGCCTAATGCGGGGAAATTGATGCACACGTCCGGAATGACGGAACCGGATATATCCGAGCAGGAGCAGGCATATCTGCAGGGCCGGATTAGAAACGGCAAGAAGCTTCTGAGCGGCGCCGCCATCATAATGAGCTTCTTGCTCGTAGGCAGCAGTATTATCACATCGATGCTGATCCCGGCGGAGAAGTTCCAGCCCGGCGGCGAGGCATACGGTCGAGCGATTTCATTTCTTTCGCACTCGTTGATGGGTGAGGTATTTGGCACGGTTTACGATATAAGCACGATCCTTATACTGTGGTTCGCCGGAGCGTCTGCCATGGCCGGCCTAATTAATATCGTGCCCCGTTACCTTCCGAGATATGGAATGGCACCAGACTGGGCTCGGGCTACGCGCCCTATGGTCATGGTGTTTATCTTTATATGCTTCGTGGTCACGATACTATTCGAAGCCGACGTCACCTCGCAGGGAGGGGCCTATGCAACCGGCGTGTTGGCACTAATGACCTCGGCGGCGGTTGCGGTCACGATCTCGGCGTGGAGGCGTAAACAGAAGGTCTGGATCGCATTTGCCATTATTACCTTTGTCTTTGTCTATACCACTCTCGTTGGCATCATCGAACAGCCCAGCGGGATCAAGATCGCTTCGTTCTTTATTTTTGCGATCATCGCCACATCATTTATTTCGCGGGCGATGCGATCGACCGAGATCAGGATCGACAAGATCGAACTCGATGACGCGGCCCGCGCGTTTATTGAGGAATTAAACGATGCCGGCGAGATACGCATTGTAACCAATCGCCGCGAAACGGGCGATGTTGCTGAATATCGTTTCAAAGAGCATGAGAAACGAGTGGATAACCATATTCCATCCGGCGATCCTGTTATCTTCTACGAGATCGAAACGGGTGATGCTTCCGAGTTCAAGGGCCGTCTATTCATCCGCGGGGTAGATGTGGAAGGCTACAGGATCCTGCGGACCCAGGCTCCGGCCGTGCCGAACGCTATCGCCGCGTTCCTGCTCCACCTTCGCGATCAGACCGGCAAGATCCCGCACGTCTATTTCGGTTGGAGCGAGGGCAATCCGATAATGTACCTCGCACGTTATATCTTATTTGGTGAAGGCGATACGGCCCCGGTAACACGTGAGATCCTCAGACAGGCTGAGGATGACCCGGAAATGCGGCCAAACGTTCATGTCGGGGGCTAATGGAGGTTTCCGTTTCCGCTGCTTCCGTTATCAGTACCCATGACGAGGTAACAGGCCCGGCAATAAACGGGGCGGCCTTGGCACGGGTAAAAGGGAACTGTCGTGGCGGTCTCGCACCGGGCGCAATTTGCACGTACCTCGATTCGATGCCGCTTGCCGGTGGTACGGGCAAGTTCGATCGCCTCGAGCCGGACATTCTTCGCCTTCTTACACTCCTTGCAGCGTTTAGGAGGGTTTTTAAGGTCCTTGTCACGGAAAAAGGCCTGTTCCCCTGCAGTCCAGACAAAATCGTCCTTACAGTCGATACAGGGGATCGGCATGTCCGTGAATTCGCTGCCGGCTTCAGTTCGCTCACCTATTGCCTCTACGGCGGCTCCAAATTCCTTTTCTGACATAACCATCAACTCCCAGATCCAGTTCTACTTCGGGAATATATGCTTAATGTAGTAGATTTTACAGTGGACGCCGTCGCGTATGCCTCCACCTTATCGCCGGGGGGGCGATGATTCTGACCATACAACTATCGGTTTTAAGTGTCAAGACGCTCTTCTGACGGAAAGGATCTCGATCTCTATGAAAATACTTGTTGTTGGAACAGGCGGACGCGAACACGCAATATGTAGTGCTTTCGCAAAAAGTGAAAGTGTTACCGAAATATTGTGTGCAAGCGGCAACGGCGGAATCGCTGCAGTGGTCGAATGCGTCGATATAAAGCCAACGAATATTTCCGCCCTGGCGGGCCTTGCCGACGAACGGAGCGTCGATCTCACCTTTGTCGGCGGCGAAACCTCGCTGGCCCTTGGTATCGTTGACGAATTCTCCTCGCGCGGCCTACCGATCATCGGCCCCGGCAGCCATGCCGCCCGTTTGGAATCGAGCAAGTCATTTGCAAAGGACTTCATGTCGCGTCACGGGGTGCCGACGGCACGGTACCTATCCGCGGATTCGCCTTCGGCAGCGATCCACGCCCTGGAAAGCGGTGTGTTCGGAGATAAGAACACTCCGGTCGTTGTCAAGGCCGACGGGCTCGCCGCAGGCAAAGGCGTTGTCGTTGCCGCCAGTCGAGCCGAGGCTGTCGAGGCGGTACAGGGAATGGCCGACCTGGTAGGCCCCGATGCGGCCGAAACGATACTCTTGGAGGAATGCCTGACCGGCAAGGAAGTATCTCTGCTGATGTTCGCAGATGGCGAGGACTTCGCGTTGATGCCCCCCACACGAGATCACAAGCGTATCGGAGAGGGCGACACCGGGCCAAACACAGGTGGAATGGGCACGATCACCGACGGATCGCTGCTGTCCCCCGATGAGATCGAGGAGATCACCGAATCTATGATACGACCGACTCTTCGCGGATGCGTCAGTGAGAGAATGCCCTTTCGCGGCATTCTCTTCCTCGGCCTGATGATGACGCCCGCAGGACCGCGGCTTCTCGAATACAACGTCCGGTTTGGTGATCCGGAAACGCAGGCGATACTCGTCCGGCTTGAAACCGATCTAGCTGCGATCTGTCAGGCGATGCTGAGTGGCAAGCTGGCAGATCTTGAGATCAAATGGCGTCCGGGAAGCTCGGCATGCGTGGTGCTTGCTGCTGACGGCTATCCCTCGAAACCAAAGGTTGGGGATATTATCCACGGCCTCGACCGGGCCCGTGCCGTTCCGGATGTTCAGATATTTCATGCCGGAACCGCGGTCTCGCCCACTGGCCAGACGATAACCACAGGAGGAAGGGTCCTCGGGGTGACCGCGGTCGGCGGCAACCTCGAATCGGCCCTCGCTTCAGCCTATAGAGCGTTAACACAGATCAGCTGGCCGGGAATGCAGTACCGTCGAGATATCGGTAAGGCCTCCGGAAATGATCCGGGCAAATAAAGAAAGAGGAAGGCCTATATACGCCTTCCTCACAACTTTTTCCCCTTGTTCTTGTCGAATAAACCCCCCTAGTTGTCGTGCGCCCCATCACAAGCGAACTATTTGTTCATTCAACAATTAGAATTATGCCCAGCCCGTCGCCTGCAAACTATCGGGGAAACCAGAAACTTCATCAGGAAAGACCAGAATAGTCATCAGTAAAAACCCCTACCTATTAGGGAAACCCCCTAGGCGGAGAAGGGGGCGGTGGGCCATAAATTAGCGTATCGCTATTGTTTTGTTCAAGTTGTCAAAAATCAGGTAGGCGGTCACTGCCGCTCGCGGTTCTGATATGGCCAGGATCCATCATCCGCTTAGTTCTTCTCTGCGGTCTTTGCGGCTCTGCGGGAAACTTCTTTTTCTCCCGCAAAGACGCAAAGTCGCAAAGGAGAGGAACAGCTTGCGATCGTGCGGGGCTTTTGATTGGGTTGTCAAATATCTGTCAATACGAAAAGAACCCAGTCGCTATCGCTCCCGGTTCTGACAACTGACCACTGACAACTGACCACCGACAACTGACCACCGACCACTGACCACTGACCACTGACCACCGACAACCGACAACTGACAACCGACAACCGACAACTGACAACTGACAACTGTTCTCATAACCTCCAGAATCTCTTACCCCGTCTCTCGCCGTGCATGCGGACGGCTATGGATACGGCGTCTATTTGGTCGTCGTGGAGGCCGTGGGGGAAGGAGCAGGCTTCTTCGATGAACTCCTGGTTCCAGCGGCCGGCGACGAGGCGGACGCGGCCTTCTTCTGCGAGGGCGATCCAGGGGAGGGCTCGGGTGAGCTTGTTTGTCTCAACCTTGACGCCGCGGAACTTTCGGCCGCGGAGTTCGGGGACCTGTCTCAGGTCGTGGAGGATCGCGTGGCCGTTGGCTGAGAGCTCGATTCCGTGTTCGGTCCGTGTCTCAGTTTGAATGTAGTGCATAAGCATCTTTCGCTGGAGCGGGTAATTGAGCTTTCCGACGAAGCATCCGTCGATGTAGAGCACTCCTTCTTTGTCGAAGGCGACTTTTAATGTCGCAGACGGGTCGGAATCGGGGTTGGCGGTGAACGAGAGGTCGTAACCGCGCTTCCAATTGAGGTTCGGGGGAGGGACCTGGACTATGGTGAACCATGAACGCTTGAACATCCCGCCTTCGGTCGGTACCGGCCTTTGCTGGTAGAGAGCTTCGAATGAGTATGAGCCCATTCGCTTTTTTATCTTCTCGAGAGATTTGATATCGAAGCGTTCGGGCCAGAGAGCCTCGCCGGGTCTTCGACCTAATGCATCCCTTTTAAGTCCCGATCTCGAAGTGGCTTTTTGTTTGGCTGCCAACTCC
>JBGTIP010000076.1:0-128917 GCA_041745615.1 Pyrinomonadaceae bacterium | reverse complement strand
GTCCTTCTCGAGAATAAACTGGACGAAGACTTGCGAGATGCCCTCGATCGACGACGATCGCAGTTCATCGATACCGCTGATGGTATTAACAGCCTCTTCAACCTTTTCTGTGATCTCGGTCTCGATCTCCTGCGGCGAAGCACCCGGATTTACGACCGTGATCGTGATAGTCGGAAAATCGATCTTCGGGTAAAGGTCGAGCCCCAGGCTCATGAACGAAAATGCCCCCACCACAACGAGCGAAAGGATAAGCATCGTCGCAAATACCGGGCGTTTTACACAGATCTCAGCTAGCCACTGCATAGGTTATTTCTAGTTCATCTGGCGGACCAGAACGCCATCAAAAAGATCGCCTAAACCACTTGTCGCTACGACTTCATTTTCAGCGACCCCGGTTTTCACCTGGATCATGTCATTTTCGAGCAGGCCGAGCTGGACGAGGCGTTCGCGGGCGGCACCAGCCTCGACGACGTAGACCTTATTTACATCGCCTTCTGTCTTTACGGCTGAAACGGGGATCAAAACGGCGTTCTCAGGCTGTGATTGTGTGAGCCTTACGGTCGCGAACTGTCCTGGTTTGAGCAGCCCGTCGATATTGTTGACTTCAGCCTCTACCGTCAGTGTCCTAGCTGTGGGGTTAACATTCGGCATTATTCGTGCGACCGTTCCGGCAAAATTTCGGTCCGGATACGCACTCGTTTGAAGCGAAATGCTCTGCCCGACGGAAACCAATCCGACCGCCTGCTCGGGCACATCGATCCGGAGCCTCAACGTTCCCGTCCGCATAATTGTGGCGACCTTGGAATTCGGCGTATTCGGCGAAATGAATTCTCCGGGATCGGCGACGCGCTCCGAAACGTAACCGCTGATCGGAGCATAGATGACGGTGTCGATCAGCGATTTCTTCGCCTGTTCGATCTGCGTTTCCGCTGTGGCGACTGCGGTTCGGGCCGAAGCGACTGCGGCCTCAGCGGATGAAATGGCCTTTACAGCTACAGCTGCATTCGAGCGGGCCTCGTCCAATTGACCAAGCAGAGCATCACGCTGCGCACGCCGCTGATCAACTATCGCTTTTGAAACGTCTCCGGTATCGAAAAGCCGCTGGGCCCGAGCGAGTTCCTTTTCAGCCAGCACCAGATTTGCGTTCACCGACTTCACCTGCGAGAAAGTCTCGATATCAAAGGTCTCCCCGTCTTTTACGTTGAGACGGATCTGTGACTGCCTTAAAGCGGCGATCGCCTGGCCGACGGCCTTTCGCTGTTGTTCGGCTTGGGCCTGAGCCTGCTCGATCCTCAGCCGGGCGTCACGGTCATCCAGACGAACAAGCACGCTGCCCTTTGTTACGTAACTGCCGACGTCGAAATTGACCTCGACGATCTTACCCCCGACGGCCGACGCTACATCCGTCTGAGCGTCGCTGGCTAAGTTACCGGTCGCCTCGAAATACGCCGGTATCTGCCGCACGACGGCTTGAGCGGTCGTTATATCGACAGTGATCGGCTGATTATTGACGTTGACCGACACAGCACCTGATCCACCGCAGCCTGCCGAGATAAGGGCAAAGGCCAATAACAGGGCGAGGGCAACTAACGATTTTTGACTTCTCATCATAATTAAATTCGGAGGCCGCTTAAGCGCGGATCCCCTTAAGCAATATTTCGGCGAAGTTTTTCGCCGCTTCTTCGTTCGAGATATCCAACAGAATCCGTTTTTTGTCCCAGAGAATGTTATTGAGCGAGTGATGGATCAGCATTCCCATAAACGCCCGAACCGCAATGCGCGGTTCGAGGTCACGCATCGCTCCCTCACCCTGTCGGATCTTGATATAGCCGCCTATAAATTGGTAAATGCGCTCGATAAATTCCTTAAAGAAACGCTCGGCCAACTCGTGCTCCTCAAGGGCCGAATAAAACAAAAGCCTCATAAACCCGACGTCCGAATGATGCTTGTCGAGCGCGGCGAGGGCGATATTGTAAAATACGGCAAAATCGTCCCTTTGTTCGATCGCCGCGGCAAGCACCTCATTGCCCTCCCAAGGGAAGCGGCTGACCCCTTCCTGGCAACCCTTGCTGTGCAGGATCGCGGCATAGAGTTCGTCCTTAGAAGCAAAGTGTCGGAAGACCATCGCCTCCGACACGCCCGATGCGTTGGCGATCTCTTTTGTCGTGGTCCCCTTGAACCCCTTGCGCGAAAACAGCTCAACCGCGGCCCGCAGTATCTGCTCCCGCCGCTCGTCGCCCGACATCCGTACACCGTGTTCGCAATTAAAAGAATCTTCGATCAATACACTCCTCGGTCGGTAAGTAAGCACTTACTTATCCGATTGGATAGATTCGCATTTGGAAAGGGAGTTTGTCAATCAGAGAATTGTGACCCAAGTCACAAAATCTGAACTACTCGTGGTGCTATTCCTCGGACCAGTGCCTTCGTCGAGGGAGTTCAATCAGAATTCGGCATGTGATCGTGTGCCGAGACCAAAATTGTGCTTTCTGAGAAAGCAACCAATCTCGTCCGATGCCTCATCCTTTAGGCTAAGTTTGGCACCAACCATTTAGACAGAAAAGGAAATAGAGAAATGAAAAGAATAGTTTTTCTCCTGTGGGTATTAGTGTGCGCGTTTTCCGCCGGGGGCCAGGTTTCAAAAACCGGGCGGTCAGCGGACGTGGTAACTTCTACAGCGACGGTTTTGCCGATCCGGCGTGTGATCCTCTATTCGAATGGCGTAGCTTACATCGAACGGCGCGGGACGGTCACCGGTAATGCCGAGATCGACCTGTCATTCAAGCAATCGCAGGTCGACGATGTGCTGAAATCAATGGTCGTGCTCGATCTCGGCCAGGGAAAGATCGGTACCGTCAGCTACAACTCTTCGATGCCGGCGTCGGCCCGGACAGCTGAGATACCGTTTAACGTCGAGTCAGAATCCGAGGGATCTGATACGAGCTCAGGCGGGCTAGCCAATGTGCTTTCCCAATTGCAGGGAGCAAAAGTCGCGGTTCTTTCGACGAAAGGTGCCGCAACGGGCGCGATCCTGACCGTCGAAAAACGCAAGGGCGTTTCACAGGCAAAGAGCGATGTACCTGCCCTGCCGACCCAATACGCGGTCGTTATCGCATCGGAATCGGGTGAGATATCTAGCTTTGACCTGGCGGAGATACGGAACATAAAGCTGATCGACGAGGGGGCGAGGTCGGATGTTAACGAGTTTGCCAATGCGACGGCCTCGACACGTCGCCGCGACGCAAAAACGATCTCGATCACTTCGCACGGGAGCGGAAGCCGCGAGATGATTGTCAGTTATGTGATCTCAGCCCCGATATGGAAGACGACCTACCGCGTCGTGCTGGATGCCGAGGGAAAACCATTCTTTCAGGGTTGGGCGATCGTCGATAATGTCAGCGACGAAAGCTGGCAAAACGTGCAGCTCTCGCTGATATCGGGTTCGCCGGTATCCTTTATCCAAAACCTGCAAAAGCCGCTTTATCGATACCGTCCGATCATTCCGATCCCGGAGGATCTTAATCTCAAACCGCAGATCTACGACCCTGAAAACGGGACTGGGGAAGGATGGGGAAGCGGTGGCGGCATGGCAAGCGGTTCTGGTGGCGGACTAGGAAGTGGTACAGGTGTACCTCCGCCGCCGCCTCCCGCGAAGACAATGTTCGAATCGGCCAATAACAACTTTATGGTTTCATCCGGATTTGCCGGTACAAGTTTGAGTGATGCGATCGTTACCGGCGATTCGGGTGTCGACACAGCCGCGACGGGCGGGGCGATCGGTGACCTGTTCGAATACAAGATCGAGCAACCGATCTCGGTCGAGCGAAACCGTTCGGCGCTGATTCCGATCATTCAAACCAAGATGGACGGTGAAAGGGTTTCGATATTCCGAGATCACAAAGCGGAGCCCGGCGATGACGATGATGACGACGAGACCGAAGCGGTCCGTAAGGCGAATCCGCGTCCGATGAACGGCCTGCTGCTGAAAAACGTTACTTCGATGACATTTGAGGGTGGCTCGATGACCGTGCTCGATGGCAACGCATATGCGGGCGAGGCATTGATGGAGCGTTTGAAACCGAAGGAACAACGCCTGATCTCGTTCGCTCAGGATCTCGGAGCCCTGGTACGTATCGAAAACAAGGAGGACCGCGAGCCGGCCAAGCTTGTGAAAGTCGTCAAAGGCGTCTTTCAGGTGCACTACTTCAAAACCGACAAAAAGATCTATAGGCTTTCGAACCAGACCGAACGGCCAAAAACGCTCTATATCGAACACCCTGTGCGGCAGGAATGGAAGCTCGCGGACAATTCAGCAAAGCCCGATTACACGACGGCGAGGTACTACCGCTTTCGCGTCGAGCTAAAGCCATTTGAGAATCGTGACGTGACCGTTGCCGAGAACCTGGGAATGATGGACAAATACGAGCTGTCCACGCTATCACCGATGGACCTCGGGCTGTTTGTCGTCAGAAAGTTGATCGACGAGGCGACGAAAGCACGTCTGGAAAAGCTGATCGGCCTCAGAATGAGGATCAACGACCTGAAGAGCAGGATAGCAAGCTCGGCACAGGAAGAGGATGCCATCTCAAAGGACCAGGCGCGTCTGAGAGAAAATATCGAGGCCCTGACCAAAACACCCGAGGCCCGCCAGCTCATCGCCCGCTACATCGCCAAGGCAAACGAACAGGAAACACGCATAGAGCAATTAGCTAAGGACAAAGTAACCCTAAGATCCGAAACCGACCAGCTAGAACGCGAACTCGCATTGGCGATCAAGGATTTTGACTTGAAGTAGAAGGGTTCAATATCCACTCGCGAGCATGAGCCGATCCGGTTTCATGTAGCAGGCATCGGCCTTGCACCAAAAGATGTGCCGGCCCGTGCCGGGCTCCAGGTCATCTCGTGGAAGCTCGCTAGCAAGCTCAATGGTTCGGAGGTGGTTTGGCTCAGAAACCGTCCGGCGTATAGTTCCTGAAGGGGAGAGAGTATAGGAGGCGATCCTGATTCTTATCGGCTTTCCATCGTCGGATTCATTTCTCCAATATTGTGAAGCTTACTGGCTTTGAGCGGATTTCAAATCTGTCTTCGCTTTTCTGAATTTTTCTAATTGCAATTATTGAATAGGTGCCAGGTCGTGAGAGATCAAATATGCTACTCACTACAATTAACTTAGACTGAACGTCTGCAGGTTCGACGTCATCGCGACCCGCTCCGGAAATCCAGTTGCGAGCAATAAACCCATGTGGGGTTACTTTATGATCCAGCGTTTTGCCGTCCGGCCCCACTACTTCAAATGAGTAATTGTTCCTTGAGTTCATAGGTCGGATACTCTGATCGGAGTCGTTCCTAAGCGTAACTCGAACCTCGACCGGCTCGTTTAGAGCGTACTCCGATCTGGTCAGCTCTATACACAGCACAAGATCTTCATTCCCATCCCTACATCCGTCCGATCTAAACTCGAACGCATTCTTATCTTGTGAGAAAACAATAGTCCCCAATGCTACAAACGTTAAAACGATAAAAACTGTAATGTTAGTTTTCATAACGCTTCTTATCAGAGGACAAATTTCGGGGCATCTATGAAGTTAACCCTGAAGTCAAGCGTGAATTCCAGGCCCCACGAATTCTCCAAAAATTCCAGCAGCGAGTTCGACCGCACGGATAGACGCTCCGCGGTGATGTGTGCCAGCCTTCTATCGATCCGTCTGTCGGTAAGCCGCGGAACATGTCCCGTTTCGCCAAGAAGGTGTATCGATGCTCGTGATCTGACCATACTACCAACCTGTGGCAAATGGTACGTTTTTGTGCCAAATGTGCCAAATCGGACATTTGGGCCATTTGGTCTTCCCATACCGCCGCCGAACCTATATTATTTCCACGGCGATGCCGGATCTTTGACAATCAAATGACAATGAAAAACGAGTTTCGTTTACGTTCCCGGATTCCCGTGGTGGTTATGTGTATGACGTTGTATTACCGAACCAGAAAAATGCTGGTACACCGCTCATTCTTGTAAACCTAAGACGGACTTAGGGTTACGGCAAATTCCGTGTCCCGAGGTGGTACAAAAACAGGGGGTGGCGTGAGTGGAGAGTGGAATGGATATTGTGGTAAAAGGCGAATGCGATCATCTGTCACTAGTCACTTTCTTAGTCCCCTCGTCACTTGTCACTTTTCACTTTTCACTAGTCCGTCTTCACTTGTCCCTCGTCCCTCTTCACTAGTCACTTGTCCGATTTTTTTCGATTCCAATCGAACTTTATAAACCCGTTCCGCGTTATAATGATTACGGCCCGAAAGGTGACCATTACACAATAAAAAGGGGAGGAATAGAATGTCAGAATTCGAATCGGAAGTTAAGAAAGCGGAAAAGGAGCTCGAACAGAGCCTGATACCGGTCGAGGGCCGGGACCCGTTTGGCGATAAGGCCGGAACGGACGAGTTTTTAGGAGATATTAAGATGCAGGCACAGGAATACGGTCAGAAGATACAGGACGCGGCGGGCAAGGCAAAGGAATTTGCTAGCGAGAAATTTGCCCAGGCAGGCGATAAGTTCAAAGAGATCCAGGGGCGCGACCCGAAGGAACTCATCGAGGACGCAAAGGAATTTGCCCGGCAGAAGCCCGGTCAGACCATCCTGATCTCAGCCGCCATCGGCGTCGTCATCGGACTTCTGATGAAGGGCGGACGAAGGTAATACCTAATAGACTTGCTCCATCACAACACGAAAGGCTGTCCGTGATGGGCGGCCTTTAGTATTTGCAGATGGTCGAAGAATCGGGAGGATGCTTATGACGGGAGTGGGTGCGGGAACGTATGCGTTGATGGTGAGCGTAGTTTTGTGGGGGGTTCTGCTGGGAGGAATGGTTTTCTCGCACATCGTCTACTTTCCTGTGTTTCTAGGCGGGCTGCCGGATTCCGCTGTGCTTGTCAATGGTCCTTACGCACTCAACGAAGGCAGGTTTTGGATCATTATTCATCCGCTGGTATTACTGTCGCTAATATTCGCTCTCGTTTTTAACTGGGGTACTCAGGCGAGGCGCAACCTTGTGCTTATCACGTTTGGGGGTTATATCCTCTTGATCGTTGCAACGGCGATATTTTTCCTTCCCGAGCTATTCGCCTTTGCTGAGAGTCCAAGCTCGAACATTTCAGCAGCCGAGTGGCTGGCACGCGGTGATCGCTGGCAATACCTCAGCTGGATACGCGGTGCGGTGATGTTCGCATGTATCGTCCCGCTGCTTTTTGCCCTGATAAAACCTAGGGCCGCGGACATTAAGGCCTAATGTTGGAATCGTTCGACCGGGGCGGGCAAGACTGATGCTAGGCTTCTAAAGTTTGCGATATCTTGTCGAGGTTCAGACTGCGCGCTGCGGCGTTAAAGATCTCCATGTAGGTGCCGCCTCTTTCGTACAGCTCGGTATGAGTGCCGGTTTCGACGACACGGCCCTCCTTAAGAACATAGATCACGTCGGAATCGATGATCTGCGAGATACTGTGCGAGATGACAACGGTTGTGCGGCCCTGCTTGATCGCATCGAGGCTGTTCTTGATCTGCTCGGTCGCGACAGCGTCGAGGCTGGCAGTCGGTTCGTCAAGAAAGATCACCGCGGGGTCCTCTCGCCGAACATGCTTTGGCCGTATTTGACGGCTATGTTGACGAGCTCCTTAGCGAATAGTACGCCGCTTATAAAGAGAAAGAGGGATAGGCTCTCACGCGCCATAGTGCCCTCGTTGAGAAGAAGCTGGATAGTATCGACCGTATACCTGAGAACGATCGGGTTGACCTGTGCGGCGACGGCCCCTATCAGGGTAAGGAATACCGTCGCCAGTACGAACCGCCAATGCGGCCTGACGAACGGAACCAGCCGCCCGATGATCTGCCAAATATTCACTATTCGAAATTTAACATATCAGCACCTCGTCTGCTCTGCCCCTCGTCTTGAGACCGGTGGCTGTATTTTTGCGGCGAAAACGTCTAAATTAGAGAGTTTGCGGACCTTTCTTAAATGAGATCAACAGCAACAATTACCGGTGCCGAGGCGGCCCCCGAGCTTTCACTCTTTCTTCCTGTGTTGGACGAGGAAGAAAACCTGCGTCCAATGCACGCGAAGATCCAGGCTGCGCTCGACGCACTCGGCAAAACCGCCGAGGTCATTTATGTCGACGACGGATCGACGGACCGCAGCCTGGCGATCCTAAAAGAGATCGCTGCCTCGGACGATCGGGTGAGGGTGATCTCGCTCAGGCGTAATTACGGTCAGACAGCAGCGATGTCGGCTGGTATCGACGCGGCCAAAGGGCAGATACTTATCCCAATGGACGCCGACCTGCAGAATGATCCTGCGGACATCGCGAGGCTCCTGGATAAGCTCAATGAGGGTTACGACGTTGTCTCGGGCTGGCGTAAGAACCGGCAGGACAAGCTGATCTCGCGCAAGATACCTTCGCAGATAGCTAACCGCATCATCTCGTGGATCGGCGGAGTGCCGCTGCATGATTATGGCTGCTCGCTTAAGGCATATCGCCGCGACGTTATTCAGGACGTACGTTTATACGGTGAGATGCACCGCTTTATACCGATCTACGCAAGCTGGGCTGGCGCCCGTGTGGCCGAGATACCGGTCGACCACCACGCCAGGACGATGGGCAAATCTAAATACGGCATTTCACGCACGATCAAGGTGGTATTTGACCTCATCACCATCAAGTTCATGGCTGAATATCATACCAAGCCGCTATATGTTTTCGGGGCATTTGGAATGATAGCATTTGCTATATCGCTGGTTGCCGGCGCGTGGGCGATCGTCCTGAAACTATTTTACGGTACATCGTTCATCCTGACCCCGCTGCCAATTATCGCCGTTGTAATGCTGGCGATCTCGGTCCAGTTCTTCCTAATGGGCCTGCTCGCCGAACTGCTCGTGCGGACCTACCACGAATCGCAGGACAAGTCGATATATGCGGTTAGGGAAAGAATAGGGTTCGAATAAGTTTTATGGACATTGAAGATCCACTTGCGGGTATATGGAACGACATGCCGCAGACAGACGACGTTGACGAGAACCTCGCCTGGTTTCATACACTTGCACCCGTCCAGCAGGTGATCTATTCAACTCATTATCTTGCTGCCGAGGTCTATAACGGTGGATTTCATCAGTATTTCCACAACAGTATGGGCTTAAACGCTCCTGAAGCGGTTGAGAGTTTTGAGGAACTCGGACTCCACGACGTAGCCGAGCTTGTAAAGGAAGCTATGCTCGTATTTGGGTCGGAGTTTCCACGTGATAGACAACGGCGACAAGTATTCCTCGACGCGATTCCCGGCCATGAACCCTCGGAATGGAATCCGTTTTTCCTTTTAGACGAGAGGTTCTACGACCTAATTAAAATACCGGGAGGCCCACCGCTTCACGACGAGGACCGTCTAACGGTTGCGCTTAAGAATTTTGTGTAAGGGCCGATATTTAAATGTGCGGAATTGCAGGTTGGATAAACCTGAAACAATCTGATTCGAACGACGGTGCCGAGGCGGTGCTGCACTCGATGTGCGAGTCGATCACGCATCGTGGCCCGGATTCGGAGGGCGTTTGGACTGACGACACTGTCGCCTTGGGCATGCGGCGATTGTCGATAATCGACTTGAAAACGGGCGACCAGCCGGTTTATAGCGAGGACCGAACAGTCATCGCGATGTTAAACGGCGAGCTATATAATTTCCGCGAGGTGAGGGCGGAGCTTGAGAAACGCGGTCATAAGTTCCGCACCCAGACAGATGTCGAGATCGTTCCACATCTCTACCAGATCTACGGTGAAGATTTTGTGGATCATATCAACGGAATGTTCGCGATCGCCCTTTGGGATTCGCGGCGAAAGCGGCTGATCCTGGCCCGGGACCGTTATGGTGAAAAGCCGCTGTATTACGGCGTTTTTGACGGAAAACTGATCTATGGGTCCGAGGTGAAAGCCATTTTGGCGCACCCGGCCGTTCCCCGTGAACTCGACCTCGATGCACTTCGGCAGTACTTGTCGTTCGATTATGTTCCCGCTCCGAGGTCGATTTTCAAAGGGATCTCAAAGCTGCCCGCCGCCCATATAATGACGGTCGAAAACGGCGAGGTTAAGATCCGCCCCTATTGGAACCTTACTTTCAGCAAGAAAGGCCAGGTCAAATCGATCGAAAATTCGGCCGCGGAACTCCGCGACCTTCTTTCGGATGCAGTTAGGATGCGGCTTGTCGCTGACGTCCCTCTCGGAGTCCTGCTGTCCGGCGGGGTCGATTCGTCTGCGATCGCCGCGTTTGCCACCCAGCACGCTACCGAAAACGTAAAGACGTTCTCGATCGGCTTTTCCGAAGATTCATTCGACGAGACGCGTTATGCGCGGCTGGTCGCGAAACATCTCGGCACGGACCATTACGAGGAGATTCTGAGTGCCGCGAAGGCGGGCGACCTCGTAAGCGAGATCGGGACATGGCTCGATGAGCCGCTCTCGGACGGTTCGCTGATTCCGACCTATTTACTCGCCCGCTTCGTTAAAAAGCACGTTACCGTGGCACTCGGCGGCGATGGAGGGGATGAGCTATTCGCGGGCTATCCGATGTATTACGGACACAAAGTTGCCGCCGCGTATGGAGCTATACCTGGATTTTTGCGTTCCGGATTGATCGAGCCGGTAGTGAACATGCTTCCGGTTTCGACCAAGAATCTCTCGTTCGATTACCGTGCAAAACGTTTTGTAAGATCGGCGAAATATGACACCGTTACCCGGCACCACTCGTGGTTTGGCTCTTTCACCATTGAGGAGCAGGATCAGCTTTTGACCGATCATGTACGTGGCAAGACAACCGCCGACATCTACGCCGGGGCCCGCAATCTACTCGGCATTTGCGATGCCTCCAATGACATCGAGCGGATGCAGTATCTCGATATCAATTTTTATATGGCCGAGGATATATTAAGCAAGGTCGACCGTGCTTCAATGGCCGTTTCGCTCGAGACGCGGGCACCGTTTCTCGATCCGAGGATAGGGGAATTTGCCGCGTCGCTCCCGCTGAATTACAAACTTCGCGGCAGCAATGGTAAGTACATTCTGAAAAGATCCCTCGAGGGGCTCCTGCCGCGATCCGTGCTCACTAGATCAAAGAAAGGATTCGGCATCCCGATAGCCGAGTGGTTAAAAGGCAGGCTTAATCCGCTCATGCACGATCTGCTGGCCACAGAAAGGCTTCGCGATCAGGGGCTTTTTGAGCCCGATCAGGTCCAAAAGCTGATCCGGGAACACGAAACGGGAGTCGCCAGTCACCATAAACAGCTCTGGACGCTGCTCGTGTTTCAGCTTTGGTACGACAACTTTTTGCAGAACCCATAAGTTTGCAGGTACGTAATATCCATCTTGGGAGTTAAGCCCCTGCTTACGCCCAGGCTTCTGCATATACCGACATTCGCGTATGATTTTAGTTTATGGCAACTCTTTATCCTGAAATTGAACCATTCGACTCGGGAATGCATGTCGTCAGCGACTTGCACACCATCTACTATGAGCGGGTCGGCAACCCACAGGGCGTTCCGGTCGTATTTCTTCATGGCGGCCCCGGGGGCGGGCTGATACCGATGTACCGGCAGTATTTCGACCCGAGCTATTATCAGGTGATCTTGTTTGACCAGCGCGGCTCCGGCAAATCGACGCCGCACGCGGAGCTAAAGGAAAATACGACCTGGGACCTGATCAACGATATCGAGTCGCTTCGTGAGAAGTTTAACGTAGACAAATGGTACGTCTTCGGCGGTTCGTGGGGCAGCACGCTGAGCCTGGCGTACGCGGTCACGCACCCCGACCGGTGTCGGGGACTGATCCTGAGGGGAATCTTCCTCACCCGCAAAAAGGAGCTCAACTGGTTTTACCAATACGGGGCTTCTGAGATATTTCCCGACTATTGGGAACGCTATCGCGACGAGATCCCAGAGGAAGAGCGAGGCGATTTTATGGCCGCGTATCACAAAAGGCTTACCAGCGACGACCACGAGGTGCGCATTTCGGCGGCGAGGGCGTGGAGCGTGTGGGAAGGCTCGACATCCAAGCTCTTTCCCGACAGGGACCTTATGGACCACTGGGAGGGCGAACACGAAGCCCTCAGCCTGGCCAGGATCGAGGCACATTATTTTACAAATGGGTCGTTTTTCCCGACCGAGAACTACCTTCTCGAAAATGTGGACAAGATCCGACATATACCAGCGGTGATCGTTCAAGGCAGGTATGACATCGTTTGCCCGGTCGCTTCGGCATGGGAGCTTCACAAGGCCTTCCCTGAAGCAGAATTTAATATTATTCCGGATGCCGGGCACTCCGTTTCGGAAAAGGGGATATCATCGGCCCTCGTGGATGCGATGGACCGTTTCAAATCGTACGGCGGGCAAACCGCGGTATGATACAATCAGCCATGCAATTATCGGGCCGCATCACGGCCAATAGGGGAAAGATATGTTAGCCATCGCACTGGGATCAACTGAAATTATACTTATCGTCGCGGTACTGTTCCTTCTTTTTGGAGCAACGCGTTTGCCACAGCTTGCAAAATCGCTGGGCCAGTCCCGAAAAGCTTTTAAGGAAGGCCTTAGGGAAGCCGAATTGGAAGAAGAAGCGGAAAAGCAGAAGATCACGGCCGCATCAACCCCGAGCATCAATGAGATCAATGACGATGCCAAGGTTGACGAAATGCGTCGCCAGGCTGAGGCAAAACAGGTTTAGTCTTAGCCCTTTTCACCCGTCAACAGAGTCGCTTTTACTGAAAATCTGAATGAAAGGTCGCCGTCCTCCGCGTCGATCAATTGAGCGAGTTTATCATTGACTCGCTCTTTTTCATTGGCGTCCATCGTTGCAAGCCAAACGGGCATAAGAAAATCGGCGACGAGCGGTGAGGAAATAAATTCGGCACCATTCTCAAAATCGAAGATCTCCACGGAGGTCTGCGAGTTTATGTTGACCATTCCGGCGTCTGCCGCGACTTTTTCGAGGTGCGATGCTGTTGGCAATTCAGCAACGAGCTTCTCGACGCCGGCGGCGTGCTCGGTAAGCTCCTCGGTAAAGAAGGCCTCCCACATCAACGAGAAGACCTCGCCGAAACTGCCTACCGAGGGCATAAAGACGGCTATGTCAGCCCCCGTTCTAGCAACCCGCACGGTATCTTCGATAAATGACGCCAGTTCGGGCGGCGGGACAAAAGTGGCGTCGGCAAGGACGGCGTCGAAGGCATCATTCTCAAAGCGGATCATCGAAAAATCGACCGTTGACGAAATCGCGGCGCCTTTGTCGCGGGCGATCGCCAGGACGTCTTCGTTTTCGCAGCTCGCAAAGATATCGGTCTTCTCGCCGAAACGCTCATGGATGGCGAGTGCATGTCCGCCGGTGCCTGCATTTATATACAGCATATTATCGGAATCCCGCAGGTCCATATGCTTGTCGACGAGATCGGTAAATCGCTTCGTCCAGTCGTCCTGAACGTACAGGTCACGCAGAAAAGCGAGTTCTTTTTGGGTCTTTGCCATGTCCTAATTAAACCGCATCAGAGCAGCCGGGTGCAACTTACAATATTTCACAAATAAAACACTTGACAATCTGTGCAATTCCCAGTATCGTGTTTCGAGGGTGATATTTTTCACCCTTACTATAGATCTTTGATAACAAAATTTACGGATGATCACGGCATGCATTTCTCGTGCTATCCTTATCTGACTTTGGCGAGGCAGATATGGGAAATAATGTGAAAGAGCTGTTTGATCTTACCGGACGGACGGCGGTCGTAACGGGCGGGTCGCGCGGTATCGGAAAAGAAATGGCCGAGGCATTGGGCGAAGCTGGAGCCGATCTTGTTCTGTGCGCGCGAAGGCGTGAATGGCTCGATGAGACAGTTACCGAGTTTGCGGCTCGGGGATTCAATACGATCGGCAAGGTCTGTGATGTTTCGAAGCCGGAAGAAGTGCAGGGGGTCGTCGATTCGGCTATGAAGCATTTTGGGTCAGTCGATATCTTGATCAACAACGCGGGCATTTCGTGGGGAGCAATGCCCGAGGAAATGCCGCTCGATCAGTGGCAAAAGGTGATCGACGTAAATCTGACCGGTTGTTTCCTAATGGCACAAGCCGTGGGACGGGAGATGCTGAAAGCCGGATCAGGCTCGATCATAAACATTGCCTCGATCGCCGGCTTGACCTCATCCGCGAATGGCCCTTTTTATGCAGGCTATGTCGCGAGCAAAGCCGGCCTTATCGGGCTGACTCGCGAATTGGCTGCAAGCTGGGGACGCAAAGGCATCCGTGTCAACGCGATCGCACCGGGATTTTTTCACTCCCGGCTGGCCGATGCGGTGATCGATATTTACGAGCGATCGATCCAGGAGAACAACGTCATTCCGCGGATCGGTAATGAGGGCGAGCTCAAGGGCGTCACTGTATTCCTCGCCTCTGAAGCCTCGAGCTATATTACAGGCCAGACGATAGTCGTGGACGGCGGGATGACGGTGTAGACATGTTCGATGTCCTGACGATCCCGGATCTGCTCGATCCCGAACAATGCTTACAGATCGTAGGTGATATCAGAGCTTCGGCCGGTATACCTGCACCGGTTTATGGACGGTCGCAGGATGGTGCTGTCGACCGGCGCGTCAGGCAGGTAACACGAGCGTCGGTTTCCAGTTCAACGGCCGATCTGGTGCTCGGCGTTTTAACCGCGGTTACCCCAAGGCTTTCATCTCACTTCGACGCGGAGCTCGCCGAGATCGAACCGCCACAGTTTCTGCATTACCGCCCGGGCGATTTTTTTGTCGCCCATCAGGATGGGAACTCCCTGCTTGTGTACGATGAAACGCGTTTTCGCAAGGTGTCGATGGTGATCTTCCTCAATGCTCAGTCGGGTGTGGAGAACGGTGACTATGAGGGCGGCTCGCTTGTCTTACACGGAGCGTACCCCAAGTATGATGCCCGACATGCAGTTCCGTGCGCTGCCGGATCCCTTGCCGCATTTCATTCCGAGGTGACGCACGAGGTAACGCCCATCGAAGCGGGCGAGAGATTCTCGATCGTATCCTGGTATCGTTCCGCCGAATTTGCCGGCTAATTCTTATCGAAAGATCAGTCGGCCGAAGCGTTCAGGCACGTGGAAATTCGGGATCTCTGTCATCGTCGGGCTCCACGCGAGATAACCGCGGTCGGGCTCGCGGCCGACGCAGCGAAAGATATTGCCAAGCCAGGCATCGCCTGATCTTGGCTTGCGGCCAAAAGCCTCCCACGGGACCTCTATCGTCATTAAAATGCGGCCCTCTTCGATACGGGCGGCTGCCTGCATCCCGGAATGATAATCCCAGGCGGTGTTCCGGTCTCCATTCGCGACCTCTATCGAAAGGTCCAGCCATTCGCCGGTAGGAGCGACCTCGAATTCAAAATATCTTTGAGGTTCGCTCTGGTCGGGGGCGATAAATATCTCGCATACATCTCGCTCCCACAGACCTATACTCTTTTCGTTTAGTTTTGGTTTGTCGGAAACGAACAGAGGCTCGGCCTGCTCGGCTTCGAACCGTACATGAAGTGACTTTGGCGACCAAATCAGGCGAGAGATGAAACTCCGATGTCTGGGCGCGGGCCGTCTGGACCAATAGCGGTCTATGACCAAGGGTTCGGCCCGCAGCCAAAGATGACTATCGAGGCTGCCTACAAGGAGCTTGTCGTCCTCAATGAAAGTCACGTTTATGTATGCAGCCTGCATTGTTGCTCCAAATCCTCCCACTATACCGTTCTGTTATAATATAGAAAATATACGATCGACCCGAAGTATTTTCGACCGCACCATCGAAGCGATCTATTCTCGTAATTACCGTTACGCGATCGCTTCGCAGTGCGAAAGCAACTTTTAGAATGGCAACTATGTGGAATCTTGCAGGCCTCTCGTATAGCGAACTTGCCCGGCGTGTATGGTCCGAACTCTCCGAGGACGGCATTCTCGGAAGTGCGGCCAAGCTCTCCTTTTACTTTCTGCTTTCGGTCTTTCCTATGCTTCTGGTGCTTTTGTCTCTGATCGGCGACTTGATCGGAGATGTCGCCGCCATCAGGGGAACTCTCGTCAGTTATCTGGGAACAGTCGCTCCCGAGAGCGCTTCAAAACTAGTGGATTCCGTCCTGCAGGAGATCTCCGAAGGGATGGGCGGCGGAGGAGTATCGCTTGCCTTGATAGTCGCGCTCTGGGCGGCGTCGAGCGGAATGGCGGCCATTATGCACGCCCTGAATCGTGCCTACGAGGTCGAAGAATCCAGGGTCTGGTGGAAGGCACGACTGGTTGCGATATTGCTGACACTTGCTCTCATGGTACTCATCGGTGCCGCACTGACATTGATGACCTATGGAGCCCAGATCGGGGAGGCGATAGCAGCAAACTTCGGGCTCGGTTCGGCGTTTGCCACCGGCTGGGAGATATTACAGTGGCCCGTACTGATCGGTTTCGTTCTTTTGGCATTTAACCTGCTTTACTTATACGCCCCCAATATCAAACACTGGGACTTCCACTGGCTCATGCCGGGAACCGTCGTCGGTGTGGCACTGTGGCTGCTCGCGTCGATCGGCTTTAGCGTATATGTAAACAACTTCGGCTCGTACAATGTAACTTACGGTTCGCTCGGGACCGTGGTGATCCTGCTTCTCTGGTTCTACGTGACCGGCATCGCGATACTGATCGGGGCCCAGGTCAATTCGGAAATAGAACTGGCGTCAGACAAGGTAGGCAGCCCGGAAGACAGCGAAGGGGACGAAAGAGAAGAGGTGGGAGAAAAGCCGGGAGCGAATGATACTTAGCCGAGACTGTACTGCAAGCGGTTCACGATCAGCTGCCGGTATTCAGTACCGTCTTGAACGCCATCTTCGCCAGTTTCCACGTGCGGTCCCAGTCGATCTTGCCGCCTTCGTCGCGGCCCATTAGTTTGTCGACGAAGACCTTGCGGAAATCTTTGCCCTCGCGGCGGAGCATGAACTCCTTGGCGTACGGCTTGGCCGTTTCGAAGAAATTGAATTCCGGGTCCGTGATGATGCCGATCCCCTCGAGCGTCATCAGGGCACGCATGATATAGGTGAAATTCGACGGCAGGCGGAACGGGTAATCGTACATCACGTCGGCGAGATCGTAGGTCAGTTCCTTGAAATTGACATCCTTGAGCTTCAGGTTGAAATGAAACTCGAACATCTTCTCGACGACGGGTTTGACGACCTTTGGACTTGTGCCGGGTTTTAAAAAATCCAGCGCTATCAGGTCATCGGCGATGCCGGCGGGGTCCTTAGCAACGACGTGGAAAAAGGCATCGATCATTTTGGCCTGCAGCTCAGGCGTGATTCGGCCGACCATCCCGAAATCGAAAAAGGCGAGGCGTCCGTCGGGCATGACGAGCAGATTGCCGGGGTGCGGGTCGGCGTGGAAAAAGCCGTCTTCCAAAAGCTGCTTTAGATAAGTCTTGATGAGCAGACGGTTGACCTTGGCCGGGTCCACATTGCGGCGGGCCTGTTCCTCGAGGTCGGTGACCTTGGTCCCGTGGATAAACTCCATGGTCATCACCTTTGAGGTGGTGGCGTTCCAATAGATCTTGGGAACGTGAATATTGTTCCAGTTCTTGAAATTCTCACGAAACCGCTCGGCATTGCGGCCCTCGGCGACATAATCCATCTCTTCGTGGATGGTCGTGTCAAATTCGCGCAGCATGCCGGCCCAATCGGCATTTTCGCTGAGGTGCGGGAACCGCTCGGCAAAATTCGCGACCTTTTTCAGGATCACCATGTCGCCGGCGATCGTTGCCTCGAGATTTGGCCGCTGGACCTTAACGGCGACCTCTTCGCCGGAATGAAGCCGGGCACGATAGACCTGGCCGAGCGAGGCCGCCGCTACGGGCTCCAGCTCGAATTCGGCATAGACATCCTTGATCTTCAGACCGAGTTCATGCTCGATCCGAGCAAAGGCGACATCATTCGAGAAAGGCGGCACGCTGTCGACCAAAGTGCCCAGCTCCTTCACAAAAGGGAGCGGCAGGAGGTCGGCCCGGGTGCCCATAGACTGGCCTATCTTGATAAAAGTCGGCCCCAGGTCGATCAGTTTTTCCTTTAGCCAAAGGGCCTGCCTCTCCTGATTGAGTTCCTTATTCTCGCCCTTTCCGATCAACAGCCTCCGGACGAGAAGCACAAAGTTTTGAAAAAACCAGAGCCTGACGGCGTAGAGCTTTTCACCGTAAACGGCAAGCCGGGTTAATCGATGGGCCTTGGCAAGACGTTCCTTTTTCTGCCTGATCTGCTGCTTGCTGTGGACATCGAACTGGTCGAGATAAAGGTAGAGCGACAGCATCGCGATCACGCGCGTGATACTAAATAGCCGAAGATAGCCGCGCAGGCCCTGGTAGCCCTTTTGGATATCCGTCTCGACCTTTTGCAGCTCGCGCTCTTCTTCGAGAAGCTGCTCATTGGTCACACGGCCCGAGATCGCCAGCTCCGCCGTAGGAACGAGCGAAGCCGGGTCGTTCCCGTTACGTCCCGCCGTTTCTCGCTCCTTCACTAACGTCCCGCTTGTTATTTTAGCCATTTCTATATAACTATTCGCCGCCCAAGCACAATCCGATTCGATGCTTTGCCAGTCCGTATCTTTGCAATAAAAGCGACCTCTCTTAGCGGCTCACTCAGAGCACCTCAAGCATATTCATTACGCCCGGATGCTGGAAATAGTTCCTCGCGCGCCGCGTATCGCGTTCGATCTGGGCCTTTAATTCCTCGATGCCGCTGAATTTGCGTTCATCACGGATGCGGTGCAAAAACCGCACGCGAAGCACATCGCCGTAAAGCTCGCCGTCGAAGTCGAATATATAAGATTCGATCGAGGGCTCGGCGTCGTTCTCAAATGTCGGGCGGACGCCTATGTTTGTAATGCTCTTTCGCCAAGTGCCGTCGATCAGGGTCGCCGTTGCGTAAACACCGAACCGCGGGATAACGCGATTATCGGGCTTCAGATTGGCCGTCGGAAATCCGATAGTGTGGCCGCGGCGATTGCCGCGAATGATCACACCCTCGACGCCATACGGGCGACCAAGCATTCGGCGGGCCAAATTAACACGGCCCTCGGCGAGCAGATGCCTTATCTTGGACGAGCTTATACGAAGACCTCGCAGCCTGACCTCGGGCACCTCGTCGGCGACAAAGCCAAGATCGCCGCTCATCTTACGCAGAAGGTCGATGTTACCGCCCCGGCCGCGTCCAAAAGCAAAATCCTGGCCGAGATGAACCTCACGGGCCTGCAGCCGGTCATGGACGATCTCGGTTATGAAATCCTCCGCCGGCTGGGAGGCAAACTCGCGGTCAAACGCGATCACGATGGCCTGTTCGATGCCGAGCACCTCAAAATTGGCGAGCCGTTGGTCAAGGGTCTGCAGCAGCGGAGGGGCCGACTCGGGATGGAGCACCGCACGCGGATGCGGGTCGAATGTGATCGCCGTAGCCGAAGCGTCAACGGCCCGCGCGCGTTCTACTACCGTCTGCATGATCCGCTGGTGCCCGAGGTGCAAGCCGTCAAACACGCCGAGCGTTAACACGGTGGGTTTGAGAATGTTAGCATTGCCGGTGCCATGAAAGATCTTCATCTGTAAGAAAAATAATAGTTTACGGGCTGCCGATGGACAAACCGCCGGAGTCCATAGCTTTTTTCAATGCATGAGCTTCACTCGCTAAAAGGATGCGGTATGCTGGCTGCCGATCGGCCCGGTAGGTCTCGCTGTGGCTAATGGCCGGGTAGCACTTTGGCTTCAAATCAGCGTTCAGATGAGACCAATCGGAATGAGTAAGCTGTCCGGACGGGCCCGATTTGAGTCTCGCGCCCAATTCATTCCAAGCCGACAGGAAAATTTCCGGCCCCGGGCTGTAGGCCCTGCTGCCAGCAACAAACGCATCGACAAGGTCCCCGGCTGTTCCGCCTCCATCTTTGAAAGGCCGCATATTAAGCCGGCCTAACTTATCGTCGGGCGACAGCGGTTCCCACAGAGCTTCGCCTTGGAGAGCGGGCCCAAGAGTGTGCCATTCCTTTTCGAGCACTCCAGCCGCGACCTCGCGGCTAAGCACCATGTGTTCACCTCCGCGGGCAGCCTGAAAGAGCCATTTATAGGCGTCTTCGATCTGTAGGACGGAATCCGCCTCCCATTTGGAAATGGCAAAATCGATCAAGGCTGCAGGGGAGCACGTAAGCATATGCGGGAACACTCCTAATCGTCGCCGAGATGTTTGCCCGGAACGAGATAGTTTTGGAGATAATCGGCCACGGCCTCGTCAAGTTGAGTGATCTCGCCCTGATAGCCTGTTTTTCGTAAGCGTGAGATGTCCGCCTGGGTGTGATATTGGTAACGATCGCGAAGATGATCGGGCATGTCTACGTATTCGACCCTCTTCGTCGTATCTAGTGCTTTGAAGATCGCGTCGGCAAGTGTATTCCACCTATGCATACGGCCGGAGCCTACGTTGAAAAGACCCGATGCATCGTTCTCCAGAAAGTGAAGCGTCATGTCGACCGCGTCTTTAACGTAAATAAAGTCACGGCCGAATTCGCCGTCGGCGTAATCGGGATTCGCACTCTTGAATAGCTGAAGCTTGCCGGTCGTTCGGATCTGCTCGTAAGCTTTATTCACCAGCGAGCGCATATCGCCCTTGTGGTTCTCGTTGGGGCCGAACACGTTGAAATATTTTAACCCGACAATGCTTCCGAAGAGTGCTTCTCTTGCTGCCCATTGATCAAAAAGATGCTTCGAATACCCGTAGACGTTCAGCGGCCTAAGTTTACCAAGCTCCTCTTCACTATCCGCCATTCCGGCCGAACCGTCGCCATAAGTAGCCGCGGACGACGCGTAGATGAACCGCGTGCCCTCTTCAAGCGCCCACAGTGCAATTAGCTTCGTAAATTCGAAATTGTTGCGGAACATATAATCCGCATTCGTCTCGGTGGTCGAAGAACATGCGCCCAGGTGGAAAATGGCCTTCGCGTCGTCGTGCAAGTCCAGCTCCTCAGCAAAGTCGTCTGCATCGACATAGTCAATGAAACTCAGCGGAACCAGATTTTTCCACTTATCCGTATCGTCCATCCGGTCGACGATCAGAATATTGTCGTACCCGAGCCCATTGAGCCGCCAGACAACTGCACTACCTATAAAGCCGGCCCCGCCGGTGACAATAATTCTCATAAGAAAATGATTACTCGATCTAAAAATACCATATCAAATTAGATCGGACTTCGGCGTTACCTCAGTTCGAACGCCCCGCCGCTTAGCCTATTTGCCACCGCAAGGTAGCGGCGAGGGAAAATACGGGCGATGCGGCTGAGGATGGCGGCGTCGGGGCCGACGATGATGCGTGGCTGGCGGGTCTTTATCCCGCTGACGATGATTTCGGCGGCGCGCTCCGGAGACGTGCGTGAGAGGAGCTTGTTCTGGAATTTCCTTAGTTTCTCGATCTCCTCTGTCGTGAGCTTGACGCCAGTGCTGACGCGGGCACTGTTGGCGATGTTGGTCTTGACTCCGCCCGGGTGGACGACTGAAACGGCGATGTTGGTTCCCTCGAGTTCGTGGCGGAGCGCCTCGGTAAAGCCGCGAACGGCAAATTTGCTGGCGCAATATGCTGCCTGGCCCGGCGGGGCGATCATGCCGAAAAGGCTGGAGATATTGACGATGTGCGCCGAGGGTTCTTTCTCGAGGTGCGGCAGAAAGAATTTTGTGCCGTGGACGACGCCCCAGAAGTTAACGCCCATTAACCATTCGATCTCGTCGAGCGTGACCTCGCTGACCCTGCCGCCGAGAGCTACGCCTGCATTGTTGATCAAATGAGTTACGCGTTCGTGTGCTGCGATCACTTCGTCTGCAAAAGCCGCCATCGCCTCGCGATCTGCAACATCGACCGTATGGACGGTTACTTTAGTTTTGTCGCCGATCAGCTTCTCGGTTTCGACCAAGCCATCCGTGCTGATATCGGCGATCGCAATGCCGGAGACGCCTTCGGCGGCAAACCGAGCGGCCAGGGCCCTTCCGATGCCTGATCCCGCCCCCGTGATGACAGCGATACTATCTTTTCTGATCGTCATATTTTCTTTCCGGCTCTGCGAAATTGCATAGTTCCGTCGTCGACGCGGCCGTAGCGAAGCATTCTCAGATCTTTTATATAGTTCTGGTGCAGCCGCCAAGGCATTTTGGAACCCTGGCTGGGCAGGGTGTGAAGCGCCCGCTGTACGTAGCCCGATGTGAAATCAAGCACAGGCTCCGGCTTTACGGTCGGATCATTTATCCGCGGCACGCAGCTAGCAAAGCCCTTAGCGTCTATGTATTTCAGCAGACGGCATACGTATTCGCTCGTTAGGTCGCATTTTAGGGTCCAGGAGGCGTTTGTGTATCCGAAGGCCTGGGCGAGATTGGGAACGTCGCTGTACATCATTCCCTTGTAGGCCAGCTTTTTAGCAAGATCCACCGGCTCGCCGTCAACGATCAATTCGAGCCCCGCCATGATCTTCAGGTTCAGGCCGGTGGCTGTGACTATGATATCTGCGTAGATCTCCTCGCCGCTTTTTAGTTTAACCCCGGTTTCGGTAAAGGTTTCGATCTCCCCTGTAACGACGGAAGAGCGGCCCTCGCGGATCGATGCGAAAAGATCGGAATTGGGGACCAGGCAGAGCCGCTGGTCCCATGGGTTGTATTTTGGCCTGAAGTGCTGTTCGAGGTATTCCTCGCCGATCTCGCTTTTTACGCCTTTGGCTATGAGGTTCTTCATTATCTGGGGCCGTTTTCGCGAAAGGGTGTAGAAGAACATTTGCCTCAGAACATTTTTCCAACGCGTTAGTGCGTAGGCCGCCTTTGCCGGCAAGATGGAGCGTAACGTATTTGCGATGCGGTCTTCGGCTGGCATCGACACTACGTAGGTCGGAGAACGCTGGAGCATCGTGACTTGGCTCGCGATCTCAGCCATCGCGGGGACGAGCGTGACCGCGGTTGCACCGCTGCCGATGACAAGGACTTTCTTTCTGGAGTAGTCGAGATCTGCTTGCCATTTTTGAGGGTGGATCACCGTTCCTTTGTATTTTGTTAAGTCTGGCCAATCGGGTGTATAACCCTCATCGTAATCATAGTAGCCGGTGCATAGGTAGAGGAAACCGCAGGTGAGCTCGACAGTTTTGAGTCCCGCCTTAAAGCGGCTTTCGCTGGGGCCCGAAGCATCATGTGTCGACCCGGAAGCCCGCTGAAACGGGGACTCAGAACCCGCGATCTCCGCTGTTACGGTCCATTGCGAAGCCTCGGATGACCACTCGGCTCGCCTTACTCGATGCCCGTATCGAATCTCCTTGTTCAGATCGTACTCCTCCGACGTCTCGCGGATATAGTTGAGTATAGCCGGGCCGTCCGCTATCGCCTTGCCGTCACGCCAGGGCTTAAAGCGATATCCAAGGGTGAACATATCCGAGTCCGAGCGAACTCCCGGATACCGAAACAGGTCCCACGTCCCGCCCATCGCTTCGCGGCCCTCAAGGATCGCGAAAGTCTTATCCGGACACTCCATTCGCAGATGGGCTCCTGCACCAATACCTGAAAGCCCGGCACCGATTATTAGGACATCCAAATGTTCCATTGGCGATAGGATAGCGGATTTCGACTTCATTAAAGCGACGACGCCACACTTAGAAACCAGTTAGCGAACGCGTAATTTGCCGACCTCCGCCGCTTTCCGCAAGAATTTATTGGGTTCGACGAGTTGAAGGTTGGGGTCGGCCTCGATGCCTTCTCGGAGGTAAGGGGCGTGGCCCTGGCCGAAGATGACGAGCACGCGGTCCTGGGGTGACTCGATCGTTTGATAGATGTTGGTCAGGATGCGGAAATTGCGTTGGTACCAGCCGGCCAGGACGTTGGCGCCGACGAATTGGTCTTTACTGCGCACGCGATTCATTTGTAGATATAGACGCCTCGTCTGATCTATAAGCTGCGGGTCGTTGTTCTCGTAAAGGGCTTCGCGCACCGACATCTGAGCATGGCGTTTCTGCATTTCGGCAACCTCTCCCATGGCTTTTTGGAACTCGGCGAGGAAACGAGAGTTGTTGGATTCCTTTGCCGCGGCGATGATGGCGTTCATATCCATCCCTATTTTGTTATCGCCGAAATAGATCTGTTTGTGGCCAAGACGTTTAGCGAGACGAAAGCCCAGTTGGTGGATCTCATTTGCGGTGAGCGTAAATTCGTCTTTCAGATATTTTTGATATTCGTCATGAACCGAAGTGTGTTCGGGCGTGACCTCGACAACGATCTTGGTTGGTTTGAACTTCGCGAGCAGATCGAGCACCTCGGCGATTTCCCGTTGCTTTTTCTCCGAGAGATGGTCAGGATAGTCGGTCTTTATAAAATCCGCGTTCGGGTTGTGAAAATGATAAACACCGAGCACCATCACTTGGGCCTTAGACTGTTCCTGAGCACCAGCGACGCACGCAATGAGCAGGATTAACCCGAAAGCGACGAGATTCGTTAGATAGTTATGGACCATATTTTTCTAAGTACCCGATGATATCCCTTAACCGGCTTTGCGGACAAGATATCGCTACCCGATCTACCACCCTAAAATATAAGCAAACATCAGCGGAGCGACGATCGAGGCGTCGGATTCAACGATGAACTTGGGCGTGTTCGCTTCGAGCTTGCCCCACGTGATCTTCTCGTTCGGTACGGCACCTGAGTACGATCCGTACGACGTGGTTGAGTCAGAGATCTGGCAGAAATAGCCCCAAACGGGGATGTTTTCTCGCTGGAGATCCTGGTGGAGCATCGGGACGACGCAGATAGGGAAATCACCCGCGATGCCGCCGCCGATCTGGAAGAACCCGATCGTCGAATCTTCCTTGGCGTTGTTCGTGTACCACTCGGCAAGCATAGTCATGTATTCGATGCCTGAGCGAACGGTGTGGACGTTCTCGATATCGCCCGCGATCACGTGGCCCGCGTACATATTGCCCATGGTCGAATCCTCCCAGCCGGGCACGACCATTGGCAGATTTTTCTCCATGGCGGCGTACATCCAGCTATCTTTGACGTCGATCTGATAATGCTCCTCCAGCGAGCCGTTGCTGAGGACCTGGTACATGAATTCGTGCGGGAGGTAGCGTTCGCCCTCGGCCTCGGCGCGGGTCCAGACCTCGACCATGGCCTTTTCGAGCCGCCGCATGGCTTCGTGCTCGGGGATGCAGGTGTCGGTCACGCGGTTCATGTGCCTGTCGAGCAGGGCCTGCTCGTCCTCGGCAGTGAGGTCGCGCCAATTGGGCACTCGCTCGTAATAATCGTGGGCGACGAGGTTGAAAAGGTCTTCCTCGAGGTTCGCACCGGTACACGAAATGATCTGCACCTTGTCCTGGCGGATCATCTCCGCCAGGCTCAATCCCAACTCCGCCGTCGACATCGCACCGGCAAGCGTGATCATCATCTTACCGCCGTTGTCCAGATGCTTTACATAACCCTCAGCCGCGTCCACGAGGGCCGCCGCGTTAAAATGCCGGTAGTTGTGCTTAATGAAATCCGTTATCTGACCGTTCATAGAGCTATGATAACCGATAGGGGGAAACCACCACTAGCGATCTCGCTGCCGCGCATTCGACCCATGCGAACGAGAGGCGTTCTGTATCGGTGTATACTATTTTTATGTGTATCAATATCTTCCGGTCAGCGGTCACTGCCCTATTCCCGTCAACTCCCGCTGAGGTGTAGCAATGGCGGGGCTTTCCGGCTCAAGGGAATACGTCGTCGGGGTAATGACGATGGAAGTGGAGGGAAAGAATTCAGATCTTTTCCATAACCGCGTTACGTCAGCCGTAACAGCCTTCGAGGAAGAGCTTACCAACGCTCTTGGAGTGCGAGTTGAGCTTCTTACGCTTGAGGGGCCGCACTTAACTCCCGCCGCGGGAGGCTATTCGCCGCTCGATTTCCTCCACATCGGTATGACCGAAAAGCTCGAACGCGACGTGCATTTTCTGCTGATCGTCACCGAAGTAGACCTGGCGACGACCACGTTATCCTACACGCTCGCCCTTCCGAGCCAGATCACCAATGTCGGTATCGTGTCTATAAAACGACTCGATCCTGATTTTTGGGGCGAGGCGGAGGATGAGGCTCTGACCGTTAGGCGGCTTGCTACGCTTCTGCTGCACACCTTCGGCCACCTTTTGAACTTGCCGCACTCAAGCGATCGGCAAAATGTGATGAGCGGTTTTGCGAGCGTCAACGATCTCGACGCGATGTGGGGGTTGACCGATGTGCAGCGTAATGAGATGCGGCGGTCCCTTCCCCGCGAAGCCCATGAGCGCACAAGCCGCGACCGTCGCTTTCGCTTCGTCCTAAGTACACTTGCTCGCGACTGGGAAAACATACTCCGCGCCGTCGCGCGTGCCAACCCGCTTCGCCTGCTTACCCGTCTTCCGACGATGATCACAGCGGCGCTCTCGGTGATCATTGTCGTGTTTTTCAGTGCCGAGATATGGGATGTCGGCAGTACTGTCGAGGTGTACCAGATCGTTCTTTTTTCACTTGTCGCCGTGCTGACAGCGACTGCGGTCCTTTATCGTGCCTTCGCATTTGGCGGCGTGCTCGGCCGGGGCCGCGTGCTGGCCGAATCAACAGTCGTGACTTTCGCGGCCACAGGCTTGAGCCTTTTCTTAACGATGCTGCTGCTCTTTGTCATTTTTATGGGGCTGACGTATTTCGGGACCATTACTATCTTCCCTCGCAAACTGATGGAGACGTGGCCGACCGTCGATCCCGCCGTTCGGACGCTTGAACATCTGAAGGTGAGCATGTTCGTTGCCGCTCTCGGGGTTTTGGCCGGATCGCTGGGCGGCCGGGCTGACAGTAAGGATCTTGTTAGAGGCGTGCTCTTTGTTGACGAGGAAACTTAAAAGGCGCGGATATGCCGTCAAATGGAAACAGATCTTTCGGCGCCGCCCTCGAGACCGCTGGTGGACGAAGAACATCTGTTTAAGCCCTCCCTCAACGCTCATGTGAAACCAGTCAAATTGAGAATGGGCGGCGAATGCGTCATTATGTAATCCAACAACCTTTTCTCGGCGGACTATAACGCATAATACCCAGAGCGGAGAAAGGATGAAAGCACTCAACACCAATTTCGGGGGACTGGTTCGATGGTTGTCGGCCGATCCTCTTAGGCGATCCGGCGGTCTTGTATCGGTCGGCCGAAGACCCCTACGGACTGCGTTCAAGCCTCGAAATCAGGACGTTGTCTCATGTCTTACGGTGATCTGCGCCCTGATCTTCTTCTGGTCCGTCTTGTCGTTCACCTCAGTTTCTGCCCAGCAATTACCTATTGGTCCCGATCAACCGACCCCGGCCGCTGAACCCGGCACAAAGCCCGAAGCCCCGCAAAAGGTCGAGGTCAAGGCAGTTGCCGAAGACGACGAGATCAGGCAGCGGATAGCAGAGATCCTGCAAGCGACGGGTTGGTTCAGCGAGCCGCAGGTAACTGTGAACGACGGCATCGTCTTCCTTGCCGGAACAGCGGATAGCGACGAATCGAAGCAATGGGCGGGCGATCTGGCAAGGAATACCGAAGGCGTTGTCGTGGTCATCAACCAGATGGGGGTGGCTGCATCAGACATCTGGAATTTCGAACCGGCCTTTGAAGTGCTGAACGATCTGGCACGCGGATTCATCAGGTCGATCCCCCTGATCGTCGTTGCGTTGGTGTTGCTCCTCATTTTTTTTATCTTTGCCAAGCTGACGGTTTTCGGACTTCGACGCGGCCGTTTGATACGATCGCAGAGCCATCTTCTGCGCGAAGTAGCCGCGCGGGCAGGCGGATTGCTCGTAATGCTCGCGGGCATGTATCTTGTGCTTCGTATCGCCGGGCTTACACAGGCCGCATTCACCGTTGTCGGCGGTACGGGCCTCTTGGGTCTCGTGCTGGGTATCGCGTTTCGCGACATTACCGAAAATTTCCTCGCCAGCATCTTTTTGAGTTTGCAGCAGCCGTTTCGTGAGGGCGATCTGATCGAGGTGGACAGCGTAACGGGTTTCGTTCAGCGGCTGACCTCGCGAACGACGGTGTTGATGACACTTGACGGCAATCAGGTTCAGATCCCCAATTCGACCATCTTTAAAAGCACGATCCGCAACTTCACCAGCAATCCTAATCGCCGTGATGACTTCGTTGTCGGCATCGGTTACGATGATCCCATCCCTTCTGCACAGGAGATCGCTTTACAGGTGCTGGCGGATCACCCGGCCGTATTGGCAGATCCGGAGCCTTTGGTGCTGGTGGAAGACCTTGGGGCATCCACGGTTAACCTGCGGGTCTATTTCTGGTTCGACGGCGGGCGACACAGCTTTCAGAAAGTTCGTTCTTCGGTCATTCGGCTGGTAAAACGGGCCTTACAGGATTCCGGCGTTTCGATGCCGGATGAATCCCGCGAGGTTACTTTCCCTGACGGCGTGCCGGTGCGCATGATCGAAAGTGAACCGGCCGCGGAACCCGCCAAAGCAGCTGAGCCGAAACCACCCGCCGAACCCGAGGCTGTCTCGACCAAGGCCGAAGCCGGCCTGGAAAGTGAAGCCGAAGAAATAAAAGAGCAGGCCCGACAATCCTGGACGCCCGGAGAAAACCTTTTGACTCCTCCGCCGGATCCAGGAGAGCCCGTGAATTAATAGCCGACAGTGATGTTATTGAGATCTGTAATGCTTCCGGCGGCGCAATACACGTGGAATTGTGTTTAAGCAGGAAAAAGCATAAGGTTCTTCGCCATGAAGAAAATTTGTTTATTCGTGCTTATTGCCGCGGCCTTGTTCTTCTGGTTCGAGCAGTCGATCGAGACTGAAACTAAGTCGGAGCAAGTCAATTTAGGGCTCGATACTCCCAAACCAAAGATCGTTGCACTTAGATCGGATCAACCCGATGTGCTTCGGTATGATGCGGGGACAGTAAGGTATCTGGCCACTAGCGAAGACACGGGCGGCGCGTGGTCACTCGTCGAATTAACGGAGATGCCCGGATACAAAACCCGCCTGCACAGGCATAACTATACGGATGAGACCTATTATGTGCTGGAGGGAGTGCTGACCGCCAGGATCGCTGACAAGACCTATGAATTGCCTGCCGGCTCTTATATCGTGATTCCGCGCGGAACGCCGCATGCACAGGGGAACTTCAAAAAGGTCCCGGTCAAAGTTCTGCTGACGATGACGCCCGGCGGATTTGAGGAGTCGTTCCGAGACAGAGCAGAGCTTATCAAGAGTGTGAAGCCCGACAGCCCCGATTTTGTCAGGATGCGGGAGGCTATGATGGTAAAAGGCAAGTATGACCGGGAGTTCCAGGCGATTGGGTATTAAATAAATGATGCCCTCGGAGTCCGGTTGAGAATGTTTTGCCACAAATATGATTTCTACGGTGTTTCTGTTCTTGAACATCCAAAGTGTCTATTTTGAATCAATATGAAAATTCTCAGGGATTTAGCCTTCTCAATGTGCTTGCTGTTTTTAGTCTGTACCGCCGTCGCGCAGCAACGCGACGCATCCGGAATTGCGTACGGCGAACTCGGCGCAAAGCTTGACCGGCAGATGCAGCAGATCGCCGAAAAGGGTTTTGCCGGTGTCCTCCTTGTCGCAAAAGACGGCAAGATCGTTCTAAAGAAAGGCTATAACCTCGCGAACAGGGAAACCCAAACCCCCTATTCATCCGAGACCGTCTTCACCGTCGGCTCGATAACCAAGCAGTTTACCGGTGCGGCTATTCTCAAGTTGGAGATGCAGGGAAAGTTGCGAACCGGTGACAAGATCACTAAATATTTCAAGGATGTTCCGCCGGATAAGGAGCAGATAACGCTTCATCAACTGCTGACCCATTCCGCGGGATTTGTCCATGCCCTCGGCCGCGATTACGAGGAAATAACACGCGATGACATTGTGAAGAAGGCATTGGCCTCCGAACTGAAATATATACCCGGCGCGAAACACGAATATTCAAACGTCGGTTACAGCCTGCTCGGGGCGATAATCGAGATCGTTACAAAGGGCCCTTACGAGCGATATTTGCACGAAAATCTATTCAGACCGGCCGGAATGGCAAATACAGGGTACGTGATCCCAAAATGGAAGCGGGAAAATTTGGCTGTCGGCTATCGCGAAGACGGCACACGTTGGGGATCGCCCCTCGATCATGTGTGGGACAAGGACGGGCCGTACTGGAATCTGCGGGCCAACGGTGGGGTCCTCTCGACCGTGGGAGACCTATACAAGTGGCATCTCGCCCTCGAAGGCGAAAAGATCCTGTCGAAAAAAGCGAAAGAGAAATACTTTGCACCGCACATCGCCGAACAGCCCGAAGCCGTTTCGTTTTACGGTTACGGCTGGGTAAATGAGAAGACCCCGCGGGGAACGACGATGTTATGGCACGACGGCGGCAACGGTTTCTTCTATGCAGATTTTCGCCGGTATGTTGACGAAAAAGTCGTCTATATAATCGCAACCAACTCGCGGATATCGCCTTTTCGAAAGGAATATGCACAGGTGTCACAGAGCATATTCAGTGCCGGTCCGATCAAATAAACGGCTGCTGAGCCGTATAAACGCTCGTCTGTCAAGGCAGCCCGCATAATCTCTCCTTCGTATATAATTACCCACAATGCGAAAAAACATGCTCATAACAGCGGCGATGCTCTTGATCGGGTTATCCGCTGCGTGCAATGTTTCAGCACCGCAGGATAGGCTGGTCGACAGCGTATCGATCGAAAAGGCGTTTGCCGTGCGGCAGAGTGATGTTCAGGTGGAAGGCGAGGGGGTGGTCACTCGGATCTTAACGGACGACCGCGATGGGTCACGCCATCAGCGGATCATCGTGAGACTAGCTTCAGGACAGACCGTCCTGATCTCGCACAATATCGACCTCGCACCGCGCATCGCCGACGTGAAGGCCGGTGATACGGTAAGTTTCTTTGGCGAGTATGTGTGGAACGAACAAGGCGGCCTCATACATTGGACACATCATGACCCGGCGGGGCGGCACGTAGGCGGGTGGGTCCGGCACAAAGGCAGAACATATGAGTAGATCAGACCCAACGATACGTGGCGCCACTGAAAGGGCTACCGCTCAATACGGCCTTTTGTGGTTTGCTCACATCTAAGAACCAATTAGTTTTGTTGACAGCCCTGCCGGAACCCGAGAAATGCACTCTTGGATCCCGACCTTGGCCCGTGATCTTAAATCCAAATAGAGGAAGTATGAAAAGCAAGGTAACTCTGATCTTCAGTCTGACACTGCTGGTGTTATCTGCGGCTTTTTCTGCGAAAGCTCACGAATCTCCACGATATGTTTTCCAGATTCCTGAATACCCTGGAATGGAGCCTTTCAACAGTCACTCATCGTCACTGAGCTTACTTCATTCGCCGTTTGCAATAGTCACGCGGGTTTACAAGACGAAGGATAATAACCCATTGGATAAGGAACGCGTGATCGCGTTCTTTTCTGATGCCTTGACAAAGAAGGGATGGATAAAAGGAATATTTGAACGAAGGGGCGACGAACCTTATCTCAGCCTTCGAACTCAGGTGTATCAGAGCTCAAAAGATGAAGCTTACGTTCACGTGGCAGGCGAGTTTTATCTGTGGATCGCGCCGAAAGACGGGATGTACACGGTCTTCATGAGGCAGTGGCGGATTTCGAGGCCGGACCAACAGTCGACCCAACAGGTTGCGAAGATTATTGAGGCTCTAAAAGGAACGGATAAGGCGATAACTTACGATCACGAGACTTTGAAAGTCTACTCAGACTCAGGGTGGGAGCAAGATCATGAAAATGAATATCTGGTCGGGCGAGAGCTGTTCACGGTTCTGGACAAGGCGTTTCAACACTCCCCCCATGGTGATCCGAGAGGGATGATCTCTATTTCAATTCTGACATACAGGGACGCCCAGACAGCTAAGTTCGAAATGGATCGTCGCATAAAGCAAAACGGAATTTTTCGTCAAGCGACGATCATTACAATAGGAAAGAGCATGATAGGGATTCGAGACCATTCCTCGAAACAGCGAGAGCGGGTAAACAACATCGCAGAACGACTCCAGGCATTAGTGAAGTGACGTTAACGTTCGTTTCAGGCGGACAGGCATTTAAGCCCTAAATGCTCTTCGAACGGCTCGAAATCGCGGTCGTTATGAAGTAATTCGAAACCATCGACAATACATCGGGTCGCGATGAGTGTGTCGATCGTTTTTCGAATGGTAATGCCGAGGTCGCGGAGTCGTATATAGTTTCGTGCTGCTTCTATCGCCACTCTATAACCACCGACTGTAACGAAATCCAATCGACGCAAAAGCCGCTCTGTTTCTCGGAATACTTTGGGGTCACTGCACCCCTGCAATACCTCAGTGATCACAAGATCACCGATGACGACACGTTCACGTCCCAGAATCGAATCCAGACGACGGGTCTGCCAGTTATCGTTGGCGCGAAGGTAGTCGATCCACACACTCGAATCAACAAAGATCACCTGTCACGCCTCATCGCGTCGAGGTCGCCCTGCCAATTGAATTTTCCTTTTAGTTTTCTAAGTTCGCCCTGGCGCCGTAGACGAAGGAGTTCGCGCAGAGCTACATCGACAACCTCCTTCTTGGTCTTGAGGCCAGTCGCCTTCAGCGTATCTTTCATCAAACGATCATCTATTTCGATATTGGTCCGCATAATGTGTACACAACATCAGTCTTATACACATCGTAAGGTTTGGGTACCTAAGTGTCAACAAATTTAGACCCTTTATCTCATTAAGTCCTCGAAATGGTCAGAACAATGTCCAGATCAGACGTGAAACCGAACGCCACGGACCTGAATCGAATGCGATGGTCTCGAAGGTGTGCAGTGCGATGATTAACAGCCCTCCGAACAGCAGGACCGGATGGATGCGTTTATGTTGGAGGTAGTCCCAAACCCACGCGAATGTTACAAGCGAATCGGCCAGGACGAGTGCGAACCAGATCTCCGGCGGCTGGATGCTCGGGAAATAATGCCGGAATCGAAACCACGCAGGCCACAAGATCGATATCGTCGCCAGCAGCATCAACCGCTTGTGAATGTCCGGACGACGACGGTTCCATAAACCGGCCGCTACAAGCCCGGCAAAAAGCATTGCTGCGGTGAAAATGCCGACGATCGCTGAGATCGCCGTTTCACCCATCCCGAGCTCCAAGTCTCGTTCCACCTGAAATCTGCCCACCATCGGCAAGGTCACGACAACTCCTATCGCTATCGGGATAGCAAGTGTGCCGAGCGTAACATGGGCCCGCCAATTTTCGGCCTTGATCAGCAGCGCCTGCGCCAAGAACAAAATGACCCATGCAAAAGCAAAAGCGCCGTGGATGTAAATTACCCAGGGCGCTTTGAATGTTCCTGACGCTACGGGAAAAATAAACGTCTTCGAAAATCCGACAAATACCGCGAACAACCCGATAACACCCATCGCGGTATAGAGCGAAACGTATTTCCTCATACGTGGTCGAATCTTTTAGGCATCAAAAAGCCTCGCTGAAGCTAACTTCACCTGCCACCGCGACCTGGTAGGCCGAGACGCGGCGTTCGAAGAAGTTGGCTAATTCCTGCACGTCCTGGAGGTCCATGAAGGAGAAGGGATTTTTGGCTCCGTAGACCCGCTGGAGTCCGAGCATGACCAGACGCTGGTCGGCGATGAACTCGAGATATTGACGCATGTCGGCGACCGAGAGGCCGGAGATGCCTCCTGAGAGGATGTCCTCGGCAAACTGCATTTCGCAGGTGACGGCTTCATCGATCATCTCAACGATCTGGCGGTTGAGCTGTTCGTCGAAGAGTTCGGGCTCCTCGTCACGGACCTTCTTTACGACCTCGAGTGCGAAGGCCATGTGGGCAGATTCGTCACGGAAGACCCAGTTGGTACCGGCGGCGAGGCCGTGAAGCAGTCCCTTGGAACGCAGGAAATAGACGTACGCGAACGCCGCGAAGAAGAATAGCCCTTCGATGCAGGCAGCGAAACAGATCAGATTTAGCAGGAATTGCTTTCGCTCGTCACGGGTGGTCAGGGCATTAAGCTCATTTATTGAGTCGATCCATTTAAAGCAGAATTCAGCCTTTTTCTTGATGGATGGAATATTTTCGACAGCCGCAAATGCCTGTTCGCGTTCATGATGGTCGGGGATGTAGGTGTCGAGCAGCGTCAGATAGAACTGGACGTGGACCGCCTCTTCGTAAAGCTGACGCGAGAGGTACATTCGGGCCTCGGGCGAATTGATGTGCTTGTAGAGATTCAGGACAAGATTGTTCGACACGATCGAATCGCCGGTCGCGAAAAATGCCACAAGGCGATTGATCATGTGACGTTCAGACGCCGTCATCTTGTTCTTGAGGTCCATCACATCGGTCGAAAAATCGACCTCCTCGACAGTCCACGTGTTCTTTATCGCGTTCTTGTACATCTCGTAGAAACGCGGGTACGTCATCGGGCGGAGAGTTAGGTTGAAGCCTTGGTCTAAAAGCATTTTCTTGATTCCTTATATGAGATTGCCGATCGGTTCGTCAGTCGGTGAATCGAGTTCCGCGTCAAACAATATACGGATCTTTTTTATCGTTTCCACTCTATCAATCCCTTTCATTTCGGCGTATGCATTAGCCAAGTGCCGCGTAATGTCTGCTAAAGCAATTCCCCAGTGTCCGGGTTCGTCCCAGAGATTCGGAGCAAGCGTGACGTGAAGGCCATCGCCAGTCCCCCAAGCTCGAAGTAGCTCACGAGCTGATTCGTCATTCTCAACTCCCGGCGGAACAATGAGCTCGTGTGAGTGAGCCACTACTGACAAGCCTCACATGCTTCGGGATTTTCTAGAGAACATACAAGTGCTTCTTGATCGGTGTACGTTACCGTTGGCTCAGCACTTGTTTGCGTTTCGGCGGCGGTGACCTGAGCGATCCGGGTCGCGGGCCGCGAACGCAGGTAATAGGTCGTCTTCAACCCTTTCTGCCACGCGTACATGTACATTGAGGAAAGCTTGCCGATATTCGGGCTTTCCATGAAGAGGTTGAGCGACTGGCTCTGGTCGATGAAGGCCCCGCGGTCCGCGGCCATGTCGATCAGCGAACGCATGGGAATTTCCCATGCGGTGCGGTAGATTGCCTTAAGCTCGTCGTTAAATTCGGCTATCTCCTGGACTGAGCCTTCGCTCAATTTGATCTTGTTGCGGATCTCGTCGGTCCAGAGATTCAACGCTTTCAGCTCTTTGACCAGGTATTTGTTCACCTGGACGAAATCTCCCGAAAGGGTTTCGCGTTTAAATAGGTTCGACACCTGCGGCTCGATGCACTCGCAGCATCCGGCGATCGATGCGATCGTCGCGGTCGGTGCGATGGCGATCATCAGGCTGTTTCTCAGGCCCGTGGTGCGTATCTTCTCGCGTAGAGCATCCCACCGGGTCATATCGTCAGGGGTAACACCCCAAAGGTCGAATTGCAGATCGCCCTCCGCAGCACGAGTTTCGGCGAATGACGGATGAGGGCCTCGCTCAATAGCGAGGTCGGCCGATGCATCAAGGGCGGCGAAATAGATCTCTTCCTGTATTCGGGCCGAGATCTTTCGGGCCTCGTCCGAATCGAAGGGCAGGCGGAGTTGAAAGAAAACGTCCTGCAGACCCATCACGCCAAGGCCGATGTTTCGCCAGCGGTTGTTACTGTCCGTCGTGCTCTGAATGGCGTAATAATTGAGATCGATGACCTTGTCGAGTTGGCGGACCGCAAGGCGGACATTTCGGCGGAGTTTGTCGAAATCAAACTCTGGAACCCCGGCATCCTGCCGGCCATCGGCCGCCTGGAAGGCGGCGTTCCATTTTACATACCGTGCCGCGTTGATCGATCCGAGGTTGCAAACGGCAGTCTCGTTGTCGGAAGTGACCTCGATGATCTCGGTGCATAGGTTCGAGAGATGAACGACATTCTCTGGACGTCCCGTCTGGTTCGATTTGCGGTTGGCCGCGTCCTTAAAGGTCATCCAACCGTTACCCGTCTGGGCCATCGTTCGCATCATCTTGGCATAGAGATCGCGCGCCTGTATCTGGCGGACAAAGAGGCCTTCTTCCTCGGCCTTGATGTAGGCAGCCTCGAATTCCTCGCCGTAGAGGTCGGGAAAATGCGGCACAACCTTCGGATCAAATAGCGACCAGACACCATCCGCCTGAACTCGTTTCATAAACAGGTCAGGGATCCAGTTGGCGATGTTCAGATTGTGCGTACGTCGGGCCTCGTCGCCCGTGTTATCGCGAAGTTCGAGAAAATCATCGATGTCGGCATGCCAAGTTTCGAGATAAACGCAGCAGGCCCCTTTTCGCTTGCCGCCCTGGTTGACGGCGGAAACACTGGAATCAAGTGTTTTCAGCCACGGCACGATGCCGTTCGAATGACCGTTAGTGCCTCGGATAAGCGAGCCCTGTGAACGGACGCGATGGTACGCGATACCGATACCGCCCGAAAATTTCGACAGCATCGCTACGTCCGAGTACTTTTTGTAAATGCTGTCAAGGCTGTCCTGCGGTGAATCGAGCAGGAAACACGATGAAAGCTGCTCGTGCCGGGTGCCGGAATTAAATAACGTCGGTGTCGAGGGAACGTACTCGAGCGATGAAAACAGGTTATATAGATCGATCGCTTCGTAAGGATTCTCGGCCAGGCCGCAAGCGACGCGCATCCAGAAAAACTGGGGTGTTTCGATCACATCGCGTGTCTCGGGATTTTTCAGCAAATAACGATCATATAATGTTCGCAATCCAAAAAATTCAAAAAGGTCGTTGCGGGTCTGGTCAATTGCGTCGTTCAGTTTGCGGCTGTTCTCGATCGCAAAATTCGCGACACGCTCGCCGATCAGACCTTCCTTTACCCCGAAGGCGATCGACTGAGAAAACGAGTGTATCTCCTGATTGCGGACCTCTTTCTCGATATATTGGTTGAGGAGCCGTGCACCGAGCCGCGAATATTCCGGCTCCTCAAATATAAGGCTGGCGGCTGTCTGGATGGAGAGTTTGTCCAGTTCCCTGGTCGTGGCCCCGTCATACAGCCCACTGATGGTTTTTGTGGCGATCCTTAAGCTGTCGACCGACGGCAGGTCGTAGCAGCAGCGCGTAATTGCCCGGACGATCTTGTTGATATCGACCGGTTCGAGGGATCCGTTACGCTTGCGTACCTGCATTGAGGTCTGAGCTTTGTCTTCAATTTGGCGAGTTGCGGCGGTGGAGGTTGATGCGTAGAAATTGTCCATAAATTCGGTCGAATCTCCTTTCAGTATTCGATCTTTAGCCGTACGACCGGGCACGCGGACGAAAATTGAGAGAAGGCTCCACACCCACGGTGAGTGTTATCTCAGACGTGGCGGCTAATTCCGGACCGCAGTATTTGTGTTTGACTGGCGGGTCGTGAGGCCGTGTGTTCCCAGGCCGTTACTTCAGTGGATATAGACTATATTGTAGTCAAAATGCTTTGTCAACACTAAATGTAGTGGTTTTTAACTTTTCCCGTAAGTGCAGGTTTTTCAATGATTAAGCGATGGCCCGATAATGTAAAGCCTCAATCTGGAAATCCTGTGGAAATCATACACAGATAAAACAGCCCGCAAGTGGACCGAAGATGCAGGTGTTTCATCAATCGAGCACCGATAGTGTCGCTCGGTGCGTAAAGCATTGAGGTTGAGCCATGCGGATAAAATGTGAAATAATTCGGGGTGTCTGTGACTGAAGAATTCGAAACTCTATTGAATGACCCGGACCTGGAAGCGGAACGGTTACCGGGCAGAACGCTGATCTTCGTAGACGGCGGACAGTATTGCGTGGTCGGCCCTGATTTCATCAGCATGGAAGAAAGCAACTCCGTTGGCTTCGGTAACACAAGGGAAGAGGCGATCGCCAATTATGCGATGAAGCGGAGCGGATAACCCGTTCGAATTCCAACAATTAAACCCGATTCTTATTCTGCAGAATTTCCCCGTCATATTCAAAGACGGGCGTTTTCACTCAAACTGCTTTCGAAATTCGTCGAAGGTCGCGCGGAGAGACTCGACTTCGGAGCGTAGCTGGCTGACCTCCGTCTCGAGTTGCTCGAGGCGCCCGGGGTCGGCTGGGGCGGCCGAGGAGCGAGGTGCGGGGAGTGATGAGATGTCGATCTCGCCGTTGAGGAGATGGGCGAAGCGAGCTTCTTTTTGGCCGGGCAGGCGTTCGAGCTTTACGACGAGCGGGTCTTCGCGGCGGATAAGGCCGTCGAGGGTTTCCTGGACCTCGCCGAGGCCTGAGAATTCGTAGAGGCGGTCAGTGCGGCCGCGGAGCTCGCCGAGGGTCTGGGGGCCGCGGAGCATCATCACGCACATAACAGCTACCTCAGAAGGCTCGAGTTCATAGACGCTCGGCACCATGTGCTTGTATTTGGGCACGCGGCTGGTGCTGCCGTAGAAGACATAAACGAGATTTCTATCGCGCAGCCGATCTAAGGCTACGGTCACCGTGCTCTCGTCGAATGAAACGACGGGCTCACGGTTGCTCTTTTGATTACAGGCCGCGATGAGTGCGTTTAGGGTGAGCGGATAATACTCGGGCGTAGTGAGCTGTTTTTCGACGAGCGAGCCGAGGATCCGGGTCTCTGTGTCTGTTAATATTTCGGGCATTGCTGCATTAATTGTTAACGGGTTTCCCGCGGTTTGTCTAGTGATCTACAATTAGGTGGCAGGGACGTTGAATTGGGAAATGCCATTTAGCGATCTTCGTCTCTTGACTATGCGGCCTTTGTGTTGAAAGCAAGACTAAACACAGAGACCACGGAGAACGGACACAAAGGCGACAAAATGAATCTTGACCTTATCCGTTGACACAATTTACACGATGAATGTTTTTGTTGCCCGGTCACCCGAGGAGATACGTCAGGCTTATGAGAAGCTTAGCGCTTCCTCTTGCCTCGGCTGTGATACGGAAACGTCCGGGTTTACTTCAAGCAGCAGCCGACTTTATTCCATTCAATTTTCGGACGGCGAATTCAACGTTTTGGTGCCGATAAGCGAGGGTGTTGAGGTCGGGCCGCTTGGCGACCTACTCTGTGATGTCCGCATCACGAAGATCTTTCACAACGCAAAATTCGACCTCGAATTCCTCGCGAGTGCCGGCTGCACGGTCAGCAATGTGTTCGACACCATGATCGCGGAAAAAGTACTGACGAAGGGTGCGAAGCAATCTTCTTCGCTGGCGGAAACGCTTTATCGATACTTCGCCGTCGATCTCGATAAATCGCAGCGTGCAAAATTTAGCCGGAAATGGGATGGCGTCTGGACGGACGAACTGGTGGATTACGCCCTGTCGGACGTGATCCATCTACCGGCGCTGATGCGAGAACAATCTGCGTGGATGGAGCGGCTGGGTTTAATGCCTCGGTACGAGGAACTCATCACATCTATGTCGGTCGCCTCTGAGCAAGATTCTGCTCGACATGCAGGTGATGATGTTCCGCGTGGTAGATCGTGAAATAGAACATTTCGCGGAGCGTCAGTTTTCCGAGCAGCGGATGCGGAAGCACAAGCGTGTCGAGTTTTTCCTCGTTGAATTTTTCGATCTTCCCGCAGAGCATCTCGACCTGACCGCGAAGCTCCTGAATAAGCCCGACCTTTTGTTCGAAGTCGACCGCCTCTGGCCTGAAGGGATCCGGGGCGGTCCCACCCGAAGCCAGCGCCTCCCGGTATCGCGCAACGAGTTCGTCGTAGGTGGCCGACGGGTGGTCTGATTTTCCAAACATCGACTTCAGCACGAATTCCGGAACTCCCAGCCCCTTATTCAGCGGTTTGACAGACCGGCGCAAATGATCGACCTGCTGCCCCGCCGACCACTTCTCACCGTGCAGCGAAAACGTGAAATCGGCCTCCGACATCGGTTCGACCAAATCGACAAATCCAGAGTATTTCCGGCTTAGTTCGTCAATGATCTTTGCCTTGTCCATATTAAATTTCTTACCAACGATGGTAGGCCGGATGGCCTTCTCTTACTGCGACGAAGACGCCGCGGCAGGTGTCGCAGACCTTGCCGCCGGCGATCAGTTCGGCTTCGACAGTTGCGCGGTCATCCGTAGATTCCAAGACCCTTGCCTTTAGAGTGATCGGCCCGTCGACCGGGGTCGGGCGGAGCAGCTTAACATGAAATTCGGCGGTCACGGTACATGGAGCCTCGTCGTCACCGCGTCGCTTCATCAGGTGATAGGCAGCTGCCCAGTTTGAATGGCAATCAAGCAATGCCCCGATAATGCCGCCGTTCAGTATGCCCGGAAACGCTTGATGATGCGGATCGGCTCTCCACTCGGCGACAAACTCATCACCCTCAGCAAAGCTGCGGATGCGCAGCCCTTTTTCGTTCGTCGGGCCGCAGCCGAAGCAAATGCCGGCCGGGGAGTATATTTCCTGAATAGATCTTTCTTTTTCCATATGTTCGTACTCTCTTTCCAATTAGCAATTAACCAACGGATAAATGCCAATCAAAAAACGGGGTTGTCTTACCAGTAAAAGTATCGTAAATTTGTTTCGCCTCCAATCCGAATAATTCGAAAAAGTCGCGATCTATGCTCACAATTCTTGCATTAGTTTTCGTTGCATGGTTAGTATTTGGCTATTTTGCCTACGGCCGATGGGTCGCCCGTCAGTTCAAGCTCGATGACGCGCGCGAGACACCGGCGAATAAGATCAACGATGACGAAGACTTTGTTCCTACACGTCCGTTTTACCTTTTTGGGCAGCATTTCGCAGCAATAGCGGCAGCCGGTCCGATCGCGGGGCCGATACTGGCGTGCATCTATTTTGGATGGCTTCCGTCGCTGCTGTGGATCGCGCTTGGCGTCGTACTGATCGGTGCCGTGCATGATTTTGCGGCATTGACATCGTCGGTGCGGCACGGAGCAATGAGCATTGCCGAGATCACAAAGGAAAAGCTTGGGCTTGGCGCCGGCCGAGCGATGATGGCGTTTATTTTCATCGCTCTTATCTACATCATCGTCGCTTTTACGGATATTACCGCCGGGACATTTGTGTCGGGCGATGAGGCGCTTGCCGGCGAGACGCGTTTCAACCCGGGCGGTGCCGTTGCCATCGCGAGCGTAATGTACCTCGGACTGTCGATACTGCTAGGGCTGGTCGAACGATATTTGAAACCACCCCTATGGCTGGCGACGATCGTGTTTGTACCTGCTGTATTCGTTCTCGCCTATCTGGGAACGCATCTTTCCAACGTCCTGGCCTTCGGCCATCTTACATGGTCGATCCTTATCCTCCTATACTGCATCGCAGCTTCGCTTGTGCCGGTGTGGCTGCTGCTACAGCCGCGGGGATACCTCGGCGGATTCGTGCTGTATGCGGCGATAGCGATCGGCGTGATCGGGGTTTTCTTCGGCGGTTTCGAGATCCAGCAGCCCTCGTTCAAATCTTGGGATGTTGGCGGCATGACGGGGATGTTGTTCCCGTTCCTGTTTGTAACGATCGCGTGCGGAGCATGCTCGGGATTTCACGGGCTCGTTTGCTCCGGCACCACATCCAAACAGATCGATAAGGAATCGCACGTGCGGCCCATCGGTTACGGGGCGATGCTCGCCGAGGGCTTCGTGGCATTTATCGCTGTGGTGATCGTAATGACCGCCTCGAACGAAATGATCTTCGGGCCGGACGGCAAAAGCTTTGCGCCGGGCAAGATCTACGGCAACGGAATCGGAAATTTTCTGACTGTCATCATCGGCAAGGAGAATCTGCAGTTCGCGATCACCTTTGGGGCGATGGCATTCTCGACATTTGTTTTTGATACTCTCGACGTTTGCATGCGGCTCGGCCGCTATATCGTTCAGGAAATATTCGGCATTCGCGGAAGGCTAGGCGCCGTGATCGGAACGCTGGCGACTGTTGCGGTCCCGTTTCTGTTGATCTTTTTCGCGAGGCCGGGTTCCTACCTCGATTTCTGGACACTCTTCGGTGCTTCGAATCAAATGCTTGCCGCGCTGACACTGCTCTCGATCACATACTGGCTGTATCAGGCCCGAAAACGCATCGCATTTACACTTTTGCCGATGCTGTTTGTTCTGGTGATCACTTTTTGGGCGCTTGGGATGATGGTCTACGGGAACCTGACGGCATCAATGGGATTTGATACGAAACTGATCAACGGATTGGCGTCCCTGGCATTGATAATATTGGCGATATATCTGGCCGTGAAGGCGTTGTTAAAGTTGAGGACGGAGAAGCGTGGGCTGACAGAGGCAGAGAGTTTCTAGGACTTTCTTTCTTTGACAGATGCGTCTTCCAATGTCCTCGTTGTGTGGTCGGTAACGCTCATAACGGGCTCGCGATACTCATCCAGCTGGGCAGTGGTCAGCGGCCTCAATTGCGCCTGTGATGGGGCGTCGGACGCTGCATTCAGGCTCCTCAATTTTGCGTCGATCAATTTTGGCACCTGCTTGACGAGCATTAAGCATACACCGAATATAGCCGCCAGGTAGGCAATGACGATCATGGTTACGAACTCGGTGGGGACCCCGTTGCCCAAAAGCACCGCTACCAAGCCGACCAAGATCCCAAAGCCGAACATCACTGTCAGGAACAGGGTTGTCAGGATGTTGTCGAGCATTTTGCCTGGCGTTCCGTCTTTGTCTTCTGTCTCGCGTGACAATCGACCGCCGCAGCCGTTGCAGTACTTAAGTTTAGCGTTTACAGTCTTTCCGCAGTCCGGACAGTACATACTTACTCCCGTGTACCCTGTTGTCGTTCAACCGGCATCTCTTCCAATGTCCGGGTTGTATGCTCGGTGACACTGAGCGGGCCATGGATAGGATCCGGCAGCTGTGATGTCGTTACCGGCCTTAGATAAGCTTGGGGAACAGCATCGTGCAATTCGCGATCAGGATTCTTTTTCCTTAACGTGAACGGAGCAGTCTGCCGAAGTATCAAATAGCAGATGCCGAACAATGTGGCTAGATAAAGAAACGAAATGATGACTGCCGTGGGGCCCGCCGCGATTTCAGAACGGATCATAAGATAGATCACAAATATGAAACCCATTAGCCCAAAGGCTCCGATATAAGTGATCGCTTGTGATAGATTTTCGGCAACGGAGGTCGTCTGGCCCTGCGGCACACGTCTGCCGCACTGCTTGCAGTAATTTAGGTTAGAACCGAGTTTAGTACCACATTCTGAACAGTACATTTCCGTTGGTCCTTACGAATTAGAGGGCTTGATCTTTTCCTCAAGCCATTCGGTCAGTGAGTCGACCGACTCGATGTGCACCGGTTTTCCTTTCCATGCCTTTATCGCAAAGATCACCAGCATAATGCTTGTGACGATCTGGAAGATGACGTTACCGATTTCGGCGAAATCAGTGATATTTCCGACGATGCCCAGTATCGTTGTGACGATAAGAATGCCGATATGTGCTGCAAGGCCCTGAGCGGCATGAAAACGGACCTTGGTCTCGCTCTTCGGAACTAAAAACAAGATCAGCAACCCGGCTATCATGCCTAAATACCAGGGTATATATGGCGCGGCGGTCAGGACGTTCTCAGGTAAGCCGATCTTGTCGACCTTGCGAGACGAAGACCGGTTCATGTCTGCAGTCCCAGCATGATAATTGGCTGGAATGTACTGACCGTTATAAGGCGATGAATATGGTGCCGTACCCGCGAAACGGCGGGTCTGTTCCTCGGTCTCCACAGCCGCGAACTGCCGGGTTCGGGCGCCCGTACTCGGAAGAGTGCGTGTCGCCTCCGGATCCTGGTCAGCCGCTGCTGCCCTCGCCTTTTCCGGAAACTCCGGATCAAGCGGATTTGTGTCGTACTTAGGCATTCTTTAAAGATTCTACGATATTCCGGTGGAGATTGTTCGGAAAAAGGTTTCGCCGCGAAGGCACTAATCCAATACGGGATTCAAAGTTATTCGTGTATTCGTGGCTATTGCTTAGCTCGCATGCTTATCCCCAATTCGTCCAGCTGGCCTGTGTCTACCGCACCGGGAGCATCCATCATCAGGTCTTGAGCGGACGCTGTTTTAGGGAATGCCATCACGTCACGGATGTTTTCCGTGCCGCAGAGGATCATACAGGTTCGTTCTATACCGGCTGCGAAACCTCCGTGCGGCGGTGTCCCATACTCTAAAGCGTCGAGGAAAAATCCAAATCGCTCGCGGGCTACATCCCGGGTCATCCCTAATGCCCTGAAATTAAGGTCCTGGATCTCCTTCTGATGGATACGGATCGACCCTCCCGCACACTCAAAACCGTTTATAACTGCGTCGTACGCCTTGGCACGAACCTGGCCAAGCAGGTGGTGGTCGGATTCGTTCTCGATCGCCTGCTTGAACAGTTCGAGGTCCTCGTCCATCGGCGACGTAAACGGGTGATGAGCCGCGTCGTATCGATCAGAATCCTCGTCATGTTCGAACATAGGGAATTCCGTGACGATGAGGCATTCGTAACGTCTGCGGTCGATCAGGTCCTCGCGACGTGCGATCTCGTTTCGAAGCGCACCCAGAGCCGCGGCGACGACTGACTTCCTTCCGGCAACGATCAGGACAACATCGCCTTTTTCAGCTTTTGAGGCGGACGCGAGCTGTTCGATCTTTGCCTCGCCGAGCACCTTCAGCAGCGACGAACTTGTTTCTTCGCCGAGTTTTATCCACGCCAAAGCTCCGGCCCCGTAGCGTTTTACAAATTCCTGAAGCTCATCTAGCTGCTTTCGCGAATAATCGGCTTTGCCCTTTACGACAATCGCTTTGATCCGGCCGCTCGCTCCGAGCACCGATGCGAAAGGGGCAAAATCCGTATCTTTCAGGTCGTCCGATAAGTCCTGCAGCTCCATTCCGAATCGCAGATCGGGTTTGTCACTGCCGTATCGGCTCAGGGCCTCAGAGTATGCCATTCGCGGCCATTCGGCAGGCAGTTCGACGTCGATGAGTTTCAGAACGTGGTTGAACATCCCCTCCATCTCGCGGTAGACCTGTTCGCGATAAACAAAGGACATTTCCATATCGAGCTGAGTAAACTCGGGCTGGCGATCGGCCCGGAGGTCCTCGTCCCGGAAACATCGTGCGATCTGATAATACTTGTCGAATCCCGAGATCATCGTCAGCTGCTTCAAGATCTGCGGCGATTGCGGCAACGCAAAAAACTTGCCCTGATGGATACGCGATGGGACGACAAAGTCTCGCGCACCTTCCGGCGTCGATCTTAGTAATATCGGCGTTTCGATCTCAATAAAATCGCGATCATCAAAATACTCCCTGATCCTGGCAACAGCCTTTGCACGCATTCGGATGTTTTGTTGGAGCTGCGGCCTGCGGAGGTCAAGATAACGGTATTTGAGCCGAGTCGACTCGTCCGCGAGGTTCTCGGAACCGGCAACCTCGAGTTGGAACGGCGGCACTTTGGCATCATTTAGAAGCAGGATCTCGTCGGCGTGGATCTCGATATCGCCGGTCGAGAGTTTGGGATTATGAGTTCCCTCTCGTTCTACAACCGTTCCTTTGACCGCGATCACAAACTCGCCGCGGAGGTTCTTTGCTTTAGCATGAGCTTCGCCTTTATCTTCCTCGTTAAGTACGATCTGAGTTACACCCTCGCGGTCGCGAAGGTCGATAAAAGTTAAGATACCAAAATCACGCTTTTTGGCGACCCAGCCCATTAGGACCACCCGGCTGCCTGCGTCCGAAAGGCGAAGCTCACCGCACGAATGGGTCCTTTCCAAGTTACCTAATGTATCAAGCATAAGAATATTCAAAATAAAAACGCCTTCCGGTCCTAGACAGTCGGAAGGCGGAACGTCACGATCTACGCTCGCGCCCTACGGATTATTGTCGTCGACCAAAATGGCGTTCATTTTAAAAGTAAAACCGAGCAAAATAATACAAGATAGGCGCGCCGAATAGCAAACTGTCTAACCTGTCGAGAAATCCGCCATGGCCCGGGAGTGTGGTGGCGGCGTCTTTTGTTTTGGAACCCCTTTTCATCGCGCTTTCGGCTAGGTCGCCGAGCACGCCGACGGCCGCCAGAATACAGGCGAGCGGTATCGACCATTGGTAGGGAAGCTCGGGAAAGAACCAGAATGTCGCAAGGGCCCCTAAACCAGCAGCAGTAAGTATCCCGCCGAGCAGGCCCTCGACGGTTTTCCCGGGCGATATCGCCGGCGCGAGTTTATGCTTACCGATTGCACGCCCTGCAAAATAGGCCCCGGCATCTGAACCGAACGACACGAGAAAGAAATAGCCCAACAGATCGGTCGACAGTCCAGGGTTGTTCTCAAATCCAACACGAGTCGAAACAAGGAATCCCCCCAGGAATGCGACGTACATGATACCGAGCAGGGTTACGCCGATCCCAGTGAGCATCTTCGAAAAGTCTTTGGTGAACCGGAACGTCTGCGTAACCAGCACAACAATTGTTATCAGGACCAGGGTGGCTATTAGCAGATCGGGCGATCGAGCCGGCGCGTCGAATAGAAACCCGACAAATAAAGCGGCGGCGCCAATATATCCGATCGCGGCATCCGCTTTTAGCTCAAGCTTCTTTGAAAGCGAATAAAATTCGAAAAGTCCCGCTGCGAGTGCAAAAGTGGCGATCGCCACAAAAAGCCAAACCGCCGGGGCATAATAATCCGGCAGCATGATCGATGCGATCAAGATGGGAAGTGCAACTGCAGCGGTGAGCAGACGTGTTTTCATAGGTTCCGGCCAGCGTTATTTTTTCGCTTCGACCCCTCCGAACCTCCGGTCACGATTCTGATATTCAATAACCGCCTCGAAAATATGCGGCCGGCGAAAATCGGGAAACAAAGTCGGCGTAACGACTATTTCTGCATAGGCGATCTGCCACAAGAGAAAGTTTGATATCCGCATTTCACCGCTGGTCCTGATAAGCAGATCGACATCGGGTAATCCGCGCGTGTACAGGTTTTTCTCGATGTCCGCTTCGGAAAGCTCGCTGAGCGGCGTCCCTCTCTCCGTCAGTTCAGCGGCCGCGCGCCGGCAAGCATCAACGATCTCGGCACGCCCCCCGTAATTGAGGGCGACGTTCATTATCATGCCCGTGTTGCTCTTGGTTTTCTCGACGGCAGCCGCAAGTTCCGACTGGACATCCGTGCCGAGCCCTGCGATATTCCCGATCGGTTGAAATCGAATATTGTTTCTATGTACTGTGTTGAGTTCACGCCGAAGAACGCGTTTCAGCATCTGCATCAGCCCGGAAACTTCAGATTTCGGACGTTTCCAATTTTCGGTCGAGAATGCGTACAGCGTGACGGCGGGAATGCCCAAGCGAGCGCAAGTGTCAATGATAGCTTTGACGGACTCCGAACCGGCCCGATGTCCCGCGATACGCGGCTTGCCGCGCAGCTTTGCCCAGCGGCCGTTGCCGTCCATGATAATGGCGATATGGGCGGGCAGCCTTTCGACATCGATCGACGCCAGCAGGCGGCCTTCTGACGTATTGGGTTTCACGATCCCGTCAAAATTTTCGTGCATGAAAGGAAATTTGCGGCCAGAACGGAATTTATTTTACGCCTGACTTAATCGCCCGCTCGTAGGACCTGACGATGGCTTTGCGATTGATCGGCCCGTATATGTGCGGGTAGATCTCGCGATCGGTCGACGGTTCTTTTAGCATACGCGACATCAGAAGGTCGCTTTCTATCTCGAGAACAATGACCCGATCCACGTCCGCGTAGTAACGCTCAATAACGGCGTCGAGCTGCGACGCAAAACTGCAATGGATGAAACCCTCAGAATAAAGGCTGTCCGCCTCGTATAGCTCGGACTCGAAAGCCGCCCATTTTTCCGGTAAAACTAGGTGATAGATGAGCATGCCGCTAGTCGTAATCGACGCGAAAAAGGGTCAGACCCTGAGCCGCCGCCGTTTTGCCTGCAAGATCGCGATCGCCCGTAAGGATCGCAGTCTGAATTGTATCAAAATCTTTTTCGCCGCGCCCGACCTCAAGCATTGTGCCAACTATCGAACGAACCATATAACGCAGAAATCCTGTCGCTGTGATCCGAAACTCGACCAGCATCCCTGCCCTGCTATCCCAGCTTGATTCCACCGTAAAATCCAGTACTGTACGGACCCGGCTCTCGCCATCCGACTTTGCAGAGGCGAATGCGGTCCAATCGTGTTCACCAAGGAAAAGACGGGCCGTCTCATTCATTCGATTTACATCGAGCGGACGTGATTCATGATGGGCAAACCTTCTCCAAAAAGGTGACATGACCGGTGCATTGACCACCCTGTAAATATAGGTCTTTCGCTTTGCCGAAAACCGGGCATGAAATTCGTCCGGCGCCTTTTCGGCCTGCATTATGCGGATGTCCCGCCACAGGTTGCCGTTGATAGCGAATTTGAGTTTTTCGGGATTAAACCTACCCGAATCGAGGTGGAGATTAGCGACCTGCCCTTCAGCGTGCACGCCGGCATCGGTCCTGCCGGACCCGACGACGGCGACCGGCGTATCGGCGATCATACTGACGACGCGTTCGAGCTCACCCTGGATCGTCCGGTCGTTCTCCTGCACCTGCCAGCCATGAAAATCGGTGCCGTCGTATTGGATCAGAAGTTTATAGTTCATCGGTTCATTCGGTTCGTCAGGGCCACGGCGAATCGTCGCGGTGACTCGGGGTCCATCCGAAAATACAGAGCCGGTTCGATCAATTCGAGTTCCATAACGAGGAACCTGTCGAATTTATCACGGACCAGATCGACCCGGGCATATAGCGGGGCAGGGGAAATGTGGCCAGCCGCCATGTGCCCCGCCATTAGAAGCCCAGGACCGGGAACGATCGCCGAAATGAGTCCGCCGTGTTCTTCCTGCACACGAAAATCCTCAGCTTTAGGTTGTTTGAGGATCGCATGGCTAAAGTCGCCATTGAAATAAAAAAGCGAATACTCGCCTTCACTGACGATCGATTGCATAAACGGCTGAAGCATAAACGGCCGCTCAACGAATACCTCTTCGAGTTCCTTCTTATACTCCTGCAAACGGTAAGTATGCTCGGCGGTCGCACTTACAGTCGGCTTAATAATTATCTCATCGGTCTCGAGCCGATCCAGCCAGCGGCCAAATGCGGCATCGTGGTACTTTTCGTCCCAAAGCGTTGGCACAACCGGAATGCCCTCGGCCTCCAATTCCTTTAAGTATCGCTTATCAAGATTCCATTTTACCGTATCGAGGGAATTTTCAAGATGCGACCGCGAGCTATCGATATCGGCTAGCACGGCGAGAAACTCGTCAGGATAACGCTGGTAGTCCCAGGTTGTGCGGATGACAGATATATCGAAATCGTTCCAATCTATTGATCTATCTCGCCATGAGACGGTACGCACATCCCATCCGAGGGTCTTGAGGGGCTCAATGGCGAGCTCGTCATCGCTGACATAACCGTCGAGGCTGTCCATCGACAGAAAACAGCACCGTCGAGGTCTCATGAGTTCGCGACCGTCCTGCTTCCGGGTTTAACGGCCGGCACCCCGGCGTCGCACAGCGGGCAGTCCTCAGGCCGGTAGGCAGGCACCTCGAGGCTCAAAAGAGATATCCGCGGCACGCCCACGTCTGCCGTGCCATTCGATCTGTCAACGATGGATGCAGCTCCTACGACATTTGCCCCGCGGCTTTCGAGCGCGGTAATACACTCCCGCGTCGAACCGCCCGTGGTTATCACGTCCTCGACGACCAGAACCCGCTCGCCCTCAGCAGCCTCAAATCCACGCCGCAGCGTCATAACGCCGTTCTCGCGCTCCGTCCAGATAAAACGTTTACCGAGTGCCGCCGCAGTCGCGAAACCGATCACAAGCCCGCCTATGGCAGGGGATGCGACCATGTCCATGTCGCTTACTTCGAATCTGTCGGCGATCTCACGGCCATACCTGGCCGCATCCGCGGTGTCCTGCAAGGCGATGGCACATTGCAGGTATTGCGGACTGTGAAGCCCGCTCGAAAGCACAAAATGCCCGTCGAGTAGGGCACCAGAAAGTCTGAATGCTTCGAGAAGATAGTTTTTTGAGTTCATTGAGTTACTTGAGTTCATTGAGAAGATCGAAGATGTTGTGCCAAACCCATCAACATCCGCGAAACCTCGTCAAATGCTTCATATAATTCGTCGAATTCTTTTTGGCCCAGATATTCCAAGTCGAGGGCTACCTATAAGTGAGACTGGACTTCAGCGGCCGATGCGTGTGCACTTACCAAGAAACTGGCAAAATCTTTGTTTGTCCGCCTCCCATTTCCTTCCGCGATATTCGCCATCACGGAAACGGCGGCCCTTCTGATCTTATTGCTTAGACCGAAATCTCGAGCGAAATCACCGTTCTTTGAAAGCTGGTAAACCGTTTTCGTCGCTATCCGCGCTTTCTGCCACGCATGAATATCCTCAAAACGCTTGAATGTAGCCATTCACAATTCAACCCCTTCGAAATCTCAATAAACTCAACGAACTCTCGAAACTCAATAAACTCTTCGGACTTTGATAAACTCTATTCTAATGACACCGTATCCTAACTTAATTTCCGAGTCATTGCTAATAAATGAGACGATCGCTCTGCTCAGGTCGTTCAACGGGCGTGCGTCGGCAGTGAGTGTCGTGGATTTTGTTATGAAGATCAGAAGGCCCGATCCGTTTCTGGCCCGGGTGCTGGTCGCCGATCTGATCGAGCGAGATCCGCGGCTCGTTTTAAATGGTGACATGGTTGAGCTTATCGCTGACGGGTTTGACTGCCGCGAACTTGCCGAAACAGAGTTTGTTGTTTTCGATCTCGAAACAACCGGGGCGAAAACGCCGCCATGCCGGATCACTGAGATCGGAGCCTACCGGGTGAAAAACTGCGAGATCACTGACGAATTTCAAACTCTTGTAAATCCGGAAATGCCGATACCGCGCTTTATAACGCAGTTAACCGGGATCAGTGATGATATGGTTCGCGACGCACCGCTTTTCAAGGACGTGGCACACGATTTTCTGAGCTTTATTGGAGACTCAATACTGGTTGCACACAATTCGGGATTTGATATGCGGTTCCTTAACTTCGAGATATCGAGGGTTTTCAACGGTTACAGGATGGCCAACCCATGCCTATGTACCGTTCAGCTTTCGCGCCGCCTGCTGCCTGATGTGGTAAATCATAAGCTGAAAACCCTGGCGGCACACTATTCGGTCGAACTCGTGAATCATCACCGGGCCAGTGCCGATGCCCGTGCCACAGCACACATTTTCTTAAATCTTCTCACCAGCCTTAGTTCACGAGGTGTCAACAACCTGGCCGCTGTCCGGAAGATGAACAACAGAAGACACGGATATGTTAGATGAAATAACGCCGGAAGGCATAAACCAGCAGGGTCTCGAAATATGCCCGACACCCCGGGCGGAGATGGGCCTGTACTCGCTCGATTCATTTCCTTACGAATTTCCCGGCAAGGAGATCTGGGTCGAATTCGAGATGCCGGAGTTTACCGCGATCTGCCCGTTCTCGGACTTTCCGGATTTCGCGGTCATCCGGCTGAAATATGTCCCGAACCGGCTCTGCATCGAACTTAAAAGCTTAAAGCTCTATATAAATTCATTCCGCAATGTAAAGGTCTTTCACGAGCACGTCGTGAACATTATCCTTGAGGATTTTGTAGCTGCATGCGATCCGCTGAGGGTAGAGATCGAAGGCGATTTTCACGTCCGGGGCAATATCAAGACCGTGGTCCGGGCAAGCTATGCGAAGAAATGATCAATGCGCAGCAGCTGATGCCAGCTCGTCCTGTGCGAAAGAGTGCTTAAAACACGCCGCTTCCACCAAGGCGACGATCTCACTCTCAACCGGAGTTTCCGCCGAAGCGCAAGTATTCCTGATCTCGGATACGATCAGAAATTTGGCTTTTTCGAGTAGAGACTGCTCGCGAAAAGAGAGTCGCTTTTCGTGGCTCAGGAAGGTCAGCATTTTGAACACGTCGGCTACCTTAAAGACGTCGCCGGAACGCAATTTATCGTGAAATTCCTTCGAACGGGTCTTCCAATCCGCCGATACAGCATCGAAATCTTCAGATAGCCGTTCGATCAGTTCGCGGCACTGTTTCGAGCTGATCAAAGGCCGTATACCGATATTTTCAGCATTCTGTTCCGGAACAAAGATCGTTGAGTTATCGCCGAGAACACGAAGACAATAGCCCTTCATCGAGCGATCTCCCACCGTATGCTTTTTTATGTTTTCGACAACGCAAACGCCCTGATTGGGGTACGCCACCTTCTGACCTATGGTTAAATGCATGACCGCTTCTCTCCCAAAAACTTGAGAATGACGCGATGCAAACGAACATGACAATCAGGTTCGCCGCAGGGTTGGTCTGTCAAGAATTATGTCCATTATAGCACAATCAACGCCGGGCCAAAAGAAAAATCTCTCGCCCCCCTGCTTGGACGTCTTGACATCGGCGTCAACAACAAAAATTAATTCAACCTACGCTTTTTGTTTTGCTGCCTCTTCTTTTGGTCGATAGACGGCCTGCAAGGTCCCGCAGCCGTCATCGAGCTCCCGCCAGGATTCAATGCCGGTGGTTACGACGGCAAGAGCTGCCGTCGGCATTGCCTCACTCTCACCCGTGAGATACCTGATAAAACCTTCCATGCCTGGATTATGGCCGACTATCATAACCGAATCGATCGAATCATCGATCTCAGAGATCACTTGCATTAGTCCTTGGGGGCTCGCCTCATAGATCCTGTCATCGAAACGCAGATCAGCCGTGCTATTGGAATGTCTTATGACGAGCTCAGCAGTTTGCCTTGCCCTTAAGGCCGGCGAACACAATACCAACGACGGATGGTACCCCTTAGAAGCGAGCAGATCACCCATGAACGGTGCGGCGGAGAGCCCCCGGGCATTTAGCGGTCGGTCAAAATCCGCGAGATTGGGATCTTCCCAGCTCGATTTTGCGTGACGAAGTGTGTAAAGAGTTTTCATATTAAGTGATCCTCGACCGCCGAATTCTCCCATTCATTATCTTAAATCGACAAGCTGTTAATATAAAATTGCGTAACGCGTAGTCGGCACATAGCCTAAAGGAGAATTAGTCCGTTGAACGCAGCTCCGTTGGTAAATCTACTTGGGTTCTCAGTCGGTATCGCTTTATATACGCTGCTGGCGGCGATGGTAGTGCGCCATCGCGGCTCTCGCCGGACGGACGGCGTTAACCTACTGCTTTTGACTACGGCGGCGCTCGGGCTGCTCTGGAACCTCGGCGAACTATACACCGTGGGTATGAGAGATTTCGGACAATCCGAGTTTTCTCCGCTATTGGTGGCCATTTCATATTCAGCTCTCGGCTTTTTGCCTTCGGTAGTGGTCCATTCAGCGCAGGCCGATATCAAGGGCCGAAAATGGCTTTCGTATGCGGCATACGCACTCAGCATTTTTGCCGCCTTGCTGCATTTTGCCGCCGCCGCTACCGGTGACGCCGTCCCGTCATATCTGGCTCTCCAAACACTGACACTCGGCTCGGCGACCCTGTCGATCGCGTTTCTGATCTTTCAATTTCACCAGACCTTGGAGAAGAAGGCAGTGCTCGCAAGTGCATTGCTCGTTTTTGCCGCGTCTGCACTACATTTAAGCGGTGAGCGTGAGGGGACATCTTGGTATATAGAGCTTGTAGCCCACCAATCTTCGCTGCCGCTCGCCCTCGTGATCCTTTACCAGAATTATCGTTTCGCGTTTGCGGACCTGTTTCTCAAAAGGGCCTTATCGTTGATCTTTCTGGCAGCGCTCGCTCTCGGACTGTATACGATCATTGCTGTTCCCCTGCTTCGATACCACGAAACTCACGTTCGGGACGATGTCCAGGCCGCTGCTTATATTGTCGTCCTCTGGATCGTGACAGCACTCACATACCCCGCGATCGCCAGGTTTGCCGGATGGCTGGTAGACACGGTTTTGCTGAAGCGAAAGGACTATGCCCTCCTCCTGCGCGAACTAGCGATAGAGATCGACTCGATCGAAGAAGTTCCAGCCATTCTCGATAATATCTGCGAGAAAGTAGGTGTTGCCTTGACGGCCAAAACGGCTGATTGGGCCGAAGATGCCTCATCATCCGAGTTTCCGTTCGAAAGCGTCACTCACACCCCTGAGGCCGCGGCGATCATCATACCGACCGCCGAATCGCCGCGATACCGGTTAAGGCTCACTGACTTTTTTGGCGGCCGCCGGCTGCTTTCGGACGAGATCGCCTTACTCGAGTCTATTGCCCTGCTGGCGGCCCGTCGGATCGATGTTCTACGGGTCAGCCACGAGAGGTGTGAACAGGAGTTTCGCGAAAACGAATTTGCCCGTCTGGCCTCGGAAGCTCAGTTGACTGCACTGCGTTCTCAGATCAATCCGCATTTCCTTTTCAACGCCCTGACGACGATCGGGTATCTGATCAAGACCTCGCCCGACCGTGCGTTCGACACGCTGCTCCGGTTGACTCAATTACTTCGAGGCGTATTAAAGACGACGGATGAATTTTCACGGCTCGGCGATGAGATAGATCTGGTCAAGAATTATCTCGATATCGAGAGGGCGAGGTTTGAGGAAAAGCTGCAGGTTAGTATCAGCGTTCCGAAAGACCTCGAAAGTGAGCACGTTCCGTCCCTTATTCTCCAGCCCATCGTCGAAAATGCGATAAAACATGGTATTTCGGAGAACAAAAAAGGCGGTGAATTGAAGATTTCAGCGGAACGGATGAAGCGTAACGGGGACGTATATTTAAATTTGTCAGTCTGGGATTCGGGGGCCGGAATCAACGCTAAAAAGAATAATGGCGGGGCGGGGCTCGGACTCGAAAACGTCCGCCAGCGTCTGGCGGCCTATTACGGTGATAAAGCGGCATTGCGGCTAACCACTAATAAGGACAACAGTACCCTCGCGGAGATAACGATCGATCTGGATTCATCAACAGCTCGGAACAACTGAGTGACATTTAAGCAAATATGAACCAACTGCGAGTGATCATTGCCGATGACGAGCGGCCGGCACGCGAATATCTGAAGTCGATCCTCGCCGAGCTTGAGAACGTAGTTCTGATCGGCGAGGCCGAAAATGGCGCCGACGCCGTCGAGCTGATAAAAAGGGCTAGACCCGACCTTGCTATTCTCGACCTTAAAATGCCCGAGGTCTCTGGGCTCGATGCGGTCAAAATGCTTCGCAAATCTCAAATGCCGCTCGTAGCTTTTGTCACCGCCCATGACGAATTTGCGGTCCAGGCGTTTGAGGTCAACGCAGTCGACTACCTGCTTAAGCCGGTAGAGCGATCTCGTCTAAGGGAGACAATTAACCGGGCCGTCGAACGGCTCGAAAATACCGATTGGCAAGGCATAGAGGCCACGAAGATCCAAAATGCTGCCGCCGTTTATGCCTCGAACACTCAGGACGGGATGCTCGAACGCATTCCGGTAAAGGTCCGCGAAGAGATCCTCCTCGTTCCCGTAAAGGAGATCGCCTCGATTATCGCTGACGGCGAACTGCTGCATATAACGACTGCCGAAAACCAGAGATACTCGATCAATTTTCGCCTCAAGGATCTAGAGCCGCGGCTGGAAGATAAGAGCTTTGTTCGTCTGTCGCGGGGTGCTCTGGTAAATCTGGATCTCGTTGAACGGATCGCGCCGATGCCTGGGGGGACATATCTGATAACCCTGGCTAACGGCCAGGAGGTTGCTTCGAGTCGGCTACAGTCGAAACTACTAAGAGACCGATTACTTAAACTCTAACAAACCCCGATATTGTTGCGAAAACCTACCTGCCATTTATGGCCATCCATTGCCGGTAAATCGCCATTCATTGAAAACTCTGTCGAATAACGCCGGAATTCGTTAGAATTTTCTATTAAATCCAATTCGAATTTCAGAGTAAATACATGAGACTAGTTTCAATTTTAACCATAATTCTTTATTTTTCATTGTCGGCACTCGGCCAGAGCGACGGTGCGATCAGCGGAAAGATAACCTACGCTCAGGATGTCGCTCTTCACGGTGTCTCGGTCCAGATAGTACAGACAAGACAGTCCACTGTCACCGATGAGGACGGCAATTTCCGGATCGACAATGTTCCGCCCGGCCGGTATACATTGCTCGTTCATCAAGAAGGGTTCGCGGATGCGACACGTATCATCGATGTGACCCCCGGCTCCGCTCTTACAGCGAATTTTAGATTGGAGATCGTCTCGCTCCGGGAGAACGTGACGGTTACGGCGTCGGGAACGGAACAATCTGTATTCGATGCCTTTCAATCCGTGAATTCGGTGGGATCTACGAGAATTACAGAGCGTGGGTCGACCTCGCTCGGCGAGGTGCTCGAATATGAACCAGGTGTGGCGAAGCGAAGCTTCGGACCCGGCACGGCACGGCCGGTTATTCGCGGTTTCGACGGAGATCGGGTACTCGTGCTGCAGGATGGCGTTCGATCTGGGTCCCTAGCCTCTCAATCAGGCGACCACGGTGAGCCGATAGACCCGCTCACAGCCGAAAGGATCGAGATCGTTAAGGGGCCGGCAACGCTTCTTTACGGAAGCAATGCGTTGGGAGGAGTCGTAAACGTCATCAATAATGATGAAAATGATGCTCACGAAGGCTTTCGCGGATTCCTGACCGGACTGGGAAGCACGGCCAACAGCCAGGGCGGTGCGGCCGGAGGTCTTGAATATGGCATTAATAAATTTGTGCTGCGCGGGAACCTCAGCGCCCAAAGAACGGCCGATTATGCAACGCCGATAGGCAGGATCCCGAATTCGTCGTCCTGGTCCCGATCCGGTTCATTCGGGGTTGGATATTACGGTGAAAAGGGCTGGATCAGTGGAACTTTCTCAAGAGACGTTCGCCGCTACGGCATCCCTTTTGCCGGATTATTTCACGGCCATCACCACCATGATGATGACGATCATGATGACGATGATCATGATGACGACGATGATGACGATCATGACGAAGAGGAACACGAAGTCGACGTCGATCTTCTTTCGAAGACAAATAATTTCCGCGTCGCTGGCGGGCTTCGAAATCTCACTGGTTCTTTCCTTAGCGGACTTCAGTACAGCGTTAATTTTTCTAAATATCGTCATTCCGAGATCGAGATCGAAGAAGGGATCGAGGAGGTCGGTACCATCTTCGACAACAGAACTGCCTCGTATCGCGTGCTCTTTGAACAGCAGAGAAGCCGGCGGTTGACCGGACGATTCGGGTTTGAGGGTCTTAACCGGGAGTATGAAGTAAGAGGTGAAGAGCAGCTGATCACAGGGCCCGTAAAGCACAATTCATTTTCCTTTTTTGCCCTCGAAGAACTCGATTTCGAACGTGTCAAGCTCCAGTTCGGCGGCCGCGTCGAAAACAACCGATACAGGCCGGCGGACCCGACCCTAAGAGACCGCAGCTTTACCGGCTTTTCCGGTGCGGCGGGGATCAATTTCGGCCTATGGAGAGGTGGGGCTTTCATCGTCAATTTCACACATTCGACACGTGCTCCCGCTCTCGAAGAGCTATATAACAACGGGCTGCATATCGGTAATCTTACCTTTGAGATCGGAAATGACGACCTCGCCCGCGAGACGGCAAACGGCATCGACTTTTCGCTTCGCCATCAGTCGGACCGCTTTAGCATGAGGGCTAACGTTTACCATTACAGTATCCGAAACTTCGTCTTTCTTGCCCCGCAGGACGAGGATGGGGACGGCGAGCTCGATTTTGAGGACGGGTTGCCGATCGGCCTCTTTGAGCAGGCCGACGCACGCTATACGGGAGCTGAACTCAATTTCAATTTCAATTTCAATCGGAATGTTTCGAGTTTCGCGAGCTTTGACATTGTTCGGGCCCGGCTGCAGGATGGAAATATTAACCTTCCGCGCATCCCGCCCGCACGCGCGAGATTTGGGCTTGACCTGCGGTATGGCGGATTGAGCGTTCGCCCTGAGGTGGTCGTCGCAGCAGAGCAGGACAGGATCTTTCCGCTGGAGACGCCGACCGACGGTTATGGGATCTTCAACATAGGCGGTTCATATACAGTCGGCCGTTCTCATGTGGCCCACATATTTACGTTCAATGCCTATAATCTGACGGACAAGCTTTATAGAAATCACGTCTCTTTCATCAAGGACCTGATGCCGGAGATCGGTCGGGGTATTCGCGTAGGCTATACGATTCGGTTTTTCTAAGATCGATAGACAATTCATAGATCCCCCGGCCGTCGTTTATAATAAGAGAAAATGAACGATACCGGGGGAATTTTTATGAGTGAAATATTGAATTTCGAAACCGCTAACGGGCCTACCACCGCCTATGTCGCCGGTGCTGACCACCAGAACGGCAAAGCAGTCATCGTCATCCAGGAATGGTGGGGTCTTAACGATCACATCAAGGATATTGCCGACCGCTACGCCGGTGCGGGCTTTACCGCGATCGCCCCTGACCTCTATCGGGGAAGGGTCGCGGCAGATCCCGCTGAGGCGTCGAAGATGATGAATGCCCTCGCCGTTGATGACGGCCTCGATACCATCAAAAACGTCATTGACGCTTCTTCATTAGCCTTTGATTTGTCCCATTTTGGGATCACCGGGTTTTGTATGGGTGGAACTTTTGCTTTGCGTGCCGCATGCGAACTGGAAGGCCTGAGCGCAGCAGCACCATTTTACGGTGATATTCCTGAGGAAGACGTGCTGAAAAAGCTCGCCGTGCCGACCATATTCATTTCGGGTACTCGCGACGGATGGATCAACCCTGAGAAGGTTGCGGGCCTCGAGGAAGCTGCCGAAAAATTCGAGCTTCCAGTACATACGGTCAAATACGACGCCGATCATGCCTTTTTCAACGACACCCGTCCGAAGGTGTACGATCCGGTCGCAGCGAAAGACGCATGGGCCTTAGTGACAGGATTTTTTAACGATAAGCTTTAGGAAACGCCGTGTGGCTGCAGGAATGTAATTAGTTCTTTCCTATCAGGAAGTCCTGCTCTGGCCCCATCTCTTCGGCATTTCAGGGCTGCCACGGCGTTTGCTGTCAACGCGCTGTCTTCGACCGTCTTACCTGCGAGGAGCCCGTAAAGGAAGCCGGTCCGAAATGCGTCGCCTGCACCGGTCGTATCGACACAGCCTCCCGGAACGGGAAAGCCGATTGTCTCGATAAATTCGCCGCCACAGTACATGATCGACCCGGCATGACCGAGCGTCAGACCGATCACTGGGCAGCCGTAACGCTCGGCGATCTCGACTAGGGCTGTTTTGGGGTCCGTAATCCCGAGCAGACGCTCGGGAAGATCGGCTGACGCGATGCAAATGTCGACGAGAGGCAAAAGATTGTCGATGCCGTCAAAAACATTATCGACATCGAGCGAAACAACTACGCCTTGCTCTCTGGCAGTTCTCGCCATCCAAATACAGGCAGCCGTGTCATGCGGCGTCATGTGGAGAATCCTGCCCAGTCCCGCCGCAGCGATCGGTGCGTCCGCTTCCGAATATTCCAGCCTTTCATCACGCTTCCACATTATCGTGCGCTCCCCGGTTCGCTCGTCGATCACTATGAATGCAACCTGTGTCCGGGCGTCAGCGATGACCTCGGCGTGATCAGTGTCCACACCCTCTTCGATAAGCGAGTCGAAACCTACGTTTCCCTCCGGATCGCCGCCAAAACGCCCTGCATATGCTGCACGATAACCCAGCCTGCTTAGCCCCGCCATTGTTGAAGCAGCCTCACCGCCTGCGGAGGTTGAATAATCGGTGATCTCGACCTTCGAGCCGAACGCCGGAAATTGCGAAACGCGAACCAGATGATCGACCGCGTTCGTACCGAATCCGACCACATCTAAAAGCGCACCGCCGCGCAATTTGAAAGGAAACTTCATAAGATCCAAAGAAGACCGGGATATGTCCGGTTCACCCAAAAAAGTTTGCTCATTATTCTTGCCAACGGGTTATCATTCAAGTTAGATTGAATATTGGTCTTATTTTCACGTCCTTAGGGAGCAATTTACAAATACCTCCCTTTGATTTCCGGAGATAAACAAAATGCCCACCTCGATATGTCCTGAGTGCAGCGAAGAAGTCTTTGTTGAAGCCGAATCCGAGCAAGGTGACGAAGTGGTGTGTGACGAATGCGGCTCCAAGCTCGTCGTTGTCGGACTCGATCCGGTCGAGCTTGATCTGCACGAGCCTGACTCTGACTCAAGCCCCGGCGGACTGGACAGCTACGACTTCGATGAAGATAGGTATTAACTGATCCGACCGAGCAAATAGATCTCGCCTCCTTCCCGCGGATCTTTTCCCTTTCTAACGAACTTATACTCTCATTGCGTGCAAATTCGGTCTGGGTGACCGATAACCATATCACTTTGAACTGTATTTCACATTAAGCCTGATCGGTCGGTCGTTAATCGCCCGATTTTCAGGCTTGTTTGCCAAATAACAGAATGGCACACCGCTTGAATAGAAATATAGCGAGTCGACGACCGATCTGCCGGGATCGGTTCTATATCGAGTCGAATCGGAGAGTGCCAAATGAGATCCTTATCGCTATTTCTGAAATCTATCCCTTCCTGGCTTCACCTGCCACTAGCCTTCCTGGGACTACTTGCATGTTTAGGAGGGGTATTCGTGTTTTTCGGTCCCGGCTTCGGACTGATCTTGACTGCCGTATGTCTGCTCGCCGGCGCGAGCTACCGGTTCCACGTTGACATGCTCGCGCAGAAAACCCGACAGATCTCGGATGCCAGCCGGATCCACCTGGCTACGGTAGAGGCTCTCGCCACAGCGATCGACGCCCGCGATCAGGTTGGGATCGGACACGTTCGTCGAACCCAGATCTATGCTATCGGATTGGGTAAGGCTCTCGGCTTGTCTGAGGGCGACATCGAGGCTCTCCGCACTGGAGCCCTTCTTCACGACATCGGCAAACTGGCCATCCCGGACCATATTCTGAACAAACCTGAGCGGCTGACACCGGCCGAACTCGAGAAAACCAAGATCGACTCGACTGTCGGAGCTGCCATCCTGGAAAAGGTCGGTTTCGAAACGCCCGTTATCCCTACAATTAAATATCAACACGAGAAATGGGACGGTACCGGGTATCCCGAAGCGCTGAAAGGCGAAGATATCCCGCTTACCGCACGAATATTGTCGATCGCCAATGCGTACGACACTCTTAGAGGAGCGAGGCCATACCGCCCCGCACTCGAACGGGAAAAGGCCAGGAAGATAGTGCAGAGTGAAGCGGGTACCCGATTTGATCCGAAGCTTGTGGATGCGCTGATGCGTAACCTTGCAAAATTTGAGTCCGAGATCGACGCCCACGGGCTCTCATATTTCAACTCGTCCGCAATGGGCAAGTTAATGGGCGATCACCAATATGTCGAGCAGATAAAGTTGGCAAATCGCGAGGTTATCAGCCTTTACGAGCTCGCCCGCGAATTCAGCTCATCGCTGCATCTCAATGACGCACTGGAGAAGTTCGGGAAGAAGCTCGGCGAAATGGTACCGTTCGATACGTGCGCAATCTACATTCTTGACAGTCCTAAACGCCAGGCTTCGGCCGCTCACGTGGTCGGGGACAACGCTGAGTCGCTTTTTTCACGCAAGGTCCGTATCGGACAGGGGGCAACCGGGTATGCTCTGAAAATGCGGGAAAAGGTATCGAAAGCCGATCCCGACCTTGATTTCTCATTTTCCCAGACCGAACTCGTCGGGGAATATAAGACAATGACGTCGCTTCCATTGATCACGGAAGATGATTTGATAGGGGCGGTGACGTTGTACTCGAGTGAGCTTTCGGATTATGGCGAGGAGCATATTCGGCTGCTCGAGACCATTTCCCACATCGCGTCCGAGGCGATAGGCAAGGCACTTAAGCACGACGAGGCACAGACACATGCACTTACAGATCCGATGACCGGCCTTCCGAATGCACGCTGCCTTCAAATACAGTTCGAGAAAGAGGTGGCCCGCGCCAGCCGCGGAAACTCGAGTTTTCAATTACTGATGCTCGACCTCGACGGCTTCAAAGCGGTGAATGACACGTTCGGGCATAAAGTGGGTGATACGATGCTCAAGGAGATCGGCCGCGTGATACAGGAACAGCTTCGCGACTATGACTTTCTTGCTAGATATGGCGGTGATGAATTTGTCGCTCTAATACCCGATACCTCTGCCGAAGACGTACTCGATCTCTGCGACCGCATCGAAAAGTCGGTGACCGAGTTCCGCCTCCCGATCGAAGGCAGCGATATAGCTCCGTCGGTGGGAGTCAGTCTTGGTGCCTCAGGATATCCGAAGAACGGCGAAACATTCGACCAGATGATCGTCGCCGCGGACAAGGTTATGTATTCACGTAAAGCGAACAGGAAGAAATTTCTCCTTACCCACGATGCGATGGCCCGTCCGCTTTCGGGTTCACGCACGGCCGGCGATCAGTTTGCAGAAGAGAGCTTCACTAACGACAGTCTGATCGTAGAGCTCGACGAATCACACGTACTCGCTTCTTCTGCAGTCAATTAAAACGCCTGGGAGAAACGGAAATGGATGTGGCCCCGCCGGAGCCGGTATTGTGCGGGAGGGCCGATAGGCTGCGGGATCAGAAATACGGGCGGATTCAGGAGATGTCCATAATCGACCCCTAGTTCCCCCCCGACAGGTGTTCTGATCCTAAACCCAAGTCCCACGGTATGGGTCCAGCGGGCATTTTGATTAAAGGCTGGAATGTCATTTGGATCGGTGGTTGTAGATTTAAAGATATCCCCCGCCATGCGGAACACGTTGCCGCCGTCATAGAACGGTACCGCTCGGATCGTCGATGACAATGGTATACGCGCTTCCAGATTAACTACCGCGAGTGCATTGCCCCCGAAAGGGATCGTAAACGGATCCAAAAAAACGTCTTCGCCTTCACTGTTCTTGAATGTACCCTCCGGGACTATGACAACCCGCGGGCCCGCCTCTTCGTAAGCAAAGCCTCGCAGATTGTTGCCGCCACCGGCAAAAAATCGCTCACTGATCGGCAGCAGGCCGCTAAGCGATGGAAATTCCGAATTCTCAAACCTGTCGCCGCCCGAAAAAACACGGGCTAATCCCAGTATGCCGCGGGCGGCCAGCGTCGTCTGTTTACCGAGTGCTCCGAACGTATAATAACGGTTATAACTTGCCTGAAACTTCTGAAAGCCGATGTTTGCCCCGAGCGTGGGGACCGAGACACTATAGTCCGCCGTAAGATAATCTCCCCGGGTCGGGTCACTTGCATTGTAACGGCAGGGGTCCGTCTGGTCCCCTTTCGCGATGAGATCGAGTAGCGAATATTGGGCTGAACAGTTTTGCCGCGTGTCGCGGACAAAGGTCGTGCTGAATCCGGATATCCGCGTTTTCTGGTCCGGCATGAGCAGATCTTTGATCAGAAGGCTTTCGATGTTATAGAGTCTTACGTCTTCGAATCTGTACCGAAGAAAAAGAATTGTCCTGTTTTTTCGGCTAATTGTGCGGCTGGTTTCGGCTGATAAGGCAAGCCTGTTGATCGTCGGACTTCCGACATTCGCTCCGAATTCGTCGATAGGATTTCCTTCTTCGTCAACTCGTTGGACAATCCCGAACGTCCCTTGATCGAACGTCGATCGGAAGAACCGGGTGACGGTCGTGTCGCGTTGATATTGCAGGGAAAAAGTCAGCGGAGCGAACCGTTTGTCGCCATCGGCGAGGAACCTCGGATTCACCAGGTCAAATTGGACGAGTTGCTGCCTCTGACTCACCCTCACCCTTGCACCGCCCTGCCACAGCTTTCCGAATAGGTTCATATGACGAATATCAAAGAACCCGCTAAGGCCCAGATCGGTCGAGAAGCCGCCGCCGTAGGTCATCAGTCTGGGGGGCTGCTCGTCAACGTCTACGATGACATCGTTCAGCTGCCTTCCGTCGGTCGTGGTACCCGCCGGTTCCGGCTTGATCTGCACCCTTGAGAAAGCATCCGAGGCATACAGGTTTTGCTCACTAGCATAAACATCTGTCGACCTCAGAAGTTCACCAGGCTCGAGGGCCAATGCCTTTTCGACGGCGCTGGTTTGTGTCCTTTCATTTCCGTTGACAAGGACCCGATTTATAACTACCTGCTTACCCTCGTTCTGAATTTCAAATTCGATCTTTACCGGCCGTTTTTCAGCTGTTATTGCATTCGGATCCTCGATGAGCCGGGGCGTGACCCTTGCATAATAATAACCGCGTGTCGAATATAGCTCAGACAGACTTCTTGCCGCGTTACGCATTCTTGCCCTGGAATGGTTTCGACCGACGAGTTCGGGGAGTACCGCGGCAAGGTCGCTAGTTGGGACCTCTATGTTCCCCGTTATCAGAACCTCTTCGACAACAGTTGGTATTCCCTCTTCGACCTCGAACGTAATGATAAGGTCTTCGCCGTTCGGCGATACACCGCGGTTGACCCTTACATCGGCATCCCGGTAACCGAGCTCGGCCATTATCGACCGTATGGTATTTTGGTCGTCTTCGAGAATCGCGGCGCTCGTGTAGCCCCGTCCGAAGCCAAAAAAGGGAACGATGCCAAGGAAATTGGCTTCCTTCGACCTTAGGACAGTTCGAACGTCCTCGATCGTCACCAGATCGGTACCTCGCAGGCGGATCTCGGTAAGGCGCAGTTTTCGGTCGAGATCGACATCATATACTACCTTGACAACCCGACCCATAAGGTCTTCGCCACCGAGGACCGAACACAAAAACTGGGTATCGTTTGCAACGGGGACGTTCTCGGTATCGGTAATTGGCGGTGTCACACTGCAGCGAACCGAAACGGTATTGAAGAAATATCCCTGTTCCTGATAGTAATTGGCCAAACGGCGTTCGCCTTCGATCAAAGCCGAAAAATCCAGCGTACCCTCGCGCTTGACTGGCAGCAGCTGTGTTTGAGTCGAGGAGCTAGGGCTGCCTTCTTCCGTTATGACCTCGACTTCTACCTTTGGACCGACCTTGCCGTTAAGCTCGATCGAGATCGTATTCGTTATGTCGTCGTAGCGCGGTTGCGGTTCTCCCAATTCCGGAGCGAGATAATCGTCCTTTCGCAATAATTCACGGATCCGAACCAGATCGCCGAGCATCTTCTCACGCGTAAACCCCTCGCCTGGTTCCAGTTCGAGAAGGCCGGGAGGGATCGGTTCGGGATACCCTTCGAGATTGATCCTGAATGCAGAGATCGTTGACTGTGCGTTCGGTGTAACAAGAAAGGTCACGCCGACGTCGTTACTATTCGGCATCGGCCGGCGAGTAAATTCTACCCGCGAACGATAGAACCCGCGTTCTCTAAGGTAATCAAGTATCTCGTCAGCATTATCACGAAGTGTCTGTTCGGTGATCACTGAGCCCGGCGTCAACAGATTCAGTTTGAACAACAATTCCTGCTCGGTAACTCTATCGCCTTCTGCCGGGCCGAGTTCAACGGTCACCTGGCTAGCCTGGACCTTTGGCTTGATGTTAAAGGTGAGGGTGACATTACCCGCAGCATCCTGGCTCGCCGCCACCGTGATCGTGTCGATACGTCCGGTATCATAAAGCTCTTCGATCGCATCGCGAATGCGCGGGGTGGAATATGTTGCCCCGACCCTGCCGGCAGCCGTCAAGCGGTACTGTTCCGCCAGAGAGGTCGTAGTAGCCGTTCCCTCAATATTGATCTGCACGGCGGATATCGGGCTTGCTTCGTACCTTTTTTGCGAATAGACGGGCTCGGCCAGGAGAATAAAGTAGACGAAAATGACAAGGCCCAGCCATGCCGTCGGTGCGGCCAAACGGCGCGGCTTGAAATGGACGGACCCCGGCCCTGCCAAATCGTCTAAAATCTCTACCCCCCTGACCATCATCAAAAATTTACAATATCCTTACTAAAACCTTTTTCTAAACCGTACTTCAAAACTAAAATTATTCGGGTTGCGGGTAACGTTGCTCAATGAACGCTGCTCGTACTGCGCGACGAGCGACATGCGGTTCGACAGCCGGTATTCGAATGCCAGGACCTGGTTTTGATCCTGCGACAGATTCGTCGAATAAGTGACCCGAAGCTTACTATTGATCTGACGTCCGACCGTAAGCCTTGCCGACGGATTTGCGAGGTTTTGGCCCGAAATGAGCGGATCGATCTCAAAAACATTCAGTCCGAAGAGCCTGTCCGTGGCCCTTCGAATAGGATTACTGATAATCGCATCGGTCAATATCTCGGCCGCGGTGTTGATACCTGTTTGAGCGAGCGTCGGAATTCCACCTGCCGAGTTTGTCAGGTTACCGGTTGTTATCAGCGATACAACGTCGGCCTGCGGAAGCGCCGGGCTCGATCGCAAAGTCGCCGAGAGCAGCTCGGAATCCGTCAACGGGCCCGAAAGGTTCACAAACACCTGGTATCCCGCTATCTCGGTCTCGGCCTGCAGGTTGATTATAGGTTCGATCGCGGTGTCCGGAGGAAATTCCAGGACCGCCCGCTGTACTTCATATCGGTCATTCCGGAAAAAGATGGTTCCTGAGGAGGCAGTTACCCGGCCAGCGACACGCGGGTTGTCAACGTCACCAGTAACAGCAAGCGAGACCGACGCCGTGAGATCCGCAATGTTGTTTCTGACGATCAGAGCGTCCCGGCCCTCGATCACGAGGTCCAAAAGCGGAGCTCCGATCGACCCGTTTCCGCCGGACGTCAGGACCGGATCGGACCCGCCCGCGATCAGGCTGGCGAGATCAATGTCTTTTGAATAGATGGCACGTCTGGCGAGTATCCGTCCGGATATAGCCAACTGAAGAGGGACCGAGGGGGTCCGTCTCTCACCAGTGATCTCGAGCCTGGCATCTCCGGTTGTAACGAAATCCTGCGGAAGCGGAACTGTCACGTTATTACCGTCGAGTGAGAATCGAAACGCCTGGATCGCCAGGCCGCTAATAGTTCCCCCACCGGAAGCCGTGAAACGCCCGCCGCCAAGATAACCGGTAGCTTCCTCGATCGCGACCTGGTCTGACGTAAATATTATCCTCGCCTGCAGGCGGTTGACTGTGAATCGGTCCGACCCCAGAAAGGCCGCGACGGACCCGTTGACCACGTTTGCTGTACCGGAAAGCCGGGCAGAGCCGTCATTCGGCCCGAAGTAACGGATGGAGGTATCCGCGAAACCCGAGAAGAAAGCATCCTCGGAAACGAGATTTAACAGGTTGAGATTAACCCGACCCTCAACCGAGATATCGTTAACACCTGCAGGCGTCAGTGCCTTGGTCCCGGCTATCGTCATATTCGACCCGCCGCCTGCAAACCTCGCCCGGACGATGTTGATCGCGGTAGTGTCGAAAGTGACCACGACCGGTTCGGCCGCGGATAATGGCGTGTCCTGTATCTGCAAAGCGAGCTGTGAAAATTCGGCACGCCCTGTCAGTCCGGCAGCCGTGAACTCTCGCTGCCCGCTGGCATTGATCGCGGACAGATTTCCGCCAAATTCGATCTGCCCGGTACCGGTGCCACTGATCGGCATCCCACTCAACTGAGGGACAAAGGCAAAGAAGGGAGCGAGGGGACTTTGGTTAAACGTAGTGGCGACTTGAAAAGGCAGATCCTCGCTTCTAAAATCGACCGTCGCGTTAATGGTCTGAGGCCGGCCCTCGAAATCGCCTGTAAGGTTGGCCGTCAGGATCTGGTCAACGGTCTGCCCTTTGAATACGATCCTTCCGAGTAATGTGTCGTTCACTCTGACGTCGGGAGCCACGCCGTCAAAATTGACGTTATAGGTTGACGGCCGATCGGATATGCCGGCCGCTGTCGCGGTAAAATCCACATTCCCGGCAATTGCGGGAATACTCGTCGTCGCCGGCAGAATGGCTAACAGAAGCGGGACCGGCAATGCCTGGCCCCGAATGTCGAGGTCGAATTGCCCGGAAAGCCGGTCGTAGCCGCCGCCAGCCGTCAGCCGCCCGTTCCCGACCGTCATCTCGACCTGCTCGAGATTGATCGTTGTCCCATTAAATACGGCCTTTATCGCGAGCCCGTCGTAAGACTGGCCGGCTACAGTGCCGGAAGCGGCGTTCAGGTTTACATCCCCCCGAGCATCGTTCGGCAAGCCCGTGATATTCACCGTGCCTGAAGTTTGGCCGTCAAAGTCGCGGATGCCTTCAGGCAGAGTGACAGGAAGTGCAGCCAGCAAATTTCCGGCGTTAACGTTTGTCAGCGTAGCGTTGACACTCATGTTATTTATGCCGGTTGCCGGAATGGAAACGGCGAAAACAGCGTTTCCGCCGTCAGGCTGCTGCAGCCTTCCCTCTCGCAGTTCTATCCCCATAGGTGATCTGGAAATGTTAGTCGCAAGGCTGCCAAGCTGGCGGCCGCGCATGATGAGCGAGTCAAGCGACGCCTTTCCCTCGATGACCGGGTCCGTAAGGTTTCCGGTAACGGTGCCGTCGAATGCAAGATTGCCCGCAAACTGGGCCTGTGTAGAGTTAAGCTGGTCTTCTAATTCCTGCGAAACACCCAGTACCCTAACGAGCCTGTCCAACTCACTTGCGTCCGATGAGCGGAGAGCGATATTCAGATTTGAATCCTCCGATCTCAGATCGAACCTGCCGGTTGCGGCCAAATTGCTTTTCTCTGTGTTTAGGTTCGCCTGTTCGATCGTGAAAAGTCCGTTCAGTGCGTCAAGGCGTATCTGTCCGCTGACGGGGATCCGACCGCGATCGTCGCTGCCGGCATTCGCATTGATATCGGCGTTTACGCTCCCCGTCGAAGTTCGGAAATCGGTGCCCTGAAACTGCAGGTCGATGTCACCGGTCATCTCGCCCTCGATAGGGATGACCCTTCCCCCCTGCAGAGCGAGCAATTTCGAGAGGTCCAGATTGTTAAAAGCACCGGAAACGGTCGAAGTGCTACGCTCGTTCATCGCGATGACAGCATTCCCGGCAAAACGGCCATTCATCACATCTGCTGTCAGATCATTGAGGGAGACTTGCTGATTTGTCGCTTCCAGCCTGGCCGTTGCAGAACCGAGAGAAATGCTTCCTATGGCTCCGCCGCCGAGGCTCATGTCGGCCGACGCTCGGTATCTTCCCGACGGCTCGAGGATAAAAACAGGACTTGCGATCCTGACATTCTCCAGTGTCCCTCCCGACTGCAGCGTTTCGGTCTTCGCAAGCGTCACATTTCCCGCGTCGAAATCGTTGGACCGTACTTCCACCCGTCCCTGCCTGATGCTGACGCGAACGCCGCCAATATTCAGGCTTCCGAGCACAGCGGCCCCGGCGTCCACACTCGCAACACGGACGGTGTCAGAATAGATCACAGTACCGGCCCGCGTGTCCTCGACGCTTAGGGAAGGAATTTCGACGCCGGTAACTGTGTTCCCCTCGACGTCAAGCCTGTCTGCCCTTAAGTTTCTCGCGGTCAGGTCAGTTGAATTCGGAAGATCTGTAAGCCGAAATTCGTCCGCCGTGAGGTTTCGCAGCCGGGCGTCTCCAATGGCCGCCGAATCTGACCGCAGGCCATCGACTCCAAGGTCGGTCCGGCCCGGCCGGCTGTCGACCTTGAGATTCCGCCCCGTCACCCCCTGCAGACGGTACTGATCGGACGTTAATGAGCCCACACGCACATTGGGCGACGAAACACCGATAACATCCCCGTCGACGGACAGCCTGAAGTCTCGCCCCGCGACATCGGTTAGGTCATTACCTCCGACCGCGAGTCGCTGCGCCCGGGCATTGCTCGATTGAAGTGCAAGCTGCCTGTCCTTATAGTCGGCGAGCGCGTCGGACAGGTACAGCCCGCCGATGGTCAATGCCGGGGTTTTCAAGGCCGCCGCCTGCAGGTCACCAAGCCAACGGAAGTCCGTGCCCGTCCCCCTGATGTTTCCCACGATCTTTAGGAAATCGAGGCGAAATTCGTCGAAGGTCAGCATCTCGGCAATGGCCGTCCCTTGCGCGTTATAACTTGTATTGACCCCCTCGACAGTCGCCGCCACATTGACGGCTCGCAGAGAGATCCCGCCGGCGAGCAATGACTGCGAATCGGCTTCGGCAACCAGCCTGTAGGTCTCGCCTTCACCAGTGATGGTTCCCTTGAAATTACCCACGCCGATCAGTGAAGTTCCGTTACCGAATATTCCCGACGCCTGCGTAAGGTCGACGGACGATTGAATGTCAAAACTGTATTTCGGCGATGACCAGTCTGTGAGAGTTCCGCTCAGAAATGATTCCCCGATCGGCGTCCGAATTTCGAAGCTGCTAATCTCCGCCCCCTGACGGTCGGCGATCCCGGTCGACCGGATGTCGATGTTTTCAACCGTCCGGCCGTCATAATCAAAATTCGAATTCGTCGAAGTAAAGTCGAACTTGTATCGTTTCTCATCATCCGGAACGCTGATGTCCACGGGAGAAAAGAAAAACATTATGTTCCTGGCGTCGCCGGACAGTTTTCTCGAAACGTCTCCAAAATGGGCCACGCTATCCGTTAGCGAAAAAGTTATCGATTCATACTTGAAATTGACGCGGCCCCCGGGCTCGTCCTCGACAAGTTGGAGGTTAGCGAAATTGGATCGTCCGTTCTCATCGAATGTGACCCATATTTCCGCACCGTTGACCTCGGTCGTATCAATCGAGATGTCACGGCTTAACTGCCATGCGTAGAGGTCCTGTATCGATAGATGCAGGCGGGCCTCGCGGATGAAAAAGAGCTTGTCGCCGGTCACCCTATCGTTGAATGTGGCATTCCTGAGCTCGAGGACAAGCGGATTTATGCTCAACCTGAATACATCAGCATCAAAATCAACGCCCATGTCGGCCATTCTCGTGACAAATTGTTCCTTGATGTAGTTGTCGACAACGCCGTACCTGAACGATACGACCGCAAGCAGGGCGACCAGGATCAAAAGGACCGCGAGCGACCCGGCCGCTATCACCATATTCCGTCTGGTGAAATAGGCCCGCCTCGGCCCGGTACCTTCGTCGGTGATCGGCTCGGCATTTGCCTCTTCACCGTTTTCTTCCGGATTATTTGGCCGTTCTTCCGGCATATAAATGACAGATCGCCGTTATAGACTGATCGTATCGACGATCTCCAGCCCAAATGCATCAAGTGCATTTACCTTGGGCGGATGATTCGATAACAAGGCGATCTTTTTTACCCCTAGATCTTTTAGTATCTGCGCTCCGATGCCGTGATCGTGCACCTTGCCATAGCCCGTTTCCCGCTTGGCTGTTTGAAAATCGACACCGGATTCCTGCATCAATGCGTATGTCTTAAGCTGGTTAACGAGATCGAGGTTGTTTTCCCGCTGCCGAAGATAAACAACTACACCGCGACCAGCCTGGGAGATCTTTCGTAGAGAGGCTTGAACCGCGTCCGACGCTTCACCAAGCACCGTGCCGAACATCGCAAACGTCACGTTCTCGGTTTGGACGCGTACCAGGACGGGATCGGTTGTCCCTGAAACGTCACCCATCTTAAGTGCAATGTGCGTCTCGCCGTTAACAATATTCTCGTAAATTACCGTGTGAAAGAGCCCGTAATGCGTTGGCAGGTCGGCTTGGGCGACGCGGCGGACCAAAGTTTCTTTTTCAATACGAAATCGGACCAGGTCCGCGACGGATATAATCTTTAGATCGTGCGTGGCCGCGAACTTTTCAAGTTCGGGCATACGGGCCATGGTTCCGTCGTCATTCATTATCTCGCAGATGACGGCGGCCGGCTGCAATCCGGCGATCCGTGCGATATCGACGCTGGCCTCGGTCTGTCCGACCCGGACAAGTACGCCGCCATTCCTGGCCCTCAAGGGGAAAACGTGGCCCGGCCGGGCCAGGTCGGACGGCTTGGACGCAGGATCGACGGCCGTGAGGATCGTTTTTGCCCGGTCAGCCGCGGATATTCCCGTGGTCACACCTTCGCGGGCCTCGATCGAGGTCGTAAAGGCGGTCCCCATGCTGGATGTATTTTCCGTCGTCTGCGGGAAAAGCTGAAGCTCGTTGCATCGCTCCTCGGTCATCGGCAGGCAGATCAAGCCGCGGCCGTGCACGGCCATGAAGTTGACCACGGCAGGCGTCACCTTTTCTGCTGCACACACCAGGTCGCCTTCATTTTCGCGGTCTTCGTCATCGACGATAATGATCATCTTGCCGGCACGAATATCTCGTGCGGCTTCCTCGATTGTGCTTAAAGCCATTTTTTTCTGGGCGCTTCCAGCGGCAACTGCCATTTCCATTAACATTAAATTCTAGCGAATAGCGGCGATTTACGCGAGCAGAATTCCGAAAAGCAGTTCTACTGGGATGGAAATGGTGTTTGCTGCTCTTGTCTTCGAGTGAGAAATTGTCACAATACCCTCTTATGCCGCAGACGAAACGGACCGCGGTCCTCAAGGCCCTTCTGCATATCATATTCTTTCTTTCCGGGATCGCGGCGGTACTGATCGGGCAGGTTTTGCCTATCCTCGCCACGCAATTCACTCTCACCGACCTGCAGCTTAGCTATTTCTTCCCTTCCCAGTTCGCAGGCTCTCTCCTTGGCAGTCTTGCCACCAGTCGATTTGCAAAACGAAATAGTTACATGTCTGCGACTGTGCTCGGGGCGATCGCGATGGCCGTCGGTGTGCTGCTGCTCAACGCGGACTCATTCGAGGTCTGCCTTGTCGGCTTCTTTGTAAACGGGATTGGGATCGGGCTCACGCTGCCGGCGATCAACATGATGATCATCGAGGTAAATCCCGAGCGGACGGGGCCGGCCCTCAGTATTCTCAACCTTTGCTGGGGGATCGGGGCTATCATATGCAAACCGTTCGTCGATCTCTTCAGCACCGTTGACGACGTCAGTCTAACGACGATCTTTCTCGCATTACCGCTGCTCGGAGCGTCGCTAATGCTAAAACTTGCGGTCGGCGGGCCCGTGGTTTCCACATCTGGCCAGGGCGATACTGATCCGATCGACGATGAGCCTATCTGGCGAATGCCGATGGCCTGGGCGATCGCCTTTTTCAACTTTATCCACGTAGGCTTTGAGAGCGGCATGGGCGGTTGGCTGACGACTTATACCGGGCGAGTAGAGGGCGAGCCCCTTTTCCCGTGGCTTTCGCCCACTCTGCTGTATTTTCTATTTTTTGTTATCGGCCGAGCTGTCGCTCCCGTTCTTTTCAGGTTCTTCAATGAGAACAAAATGCTTTTTCTCGGATTGGGAATAATGATGGCTGGAATCTCGCTGACCTTGTGGGCGGGAACGGTCATCGCCCTCAGCCTCGGCGCAGCTGTGTGCGGATTCGGCACCTCATGGATATTTCCTACTAACGTTTCCAGGTTCTCAAAAACCTTTGGCCCCTCAGCCAACCGCCGGGCCGTGCCGCTCTTCATGGCCGGAACGCTCGGCGCCGCTGCCGTCACGTGGCTGATCGGCTACCTGTCAGAAAGGACTGGCGATCTGCGGTCCGGGATGTTCGTTCTTGGGATCAGCGTCGTACTTCTTTTCTTTTTGCAGATCGCCTTGAGCATCAGAAAACCTAGCCAAAAGACCAACCCCCCAAGCAGGAGATCGCAGCGAGAAATTAGCGGGATGTGAAAACTCCGGAACAGACGTTTCTGGGACAATTACGCCAAATGCGACAAATGCGACATTTGGTATTCCATTTGACCCTCGAAATGAGCTAGCCTGTTGCGGTGTCGGGTCTTTGAACTTCGATCTTAGACTCTTGATCTTTGAAAATGTGGGCGGTTGATCGATGGTGGAAGGTTGATCGTTATTCGACTCTTAATTCACTCACTCACTCGTCACCTGCCATCCGTCACTTGGAACTTCGCACGCACCCAGTAAATATGGGCGTTGGAGAAAGATGTTGTAGTCGAAAGCCGTGTCGTTGACGTCAACGTGTAATACAAACGTCATACAAACGTGGCACACGTTACGCACTTTTTGAAAAATGGGATGAACGGGCGTAACTTGTTGAGCCCCAGACGCTTACGCGTCCCATTTACCATCCCACGTGGGACGGTGTAAAACGGCTGTCTAAATTTGTCGACTTGTCGAATAGATGGATGTTGTCGGATGGCGATTCAACCCTCACTTGGTGATATTTGTACCTCTATCCGATCAGTGGTTAAATCATCCTTCTGGTCTGAATATATGGCAAACGAACTCAATGATCTGCATCTGGCATTTATCGGCTGCGGTGTTATGGGCGAATCGGTGATCGCCGGACTGCTTCGAAAGGCGCTTGTCGATCCCAGCAATATCGCCGCCAGCCACCCGCGTGAAAACCGTCGTGACGAGCTCGCTGGAAAGTACGGCATTAAGGTATTCGAAAACAATGTCGAAGCGGCAAGGGCTATGGCAGGTTCAAAAAGCTCGGCCATCGTTCTCTGCATAAAGCCACAGCGGCTTCCCCGAGTTTTGGCCGATCTGAATGGCGTCATGCATCCCGATCAGCTTGTGATCTCGATTGTCGCTGGGGCCCGGATCGAGCATCTTGCGGAGGAACTTGGTACGGCCAAGATCGTGCGTGCAATGCCGAATACTCCTTCGCAGATCGGAGCCGGCATTACAGCGTGGACCTGCACGGTCGCCGTTGGAGAAGAAGAACGCGGTCATGTTTGCTCTCTGCTTTCCGCACTCGGCAAAGAGCTTTTCGTCGAGACCGAAAACATGATCGATATGGCAACCTCTCTTTCAGCTACCGGGCCGACCTACATCTTTATGGTGATGGAAGCGCTTACAGACGCAGGTGTTCACCTGGGGTTTTCACGGGACATGGCAAAGGAGCTCGTGCAGGAAACGATGCTCGGCTCTGTAAAATTCGCCATCGAATCGAACAAGCATCCCGCCGAACTCCGCAACATGGTCACGTCCCCCGGCGGAACCTCGGCCGAAGCGATCTACCAGATGGAAAAAGGCACGCTGCGGACGGTACTCTCCAAAGCAGTCTACGCCGCCTACAAGCGGGCTGTGAATTTGGGGAAATGAGCGCAGGGTTCACCTGTGGACTGGCACCCCTGGAGGATGGGGATCTAGGTCATTACTCGATCTAGTGTGAATTTCCACACCATTCGATCCTGATTCTCGTCAAAAATGTAAACGCCATCCGTGACACGCCAATAGCCCATGAATTCCCACTTTCCCGCGGCAAGCTTGTTAAATAGCGGGACTGTATCGCAGGTGTCAACGGCATCCAGAAGTGCCCGGTTTTGAAGATCGAGTTTTTGGTCCCCGCGGCGTCCGCTGCCAGTGTATAGGATCGTCTCCGACGTCGCCCCGTGTTCATCCGGATAGCAGGGATTTATACGTCCGAAGTCAGTAAGCAGCGAGATCAACCGTCCGTTTTTTTGATAGATCCCGTTCCGGGTTTTATGCATGCTGTTTACTTCATCCCAGCTCAAGATCCTGTCACTGGAAGATATAAGGTCGATCTCGTGCATGCGATCTCAGAATAGCACTCAATGCTGGCGTTGTTTACGCTGGAGCGTCCGACACGAAAGCTCTGAACCGATTCGATTGAAAAGATGTTGTAAGATTAGTTTAAGCCGATTCAATGTAAGGAAATGATGCGCGTCAACGCGGCAGACGTGCGGATCTGAATGCACACTCCTCAATTATTCGCAGACTTGCTCGTGATCCTATTGGCATCGGTGCCGGTGGCATACCTTTGCCTCCGTATGCGTCTGCCGTTAGTGGTCGGTTTTATGCTGACTGGCATTGCTATCGGGCCATACGGACTCGGCCTGATCTCTGATGTAAGCGGTGTCGAGATCCTGGCGGAGATCGGCGTAATGCTCCTGCTGTTTTCGATCGGCCTCGAATTCTCGCTTGCCCGCCTGCGTGAAATGAAGAAGCTGGTCCTGCTGGGCGGCGGCCTGCAGGTCGGGTTAACTATCGGCGTCGTTACTTTTGCCGCCTATATGCTCGGCCGCGAGATCGAGCAGGCAGTTTTCTTCGGATTTCTGGTCGCCCTTTCGAGCACGGCAATAGTCTTGAAATCGTATGTTGACCGCAATGAGGTCGATGCACCTCATGGACGCACCGGTATTGGCATCCTGCTTTTTCAGGACATCAGCATTGTGTTTATGCTGCTTATGATCCCGATGCTCGCCGGCCAGGGAGGCGAATCGCTTTCATCCGTTATCGTAAGCCTCGGCGGCTCACTGCTTGCATTGGTTCTGATCGTAGCCGGAGCGTGGCTGCTGATCCCTATATTCCTTGGACGGATCGTTCGTCTGCGAAGCCCCGAGGTGTTTTTACTCACCGTCGTTCTGCTTTGCCTCGGAATGTCATGGGTGACCTCACATTTCGGTCTCTCCCTTGCACTCGGTGCATTTATTGCGGGTATGGTTCTCGCAGATTCTGAGTACAACCATCAGGTAACAGCTGAGGTCCTGCCGTTTCGCGATGTTTTCAATAGTATATTTTTTGTCTCCATAGGACTTCTGCTTTCTCTGTCCTCCCTGTTAGCGAACTTAGGATACGTGCTGGTGATCTTCCTGGGACTTATCGTTCTAAAAGCGCTGATCATCTGGGCGATCGTACGACTTCTTGGGTCACCTCAGCGCGTTGCAGCTATGGTCGGCCTGGGGCTGGCACAGATCGGTGAATTCTCTTTTATCCTGGCGCGTGCCGGGCAGGGATCGGGCCTTCTTCCCGAGGATGACTACCAAACGTTTCTGGCCGCCTCGATCTTATCAATGATCGCTACTCCGTTCATGATCGCCTTTGCACCACGTGGCGGCGAGGCCATTCAAAAGTTTTTGTCTGACGGGCGAGTTGGCGAAATAGAAAATACTGAACAAGACATCCATCTGACATCAAGCGGTGGGCTCGAACAGCATGTGATAATCGTCGGCTACGGATTGAATGGACGAAATCTCGCAAGGGTGCTCAGATCCGTAGCGGTGCCTTACACGATCCTGGATGTAAACGCGGATGCTGTACGCCGGGCGAAGAGCAAAGGTGAGAAGATAAATTTTGGCGATGCCACCAGACGAGAGGTGCTCATACACGCTGGCATAGATAGAGCCTGGGTCCTTGTGTTGGCGATGTCTGACCCCTTAGCAACCAGGCGGACCGTCGCTCTCGCCCACCGTCTGAATGAAAAGGTCCATATTATTGTCCGGACCCGCTATACGGCCGAGATCGTACAACTGCTCCCATTAGGGGCCGACGAGGTAATTCCGGAGGAGTTCGAAACGAGTATCGAGATCTTTTCTCGCGTACTTTACCGGTACGGAGTTCCTAACGATATTATCGAGGACCAGATCGGCCGAGTCCGGCGTCAAGGTTATGAAATGCTTCGTTCGGCCTCACTCCCGCCGGCTGCAATGGGGAACTTAAACGCCGCTCTGCAGCAGGCGATCACCGAAACGGTCACGCTCTCGTCTGAGAGTCAAGTAATCGGTAAAACCCTCGGCGAACTTGACCTACGCAATCGCACTGGTGCAACCGTGGTAGCGGTCATCAGGAGCGATCAGACTAAAATAACCCCGGGCGCTAATTATATTTTTAGGACGGACGATACCGTCGTATTGTCCGGACCCTCACCTAAGATCAAGGCGGCAATTAGTATTTTGATCGGCGAAACAATATCGCCATTGGAAAATTCCGGTGCGATTAACTTAAGTAATGATGACTAAAACAGCCGGAGTTTTCTGGAAGGCAATGCCGGCAACACTGCGTCGATGGCTGACACGAAGGCTCCATACCACCTTTACTGTTTCCGCGGCGGGGATAATCGTCAATGAACGTGGCCAGGTTCTTCTGCTGAATCACGTTCTTAGATCCACAGCATCAGGCTGGGGCATTCCGGGCGGTTTCATTGATCTGGGAGAACAACCTGAAAACGCTTTACGACGTGAGATCAGCGAAGAAACCGGTCTGCAGCTGGAGGATATCAGTCTGGTCCGATGCCGGACCCTATATCGGCACATAGAAGTAATAATGACCGCCAGGGGAATCGGCGAACCCGCGGTTCGGAGCCGCGAGATCTCCGATCTTGGATGGTTTACTATTGACGATCTCCCTGAGGAAATGAGCCCTGATCAAAAGCGTCTTGTGGAAAATTTACTTAAGGCAGATAAATAAGGAACTCTCTTCGTGCGATTGGAAAGACCGGTCTCGGATTGTATAATTGGCATTTTATTAAAGGAGTAATCGAATGAATTTGATCCCGTCACCCGAAAAGGTGATGAATATCCTAACGCAAACGGAAGCTTATCGCAGGGGCCATTTTATCTACCCTAACGGGAAACACGCATCGCATTATTTTCAGATGCCGCTGGCATTTCGCGAGCATGATAATGCTCGGGTATTATCTGTCGGATTGAGCCGTATGTTCCGGATGGAAAAGGCTATTTCCAAACGGCTGCCTGAGGTCTCGGTCGTCAGCCCAAGTCCGGGCGGAATCATGGTGGCTTTCGGCGTCCGCGAGGCTCTCGAGGCCAAGCAGATCTACTGGGCAGAAATGGAGGATGGCAAACGGCAGTTTCGCCAATATATCGGTACAGGAGAATTATTTCCCGCAATTATAGTCGATGATATCTTAAGATCGGGCCGCGCGATCAAAGAAACAATAAACCTCCTGAAAGAGATCGGCACGGAAGTCATTGGTATAGGTTCGATCATGGCGTTTGAAAACGCCCCGACAGACTTCGACGGTGTTCCCGTAAAATCCATGCTCAAGTTTGATGTAAACTTTTACGACACAGAAGAAGATTGGAAAGGTTCGCGAAATGCGTCTGACGCCGAAACTGAAGTCGTCCGATTCTAACGATCAGATAGCGTGTCGATTGGCCATCGCGCGGTCCATCGTCACCTCGTCAACGAATTCCAGGTCGGACCCAACCGGCATACCCATGGCGATCCTTGTTACAAGGATACCGAGAGGTTTTAATAATCTAGCGATGTAGTTCGCGGTTGCTTCCCCTTCCGTCGTCGGATTGGTCGCGACTATAATTTCCTTGACCTCCACGCCTTCATTTGCCTCGGGCCTCAGTCTCGTCAATAGGTTGGCAAGCATCAGTTCATCCGGACCGATCCCCCGCATGGGCGAGAGAGTGCCATGCAGTACGTGATAAAGGCCGCGGAATGAACGAGTTTTTTCGATTGCCACGAGGTTATATGGCTCTTCGACAATGCAGATCAACGACCTGTCGCGTTTGGGATTGGAGCAATAGATACAAGGATTTACATCGGTAAGATTATTGCAGGTCGTACAGAAAACGATCTTCTCCTTTACGTCCCTCAAAGCGTGGGCAAATTGCTCAACCTCGGCCATCGGTAGCCTCATTATATAAAAAGCCAGCCGTTGAGCTGACTTGTTACCGATGCCAGGCAGGCGTTTAAATTCGTCGATAAGCTTAGCGACGGGTTCTGAAAAATCAAGCATTTTTGGGAACGCCGCCATCTTGGCGGCATTGGGCCGGCTAGAAGCCAGCGTTCCTTTACATCAGCCCAGGAGGAAGCATTCCGCCGAGCTTACCCTTGAGCGATTCTTCTACTTTGCGGCGTGCCTCATTTAGGGCAGCTACGGTAAGGTCTTGGATCATTTCGACATCGCCGTCTTTGATCAGGTCCGGCGAGATCGTCAGATTTACTACCTCGAAATCTCCACGCATCTTAACGGTCACAGCACCGCCGCCAGCGGCCGCGTCGACCATCATTTCCTTCATTTCGCGGCCCATTTTTTCCTGCATTTGCTGGGCCTGCTGCATCATCGAATTTAAGTCTAATCCACCTGGTAATTTCATTTTACTCTTATTCCTCGAAGATATTTTTACGGAAAGTTAATCGTAACTTTCTGACATCCCAAATGCAAATATTTGGTATTTGCTTATTATCGGACGAGTCCGGTTCGAAATTGACAGATACACTGGTCGGGCGTATTGTTTCGCTAGCACTCTTTTGACATTCTGACGGAGGATAAATGGGAGCACTGGGAATCAACGGAGATAAGCATTACTTGTTTAATGGCGGGGCTGCCCTGGCAATAGGGTTGATCATCTCATCGCTAATATTCGGATGGTTTTATTCAAGCAGCAAAAAGGGCGATGAGGCAATTACAGTGACCGGTTCCGCGAAACGCCGAATAACATCTGATCTGGTAGTCTGGAATGCCGGCATTTCTTCGCAATCTGGCGAACTTCAGGAAGCCTACCGAGGCCTGTCCGAAAACATTCCAAAAATAAAACAGTATCTCGTGCAAAAAGGGATCCCTGAAGAACAGATGACCGTTTCATCCATTACTACATCGACCCTTAAACGTCAGGACGCCAACGGCAATGAAACCTCCGAGATCTCGGGCTATTCGCTTTCTCAGCAGATCGAGGTGCGGTCGAACGACGTCGGCAGGATATCCCAAATAGCTCGCGAGGCAACGGAGCTTATTAATCAGGGAATATTAATCGAGTCGAGGGCCCCGCAATATTACTATACAAAGATCGGCGATCTTAAGATCGAAATGCTGGGCGAGGCCGCGAAGGACGCTAAGGAACGGGCCGAGCGAATCGCATCTAGTACCGGAAACTCGATCGGTTCCGTCCGATCCGCACGGATGGGCGTTCTACAGATCACAGCGGCCGATTCGACCGAGGTCTCAGACTACGGAACTTACGATACCGGCACGATCGAAAAGGACATTACGGCTGTTGTAAATGTAAGTTTTGCGGTGGATTAACCATTAACGATCAACGATCTCACCGACATTTGTCGTCGTGCAATTAGGCTGCTGCCGAATGTGCATCGAAGTCCCCGTCCTGTCTGAAAACGTCCCCGGATCCGGAAACCTCCTCGTCCGGGGTAACGTATTAGATCTCAGTAAACCTTGAAAAAAATATGTTGTGCCATTTATTGACGAGGCTTTGCCCTGTGTTGATTGTTCTGCTCGGATGGATCGCTTCTGCTTATGCTCAAGCACAGGGACCGTATATGACGGAGCCCTCATTCTCACCCGACCGTAAAGAAATAGCATTTGTGTCAGGTGGTGACATCTGGACGGTCTCCTCGGACGGAGGTGTTGCTCAGCTACTGATCTCGCACCCTGCTACCGAATCGCGGCCGATGTATTCGCCGGACGGAACGAAGCTGGCATTTGTTTCAAACCGAACGGGGGCGGGCGATATATACGTTCTGGATCTGCGCTCGGGAGGGATGACACGCATTACATTCGATGATTTCAATGATGTTCTTGACGGATGGTCCCGCGACGGCAAATGGCTATACTTTTCTTCATCAAGCCGTGATATTAACTACAGCGATATCTACCGTGTGCCCGCTTCCGGAGGGACTCCAATGCAGGTATCAGCCGACAGGTACACGGCTGAATACTTCGCCGCGCCGTCTCCGGACGGATCGAGTATTGCATTCTCTGCCCGAGGTATCGCAAACGGGCAATGGTGGAGAAATGGCCGTTCCCACCTCGATGAAAGCGAGATCTGGCTAAAGAAGGGCGAAACTTACGAAAAATTGAGCGCCCGCGGAGCTAAGCAGCTTTGGCCGATGTGGCATCCGAGCGGCCAGCGGCTGTTTTTTATGTCCGATCGTTCGGGACAGGAAAACATCTGGGTGCAGAATATTGGAGGTCAGGCCAAACAGTTGACGAACTTTAACAGCGGACGGGTTTTGTGGCCCAGCATTTCGCAGGATGGAAAACAGATCGCTTTCGAACGAGATCTAAGGATATGGAAGATCGACACGGATACCGGAAAGGGCGCTCCTGTGGCAATATCCCTCCGCGGTACAGCCTATGGACCCATGACGGACCGCGTCAATTTATCGACTCAAATTCGCGAACTTGCTCTGTCGCCCGATGGCAAAAAAGTAGCTGTGATCTCTCGCGGCGAGGTTTTCGCCGCGTCAGCTAAAGACGGCGGCGAGGCGGTGCGTATCACCAATACGGTCGCTCCGGAATCGCACGTTACCTGGGCTGCCGACAGTCGATCCGTCGTCTACGCTTCAGAACGGAACGGGACGATGCAGCTGTTCCAGTTCGATTTTGGGACTCAGGCCGAAACGCAGTTGACGCAAGAGGGCAATGATTATTCGCCGGTTTTTTCGTCCGATGGCAAGAACATCGCCTTTATACGCGATGCACGAAAGCTGATGGTTTACGATATCGCGGGAAAGAGCGAACGCGAATTAGCGAAGTTTTTTACAGACGCCCCACCCCTTATCGGGACCCGGACCATCGCCTGGTCGCCTGACAACAGTTGGCTCGCCTATCTGACGAATTCGCCGGAACAGCGGTCATATACAAACGTTTCGGCAGTACCGATTGCCGGCGGGCCTGCCAGATCATTAAGCTTTATCGCCAATTCCAACAGCGGTGCAATTTCATGGAGCCCAGACGGGGAATATATCCTTTTCGACACAAATCAGCGAACCGAAAACACGGCGATAGCCCGGGTCGATCTACGGCTGAAGACGCCGAAGTTCCGCGAAGATCAGTTTCGCGAGCTTTTCCGGCAGGAAAATCCGCAGCAGCGGCCGCAGCCCGGCACCCCGACGACACCGACCCCGAGTCCGGTGCCACAGGCTTCGCCGACAGCAAGTCCGGAAAAGAAGGATGATAAAAAGACGGAGATCGTATTTGACGAGATCCGGTCGCGGCTTCGCCTGCTGCCCATCGGCCTCGATGTCGGATCTCAAGTAATAAGTCCTGATGGCAAAACTCTGTTGGTTTCGGCTAGCGCCGAGGGACAGTTCAACCTGTATTCGATATCGCTTGACGAGCTAGCTACGGACACAACGCCGCGGCAGATCACATCTACATCCGGCGGCAAATTCGCCACGCAATTCTCGCCTGATTCCAAAGAGGTTTACTACATAGAAGGCGGGCGCGTGATGATCGCCAACCTCGATCGCCGAGACACCAAGCCTCTCGCACTCACACTTGAGATGAACGTAAATTTTGCTGACGAGAAAGTTGAAGTCTTCAAGCAAGGATGGCGATATCTGCGTGATAATTTTTACGATGACAAGTATCACGGGGCTGACTGGGACGCATTGGGCCGTTCATTCGAACCTGTTGTCGCCAGTGCGAAGAATCTGGACGAGGTCCGTCGGATAATGTCACTAATGATAGGGGAACTCAATGCCTCGCACCTGGGCGTTGGAGGTCCGTCCGGCTTCACCCCGACGCCGATCGGAAAGCTCGGTTTGAGATTCGATCGAACCGAACTTGAATCGAACGGACGTTTTCGAGTTACTGAGATCATTTCCCTGGGACCCGTTGATATAACTCGCGAAGTGAAGGTCGGCGATTACCTGACACAGGTCGACGGCAAGACTCTTGCCGGCACGACAAATCTGGATGAATTGCTTGAGAACAAGGTAAATCGGAGGGTAGAGCTGACATTCACTAACGCTGACGGCGGTAACCGTCGCGACATCGCAGTCAGGCCAGTTACAACCAATATCGAGCGCAACCTGCTTTACCGCCAATGGGTAGCGTCGAATCGGTCGTATGTCGAAACCAAAAGCGGCGGCCGTCTCGGCTATGTCCACCTTCCGGATATGGGCTCGGGGAGTCTCGCTCAGCTTTATGTCGATCTGGACGTGCAGAATCAGGGCAAAGACGGTGTGGTTATCGATATTCGAAATAACAACGGCGGCTTCATCAATCCGTACGTGATCGATGTTCTGGCTCGCCGCGGATATTTGAATATGACCGAGCGTGGTAAATGGACCGTTCCGGGGCGGGCAAATCTTGGCCAGCGGGCTCTTGAGCGGCCGACCGTTCTCGTTACCAACCAGCACTCGCTTTCAGATGCCGAGGATCTCACCGAAGGCTACCGCGAACTGGGGCTTGGCAAGGTTGTCGGTGAACCGACGTCCGGCTGGATAATTTTCACTTGGAATGCCACCCTTTTCGACGGCACAAGTGTACGACTGCCGCGGCAGCGGATCACGGATAACAGAGGTCAAAATATGGAGCTCAATCCCCGCCCGGTCGACATACATGTCACCCGCCCTATCGGCGAAACCTATACGGGGCGCGATTCGCAGCTAGATGCCGCAATAAAATGGCTGCTTGCTGACCTGAAGAAACACTTATAAGCGTTTATCGCCCGTCTCACACCTGTGATAATATTGTGTTTCACAGGTGAAAAAGTACGTAGTAAAACGTGATAGGTCCGCTCTGCCCGAAAGGCTCACGCGGTATCGGTCCGAACTGAACGAAGAGCAATTTCGAGTCGTAACCGCTGATTCGCAGGCCGCTCTCGTCGTGGCCGGGGCTGGAACGGGCAAAACTCGGGCGATCACCTACCGGGTCGCTTACCTCATTGAGCAGGGCATATCGCCGCAGCGAATCCTTCTTGCCACATTCACAAATCGAGCCGCGAAAGAGATGCTCCGCCGCGTAGAATCTCTTACGGGCAGCCAGAACGTCCACCGAGTCTGGGGCGGCACCTTTCACCGGATCGCCAACCTAATTCTTCGCCGTCATGCAGTTAGTATCGGCTTCGACTCAGGCTACTCAATTCTCGACAGTGAGGATTCCCGCGATTTCATCAACGTTTGCATCGATGAGGCCGCGATCGACACTAAGAAGGAGCGTTTCCCGAAGGCCGAGATCGTTCAGGGCATTATCTCGTATGCTAATAACACCGATCTTCCGATCGAGAACGTCATCGCCGGCAAGTACCCGTATTTTGAGCTGCTGACGGCACAGATAAAATGGGTCGATAGTATTTACCAGACCCGAAAGCAGGAGCGCAACGTAATGGATTACGACGATCTGCTGCTTAATTTGAAACGCCTGCTGATTGAAAAGGCCGAGATCGCCGACCTCTATGCCGAACAGTTCCAACACATCCTGGTAGACGAATACCAGGATACCAACCGTCTTCAGGCTGAGATCATCGACCTACTCGCGGTCAAGCATAGGAACGTAATGGTGGTCGGCGACGATGCCCAGAGCATATTCGCATGGCGCGGTGCCGAATTTACAAACATCTACGAGTTTCCTAAGCGATATCCCGAAGCCGCTCTTTATAAGCTGGAAACCAACTACCGCTCGACGCCTGAGATCCTCGGCCTCGCAAACACTTCGATCTCGAACAATCGCAAGCAGTTCCCTAAGATGCTGACGGCCGTTCGACGTTCTCGTGATTTTAAACCCGCGTTAGTTCCCGGCTCCGACGTCGATCAGCAGTCGGCGTTTGTGGCATCACGAATACTAGAGATCCGCGATGAGGGCACTAACCTGGAAGACATCGCCGTGATGTACCGTTCGCACTATCATTCGATCGAGCTGCAGCTCGAGCTAACAAGGCGAAACATCCCCTATCGCGTCCAGTCCGGCGTTCGGTTCTTCGAGCAGGCTCACATTAAGGACGTCATCTCTTACTTACGGATCATCGTCAATCCGCGTGACGAACTCGCCTGGAAGCGAATTCTGAAGATGATCCCCGGCGTCGGCAATAAAACCGCGAATCGCGTTTACGAAGTCATATCTAATTCGACTGGAGGGCAAGCATCCCTGCTTGCCATGACGGAGCAGCATGAAGAAACGCCTTGGGCAGCAGATGAGGTAATTTCAGATGAAATAACAGTCGTTCCTCCCAGCGCGACCACGGCCAAAGATTGGCGAGCGGGAATGCTTGCTCTCCAGTCAGATTCGCTCGGCCGACTTCGTGACAAACTGTCATGGCAATCCTTCGTCCAGCTCCTCGAAATACTCGTCGCCGACGAGAATCGCAATAACCCTTCGAAACAGATAGAGATCGTCATTAATAACGGTTACGAATGCTACTTACAGGAGAATTACGAGAATGCCGAGGCCCGTATGGAGGATCTGAAAGGGCTCGGTGCATTCGCCAACCGCTACATATCGACCGAGGATTTTCTTTCGGAGCTTGCCCTGCTGTCGACCGAACGGTTCAAGGAGCCGCAGCCCCTTGTCGGCGAAGAGGTGGTCTCCGCCGGCGAAGAGGATGAGTTGCTTACCCTGACAAGCGTTCACCAGGCAAAGGGCCTCGAGTGGAAGGCGGTTTTTGTCATCTGGGCCGCCGAGGGCAAATTCCCCAGCCCGCGGTCGCTTCGGGAGATCGAGAGCGAAGAAGAAGAACGCCGCCTTTGGTACGTCGCCCTCACACGTGCCAAAGACGAGCTCTATCTCACATACCCTTTGATCATCACCGATTACAATCGCCAAACTGTGCTGCAAAAACCATCGCGATTCGTAACCGAATGCCCTGCTGCACTATTTGAGATCTGGAATCTGGAAGAGGAAGCTTCAGCATTCGCCCCCGCCGCACGGGATGCATCTCCATCCGACGAGTATATTAATTAATCGAACGTTTTTGTTGACTTTGGTTTATTTGGCATTTCCGAATCGTGCTAGAATAATCCGAACCTACCGCCCGCCGAAAAGTATATGAAATACTGCCCCATCTGTGACGAGCGTTACGACGAAGAGATCATCCGCTTCTGCACCAAAGACGGTACGCCGCTCGTTGACGAGGCCCAACCAAATTTCACCGCCCTTCCGAGTGAAGCCGGGGAAGAAACTGCCGATCGTGGCGAAGAAACTATCATCCGCCGCAAAACTCCGCAGACCACGTCGTCTGCCGATAGCGAAGACCTGTCTGGCCGGATCGTGATCCCGACCGCGACCCCAGCGTCGCAGCCCGTTCGTCCACGGACTACAGCGGCCGCATATTATCCGCCGCCGCCACAGCAAAATACCGCCAAGACCGTGGTACTTACGATCATAGGCACTCTCGCGGTCGTCGGCTTCGGTGCCGGATTGTTTTGGTTCGTAAGCGACCGTTCAAATGGCAACTTGAACGTAAATGACAACATAAACATGCTGGCCAACCAGAATGTGAATATCAATACAAATCTCGGTTTCGATTCGAATTTCAACTTCAACACCAACGCTAATTTCGACGTCGGGAATAGTTTTGATACGAACCTTAACGCTAACCTGCGGACACCAACGCCGTCACCGTCGCCTAAAATTAGCCCGACGCCGAGTCCCGAGCCCAGCCCTTCGCCGGAACGCTCACCAACTCCCGAACGCTCACCGACCCCGCGGCCTTCGCCAGCCGTGACAGTGTCACCAAGGCCGCAAGTGTCGCCAACCGTGCGCTTTACGCCGCGCCCAACGACGTCAAACTCGAACACACGGTAGCCGCGAAAGTGAGAACCGTCAGCGGTAGCGCAACTATTGCAATCAGACTACTTAACATCTATTTTGCCTACGTCTTGACGCTTTTAGCGAAAAACCAAATTACACGTGTCGTGCAGCGTGTCGTCCTGAAAAAGTTGACACTTTATCACATGTTCAGAGAGATACCGCCGCGCATGTAGCGGCCTCGCCCCTCGCGGGGCCTACCTCTTGTATGTGCCCGTCTGGTGTATGGCGAAGCCGTTTCCAACTCCTCCGATACACCGCCTCCTCGCACCTCGCAAACCATTTTACCACTATCTAGACCCCCTGTTTTTGTACCACTGCTGGTACAACAAATGTGACGTAACCCTAGCTATCACAGTGAGTTACCCACTTGTACGGTGTACCACGCGTTTTTCCAGGATCCGTACTACATCCGAGCGGTTAAGTTTAAGGTGCCTCAAGGCGTAAAGATCAACGATCAAGAATCAACCGCCAACGATTCACGATTTACCAGCAAACCTATTTGTCAAAGATCCATCCGGCGACACCTCGGAACGTTTCACTTATAGCATGTCATTGCATGTACGGTCAAGTTTTCTGCTCAGCTGATTACATCGCCATGTTTCGCGGCGTGGTCGGGGGTAGGTGGGTCGTGAATATGGACCGCATACTGGCAGCCGAACACGATCGAAATTCATCAATTCGGTCATTTAGAACCCTATAATGTCTTAACTCAATCGCAACCTGAAGGCGACTATTCGTGCCGCCCTGTTTTTGTCTTTCTTTTTTTAATAGCCGGCGAAGGGCGAATTCCGGCCTTTTGCGCAGCAAACGTTTCGACCTCTGCAGCAATCCAAAACCGCCGGAAAACACTGGGCGGCGATCCCGGATATCCGCTCGCACGCCACCACGATCGGGCTGCTAGACGGCCGGGCGTTCGCTTTTAAGACGATACTGCGTATTCCGAAGATCACCGTCAACAGCATGAACGTCTGGGTGGATGAAGCGGGCAGTAAGATTTACTTTGTTTATCGCGGCCACCTGCTTACCCTTCCACTACCTAAGCAGGACTCGTGAAATTGCGGTCTATGATCTCAAAGTCCGAAACGGTGTAAGAGGCCTCTGGGGCCCTTTCTTCGAGTTCTCAATATAGCGAGAAAGTATACTCGACCTGTCGTGTGACGGAGACCGGCGTGCCGTTGCGTTTTGCAGGTATGAACTCAAGTTCGCGGGCCGCGGTTATTGCTTGTTCCGTAAGCCCGTCGCGGAGGCTCTTGACAGGAACGACCGATCCGATCTCGCCGTTTGGAAGGAATGTGACGCGAAGCAGAACCGTGCCCTCTGTGCCGTTTGCTCGTGCCTCATCGGTATATGCTGGTTTGGGTTTGTGCAGGATCGATAACTTGCCTTCCGCGGACGTAGAGCCGCTGACTCCGTGGCCGATACCTGAGCCCGAACCTACGCCGTAGCCGCGGATCCTGCTTTTGCACGCGTATGTTTTGTCGTATGACACAGATCTGACCTCAGGGACATTCGGGCTGCGGCCGATCGAGCAGAACGCCTGAAACAGCGATGTGACGAGAACCGCCGTAAAAAAACCGAGAGAGAACGGAAGGAAACGCTTGATCAGGTATTCGTATGTCATATTTGAATGATGAACGTCCTAAGCGGTTGGTTGCTCACCTTACAAGAGTTTCGGCTACATGAGGACCTTTTTCCAGATCTTGCCGTTATCACGACCGCCGACGACATCCGTAAAATCGCTTCTATTCCCCGGCTCGACGAATGAGATCCTGTATTTATCCGCACCGATACGGAATTTGACACCGCCGCTGAAGTAATACCACTGGAAAACGACATCGCGGACATTGTCGATCGGCACATCAAAAACAAGCACTCCGTTTGCATCAAATGTAAGGCGACCCTTTCTTAGCTGAAGCGTACCGTAAGTGCTGCCGGTCAACCCTTCGAGCAGCCACGCCGGGCTTTGGTATGAATCGCTGGACATAAAATGTGAAACTCAGGACGTAAACGCGTCACCACTCCGCAATGACGTTTCCACCGCCCGTCTTGGATCGATCACGCCCCAACCTTGCCGGTCTACTTCATAGTGAGGCAGGCGTTCGGCGGTTGAAATGAGGATCTTCTTGACTTGGGACGGCGTCAGGTTTGGGTTTGCCTCGAGCATCTGGGCGGCTACAGACGAAACGATCGGGGCCGAGAACGAGGTGCCGTCGACGTATTTGTAGTGCTTGGATATCACATTCTCGCGCCCGATCTTGAGCGTGATGATCTGCCGGATGGAATGCACGGGCCGGTCGAGAGCGGCATCCAGGTCCGGGTCGAGGCCGCTGTTATTGCGGATTATCGCATGCAGAAGCTCGTCATCACTCTGGTCTAAGGTCTCAAGGAGTTCCGCCTGCTGGGCCGTCGGAGTATTAGGCAGGATCGGGGCCGGGACCCAAATCGACGAAGCGATCACCTCGGGTTTTTGCAAGCCGTCGACCGTCGGGCCATACGACGAGCGATACATTCCGCGTCGCGCCCGGTTTAGCGAGTTATTGTCGTCGAGTCCGCCGACCGCTATCGCAGAAGGAGCACTTGCGGGCGGCATCACCGGATGATTCGGCATGTGGCCGGCATTGCCCACCGCACATACGACCACTATCCCCGCGGCCGTACATCTTTCGACCGTCTGTGACAGAGGGTCGTGCAGGTAACTTTGTTCGTCATCGCCGCCGGCCGAGATGTTGACGATCCGGATATTGTATTGTTCTTTATTTCGCAATACCCATTCCAGGCCGTCCTGAATATTTTGATCGGTGATACGGCCCGTTCGGGCGAGTTTGACGAGCACGACCTTGGCATCGGGAGCGATTCCTCGATAAAAGCCATTCGAGAGCGAGCCGTTGCCTGCCGCAACGACCGACGTCATCATGCCGTGCCAACTGGCGACGTCCGGATGAAATAATGAACCCATCTCGCCGTCCCTGTCGAGCAGACTTCTGTAGGCGACAATGCGATTCTCGGGTGTCGTAAGATCAACATGCGGGTAAAAGCCGGAATCGAGAAACGCGATCGTCACGCCCCTGCCAGTAAACCGTTCGTCGGCATCCAGCCGCAGCGGTGTCGAAAGGACGTGCGAACCATCCTTTTGCACCGCTGCCTCGGTCATTATCTGGTCCTTGGCATGGGAAAACAGGCGGGCGCAGCGGGCGCAGATCTCATCAAAGGCCGAGCTGTCGGGGGCATTCGCCCGGATCAACATCTGCAGGTCCTCTGGCATCGCCGACAGCGAAGCTCGCTCATCGCTCATCACGCGCGAACAAACCGGACATGCTGTCTCGCCGGCAGCAAAATCCGATACGGTCTTTTCTTTGGCAAATGTGGATGATTCGTGCAGGGTCATTGCCGGGGCTTAAGTTTTCCATAAACAACAGTTAAAATCAATGTCATCGTATGGCAGGAAAAAAGATCGGTCTCGCCCTCTCCGGCGGCGGTGCAAGGGGCTTTGCACACGTCGGAGCGATCCGGGCGTTCGAGGCGAACGGCATACACTTCGACTTCATAGCCGGCACGTCAGCCGGCTCGCTCGTCGGTGCCGCACTGGCGACGGGAATGTCCGCGGCCGAGATCGAGGCCATGGCCCGCAGGCTTGGATGGAGAAATACGATGCGGCCGTCATTCGCAATAGCCGGAATGCTTTCGACGGAGCCGCTGGCCAGGGTGCTTAGAAGCGAACTGCCTGTCCATCGATTTGAGGATCTCAAGATACCTTTTGCCGCCGTAACCTACGACGTCGTCAAAGGCGAAGAATTCGTACTAAAGGACAGTGGCGACCTGATCTCGGCAGTTCGCGCAAGCTGTGCCGTTCCGGGCTTATTCGTGCCGGTCAGGCTCGACGGGCGAATCCTCGTCGATGGCGGGGTGACCTCGGTCCTTCCTGTCGATATCGTCCGGTCTATGGGAGCGGATATCGTGATCTCAGTAGACCTGCTCGCTTGCGGTAACACCTATAACTCGATTCCCCGGACCGGCCTCGCGGTCATGATCCGCTCGGCAATGACCCAGATCCGCATGGCATCGGCCGACCAGCGTCGACGCTCCGATATAATCATCGAGCCCGCGATTGCTCATATCCGTCCTGACCAGATCAAAAGGGGCGATGAGGCGATCAGGCTCGGCGAAGAAGCCGCCCTCGAAAAAATGGATGAGATACTCACTCTGCTGGGACCCCAAATCAAGCAAAAACTCGTTTGACCGCACCGTTTCCGCTTGCATATGATTCCATGTCCGTGCAGAATATCTTCTGTTAATCCTGCTCTCGCGCATCAACGGTGATGTGCCCCGATAATAGGTTTATTCGAAGGCGTCTGGAAGTTCGAGGGTTGGTTGTTAAGAGGTGTTGAAGTAGCTCATTCTCGAGCCCCGCGATGGCCGGATCCCTTAGATGCAGACCGTTTCATTTAAGCTTCGATTCGATCACGATACTTCTCTGAGATCCCACTTCGGGAAAGGTAAAAATATATTCTGTTATGGCAATGAAACTTTATGTTGGTAATCTCTCTTTCCAGACGTCCAGTCAGGAGCTAGAAGAACTATTTGCAGGCATCGGGACTGTTGAATCGGCCACGGTCGTCGAGGACCGTGAAACAGGCCGCTCGCGCGGTTTCGGATTCGTCGAAATGGCATCGCAGGAAGATGGCGAAAAGGCCATCGCCGAACTCAACGGCCAGGAAGTCAGCGGCCGTGAGATCAAGGTAAACGAAGCAAAACCGCGTGAAGACCGCGGTGGACGCGGAGGCGGAGGCGGCGGCCGGGGTAACTACGGCGGTGGTGGCGGCTATAGCGGCGGCGGCAGCAACTACGGCGGCGGCGGATACGGCGGCGGATCAAATCGCTGGTAAACTAATCATTAGTCCAGAAAAATGCCCGGGCACGATCGTCCGGGCATTTTTATCTTCATGGCTTGGCCCGCCGCCCTTTAGGCCGGACCTTAACGGCCGGGGCCGCAGGTTGGAGGAAGTTGGCCTCCATAGTTGTGGGAGTTCCTTTGATAATAAATTCGACCGTCCTGTCGAATTTCCCATTCAAGAATAGGTCGACCCGATATTTACCGGCGGTCCACTTTCCATCAGGACGGCCGGTGAAATTTACCCGATTCTGGCCTTCCTTAGTTGTATAGGTTGCGGTCACGACCTTGGTTTCAGGCTTTACTCCGGCCACGGCAACGGCGACAAAATTCATCTTTACAACTGTCGCGGCATTCGATTCGAGAAGGACGATACAGTAGATCGGCACGTCGGTCACCCTAAATTCCGTGACCTGCTCACCCGCTTTTCCGCTGCCGTCATCTTTTGCAAGGTAAACTTCCTCGATGCCCGCCGAGGCGGCCACTGGCTCACCCTGAGCAAACAGCGGGTCATAACACAGTAACAAAACTGTGAATGAAATGATCGCTTTCGCGATCGCGATTTTCCGTGGCTCGAACATCTGTGACTTTGAGCCGTCACCTGGCGAATAAGTTGTATCAGGCTGCAATATTTTGGTTGGTTAAAATGCAGCCAGCGATTCAGTCACGGCTTTGTTCCAGTATCTTAATTTAGGGGTGCATTCAACTTTTAAGCCGAACTGTTATAATCGCTCGATCCATGGGTTTTGTTTTTTCAGGCAGATTTTATGTCCTACTAGCCTTCGGCGTATTACCGCTGTCTCTTTCATGGACCATGCCGGTGCTGGCGTATGCCGTGCTTATTTATGACGTGCTCCTGATCGGTGCGGCAGTTGCGGATTATTTCCTGAGCCGCGGAATATCGGGAGGGCTCAATATCGAGCGGAAGTTTTCGGGCCGTTTTGCCATTGGCGACCAGACCCGGGTAAGCATACTCGTCGATAATGCGTATAGTCAGACGCTTGCCCTTAAGCTAAGGGATGAATACCCTCCTACGATGGATCTGGTGGATTCGCGCGAGGCATCATTTTCAGTCGCGGAAAACGGCACGGCAGAATTTTTCTATCACGTTATTCCGCCAAGACGCGGAGATTACGAATTTGGAAAGACCGCCGTTCGATTTGTTTCCCGCATGGGACTGGTGTGGTGTCAAACAGACCTTGGGGGATCGCAAAGGGTCAAGGTCTACCCGAACATGAGACGGGCACGAGAAATGGAGCTCCGGGCGCTCGGTGCACGTTCATTTCTCGCAATTCAGCGGCGAGCCATACGCCGTGGTGAGGGCCGCGAGTTCGAATCGATGCGCGACTATGTGATCGGCGACGAACTGCGTCATATTTCCTGGACCGCGACGGCCCGACGGTCACGGTTGACCACAAGGCAATATCAGATCGAGCGGGACCAAACGGTGATCATAGCCCTTGATGCCGGCAGATTAATGACGGGACGCATCGGCGGCGAAACAAAGTTCGATACGGCACTTCATGCGAGCCTCGCCCTGATATCAGCGTGCGCACGAGCAGGGGACAATTGCGGCCTTATCGTTTTCGGCCAACGGGTAAGGAAGTATCTTCCCCCGAAGCGAGGCGTCGAATACTTAGACGCGGTTCTCGAATCCGTTTATGACCTCGAGCCGGACCTTATAGAGCCGTCTTATGCACGCGCTTTCCAATTTATCGCATCGACTTCAAAGAAACGTGCTTTCGTTGTGATCCTGACCGATGTGATCGATAAGGACAGCTCTGGTGAGCTAATAAATTCATTACGTTTGCTGCGTCCCCGGCACCTTCCCCTCGTTGTTACGATAGGGGATCGAGATCTGAATGCCGCTGTTAGTTCATCACCCGAGGAAATTGGAGATGTCTTCCAGCAGTCTGCGGCCGAAGAGATAATTCATCATCGCGAGTCGGCGCTGAAGCTGGTTGAGTCGCTCGGCGGTCTCGCTCTCGATGTGACCACGCAGTCACTCGGCCCCAAACTGCTGGAAACGTATCTTCGTGTCAAAGAAAGGGGGATGCTGTAATGGCCGACATTCCGAACAAAAGCGCGCTGAATTATTTTCCGGAGGAGATAAGCTACCTTGCCCTGAAGCACGCGGCAGCCGGATGCCAGGGCTGTGATCTGTACAAGAATGCCACTCAAACGGTTTTCGGCGAAGGCACCCGTTGTGCCGAGCTCCTCTTTGTCGGTGAGCAGCCCGGTGATGAAGAGGATCTCAAGGGACATCCTTTTGTAGGTCCGGCAGGCAGGCTGCTTGACAAGGCCCTTGCAGACGCCGGCATTGACCGTGACCTGGCCTACGTCACGAATGTGGTCAAGCATTTCAAATGGGTGCCCAAGGGTAAACGGCGGCTCCACCAGAAACCGCGAGCCAGCGAGATCGAAGCCTGCCTCCCCTGGTTTGCGGCCGAGATGGAGGTGATACAGCCTCGGATCATGGTCTGCCTTGGGGCTACTGCCGCTCAGGCACTGCTCGGCAGCAGCTTTCGGGTCACTCAGGAAAGGGGGACCTGGCTTGATTCGCCAATGGCCGAGAAGGTGCTCGCTACCGTTCACCCGTCATCTGTTCTGAGAGCCCGTGGCTCGCAGGAGAGGGAAAAGATGTATGCGGAGTTTGTAAGTGACCTCCGCGTAGTCGCGTCTGAGGTACATGGGCCCTGATCAGGTCTCCGCCCCAAGCGGTTCGGGGCTTCGGCCCGCAAGGAAGAGGTACGAGTACATTGCGAGCCCGGTACCTAAGCCTGTAAGAACTTTCACGCCCGGATTAATGTCTGCGGGCGATATGAAACCCTCGACCACTCCGGCCACGACCAGAAACACCGCGCAGCCGATGACGATCTTTACCGCCTCAATACCTTTCTTCTTTACCGCCTGCAGCCGTGTAAGATCGCCGGGGTCTATGATCGAATACCCGATCATCATTCCTGCTCCCCCACAGAAGAAAATACAAGATATCTCTATCACTCCGTGGCCTACTACAAAGCTTGCCAGAGCATTTCCGAAGGGCGGGTTAAGCTTGTAGCACGCGGCAAAAACACTGCCCAGGCGAGCCCCTTCGAAGGCAAGGTCATAAACCGCTCCGATCCCCAGGAATGCCCCAGCCGCGAAAACCCGCATGGTAACCAGGATATTATTAGAAAGTATAAAGCTTGCCCCGACCTGGTTGGCATCATTCAGCGTAAGCCACCACTGGTTATTAGCCGTGATATGCTGCGTAATGCCCGAGAGCATCACAAAATGGGTAAAATCCGTATCGATCCAGGTTGCAATAAACCCGAAAATCGCGAAACCTGCAAAAACGCCAAACGCAATTGCCATGTAGGCCAGATTCTTGCGAAAAGTCTGTGGTAGCTCCCGAGAAAAAAATGCTGTTACATGTCCGGCCCCGCGGTTGTCAGCACGATAGATCTTTCCGTGCGCCCTGATGACAAGACTGTTTAAATAATTGATCAACGCGGGGTCCCGCGTTTCGGCCCTGGCGATCGCAAGATCCGCCGCCGCCCGCCGGTAGAGTTCCCCGAATTCGCGCACCTCGAGCCTCGACAGCCCTCTCAGGCTGTTCCCCCTGAGCATTATCAGCAGGTCTTCAAGTCTCTGCCAATTGTCTTTGTGCTCCTCGAGAAATCTGTTCACATTCTTCAGGTTATGGAATTGGGCAAATGCGGTCAAACTGCGGCGGCCGGTTTGGTTCGCGTTGCGATAAACGATTGTAAAACCTAAAATCAAAGCTTTCCTATATGTCAGAGGAAGTCAGGAAATACCACGAAGAAGAGGAGATCGGCAAGACCTATGATCTGCGGATCGCCCGCCGGTTGCTGCGTTATCTAAAACCCTATTGGCCATTGGTTACTGCCGCTTTGGTCCTTACGCTTGTTACGAACATTCTCATCAGCACTCAGCCGTACTTCACCAAAATGGCGGTTGACGATTTCATCACGCCCAGGAACGGCGATGGGATCTGGCTGTTCGCCTTCGCATTCTTCGGGGTGTTTCTTTTCAGATTTGTTTTCTCGTACATACAGGAGGTCTTGCTCAATCATGTCGGGCAGCGGGTAATGTTCGACCTGCGAACGGAACTTTTCACCAAGCTGCAAAATCAGGAAGTGGCCTATTACGACCAGTATCCGGTTGGCCGAACCATGACCCGATTGACAGGCGATGTAGATGCCCTCAATGAACTTTTCACATCGGGCGTGATCGACGTGCTTGGTGACCTCGTCGTAATATTCGCGATCGTCGGGATAATGTTCTGGCTTGACTGGAAGCTGGCCCTGGTCTCGCTTATTACAGTCCCTCTCTTATTTGCAGCTACGAACTGGTTTCGAAAGCACGCGCGAAATGGTTTTGACCGCGTTCGGACCCGAAACGCTAAGCTCAACGCTTTTCTTCAGGAATATATTTCAGGGGCCCAAACCGTTCAGCTATTCAATGCGGAGGGAAAGGCCCGCCGCCGGTTTCACGATATTAACGACGATTATAGAAACGCACATATTGAGACTATTTTTTACTACTCGGTATTCTACCCGCTCGTCGATTTTATCGGGGCGATCGGCATCGCGGTTGTAATTTTCGCATTTGGCTACGAGTACCTGGCCGGGTATTCGGCCACCGGGCAGGCAGTAACCGTGGGGATCTTGGCCGCGTTTATTCAGTATTCGCTGCAGCTGTTTCAGCCGATCCGTGATTTGTCGGACAAATTCAACGTGCTTCAGGCGGCGATCGTCGCATCACACCGGATCTTTATCTTACTTGATCGCGAGGTCGCGATCACTACGCCTAATAAACCGAAACGGACGGGCAAAGCCGATGGCAAAATAGAGTTCAGAAATGTTTGGTTTGCCTATAAAGGGGAAGAGTGGGTCTTGAAAGATGTTTCGTTCACGGCCGAACCGGGAGAAAGCATCGCGCTCGTAGGCCACACGGGGTCGGGGAAAACAACGATCACCAATCTGATAATGCGGTTCTACGACATCCAAAAAGGCTCGATCCTGGTCGATGGCGTGGACGTTAGAAACTGGGACCTTCACGATCTACGCGCGAACTTCGCGGTCGTTCTGCAGGATGTGTTTCTTTTCAGCGGCTCGATCGAAAATAATATCCGTCTTGGAAACACCGAGATCAGCAGGGACCGTATCGAATGGTCGGCAAAAGAAGTGCATGCTGACGAGTTCATCCGAAAGATCGATGGCGATTATTCGGCTGCCGTTCGTGAGAGGGGGGCGGGCTTGTCCGTCGGGCAAAAGCAGCTTATCTCATTTGCGCGTGCTCTTGCTTTCGATCCGAAGATACTAATTCTTGACGAGGCGACGAGTTCTATCGATACAGAGACCGAGCAGCTTATCCAGCAGGCAGTTGAACGCGTAATGGAAGCGAGAACATCCCTCGTGGTTGCTCATAGGCTTTCAACTGTCCAGAAATGCGATCGCATTATCGTCATGCATCACGGCGAGCTGCGGGAAGCGGGCACGCACAACCAGCTTCTTCTGGAAAGAGGGCTATACTGGCGGCTGTACCAACTACAGTATTCAGATGAAAAGCTCCATACGACCGCCGACACGATGCTGCCGAAGCCGATGATCGATTACAGGTCTCCAAGTTGATGCTCGCGGCTCCGCAGCACTCTGAACGCAGCTTTCTTTCTTACTTAAACCTAATTAAGGTGCATCCGGAAATAAGCCGCGGGCGAATTAGTCTATTGCATTTACCTTTTTGAGAGTATAATTTCCCTATAGGAGAGCAAATGTTAGACGAATCGAACAGGGCGGAAAACGGCAGTGATTGCCGCTGGATAAGTCGTGTTCTGACAGTCGAAAGGGTTGCGACCGCCAAGCTGCCTACTAATGCTGGCGAGTTTTTTATCGCCGGCTACCGCTCACTGATCAGTACCGAAGAATTTGTCGTACTCTACAAAGGCGAGATGGACGGCGATACACCGACGCTTGTCCGGATCCATTCACAGTGTCTGACTGGTGACGTCTTCGGCTCAATAAAATGTGACTGCGGTCCGCAGCTTCACAGGGCGATGGAGATGATCGAGGCCGAGAGTCGCGGGGCGATCGTATACCAGCAGCAGGAAGGCCGTGGCATAGGCATTATCAATAAGATCCGTGCCTACGCCCTGCAGGACGAAGGTGCCGACACCGTCGAGGCCAACGAAGCCCTGGGTTTCGCCGTCGACGCCCGCGACTACCACCAATGCGCCGAGATCCTTTTCGATCTAGGACTATGCAAGGTCAAGGTCATCTCAAACAACCCGGATAAACTAGCCGCTCTCGAAGAAGCCGGCCTTAAGGTTGTCGAACGCATCCCCATCGAGATCCAAACCACGCCGCCAGCAGCCCATTATCTTCGCACCAAGAAAGAGAAGATGGGACATATTCTGAGCTAGCCTTGTCGGCGTCACAAGAACCAGACCAGCAGCTGTCGGAACCGATCAGCGGTTTAAACGGTATCTCGTAACAAGAAAAAGAGGCTGCCAGAAAGGGCAGCCTCAAAACGTCTTTCGACTAAATACAGTTCTTTAGAACTGAACCTTGAACCCGAAGCGTACGCTGCGAGGTCCCTGGAATGAATTAGGCAGGTTGTAGGCAATATTTTGTATGCCTCGGCGGTTTATGTCAGAAATTGCCGCGGTATTAAAAGCCTGCCGCTGATAAAGAGCTTCCGTCTGTTCGCGGGTCAGACAGCCGGGGCTGGTGTTCGTGGCGCTGCATGCATTCATACCGAGATCAGCAGCCGTCAAACCGGTTGTGCTTAGGGTCTCGACGCGACCGGTAACATTCTCCTCATTGAAGAGATTGAGAATATCAACCATAGCGACGAGGCTCCAACGCTTATCGGCACCGAAGCGATAGCGGTGACGAATACCAAGGTCGGTCTGGGTGAACATTTCTGTCCGGCCCATATCGCCGCGGCCATTGAGGATCTGCCCGCCAACACCGAATACGGTGTAACGGGTGGTCAAAGGCGTACCACTCAGAAACGTGGTAAAGCCTGAGATCTCTGTCGAGTTTGTGCTCGACCAGGGGATCTCATAAGCACCGAATGCCTTGAACTGGTGCGGGCGATCGGTCGGAAGGCGTCCGGTGTCCGGCTGGCCCAGACCACTGTACCCGATAAACGGCAGATCAAAGTTTCGGTTTACGTTCGGCGACGTCCGTCCGTTCTCATCAGAGCTTGCCAGACCGGCATAGTTACCAACCAAACGGCTCCAAACGTAACTGACGTTGAAGTAGTAGTTGTTAACGAAGCGCTTGTCGAGCGAAACCTCAACGGCATCGTAATCACGAATAGCCTCTAGCGGCAAATAGCCGAAGGTTTCATAATTCTGCCTTGCAAGGCCCCGACCAGGGTTACCAATGATGTAAACTTCGCCTCCCGGCACGTGAACACCGATGTCCTCAACGGCAACGTCAACCTGCTTATGAGTATAACGAGCCCTCATTAGGTAATCGGAACTAAGAGCACGCTCGAAACCGATCGTGTACTCGCTCTGTCGGAAAGCCTCGATATCCGGATCAACCTGACCGAAGTCCGGCTGACCAGGAAGGTTGGACGGAATTCGGAAGTCGAGCGAACACCGTGACCTCGGAGCTGCCTGGGGATTGCCGCCAGGCGGCGCGATCGGGCATGTGCCGCCGATCGGATCAGGGTTGCTGCCGATTATCGTCGCAGTGGTGAACGACGCCGGTGTATCACCTGGGAATATTTCGAAGTAGTCGTTGCGGAAGAAGTTACCACCGAACGAGCCACGAGGAAGCTCATACTTGAAGCGGTCAAAGAAACGGCCATAGCTGCCGAAAAGCTTTGTCTTACCGTCACCAAAGATGTCCCAGGCAAAGCCAAGACGCGGTGCAAGCTTATCGGCAAAGTCGAATGTGATACCAGGTCCCTGAGCATTAAAGCTCGGCGACTGTTCACGCTCCGTTCTTATACCTATGTTCAGCGTCAAACGGCTGATAGGCTGCCACGAGTCCTGGATGTAGAAAGCGAGGTTATCGCTGCCTGCGGAGCCCCGCGCACCAAAACGCTGCATCCAGCCGGCGCCGATAATGCCAGGGCTGGTCGGAACAGCAGGATTGCCGGTAAGCCCAGCTACCGAGTGACTCGGGCCGAATCGGAAGATGACCAGATCCTCGCGCCCACTGAGGATGGAGTTGCTGACGCCATTCCACTGCATACCGCCCTTGATCTGATGACGTCCGCCAAAGTTGCTAATTAGATATGATGCGTCGGTATCAAACGTACGGCGACGGGAAACGTCGAATTGCGTTGCTGTAATAGCCCCGAAGTTAGTCGTTCCGCAAGCTACGAATCCCGGAGGAGGTGTAACACCAGTGTCACAGACCTGCGTAAAGTATCTCTGGGCAGCTCCCGGACCAAGGGGCGGGATGCCGTAATTGCCAAGCTTCTCATTAAGAAAGCTGTAACCGCCACGCATTGTAAAAACGAACCGATCGGTGGGTGTCCAAACCAATGAACCCGTGGTGTTGTTCGAACTCTGACGGCCGCCCTGGAAGTTGGCGAGCTGCGGACCGGACACTACCCCGATGCCCGGAAAGACTTGCGCCGGAATCGTTCCGAAAGGCGAAACACTCGGGAGATTGCCCCTTCTGTCGATCGGGTTCCAAAGATATGCGCCGGTCAAGCGAAGCTTATCCCACGGTTGAATGTCGATACGGCCGAACGCATACTCATTTGTCTGGCGTAGTTGGTAAGTGTTAGTGCTGACGAACTGTCGGGTTGCCGGATCTCGCAGTGCAGGATCACTGCTGTACAAACTGACAGTACGATCCGAGTTAATAAACTGCGGAGCATAGCTGCCGAAGAACCACATCCTGTCCTTAATGATCGGACCGCCAAGGCTCATGTACGGGAAAAAATCGGTTCCCTGGTCCTTCGGGACCGGAATGTACTCGGTGATCGACTGCCGGGTTGCTGCCGTCGGGCCGAAGGTGGTCAGATTAAGAAACGGACGCGCATTGCCCTGAAACTTTGCAATACTAAATTCTGTTCCTGCTTCGCCGCGGAACTCGTTACCACCGCCGCGGGTTACAACGTTGATAACGCCGCCCGTCGCTCCACCGAATTCTGCTTCGAATCCTGAAGACTTGACCTGAACTTCCTGAACGAACTGGAAAGGGATGTTGTTATTGAGGTTCAGTGTACCCGTACGGAAGTTACCGACTTCCTGGCCGTCAATAATGAACGTGTTTTCGGAACCCGACGCACCGTCGATCTGGAAGCCGCCGCTCAGCGGCTCGGCACGGACCGCGGGTGAAACGTTAAGAAGGCTGGTGAAGTTAACCCCTTTGGGGAGCAGCTCCGCCGTTCGTTGCGAAATATTCGTCTGAATCTTGTTACCCGTCGGGTCGATCGCCTGAGTATCGGCACTGACGTTTACCTCAACGCCAACTCCGCCAGCGGCGAGCGTTACATTTACAGGTGTGACCCGGCCAAGTGAGACTTCAATGTTGCTCACTGTACCTGTACCGAATCCGGCGGTTGCCGCCGTAGTGATCGTATAGAACCCGGGCGGGATCTGCTGCACTCTATAAAAGCCGCTAGCATCCGTCGTTACAACGCGACGGAACCCAGTGGTGGTATCAGTGCCTCCACCCTCGGTTCTTGCTCTGCTTGTGACTGTTACTTCGACACCAGGTACAACCGCCCCATTTGGGTCGGTAATGGTGCCCTCGATCGAACCCGTCAGTTCCTGTGCAAATGCCGAAACACTAAAGCACAGGACCAATGCGAACATCGTAACAATAGATTTAACTATCTTAGACATACAATTTGCTCCTACTAAATTATTTCCTAAGTTTGGTTTCATTTTCTGGGTATCTCCAAAGGAGGCCGACATACCAGTAAGACTTGTGATTGCCATATAGCCCCCCTTGAAAACAATATCCCTATTACAACTAGCAAATTTCACGCCAGAGCCGACTATATAAAAAAGAAAAATGCGCAAACCTTGTAATAACACGGTTTACGCAATACGAGACGGGAGCGATTCGCTCTCAGAGTAAACTAACGCCCGAATAAAATCCAAATTTTCAGATAATATCCAAGTCTTTGGAGGGCTCGGGAAGTTTTCTAGTAATTGCTTATCCGGCCCCTCAGCTCCTTTTGTTTTTCTCCCGCAAGGTTGCAATTGCCTTTTTGATCTCCGCATTGTTTTGCCCTTCAGGCTTATACTTAAGGTATAATTCCAGGTGATCGGCGGATTTGGCGAATTTGTTCTGCTCCTTATAAACACGAGCCAATTGCCAGTGGATCTCGGCTACCTTTCCACCGGTGAGGTCATTTGCCTTTAACAGCGAATCCAGAGCGTCCGAATAATTCTTCTTCTCATACAAGGTAATGCCCCGCCAGAGATACCCATTAGGCGAACTCGGATCAAGAGAAACCACCTTTTCAAACTGCTCTAACGCCTTTTCTGGTTGGTGAAGACGAAACAGGGCCAACCCCAACCCCAAGGCACTGCTTGAGCTTCGCTGATTTATGGTCAAGGCCTTCATTAGCAGCACTGCTGCGGCCTCATAATGACCGCCGGCAATGTATTCATTTCCCAGTCGGTCGAGGGCAAGAAAATATTCAGGAAAGATCTCGATCGATCTTTTGAGTTTATCAAATGCCACAGCTTCGTTTTTGGCCTCGAGGTCGGCTAGGGCCGTTTCATACAAATTGCTTGCTTCAGGTGGGACGTCTTGGGCAAACACGACCGCAGGTCGAGCCGGCGCGGCCTGGCTTGAGGTTTTTCTGATCTTTAGGTAAAAATTGACCTGCTCCGAGACACTGCCACGCCCCGCGATCACAGAAACGGGTACAAGAGAAACACTTTGTGTCTGCTCCTCGTACGGCGTACCACTGGTCAGCACCTTCAAGTAATAATGCCCCGGCGGCAATCCACTAAAACTGAACTGGCCGGACCCCCGAGTTCGGATCCGTCCGACTGTCGAATAGAAATCAGTCTGCAACTCAACGTAGACCTGACTGACAGGTGCCCGCTTATCATCGAAGACGAATCCCGTGATGCTGTTCCTGTTTTGCGAAAAGGAAACTGTAGAGAAGACGACACAAATTACGACTGCTGCCAAAACTGCAAAAAGATCTTTCTTCATAGACACCTCACTTAGCAAGGGCGTTCGCGTCTCATCACAAGAGAGCGAAAAAAAACTTGGGATTTACAAAATCTATACCAAAGGCCGCAGATTGTCACGAAAAAAAGTGCGTATAAAAAATCGGGAGTATACGGAGATGCAACCAATACACTTCTCCTTCCTTATGCTCGACGGAACTCCTGATCGTTCAGAGTTTGATGTCAGCGCGTTCTACACCGTTGCCGGACGGTTTATCGTGATCAGCTTTCGCTAACTTTGAGCACGGCTAGAAATGCTTCCTGCGGGATTTCTACTCGGCCCACTTTCTTCATCCGCTTCTTTCCCTCTTTCTGCTTTTCGAGCAGTTTGCGTTTGCGCGAGATGTCGCCGCCATAGCATTTAGCGATTACGTTTTTGCCCATCGCTTTTACGGTTTCGCGGGCGATGACCTTGTTGCCGATCGCGGCCTGGATCGCCACTTCGAACATCTGCCGCGGGATGAGTTCTTTCATCTTAGCAGTGAGCAGACGGCCTTTAGCGGTAGCGGTGTCGGTGTGAAGGATAAGCGAGAGAGCATCGACGGGCTCGCCGGAGACCAGGACGTCGAGTTTGACGAGCTTACTTTCCTGATAGCCGGACAGATGGTAATCGAGTGAGGCGTAGCCCTTGGAAACGCTTTTTAGGCGGTCGTAGAAATCGAGAACGATCTCGTTCAGCGGTAACTCATAGACGAGCATTACACGGTCGGTCGTTACATACTCAAACTTTTTCTGTACGCCCCGCTTCTCGTCAAGCAGCGGGAGAATACCGCCGAGAAATTCGTCGTTGGTCAGAATGGTCGCCTCGATAAACGGCTCCTCGATCTTTGAAATTCGCCCTGTGTCGGGCATTTTCGAAGGAGAATCGATCTCGGCGACGGCACCATCGGTGGTGGTCACGCGATACCGCACACCCGGAGCGGTTGTGATGAGCTCAAGATTGAATTCCCTCTCCAGCCGCTCCTGGATGATCTCCATGTGAAGCAGTCCGAGAAATCCGCAGCGAAATCCGAAGCCCAGCGCAGTGGAAGATTCCGGCTCGAAAAAGAACGAGGCATCGTTGAGCCGCAGCTTTTCCATCGCGTCACGGAGGTCTTCGTACTGGGCGGAATCGATCGGATAAAGCCCCGCAAAAACCATCGGCTTAACTTCCTGAAAACCCGGGAACGGAGTGTCGACTGGCCGTGCTGCTTCGGTGATCGTATCGCCGATCTGAACGTCCGCAACCGTCTTGATCGAAGCAGTTAGAAATCCGACCTCGCCGGGCCCCAGTGAGTCGATCGGCGTTGGCCGCGGCCGGTTGACCCCGATCATTTCGACCAAATATTCACGGCCGGTATTAAAGAATTTGATCTTGGTGCCTTTTCTTATTGTCCCGTCGATGACGCGAAAGAGCACGATCACGCCGCGATAGCTGTCATACCAACTATCGAATATAAGTGCCTTGAGCGGGGCGTCCCGATCTCCTTTCGGAGCGGGCACTTTGCGAACAATGGCTTCGAGGACCTCCTCAACTCCGATCCCGGTTTTTGCCGAGGTCATCACCGCATCGCTTGTGTCGAGGCCGATTATATTCTCTATCTGGTCCTTGATCCGTTCTGGCTCGGCGGACGGAAGGTCGATCTTATTGAGGACAGGTATCAGCTCAAGATCGTTCTCGATCGCAAGATATGTGTTTGCCAGGGTTTGGGCCTCAACCCCCTGTGAGGCGTCGACCACAAGTAGCGCCCCTTCGCATGCGGATAACGAACGGGAAACCTCATACGAAAAATCGACGTGGCCCGGAGTATCGATGAGATTCAGAACGTAATTCTTTCCATCCTTCGCTTTGTAATCGAGCCGAACCGCATGAGCCTTTATCGTGATGCCGCGTTCCCGCTCCAGATCCATGTTATCGAGCAGCTGTGCCTCCATATCGCGCTCGGCGACGGCTCCCGTGATCTGCAGCAGGCGATCGGCGAGCGTCGATTTGCCATGGTCGATATGGGCAATGATCGAGAAGTTACGTATTAGTTCGAGATCCATAAATCAGAGCTGCGTCGCACCCAAACAAAGAGGGTAACAGAATACGAACCGCTCGAAAACTGGAACCTGTAACGTCCTAGCTCTAATTTGGGAGTTAGTTCTTTCTACCGAACGACAGAGTGACGCCAAGGCTGATCGAAAAGGGATATCCTGGTGTGGCGTGGATCCTGGATACGACCTCGCAATCTTGACACGTACGCGACTCAAAAAAGTTTTGCGTTTCAAAGTATCGCTTGTTTAGCAGATTGTCGACAGCCAAATTTACCTTCATCCACTTGGTCACGGGCCTTGAAACGGCGAGGTCAGCGACGTCATTCCCGCTAGCTGTAATCGATGGGTCCTCGCCGTCAAGCCGGTATCTTGAAATGTGCCTCCAATTGATCGCGGCTGAGAAACCGCCGATGTTCGAGAAAACAAGGCCGGCATTCGCCACGACCCGCGGAGCGCTATCAACGATTATCCTTCGGCCATCCTCTGTGAACTTGCCGGGGAAATACGCCTTGAGTACCCTAGTTGCCCCTCCGTTGAAACCTATGCGGCGAGTTATTGCGATGGTCGCGCGGGTCTCGATCCCATAGGATCGGGAAGGGCCGGCAAGCTCAACACTCCCGTCGTCCGGAATGTAAACCTGCTCACTGGAACGGTCGATAAGGAAGGAACTTACGACCGCGGAAAATCTCGGCGAGTTAAAAGATGTACCAGCCTGAAAAAAATCGGTCGCCGCCAGCTTTGGTCCGTCGGGTTTGCGGGCAACACCTCGAGCATCCTGCGAAAGCACCCCACGTCCGTAGTTTGCGTAAAAGGTTATCGGTATACTTCTAGAAGGCGAATATGCGATCGCAAGCTTTGGCTGAAATTCGCTTTCACCTTGCTTTGCAGAAATATTCACTTGCCCGTCCCGCAGCTCGAAGCCATCGACGACGTACCGAAAATAGTCGAAGCGTAACCCGGCGTCAATCCGCAGACGGCTGTCGAAGAGGTTTGTTTCATTCTGAACGTACCCGGCATAGTTATTTATCCGAGCCATCGCCGACGTTAAGAGGACATCGGGGTTGTCTTGATTCCCGGGCATGAACTTTCTGCTGGGGACGCGCGAGACTGTTGGATACAGGCCGACGTTGACTTGGTTTGCCAATATATTGAAGCCAAAGGCAATCAGGGATGGTAGGCCGAAACCCTCGTATGGCCGAAGCAGCTGTATGTTGCCTCCTTGCTGCAGCCGCGAATCATGCTGCTGTATCTCATCCCCGTAAATCGGGTCCGTAAGAAAGAAAGTAAAGTTTGAATAAAGGTCGAACAGGGAACGGCCGACAAACGCGTCCGCCCGAAGAATCGATCCGTCGGTAAATTCTTGCCGATAGTAACCCGCAACGTTGCCGGTTTGACCGCGTCCGCCATTTTCTGGATCCAGAAACCCGAAGCGGTCGAGTTCCCCGCTCGCGACAAGGTCCAACGGGATCTGTCCTGAAGAAAAGAAATCGTTCGTACCGGCATTGAATCTAAAACCGAACGTCTCTTTCTCGCTAGATCGAAAGGTGATATTGCCAGTAACGTTATGTCGCCTGTACCTCAAGGGGCTCTCGAATGGGCCATCCGTATAGCTAGGTTCGTAGGCGAACAGAGCGCTTAGCCTTCGCCACTGCGGGGAGAACGCGAAAAGACCGCGGACCGAGTTGTGTGAGCCGCCCTGGAGTCGCGCGGTAAATACCGAGCCGAGCTGTTCTCGCTGTCTGACCTGAACGACGCCAAGTCCGGAAAAATCACCAAAGGCGGCAGAAAACGGTCCGTTAATGATAGATACGTCCTCCACGAGTTCCGGGGTAAGGGACTTAAGCGATCCGAGATAGCCCTGGCCATGTCCTTGGGTGCCCTGATTCGCCTGGATGTTGTCAACGAGAATCTTGAGCCCGCCATTGACGCCACCATGATCGAGATTAAACCCATACCGACGAATCTCTAAAGATTTTCCACCACCTTCGTGCTGGCCGGCGTTAATGCCCGCATTTAATGTTTGGATTAACTGGTCGTCTCGCCCGAACAGACTGTCTTCGTAGACCGATCTATTACGAAATTCGATCTGCGGCGTCAAAGCATCTGCAAGAATCGTCACCGTCTCGCTGATCGGGGGCACAACATACGAGATAGAAATCCTGATGTTTTCCGTCTTCGCATCAGGTTCGAAATCACGAGTTGCCTGTATGATCGACTTTCCTGAAACCGTGACCGAAAGCACGCGGCCATCGGCGGTTGTTCGGAATGCCCCCTCATAATTGGTAATAATCGTGAATATGCCGGAGTCTGTGCGGATTCGCACTTCCGCGCCCGGAACGGATTCGAACTGCGAGGTAACAACCGTACCGGAAACGAGCGTTCCCGACTGGGCCGTAGCCATGATCGATGTAAGGAGAACGAAAGTGATCGTTAAAATCACAAATTTTGAACTTCTCATAAGGTTACTTCAGCCTTTCGAGGGACTTTCTGGCCAGATCGGCCTGGAGAATGTCAAAAGAAGGGTTCAGGCTCAACGCTTTCTCAAGATGTGCGCGGGCTGCCGATCTGTTTTTGAGTGCAAGCTCGATCATGCCTGCGTGATAATAGATCCGTGAATCGTTGGTTTTGAGACGCATCGCTTCAGTTATCTTCTGCTTTGCCTCATCGTATCTACCTTTTTTGTAGAGGCACCAGGCCAAGGTGTCAGCGCCATAAATATCCTTGAGTTTTCCGTAATCCTCTTCGGCAACCTCGAGGGCACGATCGAGGTTGATATCATTGTCCGCCCAATACAGTGCGAGCCGGTGTTCGTCGTAATGGTCACCGAGCTTTTCCTCATTCTGTGCAAGGTCGTATTGTGCTTTTGCCAACTCACCTTCTCCAAGCTTTGTATAGACATCGCCCAATAGAAGTACCGTATCGAGCTGCGGAAAGCGCTCTTGGGCCTGCTTGAGGTATCCCTCAGCGTTCCTAAGTTCACCTTTGGCAACGAGTGCTCGCCCCTTACCGTCAAGTGCCAGATAATAGCCCGGCAAATTTTGAAGGGCCTCGTCGAAGGCGGCCTCAGCCAACGGAATCTGGCCGGACTTAAGGTGAACATTGCCGAGTTGGACAAGGCACCAACTTTGCGCTTCCTTATCGACCGGATCCGCCGTTTGCGCGGCCAACTTGTACATCTCGACCGCCCCTTCTGGTTCGCCGTGAAGAAATCGCATATATCCAGCTCGTGCATACGCTGCGGAACCGGGCTTTAGATCGGCGAGCTTTTGGGCGTTACGAACGGCCTCGGGATAATTTCCCAATTCCGCATTCGCGTCCGTCAAGATAGCATAGGTGAACCAATCATTTTCTGATTTGTTAAGCAGACGAGTTCCTGTTGCGAGGGCATTGTCAAAGCGATGCCCAGCGAGATCAAGGGTCGCGGAGAGTTTTAATGACTCCGGATTTTCGGGATCGATCTCCAAGGCGCGTGCCACGGCGTTCTCAGCCAATGAATTTAGCGAAATATCGCCCGTACGCCGCGCTTTTTTAATATAAACAACTGCTAGCGCATTGAACGCAGAAGGCGATGCGGGCACTCGTTCTGAAAACGCGATTGCATCGAGGATCTCTCGGTCGATTTCAGAAGCACCTGCCGGGTTACTGATCGTTGATTCGGGAATTTCAGAGTTGGCTACTCCGCATCCTGTCCCGAACAAAACTCCGCAAAGAAAGATCGTTAAAAGCTTTAAATTAAAGCGTGGAAATCGTAATTTCATGATATTAAAGTTCCTAAAAAGGGCCCGGCGGGATCAACACCCGCCGAGGCCAGCTTCGCCAACTAGCGAAGAAATCCGTTTTCGTCAACGGTCGGAGCTCCAACGAAGCTGATAGTGGTCGTTGGGGTGCTGGAAGGCCGGGGCTGATTTCCCTGGTTTGGCGGAAGTAGGTATGGGAAACGGGTCAGTGCCGGACCCTCCGGGTTAAAGCTCACACCGTCTCCCAATTCGTTATTTGGTGAGACATTGGTAGCAGGCGTGAAGGGAGTCCCCCCGGCGACTGCCCGAAGAGCGATGTCAACTACGTCATCGTGCGGACGCCGCCCGTTCGGAAATCCAGCCACGTCACCACCCAACAGGCCCAGCCGATTGATGTTTGGGATCGGCGTGATGGGAATCGCAACATTGAGGCGAATGTACTCATGGGGAACGCCGTCCGAGAGGAACGTGGTGTAATTAGGGCCTGTCACGGAGTTTACAGGAATTCCCGTAGCGAATATTTGAACCAGATCGTTTCGTGGAGGAGGAGGAATATCAATGCCGAATACCGCCTGAAGTAGGCGTGCGAGTTCTGGATCGACGATGGCCTGAACTACACGAGGGATAGTACCGTCAACCGACGGCGATATCGCATTGAATGCATCCTTCAAACCGAGCGGGATAACCACTTCGTTTACCAATGGATTGCCCAACCGGGATACCTGCTGCCAGGAGCCCGAGGTCCTCTGGCTGCCCGACTCCAATACTCGGAAAGTTTGCCTGCTTGCCGTGGCCCAAATGCCGACCACAGCACCCGGTGCCGTCGGACTCGTTGGCACAGAGCCGCTGCGTGTAATGTCAGAGATCGGAACTTCGATTGCAATGGTGCTTACGTTGTAATTCTTGGTGGTGTCTATTCCACCCACACTCCCGATTGACCTCAAATTTAGAGCATCGAATATGCCGCCAAGATCGACGAAGAAATAATCATCACGCGGTCCGGCAAAGACCTTTCCGCCATTCGGAAGGCTGTGAACTGCGGGCTGGCCCAAATTCTGCTCATAGTCCGGTGTGACCCGCGGTCCAACATTGGCCGGGGGCGTTCGAAGCCCCGAGGCGATGACAGACTGGGCTGGCTGCGATCCGCGGGGGTTGCCAAAAGCTCCGGGAGGAAGAATTGTAGAGTTGCCAAAAACGTTAGGGGGAAGGGTTGGGCTGTTTCCAGGGCCGGCTCCAGACGCAGCCCCCCTTACACGGGTAACAGAATAGGTTTGCGGCATATTGTAATCCGGGTCGGTCAGGCTGCTAACAACCCCATCCTGGTTGACGGCGGTGTGCCCCAGTACAGTATCGGAATTAACCGTTTGGGTCTTGAACCGAAACTGATAAGTGATGTCCTCGACTCCGTCCCCCGTATTGTCGATTTTGATCTCGTATAAAACTGTATCGTCGAACCGAAACCATTGAGGTGCCCCTGAGGGCTCCTGAAGCGGAATATAATTCGCGATCAGTGTCACGAACCCTTCGCGGCCTGGCTCAACGCTGCGAAACGCGTAAGTGTCGGTGTTGTCCGCAAAGCGGTCCATGCTTATCAACGGCGCCTCAGCGTGGCTCGATGCATATAACGGGACCAGTGTCATCGTCATAATTAATGATGCGACCGCCAACCGCTGGCTAATGTCATAAAGTCTGTTTTTCATTCATTTCTCCTTGATCTGTCAATCTTGCTCCTATTCGTAAAAGTACGAGGGACGCACCAAGCCTAAAACAACTTTGCCGGTCACTCAGTAGAGTTGCCTACAAAGTAACTGAAAGTTCATTGGCCATCCCTAAAACTACCTACAATTATGTATTTCGCCATGATTGAACTTTCGGATTCGTTCTAAAACAATGCGTTACCTTCGCCATCACGTTCTGATCTGCTTGGGATAGCGCGAAGATCGAAGCCGACAATTTGAATCAGCGGTCGCTGCGATGCGTACTCCTTCCAACTGAATTCAAAGACTTTTCAAACGCCCTACCCCGTATGAGTCGGCTTGACGGCTGTTATTTAGTGTGTCTGCGGCTTTTATTTACTTTTTTTACCCAGATCTGCGGGATTTTTAGTTTGAACGCTGAAGAAAAAGAGTTTTGGAAGAGCCAAAGTTCTGATACAATTATAGTTCGCTCAGTATCTGAAAATATTCTCGCAATTAATGCGCGGAGGAAAAGTTTATGAATCACGAATACGAAAGAGAAGAAACCAGCGCGTCCACCAAGTTAACATATTTGCTCGTAGGCGGCGGCATCGGTGCGATCCTCGCACTGCTTTTTGCTCCAAAATCGGGTGAGGAACTCCGTGAGGACATCGCCGACGCGACTCGCAAGGGCATAGAGAAAAGCAAAGTGGCTGCCACGCAGATCCAGGAAAAAGCCGGCGAATACTACGAAGTGTCGAAGGAAAAAGCCGAAGAGTTTTATCATACGGCCTCGGAGAAAGCAGGCGAGCTTTCGGAGAAAGCAAAATCGGTTGCCGCAAGCACGGCCAACCCGTTTACTGCCGCCATCGACGCTGGAAAGGACGCCTACACAGCGGAAAAGCGTAGGAACGAGGCCAAGTCCATCAGCGAAGGGCGTGCGAGCTATCCGATCTCGGATGAAAACAAGATACTCGAGGACCCGGACAACAAATAGACATGAATCCGAACGATCTTCAATTTTGGCAAATGGTCTCGTCTATCGTGATCGCAGTGAGTTTTGTAGCGATGGCGATCACTCTGATCGTGATCGCGGTTATCATCAGGCGGGTTGTCAAAACGGTCAGCAACTTAGAGGAACGGGTCGATCCGCTCCTTTACAAAGTGGACGCTATCGGGGCCCAAGGCCGCGAGATCTCGGTCCATTTCACCGAAGTGTCGGCTAATCTATCGACGGCAACAAAGTATCTTGCCGAATCGACCGAGCTCATCAAAGACGAAGTCGCTGAGCTGAAAATGCTGGTCGGTGATACGGCCGTTACCGCCCGTGACAAGGTTCAAATGGTCAGTAGGACGATCGACCGAACCCACACGCAGGTCACCGACACGACCGAGTTTGTAAATCAGAAGATCGTCGTCCCTGCCCGCGAGATCGCCGCCATCATGGCCGGAGTCAAGAAAGGGCTAGAGGTACTTTTTGCACCGGCCCCGAAACAGATCGACCGTGTTTACATGGAAGACGAGATGTTCATCGGCTAGAACGAACGAAATTAGGCATCCGCCTTTGTGCGGAGTAATAGAAAGGGTCTGGCGTCTTTGACGCGGCCTCTTTTCATTTTATAGGCCTTAAATAGCGGAGAATGATCAGCTGGAACGATCCTTCAGTACAAGAATTCGATTTTCTAGGCTTCGATCCGGGCCACCGCGCGTTTTCTTAAGACCATCAATATATTCTTACCGACAGGGATGGGGATGAAGGATTCAAAACGTTTGACGAAAGGGACGGCGAGGCGGTCGTAGAGGGCGACAGCGGCGGGGGTTAGGGTGTCGGAGCGGAGGATGCGGTATTTGATGAACCAGGGGAGAATGCCGGGGACGTCGAAGTATTTTGAACGTTCGATGATGAAGCCGGCGGAGCGGCATTTTTCTTCGAGTTCGTGTTTTGAGTACCGGCGGAAATGGCCGACCTTGCGATCGAAGGCGCCGTAGAGCGACTGCAAAGCGGGTACGAAGATGAGGCTGCGGCCGCCGTCAGCGAGCGTCTGGTAAATCGCCTTCAGCTCGCCGAGGTCGTCCTCGATATGTTCGAGGACGTTGATGTAGATGACCGTATCGGGACGTTTCTTTTCGACGATCGCGTTGGCAGCGTTTCGGAAAATCGAATGATAGAGGGTCACATCGGTCTGGGATTCGATCCCGGAAATGGTGCGCTCGAGAAGCTCGAACATTTCGGACGGTTCGACGAGGGCAAGCGACCTGGGTGATTCTGCCAGCAGCAGACGTGAGAAATTTCCGGTACCGGCTCCGACTTCGACGATATGCTCTCCGAGATGCGGTCGGAACTCATCGAGGATCCATCGGTGATAATTGACCGCGAAGGACATCGCCTCAAGATCCTTGCCGATATAGACGGGGTGATCAGTCATTGAGGTCGGCACCGAGCAGGCGCGATGCGCGTTTTGGCAAGGGCTGAAACGACGGGGTGAAAGATCGTTTGACGCTCGTCAGAATGTTGTATTTGAGGATGTAACCGAGCGCGGCGACGCCATCGCTGAAGCCGATCTTTTTGCCTTCGTCGTAGGTACGGCCGTAATAGCTGATCGGCACCTCGTAGACCGCGCATTTTAGTTTGGCGACTTTTGCTGCTGCCTCGACCTCGAACCCGAAGCCCTTTGATGTGATCACCATATTCCTAATTATCTCCCCTCGAAATGCCTTGTAGCAGGTCTCGATATCGCTCATATTGAGATTCGTGAGGCAATTTGAAATAAAGGTAAGCGATTTGTTTGCTAGATAATGCGTGAAATACAGGATGCGGGCGGTTTTTTTGACGATAAACCGCGAGCCAAAGACGACGTCGGCGTGGCCCTGAATTATTGGGGCAATGACGTCGGCGATCTCGGTCGGGTCGTATTCGAGATCGGCGTCCTGAACGATCACGACGTCACCGCGGGTCTGGGCAAAGCCCGTTTTTAGTGCCGCGGTCTTACCGGCGTTTTGTTCGTGGCGGATGTATCGGATCTGTGGGTGACGATCCGTCATTTGCTGTGCGATCGCAGGCGTTCCGTCGGTCGAGAAATCATCGACGATTATCAGTTCGAGCAGGTGCGGTACCTTCATTACCCTTTCTACGATTGCCGCGAGAGTCGCCTCTTCGTTGTAAGCGGGCATTACGACAGAGAGGCAGGGGCACTCTGCTTTAGCGGCGATTTCGACGGGGCCTGAAGTTTGCATGATCCAACGAAGTAAAAAGATTATCACAGGCGGAGTGAAGAGCGGGCGCGGGGAACGGGAGAACAAGAGATTTCGCGCAGAGACGCAAAGAACGCAAAGAAGGAAGGAAAAAAATACAACAGACGGGAGACGTGAGATACGAAGAGAATGAGGACGTCTGCTGACGTCAATGAGAACGCTTACACGGAAAATGTTAGCATTCCGTTACTGAAGCTCGATCGATGACATTTTTGGACCGACTTAATTCATTCCGCGGGCCGCTTTTTGTGGCGATGACGTTTGTCGTGATGCTGGGGGTATCGTGGCGGCGCTGGACGTCGATGATCGTCGACCTTGGTCGGGAAACGGACCTGCCGCTGAGGCTGTTGGGCGGGGAGGTGCTTTATCGCGATATTCATTACCTTTACCCGCCATTCTCGCCGTATTTTAATGCGCTGCTTTACCGGGTATTTGGCGTCCACTTGGATACGCTGGCTATCAGCGGGATCGTATTTACCGCCCTGCTCGTGTTTCTCTGCTATACGATCGCCCGGAAGTTAATGCCGCCGGGCGGTGCCGCGATAGCCGCTTCGCTGATCACGGTGATGTCATTCAAACCGGCCGGAGCACTCGTTCTGTCGTATTCGTTCGCGGGGCTGCATGCGGCGGTCTTCGCATTGGCGGCGGTACTGTTTTTACTACGCTACGGGGAGCGTCAACTTCGGCGAGATCTCATCATCAGCGGCGTGTTTATCGGCCTCGCGGCCGTCGCTAAACAGGAGTTCGGCTTTGCGGCCGCAGGTGCCGCAGCGGCATACGCGATCTTTTTGCATAGATCGAATTTCGCGGCTGTTTTTCGTGACGTTTCTTTGGCGGCGATCCCGGCCCTTTTGGTAGCGGTTCCGGTATTTGGCCTGCTGTTTGCGACGATCGACTGGCGGATCCTGATAAACGATTGCCACCTGTTTTACACAAATATCCCCGAGTCGCTCGAAATCTATAATCGCTTCAGGTCAGGGCTGAACGACCCGGTCGGTTCTTTCATACAGATGATCGGGGCGGCGGCGATAAGCGCGACCCTTGCGGCCCTGGTCGTATTTGTGAGCGACCGAAAGGGGCGGCTTCGTGCGAGGCTTCTAGTCTGGTTTCTAGGTTCGCTCGGGCTGGCACTGCTCATCCTGTTCCTTTACCGCGAAGGGTGGGATGGCAGCCCGCTGCGGGCGCTGCCCTTCTTTCTGCTGGCTATAATCGTCTTCGCGTGGCTAAAAGGGGCCGACGACGATCCGACATACGCCGATGATCCAGAAGCTACGGCTTCGCCCCATTCCCTGTTTATCATCGCGATCTTCAGCCTGGCGCTCATATTTCGGGTGGTGCTCCGCGTGCCGAGCGGCGGATTTTCGGGAAGCTTTTACGTGCCGCCTTCGCTGATACTGCTAATTTACGGGCTTTTGCGGGAACTCCCTCGGGCAGTGAAACGGTGGACGGAAGACGATCTGTCGTATGCCCGAGCGGTGACGATCACTCGGGTGTTCTGTGTTTCGGCGATTGTTGGCACCGCGGTTTCGTTCACGGTCAGGTACCAGGCGCGGTTTGGCCATGAAATAAACGCTTCGCGGGGCACGTTGGTCGCTGAACGCGGCTCGGGTCCCGCGATCGAAGCGGCGCTGAGATTCATTGAGGTCAACACGGCCGAGAACGACGTGATCGCCGTGCTGCCAGAGGGCAACGACATTGCATTTTTGACGGGCCGACGTATCAATTTCAGGCATCAGGTGCTGATACCCGGATTTTTGAGCGAGCAAGACGAAAGAGATGCGATCGAAGCCCTGAAAAATGGAGATGTGCAGTATATCCTTATAACGAACCGCCCGATGAGGGAATTCGGTGCCACGGCGTTTGGCGTGGACTTCTATACGACGCTTGGCAGGTATATAGACGAGCATTACGAGACTGTTGCGGCTTTCGGTAGCCCTGACGATCCGGACCCGACGATCGGCAGGCCGCAGTTCTTTATCAAAGCGCTCAAACGGAAAGGCCCGTAAACATGGCAAATATTTCATTGGCGATCGCATCTGCAGCGGAGCGACTCCAAGTCGCCGGGGTCGCCCAGCCTCGCCGCGAGGCAGCGTCACTGCTTGTATTCAGCATCAAGAAGGAGGCCTCGTTTCTCATCGCTCATCCCGAGTATGAGCTGACTGCGGAAGAGGCCTTAAAGTATGAGAGTGCCGTGGAAAGACGTGCCCGGCGTGAGCCCTTTCAGCTTATTGTAGGACAACAGGAGTTTTACGGCCTCGACTTCGAGGTGCAGGCTGGTGTCCTGATACCTCGCCCGGAGACGGAACTGCTCGTAGAGCGAGCAATAGAGATCTTAAGAGGGCTAGATGAACCGATTTTTCTCGAGGTCGGTATGGGCACGGGCTGTATTTCGATCTCGATCCTGAATGCAGTGGCCGCGGCACGGGCCACAGCCGTTGATATTTCAGACCGTGCGTTGGACCTCGCTGCGCGAAATGCCAAACGACATAGCGTTTCAGACCGGTTGACCCTGCGGAGGTCCGACCTCTTCGACACCGTCGAGGGCAAATTCGGAATGATCGTGTCCAACCCGCCCTATATACCAGACACGGATTCCGGGCATCTTCAACCTGAGGTGATCGATTACGACCCACCGGAGGCCCTTTTTGGGGGTAAAGACGGGCTCGATATCATAAGGCGGATAGTCTGGGAAGCTCCGCATTTTCTGACTCCGAACGGATATTTGTTGATGGAGCTCGGCCAGGGACAAGCCTCGAACGTCAAAGAGATGTTACGGCCCGATCAATGGACGGGCGTGGAATTTTTGGCCGATCTGCAGGGCATACCCCGCACGGTTGTTGCTCGGACCCTTTAGCGGTCGCTGACGATTCGGGCGAACCTTTGAGGCGAGAAACTCGTTCTAAGTAATATAGTGATTCGTTCTTTTTGTTCGATATTTTCACGGTGTTAATTCGCTTGCCTTTCGGATGTAAGTGGAGTTACTATGAGGTTACTTTCAGTCATAGGTTTTTTGAAAAGTAGCGGTTAGGCCGAAACACGGACCTGGTTTTCGTTTTTTTAGCATAGTAGCTTCGGAAGGTAGGCCCCTTTTTTGACAATCGGAGGTGATTTTTGTGAAGGACATGCTTTTTGCCATATTAGCTCTCGTTTCCGCGATCGCAGCGGCATTCTCGTTCTATACGTATACAAATAGCGGCGATAACAAGGTGTATCTTGTGGCCGCAATTGTTTTTGCCCTTGCGACCATCGTTCTCGGAGGACTGTTTCTTTCCGGACGGGTGAACAAGGCTGAAGATATTCACATTACGGAATAGTAGCGACGCTAAACGCGTTTAAGGAACGAAAATAGAAATGGATTCCTAAGGCAGCATCCCACCTGTCAAGGGGATTTTTAACCTTCTTTATAAATAACGGTACTCGATTGATTCCCAGGGCGGTACACCTTACCGCCCTGTTTGCTTTCCATAGCTGCTCCCGGGTCACATCAAAATAAAAGTCTGGAAATTGCCGCTATGGATAGGTTATCCTTAACTTGCTGCATCTTCCACTCGCCCCGTCTATGAGTAATGCCGTTATTGTTGCCCGCGATGTAAAGCCCGCTCTCGTATTCCTGAGCGGAGAGCTTATCGCTGTGCCGATCCCTCTGGATCGCGAGGAGGTAATACTCGGACGTGCGCTCGAGGCCGACGTTCGCGTCAATGATGTTCAGGTTTCGCGTCAGCATGCTCGTATTCTGACAGGCAAGGACGAGGACGGAGTTGAAGAATATGTCATCCATGACCTCGATTCGCGCAACGGGACCTTTCTTAACGGACGCCGCATACGTAGGGAAAAACTCGAAAACGGGGACAAGATCACGATCGGGGACACGATCCTGCGTTTTGATCTGCTTGACGAGATCGACCGCGAGTACCAGCGTCAGATCCACCGTCTGATCTCGCACGATGACCTTACAGGTTTGTTATCGAGCCGCTCATTTTTTTCCGAGCTTCGCCGCGAGGCCAGCCGAGCGACTGTCGAGAAGCGCCCTTTTTGTGTTCTGATGATGGATGGCGATAATTTCAAGGCCGTAAACGACACATTTGGCCATCTCACTGGCAGCAAGACCATCGAAGAGATCGGCTTTGCAATAATGACCAAACTTCGCAGCGGGGATGTGGCCGCTCGTTTCGGAGGCGACGAATTTGCTGCCTTTCTCCTCGATGCGGATCTGCCGCAGGCGATCGTCGCAGCGGAACGTATCAGAGCGGGCATCGAAAGCTATGATTTCAGCGTCGTACGGCAGGGAAGCCGAAAGGAATCGCACCATATTACGGTAAGCATCGGGATCGCGTTATTCCCGGAAGACTCGTCGGACCCGATCGAACTCGTCGAGATGGCGGATTCGGCACTGTACCGGGCGAAACGGGGCGGCCGAAACCGTGTCGTCGCCTATAGAGAGATCACTGAAGAAGAGGCGGAACGCACACTTCCCGCACGGCGAGCCTAAAATTTGCAACAATAGGGTGTCCGAGGACGTGAAAGACAATGGTTTTCTTTCGTGTTAGAATTTCGGATCGTAATTTTTCAGGGCGTCGGCCCTAAATAGTTAGCAGTACTTTTAACGTGATCACAAAGCTAAATCTCGCAACTTTTCCATTCAGAAACAGGATCCCGCCATACGTTTTGGCCGGACTGCTTCTCGCAATGAGCTCGATCGGCGGCATTTACAGCCTCGCCAGGCTCAATGAGAACCGGGAACAGAACGAAACGCTCGTCGCGACCGTAAGTGAACGCCAGGCCGAGATCGAACGCCTCAAAGGCGAAGGCACAAAGGTCCAGCAGCTTTTGTCCGAGGACCAAAAAGCCTTGTTAACTGCTGCCCATAAGCTGGTCGCCAATAAGACATTCGGCTGGTCGAGGCTGTTCGCCGACCTTGAATCGGTGCTGCCGGGGAGTGTCAGCGCGTCGCGGATCTCGGTCGAAAATATATATCAGGATTCGGGCCGCGTGCGTGCAGAGCTTGAAATGAGCGTTCTCAGCCGCGATTATCCGAGCGTTATTTCGATGATCGAGAGAATGAACAACTCGGGACTTTTCCGGGCTGAACTTCGCGGGCAGAACCTGCAGAAGAACGAGAGAATAACATTTACCGAGTATACTTTCCGGTTGATCTACACACCGGCGTACGGATACGCCACTGAGCCGGCCCCGACGGACATCGCCCAAAATCAGACCGGAGGTGTCCAGTAATGACAGAAAAAGATCCGCGTCCCGTCGAAACAGAGGTCGTCGAAGTAGAAACAGTTGTCGTCGAAACGCAGCCCGAGGTCGATGTGCTGCCGCCTCGTCCGCGTAAGGTATACGCCGGGATGTGGGGCACGCCCGAGATCGCGGCGGTTGCCGTTTCCTCGATGGTCGTTCTGCTTGTGATAGTGATTTACTTCTTTTGGGTGGTCCCGTCGGACCGCGAATTGGCCAGAAATATCTCAGAGGCCGAGAGGCTTGAGTCAGAGGTAGAGTCGGCTCGTTCGAAGTATGGCGAGATAACAGACACGCAAACGCAGGTGGAAAAGCTTGTGGGCAGCGTCGACGACTTTGAGTCCAGGTTCTTGCCAATTTCGACTACGGGACAGACCGCGCTTTATCAGAAATTGAACGGGCTGATCGCTGCGTACGGCCTCACAAATACATCCGGTCCCGATTACGCACCGCTCGAAACTTCAGATATTAATTCGGGTGATAGCAGCAGCGACGAAAAAGGGCGGTCCAAATATCGCAGCCTTTATCCGGGAGTTTATGTATCGACTACAGTAGAAGGCTCATATCAGAATCTGAGGCGGTTCATTCGCGAGATCGAGACCGGGCGTGATTTCATAATCGTCAGCGCCGTCGAACTGGCACCAACAGATAAACAGGGTACCGGGGGGGCGGCCGCACAGCCGAATGTGGTCGAGGTGAGACCTACCTTTGACCGGCCGAATACACAAGGATTCCCGGGAATGAATAATCCGGCGGCACAGGCCCCGGCCAGGCCTCAGGCACAGGGCAAAACGCACGGAGAAACCGTGAGCCTCCGAATAGAATTGGCGGCGTATTTCAGGCGGCCAAACTTTACACCCGCGACTTTGCAGTGATCTTTTAGAAATTAATGCGGTTATTAGAAGGTAAAACATCAACCGAACGCAATAAGATGATCGCCGCCGCGATCCTCGGTGTAGTCTCACTGCTGGCGCTGTATATGGCGTTTGGCCGATCCTTTTTTGGCGGAACGACAACGGCCGTAACAGTCAAAGTGTCGCCGACGCCGCGGGCAAACGTTCCGCCGGCGGCAAATCGCGACAGCGTGCTGCCGAGCCCGGACGAGCAGAATTTTGTTTATCAGACGCCGCCGGTTGTATATAATCCCGGCAGGGCGGGAGCCCCGGATCCGGGCAGGAACATATTTGCTTTCTATGAGCCGCCGCCGCCGTGCAAGGGAGCTGATTGCCCGCCGCCGCCGCCGCCGCCGCCGGCCTCACCGATCCCAACACCGACACCGGTGCCTACTCCTCCAATTATGATCACGGCTGCACCGCAATCGGTGTATGCCGGGCAGAAGGCGTTTAGGCTGGAGGTGTCGGGCAATGAATTTCCTCCCGATGCCCGCATCTACTTTAATCAGAATGAGATGCGGACGACCTTCGTCAACGCCCAGCGGATCTATACCGAGGTACCCGCGCAGTACATAACGCAGGAAGGCCCGCGGCAGGTCATCGTACAGACGCCGGACGGAAAGCTCTATTCCAATCAGGTCTTGCTTCGAGTGCAGGCCCCGCCGAAGCCCTCGATGCAGTATATCGGGATGATCGGACGGAAACGTTACAACAACGACACAGCGTACTTTATCGAGCAGGGCAGCACCGCGCCGGTCGGACGCAGACTGAATGACGTCGTTGCGGGACGTTTCAGGCTGGTGGATATTTCGCCGGAGGAGGTCGTATTCGAAGATGTTAATCTCGGATTCCGGCATCCCGTCCTGCTTTCCAAGACACCGACCACTGCCGGGCCCGGGGGCCAGTTCCAGAATCAAAGCGGGTTTGGTCCGACTGGGCCGGGCGGGCGTCCTATAGTGGGGCCCGGCGGGCAGATACCAGGGTTTGTGCAGCCCCAGCAGCTTCCGCAGCGGCCACAGCCAAATGCGAACCAGGCGAGGCCCCAACCGAGGCCCAACCAACCTCCGGATGAAGATGACGAAGAACCGTGATAGAAAGCAAAGCGGGATGACGCTGATCGCGGTCATGGCTGTCATGGCCGTATTCGCCATTGGACTGATGGCAGTGGCACCGTCGATCCATCAGGGGATCCAACGCGAAAAAGAACTCGAATCCATCCGCCGTGGTGAAGAGGTGGCCGAGGCCATCCGGCAATATGTCGAATTTTATCGCGGAGCCCGGCTGCCTAATTCCATCGACGACCTCCTTGATGGCCTGCCGCAAGGAACAAAGCAGAGGGCCATCCTGCGGGCTTCTGCGGCGATAGATCCGTTAAGTGAAGACGGCCGATGGCGTCTGGTCGAAGCGGACATTGATTCGATCGGCAGCTTCGCGGCCAGGGTGCGTGACTATAACGGGGGTGTCCTGCCTTCGAACCCGAGCGGGGTGTTCGACCGGTATACGGCACGGATCCAGGGTCCCCTAGCCGTAGACGATACTGCCAGCGAGGATCCGGATGACAGCGTTGAGATGGTGACGGATAACAGGCCCTTTATCGGCGTCGCCAGCCAGAGTCGCAGCAAATCGGTACTCACCTATTACGGAGCCGAAAACCATTCGAAATGGGTTTACACACCACTATTCCGCGGCCCGACTCGGCTAATGCGCGGCACCCCGCCGGGCAGGGTTTTCGGCACCCCTCAGCCTAGACGATAAGCTGTCAAAAGCGAATAGTAAACAGTGGGCAGTGGATATTGGACAAGACTTCAGTTTCCCTTTTCAATTTTCCGTTTTCCAATTTCCGTTTTCCACTCTCCACTCTCCACTTTCCGCTTTCCACTACTTTCTATAGTCCATAACGATGTGGGCAAAGGCTTTGACGCCGACATCGAGGCGGCTGTCGTCCACGTAGAAATCCGGCGTGTGATGCGGCGGAGCCTTGGCGGGGTCGGTACCCTTGGGCATGCCGCCGACTACAAAATAGAATGACGGTACCGTCTGGAAAAACGCAAAGTCCTCAGCACCTGTCACCCACTCGCCCAAATGTACATTCTCCTTGCCGGCCGCTTTTTGAAGCGATGGCAGCATCTGTTCGACCAGGGCCGGCGTATTGTGTGTGACCGGGGCCTTGTTCTCGATCATTACCTCGGCGGTGGCCCCCATGCTCTCGGCAATGCTTTTTGCGGTGCTGCGGATCTTGTCATGGACGTCTTTGTGCATGGCAGCGTCCAGCGTACGGATCGTGCCGGCCATCGTTAGTTCCTCGGGGATGATATTCTCACGAACACCGCCGTTGATCCGGCCGACAGTGATCACGACCGGCGCTTTTGACAGGTCGGAGCGCCGGGCGACTATCATTTGCAACCCTGTATATATCTGCGTAGCGACGGCGATCGGATCGACACCGAGCCATGGGTATGCTCCATGCGTCTGACGCCCTTTGATCTTAATTTCAAACCAGTCACTGGCGGCCATGACCGAACCGGACTTGTACCTGATTGTGCCGACTTCCGTCCGCGAATTGATATGAATTCCAAAGATCGCGTCGATCTTTGGGTTATTCATTACCCCCTCTTTGACCATCAGCGGTGCACCGCCCTCTTCGCCGGCGGGCGGCCCTTCCTCAGCGGGCTGGAAGATAAATACAACGGTCCCTCGGATCTTGTCCTTCATACCTGCGAGGACCTCGGCCGCGCCCATCAGAATCGCGACATGAGTGTCATGGCCGCAGGCGTGCATCACGCCGACCGTCTGGCCATTGTATTCGCCCGTCGCCCTCGAACGGAACGGCAAGTCATTTCGTTCCGTGACCGGAAGCCCGTCCATATCGGCGCGAAGTCCGATAACGGGCCCGGGCTGCGAACCCTTCAGTATCCCCACAACGCCTGTCTTAGCAATACCGGTCCGCACCTCCATGCCCAAACGCCGCAGATGGTCTTCGACATATTTCGCGGTCTTGACCTCGCGATTGCCAAGCTCGGGATTTTGATGGATATGCCGCCGCCACTCGACGATCTTTGGCATCAGCCGAGCCGTCGCGGCGTCGATCTCATCGGAGATCGGAAGCGCGAATGCTGAGCTTGCACTGGTTACAAAAACGATACAAATGAACGTGAAAAATCGAAACATTTTTACCTCGCGTTGATGGTCGTACTTTTGTTAATGGAGACTGCTGAAAATGCTAACCGAATTCGTCTGTAACATCAATCCAACATCATTATGTCCAGAACGACCTTATTTGCCCGGCTCGGGAAGTTTCAGTTGAAATCCGGGGCGGCGGATGTTTTTGACGCAGGTCGTGTCCAGGCCGCGGGCGGTGCCTTTGTCTATGAAGTCGTTGGTGACTCGTGGGAGGCAGTCAAGGCCTTCCAGTCCGCCAAAGCCGTGGCCGCCGCTGGGGATCACGATGTGCAAACTGTTTCGCAGCGTTCTCGTTAGTTTGTCGCCATACTCGGGCGGCGTTACCGGGTCCCACTGGCCGGTAACGATCAGTACCGGCACATTCGAACGAACGGGCTCGAAATAGTCTTTTGGCACCTCTCCTCGCGGCCACAATCCGCACACCTCCCTCTGCTGCCGCAGCCGGTAGTCCCCAAGAAACGTGTTTTGAGCATTACGCTCTCCGACGCCGGGCTTGATCCATGGCAGATCTTCGGCGCAGGTAACGGAGATATACATACCGGTAGCACCGGTCGCAACGATATTCTGCCGATAAAAGAGAGCGGCGTTCGCGAGAGGCGTGAAATTCCCTTTTGATGCCAGGTGGAGGTACAGGGGAACGCGTCCCGCCCCAGCAGACTGATACAGCATATATCGTACGGCCTCAGCCGCGAGGTCGCGGGAAAGTCTTACCTTCGCCGTTTTTTCGCTGTTGGGCACTCTTATCTCGACCTCGACGGGGCCGCCGATCAATTTATCGAGCACCGCTTTCACTTCGGTACGCAGGTTGGGAAAAGCTGCGCGGCATGCGGCATCGGCTGCGCATTCGTCTATGACGCCGTTAAGTGCCCGTTCGTTGTGGAGCGGAAAATCAACCGGCATGAATTGATCGGTAGGGGAAATACCCTGCAAGATCGCTGAACGAACATTTTTGCCATGCCTTTTGATATAGGCTTGCACCGCACGAGTGCCGTACGAGCCGCCGAACAGATTGATCTTGGCATAGCCGAGCCCGGCACGCACTTCGTCAAGATCGTCCATGGCTGTTGAGGTATCGTAAAGACGAAGGTCGGCGTTTTTTTCCAGCTGCTCGCGGCATTTGCTTACTCGTGCGGGTGGGTTCCAGTGGCCAAAATAGCTCTGCAGGTCGGCAGGATCGAAAAATTCGCAGTTCAGGGGGTTAGAACCGCCCGTGCCCCGCTGGTCCACAAATACAAGGTCGCGCCGCTCGCGGATCTTGGCGAAATCGCCGGCCACATAAGGAGCATCCTCCGTAGCGGACGATCCCGGGCCGCCCGGAATGTAAAAGAACGGGTCCGGGGCTTTGTTGGCACCGGTCGCCGGAAAAACAACGATCTTTATTGCGATCCGGCGGCCGGTTTTTCGCTGGCGGTCCTCAAACACCTCATGGCTGCCGCAGAGCACGCTTTCTTTTACGCCGGGTCCGACACCCGGCACTTCGCACCGCTCGAGCTTTATCGATGCAGTTCCGGCGGTTGACGGCTGGGAAAAGCCAGCAAGCGGCATCACCATCAGTAGAGCGGTAAAAAATCTTGTGATTCCCATAGACTTCATTTCCTTTTACCCGATTCGGGCCACCTCTCCGCGATCCGATTTTCTAACATTTTGTCCCACGGTGGGACAGCCAGAATGGCTGTAACCGTTAGAATGCAAGCGGCTTACGGCCCTGTCCCGCTGTCCCGTACATTTGTTCAAAGCATCGCGCCGTAATACATCGTAATACAAGACGGTAACAAGATAAACGTTGGGTCAGGTGGCAAAGATCCCAATAAGATCGCGACAAACGATCCCCCAGCAACGAACAACAACCTAACCATCCACTACGCTACAGATTGCATCGCCAATCAACGGTCCACCATCCACCATCAACGATCCAAACAGCCGTTTTTGTACCGCCTCGGGACACCAAAATCGCCGTAACCCTCTTGCAATGTTACGCTTACCGGTTTGTACCTTGTACCACCTATTTTCCTGAATTGTATTACGTTGTCATACAGCGATCCAAAAGTACCTGGAAAGGAGCGAGTGCCCGGAAGCCGGTAAGCGGCCCAACTTTGAACTTTGAACCTTGAACTTTGAACTCCTTCCACGATCAACGATCAACGATCAAATTATCAAACATCATACACAGCCCAAACTGCGCGGCAGAGCAGGATACTACATGTTGCAGCACTAGTCAATAGTTTGAGCAGTGCAACACGAAATTCCGAAATTAGGTACGTTATGCTTTGTGACGGGATTGGTTATGAGGATTCGCGTCGCGTCGGGCTAGGTTCGCCCCAGGCTAGGGCGCAGGAGAGTTCGCCGGGACCTTTTTACTCGCTAGCGGCAGTCGAACTCTTTCAGGCTCTGCCTGTCTATTTGCGGAAAAGCTATGCTTTTCCGGCCATCGGTGAGCTAACTCCTGCGGCTATGCCGCCGTTCTCCATTCGATCTGGTCGAGATCGACCAACAGAGGTTCATCCGGCAACGTCCGCCGATGCCAGATGCGGGCACTGGAATATAAGTAATCATCCGGATGCTCAACCAGGCCTGCTCTGACCGGATTGAAATGGATGTAATTCACCTTCTGCATAAAAGCGTCCTCGCCGGTAATTCGGAGAGCGTTGGGGTGATGTTGATAAACCGAGTGCTTGTGGCGGTTCTCTCGCTCATGGATGCGGAGTTTTTCAAGTGAGCTTAGATGTCCATGCTCCTTCAAAAAATCAATTATCCGTTTCGCTGAGATGCCGTTTAAGTAACGCAGCAAGTCGCTGATCTCTCGTGCGTTGTCGCTCAGCACATGCGTGTGGTCGGGCATCACGACATAGGCAAATATACTGATCCCGCCAGACCGTCTAGCCTCATCGAAAGCACTACAGACGATCTGTTTGATCTCGTCTTTCTGAAAGATCGGCAAGCGTTTATGGGTTACGGAGGTCAGATAATACGCCGGATTGTCGCGTGAGATCTTGAACATACCCGAAAAGCGGCGGCAGAGCCGCGGAGTTTCTTGGGTGATTATCGGTGAAGCTGAGCTTCACCGCAAATAGAGCGGCAAAGCCGCAAGAACTCCATTGATGGAGACAAGGCGATGACCGCCGGGACATTTTTCACTCGCCGGCTGGCCGCTAGACAGGGCTCAACACCTCCAACGTCAGCCGCCGGCACACCGCCGCTCGGCAACGTTTTGACAGGGATGTGACTCTTGAAACAAATGGTGGAGGATGCAGTAGGGCCTATTTACAGGCAATCGCACGAATCGCAAAATCGGCTCCTTGTTTCAGCTCTATTTTGACCTTCTTTGCTTGGTCTTTTTGAGCTGAAAAAGCCTTCGGTCCTCCCCGTCATGGTCACAACTGCCGACTGGGATTTCGGCGTTCGGCCCTGCAAAGATGATGTCAGCGAGTTTGCCGAAGAGGTATACCTCTACTTGACCCACTTTAGCAGTGGGCTTCCCTACTGCGGAGACTATGTATTCTGTAGGCACTCCGTTGAACAACAGGTACTCACGAACGGCATGTAATCGTCGCTCATTCCAATCCGAAGGCTTTTCAACGCCTGTGCGGCCGATGAGTATGACCTTTTGATCCGTCGCCGCGTTGCTGAATGCATTTCGAATCAAATCGAGTTTTAATGAGGCGGATTCGCATGAGTCGCCTTTCGATTGAGCCAAAACAGCATGTGCGGAGAACAGCAATACAAACATTAATGATACGATTTTCCGAATCCACGTTTTTTTCATTCTCACAACCACCCGAATTACTGTGCCGCGATCTCAAAGTTTCGAGATTGGAAGCGACAGTTACAACGTTATCACAAGGCAATGGCCGCCGGGACATTTTTCACTCGCCGGTTGGGCCGCTCTGACAGGGCTCAACTCCTCCAACGTCAGTCGCCGGAACACCGCCGCCCGGCAACGTTTTGACAGCGATGTGACTTTTAAGACGATGGTGGAGGATCTGGTACGTGCCTATGCACCCAGAAATCGCCGGAACGGCTCCATGGTTTAGAACGAAGAATTGCAATATCGCAGGACTGACCCCCTATTTCCTTCGAGGATCAAAACTTGTTTGGCCTGGACAATGTATTTGCCCTTGGTCGGACCCGCCAAAGGTCGCGGTGAAACCGCAACAAGATATTAGCCAGATGTGAAACGTCTGGAAAGGGCCCGACAAGCCTCTCCGCGGTGGAGCCGCGGCAGATCCTACCATAGGAACCTCTCGCATAATCCTCCATTCATTCAGGTAAATACCCTTCGTAGTCCAACTGATGTCCCGAAAGCTGGAGCATGAATTTACACAGTTCAAGCTCTAGGGACTGTGGCCAAATCCGCGCGATTAGATGATCTCCGCGTGAATCCGCTCCATACATCAGCCACGTGGCTCCGTCAGGCATAGGATCTTCACCGATTATTCTAGGCGACCTCCAAAATCCAGACTGCTCCACCAGATGCATAAGACGGTTCCACTCATCTCGGTCCAAGCTCCGTTCCTCAGAGCCAGCAAGTTCACCAAGTTCTGCTATGCCGTAACCACCGTCTCCACTTAATTTCTTTACCTTTAAGAAATATGATTCGTCGAAAGACTGAGCCTCCACAAGAAGGGGAGCATCGAAGGTTGGAAGCAAGATCAACCGATATGCCCGGCGGTCTTGATAGAATTTGTCGGTCAAAGATAATTCGCGAAATCGTTTTAATATTTCCCCTTCTGACCTGTCTATTTCTCTGCTCATAGAATCGAAGGTTGCCTGATCCCCCGAACCTTTCAATTGCGGGGAGATTACTTCCCGTACTTCCGGTACTCCCGGTGTCAAAAACAACATAGCTACGAGAAATAAAATCACCAGCAGGATCGCAAAAAAGGCAATTCTCGGCATAGGCATAATTGTAGTCCACGGTGCTAACCGTTGGTAAAACCCGTTTTCGGAATCCGAATCGTCGAAGAGATAGGCGTACAGTTCTTCCTCTACAGTTCTTCCTCTACAGAATCGGGTCAGGCCTACGAAATTGCGATTCTGGCGTTGCCATTTCGTTCATAACTGCACATCCGATCTTATCATTTGATGCTTTGTTGGTAACCATCAATAGCCTGTTGGAGCAGTGTTTGCATCGCTTCGCTTTGTCTTAACTTGAGCCGTGCCGCATCGTTGCGCCGGCTGATGGTCGAGGCGTTCAGTCCGCTAAGTTCTGACAGAGTCTTTACCGATGCTCCGGCATGCCGCCCGGCCAGGATCTTCTTTGGCCTGGAAATCTGGGGGTCAGTTATGCAATATGCGGGCTTCTCCCGTGTCGCTGATCGGTCTTAGCATTGCTCAATCGATAGGTGGGTAAATCGCTATGATCTTCAATTTTCCGTTTTCCCGGGTCATGTCGACGATGAAATTCAAGTCATCCGGCCAGACCTGATAGATCCGTGTAGAACTGGGAAAACGAAAGAATTTCCCTCGATTCGGTTCCTTATAAACTCTAAAGTCCTCCGGCCGAAATGCGCGTATTGGCCGCGGGTGCTTACGAACCCGTTCGACTCGAAGCTCCCCTTCTAAGCGGCCGATAGCTTTGACGACCAGCCCGAAATCATTCTGATGTTGCCGGTACTCTTCCAAAGTTCTGAACGTGATTCGTCGCTCATCACCGATAAAGGTCTCCCAATGTTTCCAAAGATCGGGCCTGTTT
>JBGTIP010000075.1:0-62265 GCA_041745615.1 Pyrinomonadaceae bacterium | reverse complement strand
CTCTGAATCCCGCCTCTCAAACCCATTCCGCCCCCAGATCATCAACTCCGCCCGCGAATGGGAGACAGGCCACGGCGGAGGCGTAAAGGCTGTTGGCGTCGGCGGAGGCATTACCGGCTATGGCGCAGAGCTGATCATTATCGACGACCCGATCAAGAGCCGCGAACAGGCCGAGTCTGCGAGTTACCGAGAAAAAGTGTGGAACTGGTTCAACGACGACATGATGACCCGCCTCGAACCCGACGGCCAGGTCATCCTCATCCAAACCCGCTGGCACGAAGACGACCTCGCCGGCCGCATCCTCAAACAGCGACAGGAAGAAGGCACCGACGAATGGCACGTCATCAGCCTCCCCGCGATAGCCGAAGAAGTTCGCAGAGTTGACAGAGTACCAGAGTACCCGAGTGCAGAAGGGGCGTTCGGAAACTCCGACAACTCTGGTACTACTGGTACTCCTGGTACTTCTGGTACTCGTTCTCCGATTTACATCAACCGCAACGGCCGCCGCGAGATCGTCCACACCCTCGGAGGCCTCCGTCCCGAATTCGCATATCTCGAACAGGAACAAAAACCCCCGATCAGATACGTAACCTCCCAAAACCGCTCCGGCCTCCCCATGGGTGCCATCCCCAACGAATACGACCGAGCCGCACGTCAGAATCGCCTGCGTCAGCGGGCGGCCGGTTCGTTAGAAGATATTCAACGCAGAGACGCTGAGACGCAGAGAGAAACTGAGATTACAAAGAACTCAACAAACTCCACGAACTCAACAAACTCTACGAACTCTAAAGACTCTCTAGACTCTAGAAGTCCCGGCGAGGCCCTTTGGCCCGAACGCTTTAACATTGAGACACTCGAAAAGATAAAAAAGCGAATGGGCACGTACTCATTCGAAGCTCTCTACCAGCAAAGGCCGGTGCCGACCGAGGGAGGGCTGTTCCAGCGTGCGTGGTTTACAAAGAACATCGTCCAACACCCGCCGCCTAACCTCGAATGGAAGCGCGGCTACGACCTATCTTTCACCGCCAACCCCGATTCCAACCCTTCTGCGACACTAAAGGTGGCTTTCGATAAAGACGGAGTGCTCTACATCGACGGATGCTTCATCGGAAAGCTCAATTATCCGCTCCAGCGAAAGATGCTCATGCACTACATTCAAACTGAGACGAGAACCGAACACGGCGTCGAGCTCTCCGCCAACGGCCACGCGATCCTCCACGACCTGAGACAGGTCCCCGAACTCCGAGGCCGTAAGTTCCGGGGCGTAAAGGTCGAGTCAAACAAACTAACCCGTGCCCTCCCCTGGATCGCACTAGCCGAAGAAGGCCGAGTCCGCCTGGTAGCCGGCCGCTGGAACCAAGAGTTCATCGAAGAAGCCTGCTCATTCCCCCACGGCCTCCACGACGACCAGATCGACGCCGTCTCCATAGCCGTCCGCATGCACGGCGAGAGACGGGGTAAGAGATTCTGGAGGTTGTGAGAACAGTTGTCAGTTGTCAGTGGTCAGTTGTCGGTTGTCAGTGGTCAGTTGTCGGTTGTCGGTTGTCAGTGGTCGGTGGTCGGTGGTCAGTGGTCAGTGGTCAGTTGTCGGTGGTCAGTTGTCAGTGGTCAGTGGTCGCTTGTCGTTTGTCAGTTGTCGGTGGTAGTGGTCAGAACCGGGAGCGATAGCGACTGGGTTCTTTACGTATTGACAGATATTTGACAACCCGATCCAAAAAGCACCAGCACGATCGCAAGCTGTTCCTCTCCTTTGCGACTTTGCGACTCTGCGGGAGAAAAAGAAGTATCCCGCAAAGCCGCAAAGACCGCAGAGAAGAACTAGGCGGATAATGGATCCTGACTATGTCAGAACCGGGAGCGATAGCGACTGGGTTCTTTTCGTATTAACAGATCTTTGACAACCCAATCCAAGAGTCCGCAAAGATCTGCCCTGGTGTCGACGCGGGGAGTCTCAAGGGCGCTGATTCAGCATGTTTTTTGAATGCTATTCGAATTGATGGATAATGAAACACGATCCGGATTTTGTGATTATGGGTATTGGCGATGTCTTGAGTGGCTTCTGAATATGGAGATCTTTGTATACAAGAAAGGTGCTGACCGTGTCGAGGAGGGCTTTAAACGCGAGGACCTGCCGGACGTGCTGGCGGATCCGGATAACGTCGTTTGGGTCGACTTGCACGGCGAAACGGCCGAGCATGTTGACGAGGCCACGGACATACTTGGCAACGTATTCGGGTTTCACCCGCTCACGATCGAGGACTGTATTGAGATCCGCAATCAGCCCAAGGTCGAGGCGTTTCCCAATTATTTGTTTCTGATCGTCCACGGCATCAAGCCAGGCGAGACCGGCCCTACGAATTTCGCGACCAAGGAACTCAACGGATATCTGGGCACGAATTTCATTGTGACGTTTCACAAAGAAAGGTTTGCCAGCATTAAGAATGTAAAGCAAAAGATCCGCAGCAGCACCTTCATTTGTGAGCGCGGAGCGGCGTACCTGCTCCATTCGGTCCTCGATGAGCTCGTCGACCACTATACGCCCATCGTCGACGACTTCGAAACGTCGATAAACGATTTCGAAGACCGTGTCTTCCTCGGCCGCTCCAGCGATGCCATTCTCGGCGATCTGATGGACCTGCGGCGAAGTGTCGCCAGGTTACGGCGAATATCGGCCCGCCAGCGTGAGGTGCTCTATCGCATCTCGCATGCCGAGTTTCCCCAGATCCCGGTCCAGATGCTGCCGTTCTATCGGGATGTACATGATCATCTCGTCAGGATCACGGATATTTCCGAATCGTATCGAGACCTGGTCAGCAGTTTGTTCGACATCCATTTTTCGGTGATCGCCAGCAAGACCAACGATGTGATGAAAACTCTGGCAGTACTGTCTGCGATCATTCTGCCGCTTTCCCTGATAGCAGGCATTTACGGCATGAACTTCGATCACATGCCCGAGCTTCAGACAAGATACGGCTATTTCCTCACGTTGGGCTTAATGGCAATTCTGACGGTTATTCTGCTCTGGTATTTTTGGCGTCGGGGCTGGATCTTTCAGGGCGAAATCGATTATGAAGTTCCAAAGGAAACGCCTGACAGCCCCGCCGAGCCCCCGATATGAAAGCGGATGAAAGATCTACTCAGCTGGCGGCAGATCGAGCCGATCGAGCATCCGGCTGACCTGGAGATCGCCGAAGCCATATACGCCGGCCCGCTTTGAGAATTCAGCGAATATCGCGTCGAAGTCCTGTATACCTTCTGATCTGATCTCGCTTAATATTTTCATCGGCCGCGAATCAATCTCGGCCGCGGCCCGGGCTGTTTCGTCGAGATAAGGGAAAGCTCTCGTTGGGGTGTCGGCGAGTTCTAAAAGGCCGGCATGATCATTAGCACGGTATCGCTCCCAAAACTCTTTTCCCAGCGAGATATCATCCGCTGTTAACTTTGTTCTCGCGTTGAAACATGTCAAGAGATCCTCCGAATTAAGAGCTCCGAAACCCTTCCACCGGTCTTCTTTGCTGATCACGACCGGTGCAACACGATAGATCTCGGAGCCGGAGCCGGCGAGGCGCGATAGGCAGAACCACAGATTAACCTGGCAAAATAGTTCGTATTCGAACCAAAGGTTGACCTCATCGCCCTGCTCCATGTTTTCGAGCTGCTCGAGTTCGTCAGCCACGCGCTCGTGAAAAACGATCTCGTCTTCACCGTATTCTGCGAGGATAAATCTGGCCCGATCATTCCAGAACTCTTCGATCGTGTCGGCTTCGATGGGGCCGACAATAAAGCCTTCACGGCAAACGATAGTTTCGCCCTCAAGGCCTGTTTTTGAGAATTCTTCGACGACAGAATCGCCGGGAAGCACATGATAGATCATATGGCCAGATATACCGCATATCCGATCGCCAGGCAAACGCCGGCATAGACGCCGGCAACAATGTCATCGGCACAAATGCCCAGTCCGCCGGGGAGCACCTGCAGATCGTCGATCGGATATGGCTTCCAGATGTCAAAGAGTCGGAAAAGGAGAAATCCGGCAAGTATGAAGGGCCACCCGAGTCCAAATGGAACAAAGAGAAACGTAATGAATTGGCCCATTAATTCATCCACCACCGCTTCGGGAGCGTCCGAATTTCCAAGCAGCGGGATAGCGCGGCTGGACGCCCAAATGCCGATCAGGCAAAAGGCGGCGACCGAAAAGGCGATCGCGGCATGAACAAAGCTCGCGGAAAGGTATGCCGTGCAATGTGCAACGCAGTACGCGATCGCCGCATAAATGCCGACAGCGATTACCGAACCATAGGTTCCGGGGGCACCGGGGATGTAGCCGACACCCCACGTGGTGAAAGCCAGGGCAAAATGATCGGCGAATCCCGAGGGCTTTTGTTTCTCGACCGGTGCTTTCATCGAAGTAATTGAGAAAGGATCATAGATCTTTGATAACTTAAAATTCTATTCCCTGCTGAGCGTAAATACCGGCGTGGAACGGGTGCTTGATCTCGCGCATTTCGGTCACGAGGTCGGCTTCGTCGATCATTTTCTGAAGGGCATCGTCCACGTTCCGGCCGGTCAGGATAATATGAAGATGCGGCTGCGATTCCCTTACCGAGCGGATCTCGGCAATGACCGTGTCGATATCGAGGAAGCCATAGCTGAGAACATAGAGCAGTTCGTCGAAGACCAAAAGGTCATATTCCCCGCTTCGCATCTTCTCCACGCATAGGGCCCATGTTTCTTCCGAAGTTTTGATATCGGTCGATTTGTCATTGGTATCCCATGTAAATCCGGCCCCCATCGTATGGATCTCGATCCCGAGTCTTTCAAACGATTCGTGCTCGCCGTACCGGTCCGTTTTTGACTTCATGAACTGGACCATGCAGCATTCCATCCCCCGGCCGGCCGCGCGGACCATCACGCCGATCGCGGCGGTTGTTTTCCCCTTTCCATCGCCGGTATTTAGCATCAGCAGGCCCTTTGTTTTTTCACGGTAATCGCCCCGCCGCCATTTGTATCGCTTTTCTTTTGTTTCTGTCATCTATTTGTCTAGAAATCGGCTTATTGCCTTGTGTTTCGCATCCGCTGCGGACCGTGGAAGACAAAAAACATTGGCACCGATGTCCGCAGGATCAAATGAGTCGATCAGCCGCACTCGCCCTCGATTTTCGTCTACGGCGTAAAAAAGATAATCAGCCTTACTTGTAAGAAAAGCTAACAGGTCATTTGGTAAATAGCCAAAGTGTTTGGTTAATTCACGGGCCATTTCCATAAGTATGATCGGCTGCGTTTGCTGTTCGAAAAGCCGATCCGCTCCCTTGAGAAACATCAATTCGCTGCCTTCTATGTCAACCTTTACGAAGTCGACATTATCGAGCGATCTGCTGTGAAGATACGAGTCTAACGTGATCATTTCGCAATCGAAGGATTCAAGATCAGTGCGGCCCATCGCTGAAACCGAGGCATGCCCGGTCGACTGGCCGGCAAAGAGATTTATAGTAACCGTTCCTATCGCATCCCCCAGGGCAGCCTTATTAATGAACACATGTTCTTTCTTAGACAGAAGATCCCGATTGATCTTCAATTGATCGAACATCCTGGGGATCGGCTCGAAAGCGTGAACCGAACCGGACTCGCCAACCAGGTTGGCAAGCAGGGTGGTATACCATCCGAAATTCGCACCGGCATCGATGCAGACCTCACCTGGGCTGATCAGACTCTTGACGATCTCGGTCAGGACTGGTTCGTACCGGCCATGGAAGAACACGGTGTTCTCCATTCCGGAGGTCAGATCGACCGACAACGATCGGCCGTCGATCGTGGGTACGAAGAGCGATACGTGCGGATATCGGCAGACTTTCATAGCCCGCGTAAACAATCGATAGGTGCCCTTTTTTATGGGAATGTTGAACGTGTATGCCCTGACAGCCTTAAGCAATACTTCCTCCGCCCGCTGTCTTAACGGTTTGGAGGTATCGACCGGCCGTGTGCGTGCCATCATTGAAAACCGAGTATTTTCAGCCGGATCTTACTGCGAACTGGATTCATCGATCGCTTCGACAAGAGCATTCACAAGTTCAAGCTCCTTCTTATCCCAGTCGCCGACGATGCTGAGGCCCGCGGCATTCTTGTGGCCGCCCCCGCCAAATTTTTCGGCAACCTTCGCCACGTTGATATCGCCTTTTGACCGCAGGCTCGCCCTGTATAGGCCGGGGCCGATCTCGCGCATATAAACCGCGGCGAGCACTTCACGGGCAGCCAGCGGAATGTTTACAAAGCCGTTATTATCTCCGTCGATCGCACCGGCCACTTCTCTCATTTTCAAGGTCTGCCGGAGCGAGGCGACGCGGCCCGTTTTATCCCTTTTCACGGTGTCCAGGACCTGCCTCATAAGCTCGATCCGTGACCATGGATAATTATTATAGACGGCCTCCCCGATCTTAGAGGGCTTCGCTCCTGCCTTTACTAGCTCCGAAGCGACTTTCAACGTGCGTTCTGTGGTGTTGGAAAAGTGAAACGAGCCCGTGTCCGTAACCAGGGCCATATACACGCACTCGGCGATGTCCTGAGAGATACGGCCGCCGATGGCTTTGCAAAGATTGTAGATCATTTCACCGACTGCCGATGCGGTCGAGTCGATCCAGTTTATCGTGCCGAAATGCTCACTGGTGGAATGGTGGTCGATGTTGACGGTGAATTGGTTCTCGAGCCCCTCGATGCCGGGCCTCGTGACATCGGAACACTCGATGACGAACACCGCATCGTATTGATCGTCGAGCGTTTTTATATCCCGGATCTGGTCTGCTCCGGGAAGGTTGCGATAAGCAGGAGGGACTGATCCGTGAACGATCACTTCGGCATCTTTGCCGAGCGATCGCAGCAGCCAGAAAAGACCCAGCGACGATCCGACGCCATCTCCATCAGGCTTGATATGAGTGGTTATGGCGAACTTGTTCTTGTTTTCAATTAACTCTACTACTTGGCTTAACACATGTTAGCAGGACCGCGAAAAACTCAAAACAGGAGCATCGCTCCACGCGCTTGTCCTTCATCCTTCATTAATTTCCCCCTTGATCTCGAGATCCTGAAGGATCTCGGAGACACGCGAGGCATTCTCCTCGGCCGTATCTCGCACAAAATGTATGTGCGGTGCATGGCGAAGATCCAGGTTCAACGCCACTTGCTGCCTTACGTACGTGGCAGCGTGCCTCAAGGTTTTCAATGCTTTATCAATCTCTTCCTGGGTGCCGCGGATCAATACGTATACTTTCGCATCACGCAGATCGCCAGCGACCTCGACATCGGTCACGGTAACCATTTCAAGCCGAGGGTCATCGAGTTCGAAACCAACAACCTCGGAGATCTCAATTTTTAACGCTTCGCCTAAGCGTTCCGGCCGTCGCATACAATCTACAACTCGGTAGCGGCGATTTTTTCTATCACAAACGCCTCGATCTCATCGCCGACCTTGATGTCATTAAAATTCACGAGGCTGATACCGCATTCAAATCCGTTCTTGACCTCATTGGTATCTTCCTTAAATCTCTTGAGCGAAGAAATGTCACCTTCCCAGGCAACAACGCCATCCCGGATAAGCCGTGCTTTTGCCTGACGCCTGATCACGCCATCGGTTACGCGACAGCCGGCGATGGTACCGATCTTCGATACCTTGAAGATCTCCTGGACCTGGGCCTTTCCTAAGATCGTTTCCTTCTCAATAGCGTCGAGCATGCCGATCATGGCGGCCGTGATCTCTTCCTCGACCTTGTAGATGATCGAATGGAGGCGGATATCGACGTCTTCCTGCTTGGCAATATCAGAAACACGAGCTTCAGGCCTGACATTGAATCCGATAATGACGACCGCCGTTGAAGCGTCATCCGCCTGAGTTGCCGATGCCAACAGCACATCAGATTCCGCGATAGCTCCGACTCCTGCTCGGATCACGCGGACCTTCACTTTCTCCGTCGAGAGCTTCTCAAGGGTTCCCTTGAGAACCTCGACCGAGCCCTGTACATCAGCCTTAAGGATGACGAGAAGCTCTTTGATCTCGGCCTGGCCGAGCGATTCGATACCTCGTTTCGTGGTCTTGAGCATCGCCGCCTGACGAGCGTGCATCTGGCGCTGGCCTGCTATGGTCTGAGCCCGATCGACGTCTGACACTACCTGAAAAGTGTCGCCTGCCTGCGGAACTCCCTGAAGGCCGAGTATTTCGACCGGCGTGGCCGGTTGGGCCTCGGTAACTGATTCCCCTCGGTCCGAGAACATCGCACGGATCTTTCCGGAAAATTGCCCGACGATGAAAGGGTCACCGACTCGGAGCGTACCTTGTTGGACGAGCGCGGTTGCTACCGCGCCGCGGCCCTTATCTAGTTTCGCTTCCAGAACCACGCCTGAAGCTCGACGGGTCGGGCTTGCTTTCAGTTCCAGCATATCGGCCTGGAGTAATACGGTTTCCAGCAATGTATCGAGCCCCTCTCGGTTCTTCGCCGAGACAGGGACCATTTCCGTTTCGCCACCCCAATCGACGGGCTGCAAACCAAGGCCTGCAAGGCCCTGTTTGACCTTGTCCGGATTGGCATCCGGCCGATCGATCTTGTTAATTGCCACGATCATCGGAACCCCGGCAGCTTTTGAGTGCTCAACGGCCTCGATCGTTTGAGGCATGACGCCGTCATCGGCGGCAACAACGAGGATGACAATGTCAGTAGCTTTTGCTCCACGGGCTCGCATCATCGTGAAGGCTTCGTGGCCCGGAGTGTCCAGGAACACCACTCGACGCGGCTCGTCGGGATTATCCGCGTTCGGGACCATAACGCTGTAGGCACCGATGTGCTGGGTTATACCGCCGGCCTCGCCTTCAGCTACGTTTTCAGAGCGAATTGCGTCAAGAAGTGAGGTTTTACCGTGATCGACGTGGCCCATTACGGTTATGACCGGTGCCCGCGGGATCTCAACATCATCGGCGTCGGCTGCGATCAGTTCTTCAAATTCCTGTTCGATGACCATTTCCTCGAACGGAACGAACATTACGTCAAATCCGAAATTCTGCCCCATTTCCGCAGCCATCTTATCCCCGATAGGTTGGTTAAGGGTTGCAAACACTCCGCGCTTGATCAACAGCTGAACGATATCGCGAGGAGTGATGCCCAGAGCTTCTGCAAATTCCCGGATCGTGGCACCCTCGATAAGGCGGATCGGTTTCAAATTCTCCCGATCGACCTTTCCGACCTGGTCCATCACACGTTCTTCGATAGATCGCTTCTGGGGCGAATCGATATCACGCTCGGCGAACCTGCCGCCTTTGTCATCTTTGCCTTTTCGACCACCGGACCGGCCCGGTCGACGGCGATTATCGGCAGGCGGCGTATAGGTCATCTGCGGAGCTGCAGTCTCGCCCGGCGTACCGCGAAACTCCGGTCTGCGTGGGTCGCCCGCTCGAGGCCTTTCTGAAATGAGGCTGCCGGTTTTAGTAGGAGCTTCACTTACGACCCTTTCGCCCGGTTTTATTCCCTTCTTAAGAGCATCCGGGGTCAGGATCATTCTCTTGATCCGCGTTCCCGAAGGACCAACGGCGGGTGCGTCGGAAACTGCAGGCGTTTCTTCTTCCGCAGGAGTCGGTTCCGGCTGCTCCGGCACCGATCCTGTTTCCTGAATCTCGGGCTCAGGTTCGGGACTCTTTTCGAGCGGCTTTACAACCCTTTTAACTCCAGCAGTGGGGGACACCGGCTCCGGTGCCTCTTCGACTTTGGCGACCGGTTTTTTAGAGAGCTTCTTGATACTAGACGGGGCCGGGCTCGATCCCCCGACTTCCGCGGTTTTCGAAACACTCGGCGATGGAACCTCAACGGTTTGGGGTTGAGGGGCTTCTTCGGTCTTAGCCTCGACGGGCTCAACCGCCTTTTCCGCTTCGACCGGAGGTTTTTCTATCTTGGCGGCCTTAATGACCTTAATAGCCCGTTTAGGGGCGATTTCGGTCTTAGGAAAATACTTCTTTCTGACCTTTTCAGCGATGTCATAGCTGACGGAATTGGACGCGACGCTAACATCCGCACCTTCGCGACGCAGATCTTCCATCACGCGTTTTGTGTCCTGTTTCAACTCGCGTGCGAGATCGTAAATTCTAATGCTCTTGCCAATCGCCATAATTAATTAACTTGATCCACTGAAGCCAGCAACATCCAACCGTCGAGACATAGCCGGCAATCATCCCTCTTTATTCTCAGAGGGAATTTCAGTTTCCTGGGCGTTGTCCTCGCCGATTGAGTCTTCCGCTGAGGCTTCCGGCTCATCCGAGCTCTCGGATTCGTCGACTACGTCAGCGGCAGAGTTATCGCCAATCGTACTTTCTGTTGACTCGGGATCTGCATTCGCGTCGGGCCCCTGTGAGGGATCTGTGTCTGCGGTTCCCGGCTCATCGGCTGATATCTCAGAGTCAACTTCGGATTTTACAGAATCAGTTTCCAGAGCCCCTTCGGACCCTTCAGCCGGTTCGGGACCTCCGATCTCGACATTTCGAGCTTCGACGATCGTATTGGCTGCGGCCCGGATCGATTCAGCCTCGTCCATACTAACGTCAAGGAAATCTACAAGGTCGTCGACCGATGCCGCCGCAAGCGATTCGACATCCTTGATGCCCTTTTCAGCCAGTGTTTCCGCCTGGGTCGTCGTGACGCCCTCGAGGGCCGTTATCGGTACCGCTTCGCCCGAGGCCATCATTTTGCCCATCTGTTTGGCGATCTCCTTCTTAAGGAGTTCCTCGCTTACTATCTTGATCTCCCATCCGACCAGGCGAGTGGCAAGGCGCACATTTTGACCTTTCTTGCCGATAGCCAAACTAAGCTGGTCTTCACCAACAATTACTTCCATCAACCTGTTGTTAATGTCGGTTATTCGTACCTGCGAGACCTTTGCGGGCGAAAGCGCATTTGCAGCAAAGACAGAGGGCTCATCAGACCACTCGATGATATCTATTTTCTCACCACGGAGCTCCTTAATGATGGCTTGAACACGCGAGCCTTTCATTCCTACGCAAGCTCCGACCGGATCAACATCCTTTTCATTTGAAGTAACTGCGATCTTGGCGCGATCACCCGGTTCACGAACCGCCGACTTGATAACGACCGTTTCGTCATAGATCTCGGGCACCTCCATTTCGAAGAGCCGTTTTAGAAGCTCTGACGAAGCCCGCGAGCATTTGATCTGCTGGCCCTTTTGCTCCTTAGAAACATCAACGATCACAACGCGGATCCGTTCTCCCTGATTCCACATTTCGCCACGCGATTGTTCGTATTTCGGAACAACCGCTTCGAGATTATTACCAAGATCGACGATCATGTCGCCGCGTTCGAAACGTTTTACGGTTCCATTGATCAGCTCACCCTTACGGTCGATGTACTCGTCGTAGACTTTCTCGCGAATGGCTTCGCGAACTTTTTGGACCAATATCTGCTTCGCCGTCTGTGCGGCAATTCGGCCCATGTCCTGGCGATTGAGCGGTATAAGCAGCATGTCGCCTACCTCTACCTCTTCACCGGCGAGGTCCTGGGCTTCCTCGAGTGAAAGTTCGGTGAGTGGATCTTCAACTTCAACTACTACGATCTTTTCAGCTGAGACCTCGATATCCTGTTCTTCAGCATTCCATTCCACCTGAACGCTGTCACCCGTCTTATCCTTGAACTGCTTACGAGCGGCCGCGCGGACGGCGTCCTTCATGGCCTCAATAACCATATCGCGGTCGAGGCCCTGCTCGTTGCACAATATCTCGATACTTTGTCCAATCGATGATGTCATAACTTAACTACGCCCATATGCGTTTAGCCTCGCCGTTTACCGGCCTTTAAATTCTTTCGAAAGATCGATCTTCAGATTTGCCTTGTCGACATTCGTGTAATCGACGGATATAGTTCCCTGCGTCCTATCGTCGATTGTTATTATGTTTCCATCGACGCCAATAAGAATCCCAACGAACGTTTTCTGACCTTCCACAGCTTCTTTGGTCTTCAATTTAATGAGCCTGCCCGAAAACCTCTCAAAATCGCTCAGTGAATAAAGTTCACGCTCAATGCCCGGAGACGAAACTTCTAATACGTACCGCGAGGGAATAAAATCCTCCTCATCGAGGACTGCCTCGACATCGCGCGAAACTATGGAGCAATCCTCGAGAGTTACGCCACCCTCTTTGTCGATATAGATTCTGAGAACCGCATCGCGCTTCGTGCCCGCCATATCGACGTGTACAAGCTCAATGCCTTTGGTTCCAGCCGCTCGGCCCGCGATATCCCGAACCCGTTCAATTATCGACTCCTTTTGCATTACCACCGCTGCCAAAACAAAAAGTGGGCACGAAACCCACTCGACACGTACATCCCGCGCATCTGTAGCAAACGAGTATATTAGACCAAAGCTAGGCTTTTCGCAAACTAAAACTCGTTAGTCTGTGAATTTTGTCATTTTCGGCTGGCTCGCGAACATCAAAAGCGCGTTCGTGCACCCATTAAATAAACCGTTCTTCGAATATTACTCCAACCCGGCGAAATCAACGTTCGTCAAATTGTCATTCACGAGCAACTGGCGGGGTTCAAAGCGATACCTCCGCGAGGCCACTTGAATCTCATAAGACACGCCGACTTGAACGTTGGTAAAGGAGTAATATCCTAGCGAACTTGTCGGAACCGAAAGTGTTACGTTTTGGGAATTGATGATCGATACGACCGCATTCCGCAGCCCTCGTCCATTGGAATCAAGCACACGGCCGCTAACGGTGGCGTTGGAATCGACAGTAAATTCCTGTTCGTATGACGCTGAGTTAAAGACAGCTCGAAACTTCCATATCCCGTTCGGTGGATTTGGCGGGACCGTCCAGCTCCAAAACCAATAGGAAGCGGAATAAGTATTAGGGCTATTGTGGGACCAGTTAGAGAACAGGGAACCGTCAGGCCGAATTATTGAATAAACAGTTTGCTGTCCAACAGTCTGGTCACGATAATACGCGGCGGTTATTAGAGCCTGGCCCGGCCTGAAGAGGGTTTTCTCATTTGTTGTCTCCTGACTGGGACACGAATTAAACAGCGGGCCGGCCGACTGGGTCATCAATCTATTGATGCGTGGCACTCTGTAGGGTTCCTGCTCTAACCACCATGTGAATGCATTCATCGAGTTGCAAGGGCCCTGAAATGGGTCCTGCAGTTGGCCGGCAGAGTTGTACAGTTCAAAATGAAGGTGAGGCCCCGTCGAATTTCCCGAGCTTCCGACCACACCCAATTTTTCTCCCGCAATTACAGAGTCGCCCACCGACTTAGGTGTCAACGACCCGTTCTTCATATGGCCATACCAGGCTATCGAGTTATCAGCGTGACGTACATATACCGCATTCCAAAAACTCGAATTGAAGCCGCAGCTTCTATCGAAGTTGCCATCGTGTCTGGCAACTATGGTTCCGGGCGCGGCAGCGACTATCTCGACATGGTCGTTGTCCATCTTCTGCCATGTGAACGGCCACGTGAAGATGTCAATACCTTTGTGGTTGTATCCAGACGACTGATCGTATGTCCTGTTACCACAGTTCCAATCTAGGAGTTGACCGGGAAAAGATGGGTTTTGGTCGACATAGTTCGAAATCGCATCCACGCCAAAATCTGATACGCCGGCGGCTTTTCTTACAGGCCACCCCAAAGCCACAAACTCTGGACTCGCCGGAGCCAATAGCCCCAGCCGTTCTAACATTGCGACATTTTGGCTTATCTCCGCCCGGATCTCTTTCCTTTGGTCTTCTGTGATGTCGTCGGTCGGGTAAAATGGAGCTTCGCCCCCACCGGCCGGCTCGATGTCTAATCGCAACTGAGCATTCGCCGTCTTCGCTATCGGATCACCTACGACTAGATAGCCGGCGGCTATTACTGAAACAAAGATAGCCGCGAGATAAACGAACCATTTGTTCACATTGCCTGTTCGGGACATATAGCTTTAAGAACGGGAGACTTAGAAGCCCTAGGCGGATTATAAGTATTTATCTATGCAACAAGCAACGAAAATCGTTTTAAGAGTTCTGCAAAGACGTGCTGGGCAATGTCTGAAAAGCTGTGCGAGCCACGCCAAGTAGGCCGGCATTATCGCCAAGACTGGAAAGCACGATCATCGCACGACCTGCCGGAGTTGGAAATGCTCTTCTATCGATCTCCCCTTTCAGAGGCCCTATAAACGCGTTCCAACTGGACGCCACGCCTCCACCGATCACGACCATTTCGGGATTTAGGACATTTATCAGGCCCGCTAGGCAAATACCTAAATATGCCCCCATCTTTTCGAACACATCGCGGGCCCGACCATCTCCATTTGTGGCGGCATTATAGATCTCACGGGCCGTATCGAATGATAACCCGGATTCGCGGCCTAACCGTACAATCGCGGTTGCCGAGGCGTATTGCTCGATGCAGCCGCGGCTGCCGCAGCCACACGGATGCCCGTTAGGTTCTATACAAATATGGCCGATCTCTCCGGCTGTCCCATCGATACCGCGATATGGTTCACCATTGATGATCAGCCCGCCTCCGACACCGGTTCCGAGAGTAACCATTAAAGAATTGCTCGTGCCCTTTGAGGCACCCATCCAACGTTCCCCGATGGCTGCAGCGGTCGCATCATTTTCGAAAATAGACGGAAGGGAAAATCGTTGGTGAAGGGCTTCTGCGAGATCCATTCCGTTCAAAGAAGGTAGGTTCGGAAGTTTTGTTAGAATACCGCTTCCGTTTTTTGCCGCGGGTGCCGGAGACCCGAATGCGATGCATTTAACCACCGCTAATTCGGAAATTGCCTCTTGGCACTCTCGATATAGAATTTCGGTAATATCGACGAGTTGTAGGGGGGAAACGTCAGTCGGCGTTAAGCGGCGGGCTAAGTGGTTTATAGTCCCATCAGGTGAAACCACCGCCATTCGCAAATTCGTACCGCCAAGATCGACTGCGAAAACGACCTCATTCATTTTGGGGGTTCCTTTTTACGGCCTCTTAGGTCGATCGGCATCGGGAACATTCTTGTATACATCCTCAAATTTTGCGTAGCCGTCCTTAATGACGGTGTCCATCAGATTGGACCTTTCGACTGCTGTCACCTCTAGAAGGATCGCACCGATCTCTTTATTGATCGCATCGTTCATAAAAGGCTTAGAATCGAGAGGCTCCTTCTTGGCTAGCTTTATAGCAGCTTCAACCGCCTGGCTCGCCAGAGGTATGATCGGTTTATAGATCGTCATCGTCTGCTTTCCTTCGGCGATCCGCTGCAGGGCGTCAAGAGCCGCATCCTGGCCAGTCACTACGACCTTCCCCCCTGCCGCAAGCCCTTTCTTGTCCAGCGCCGAGACCACTCCTCCCGCCATACCGTCATTCGAAACAACAAAAGCCTGAATATTGTCGTTATTCTGGGTCAAGGCATTCTCGGCCATTCTAAGAGCCTCATCGGGCCGCCAGTCGGAAACGAAATTATCGGCTACTATCGTAATGTCGCCACGATCGATCGCAGGTTGGAGAACGGCAAGCTGCTCCTTTTTCATTATCACGGCGTTGTTATCCGTTGACGCACCATAAACCATCACATAATTCCCTTTTGGAACCTGTTCAAGAGCGTACTCGGCGATCTTTCTTCCGATTACCGGCACCTGATGCGAGATATAGACGTCGATCTTGTCTGAGTTGATCAAGCGATCGTAACTTATAACCGGCACCCCCTGGGCTTTGGCTTTTTCCACCATTGAAGCAGCTTGCGTTGCATCATGAGGAGCGATGACCAGGACGTCCACACCCTGTGTTAACAAGTTATCGACGTCATTGGCCTGCTTGTCGGCTTTATTATCGGCTACCGTAACTATGCACTCGACATTCATTTTTTCGCAATGTGCCTTAAATGCATCGTGATCTCGCTGCCATCTTTCTTCTTTCAGGGTGGCCATTGCAAAACCAATTTTTATCCGCTCCTCTCTGGGACCTTCAATGCATGCCGATAAAATCGAAATACCGAAAAGTAAGACTATCAACCTTATTGTCATTCTAAATCTCCTGACCTACGTTGGCTCAAACTGAACAGATTAGAACAAAAATCCTCTTTTTGAGCAAAGCAGACCTATAAATGTTTGAAACGGTTCTCAAATGTGGTATAAATCATTTTATATTGTCAGTAAGCCCTCGTTAGAGAGTTTTCTTTTTGACCGAACCAGTAGTTCAAAATATTGACATCGACGGTGGATTCGTGTAAAAGATTGATAGGTTTGCATTTGGAACCTTTCGCGCGGAGTTGTAAAGCATGAAATCAATGAAACTCAGACAGTGGGCCCGTCGCGGCTTGTCTTCGGCAGTAACAACGGCTCTCGTCGTTACTTGTTCTTTGATTTCGTTGGCCGCTCCAGGCAAACCGGTCGGAGAGTTGATGTTCTCCGGAGATTCCTTAGTTTCTGCAGTTACGGTAAACGGCGAGGCCGCAAGAAGCGGGCGCACGCTCTTCACGGGCAGTACGATATCAACGCCTGCAGATGTTACGGCGGTTCTTAGTCTTAGCAGCTTAGGAAAGATTCAACTGGCTCCGGAGACGACGTTCATGCTTTCCACGGAACCTGGAGTCTTCGCAGGCAGCATGGTTTCCGGTAAAATCACTGTTCTCAGCAGTTCAGGCGGCGTTACTGTGAGAAACTTGGCCGGTGAACTCGTTAGTCTTAACGCGGGTGAATCGGTTGAAGCCGGTTCCACTTCTGCCGCAAGGCAGACCGGTTCCGGCGGTTTGCAGCCATGGCATTGGGCATTGATAATCGGAGCCGCCGTCGCAGTGGTCGTAATAATCGCGGCATCAGGTGGCGACGATTCGTCTACCCCCGTAAGTCCAATACGATAATAGTTGTATTTAGGCTTCGGAAAAAGGTATTATTATATTTGATTCGAAAGGATTGATTCAGGAGGAGATTAAACTAAATGGTCGGCACAAATTTTGTTCGTAAATCTGTTTCAGCACTTACCTTGGTATCGGTATGGTGCGTTTATTCTATGGTTGCCTTCGCTTTGCCGAAGGATGTTTCGGGTGAGATCACAGTTTCAGGGCAAGTAACTGTCAATGGGCAACCGGCTGTGTCTAACTCGACAATTGTTTCAGGTGCTGTAGTTAATACTGCTCCCGGTTCAAGCGCTCAGGTAAACCTTGGCAAGCTTGGCCGTATTGAAGTTCAGGAAAGTACCACGGTGACGCTTCGGTTCTCGGACAGCGGAATCATTGCAATGCTTGATTCAGGCATTGTCCGCGTTTCTTCATCGGCAGGTATCGCATCAACTGTCACTACAAAGAATGCGACTTTCATCGGTGACGTCGCCCAGGCCAGCAATTTCTTGGTAGAGGCTGAATGTTCCCACTCTCACGTAGACACGGCAAGTGGTGTCGTGATCATGCGTGAAGGCTCTAGCGATAAGCAGATTGTCGCGGGAACCTCTGCGACTGCAGGCAACATGGCCCAAACAGGCTGTGCACCTTGTCTTCGTCCCGGCTCGACCCCGCCACCGGCAATTGCTGGATGGCCGTGGCTTCTGCTGTTGGCCGCCGGTGCCGCAGCTGCTGGAATTTATTTCGGAACCAGAGATCGTGATCGGGATTTCCCTGGAACCGGGATCGTTGTCAGTCCGACAAGATAAGTTTAATCACATCAAATTAAAAATGCGGGTCACATTTAGATCGTGACCCGCATAATTTTTGTCTGTAATACGGTACTATTAACACTTTAGTAGACGTTCGCATTAATATTCCTTCACTCTTTCTTATATGCACATAGCGGTAATCGGTACGGGGTACGTAGGCTTGGTAACTGGGGCGTGTTTCGCTGAATTTGGCGTCGACGTCACATGCGTTGACGTTGACAAGGGGAAAGTCGACAAGTTAAACAGCGGCATAATTCCTATATATGAACCAGGTCTGGACAAGATCGTGGAAAAGAATACCGCAGCTGGACGGCTTCGATTTACTACAGACATCAAAAAAGCTGTAGAATCGGCTCTCGTGGTTTTTCTCGCAGTCGGCACGCCGCCCCAGGAAGACGGTTCTCCTGATATGAGCTTTTATCGGCAGGCCGCTATTGACGTTGCTGAGGCAATGAACGGGTACAAGGTCCTGGTAACAAAGTCTACGGTTCCCGTCGGCACAGGTAAATGGCTTGAGGAATTTGTTGCAGAGCATCTTAAGATTGATACCGAATTCGGAGTAGCTTCAAATCCGGAGTTTCTTCGCGAGGGGGCCGCAATCGCGGATTTTATGCGGCCGGACCGCGTCGTAATTGGAAGTAATGACGAGCGGGCGATAGACGTAATGAAAGACCTCTACCGGCCGCTTTATTTGATCGAGACACCGATCGTAATTACGTCGCTAGAGGCGGCAGAGCTTATCAAGTATGCAGCGAATGCATTTCTCGCTACCAAGATCACCTTCATAAACGAGATCGCCAATTTGTGCGACGCTATAGGTTGTGATGTACACGATGTTGCCCGGGGAATGGGAATGGATAATCGGATAGGGAAGAAATTCCTGCACCCAGGTCCGGGATACGGGGGTTCATGTTTTCCGAAAGATACTCGGGCTCTTACGACGGTTGCCGACCATTTCGGCGTGGAGACCCGCATCGTGGACGCTGTCGTCGAGGCAAATGACTACCAGCGTGAGGCTATGACCCCGAAGATCGATAAGCTGCTTGGCGGTATTGACGGCAAGAAGATCGGGGTGCTGGGCCTATCTTTCAAACCTGAGACGGATGACATGCGTGAATCGCCCGCTATAGATATCGTCAGGAACCTTATCAACCGGGGCGCTCGGATAAGGGCATTTGATCCGGTGGCGATGGTTGAAGCTCGCCACTACCTGCCCGAGATCGAATACGCGGAGGACGAATACGATGCGATCGACGGCGCTGATATCCTCGTGATCATCACGGAATGGAATCAATTCCGCGCCCTTGACATGGAAAAGGTGAGGTCACTTTTGCGGGCACCGAGAATAGCCGATCTTCGCAACATATATGAGCCCGAAGACATGAGGGCAATGGGTTTCGAATACGTTGGTGTCGGAAGATAAAATAGATTTTCTGTTAATTTGATTTAGGACAATGGCTTTCACATCAAAAGTATTGGTAACCGGCGGAGCGGGCTTCATAGGCTCAAACCTCGCGGACGAACTCATCCGGCAGGGAGCTCGCGTCATCATAATGGACAATTTCTCTACAGGATTTAGAGAGAACCTGGAGGAGATCCAAGGTGATTTTGATTTCATAGAGGGCGATATAAATGATGAAGATTCAGTTGCTGAAATAATTGAAGATGTCGAAGTCGTTTTTCATCAAGCAGCATTGCCGAGTGTGCCTCGATCCGTAGAAAACCCTGTCGAAACCCACCGCGTATGTGTTGATGGGACCTTTAATCTCTTAAACCAAGCGAGGAATGCTGGTGTACGAAGGTTTATTTATGCGGCTTCCAGTTCGGCTTATGGCGATCAGCCCACCCTTCCTAAAGTCGAGACGATGAGACCCGACCCCCTATCGCCCTACGCCGCGGCCAAACTAACAGGCGAACTTTATTGCCGGGCTTTTAACAATGTGTATGGACTCGAGACGTACTCGCTGAGATATTTTAATGTGTTCGGACCCCGACAGAATCCTGAATCAATGTATTCGGGGGTAATATCGCGCTTCATCGACGCTTTGATGACCGGTAAGGAGCCGGTGATATTTGGCGATGGGGAGCAATCTCGCGATTTTACGTTCATTGCCAACGTAGTTAACGCGAATATTCGGGCCGCTCAGGCTGATACGGGCATGGGAGAAACGATGAACGTCGCGAATGGCGACCGTATCACATTAAATGAACTTTTGGATGTTCTCAGATCCATAACGGGTAGAACCGAGGTTCAACCCCAATACGAAGAGGCACGGAAAGGTGACGTAAAACATTCGCAGGCTGACAATCAACGCGCCGTCAAATGCCTTGATTATCAGGAGCTGGTCGGATTAGAAGAAGGTCTTAGAAAAACGATCGAATGGTGGAAGACCAGCCGATTCGCTAAATAATAAGGCAATCGTTTAAACGTTACTGAAGTGCGAAGGCTGCGTCTTCGATAGGCGTATTAATCTGAATGGTCTTGGTCTTGAAATTCACATATGCCGTCATCGTTCCCAGATCGAACCTCTGTGAGTAGTTCTTCGGAACTGTTATTCCATCTAATAGCTCATACGATTTCACCTCGACCGATGTAGTGACGATCCTTCCGCCGACCTCGTACGCAGATTCATAGCCCTTAACCTGCCCTGTTTTCTCATCAACGATAAAGTCCGTATAAAAGCCTTCAGGAGTTGTGATCCTGAAACCGCGTTGTTTCTTTTTAGGATCCAGGGCAGCGATGATGTACCCCTCATCACCCACCCTCGGTAGCAGCGGGAACCCGAGGCTCGTGACCGGCGGCAATGAAAAGCCCTGGATCGACGAAAAAGTTCCCTTTCCGTCAGATACCTGCTTCAGCGTCTGGACCGCACTTACGATCTCGATGAAATACTTGTTGCCGCTGAAAGCGGTTGAAAATGCTCCCGGCATCGTCTGATTGAAAATATTCAAGTCCACCGATCCTTTCATGACGAGTGTACGTAATTTCTTTAGTTTGTCACCGCCATGCGCCGCAAGGGCCGCGCGCGCTATATCATCAGGTTTAATCCCTCCGGGGGCAGGTCTTATCGCCGGCGAGGCAGCCCTGAATGCCGGCTCCAACTCAACAGACGAGGCACTGCCCTGTGCAAAAGAGCTACATGCAAAAATTCCTGATACTGCAATTACCAACCCAATATTTCTCATTTATCTGTACCTTAGTAAAAAAAGGGAAAGAGATGAAAGCAATTGGCGATCATCTCTTTCCTTGGACCCAGTCTACAAACCTACCAGCTGAAACGCATCTGAAGTTCGATCTTTCGATTAGGTGCGCCACCGCCGCCGAATCCGCCCCATCCACCAAAACCACCTGCTGTGGACGTGTATTCGCCAAACCGGCTTGAGCTCAAGTTGCTGACTGGTGAATTGAAGTTTACGTTGTTGAACAGATTCTGAACACTGATGTTGACGTTGAGGTTGTACGGCTTTCGGTTATCGCCACCAAACCCGCCCGGTCCACCACCCATTCTGACCATGCCACCTCCGCCGCGGCCGCCCATCATCGGACCGCCACCGCCCCCAGGTCCTCGGCCGCCTCCGCCGCCCGAAGCGGCTGCTCGATCGGCAGCGGACGTGCCGAAACCGAAATTCTTGCCAACCCGCAGATTGACCGTAAAGAATGAAGGTCCCTCCCCATAGTTCCTGGGGATGATGGCATTGGGATCATTTGAACCGACGTTGCAGAAAGAATAGTTAAGTCCGAGTTCGCTGCACCTGGCACCGAGTTCGCCATAGGTGGGCCTTTCATTGAGAATGCCGTCTCCATTAGTATCAATGCCGCCGCGGATAATGTTAAATGAGCGGCCGGTCGTGAACATGACTGTCGGATTGAGAGTGATCCCCCAAGGTGCATTTATCGTACTGAAGATATTCACCTGATGGCGAATGTCGCCGCCCGCCCTTCCGTACTCCCCGGTAAAGTCGTATGAATATGCCGGGAAGCTGCCAAATCCATCAGCATTGCTCTTCGACGATCCGACGCTATAGTTGGCAAACATCATAAATCGAGGGTTAAATCTCGTCTGGAACCTTACGAAGAGCCTGGTGTCATTTCGAATACCGCTAGCCTCATACTGATAGAGGGCTCCCAGAGCGGGATCCGGTCTCGGTGCGTCCTCACAACCGATCTGAAGCGGACAGATCGGAGCATTGATGTTCCGGAGCCGTCCTACATGCAGCGTTCGGGACGACATTAAGAAAAACGACACATTGGACTGAAACGGAAGCTGCCGTTCGACACTTACCGCGGCCTGCATTGTATACGGTGCCTGAAGATTCGGGTCGATCTGACGGATCGTGTTAGATTGGGGCAGTACAGCGAGCACCTGTTCGGCTGTAGGAACATTCGTCACCCCGTCAAGTGTGAAGATCGGTTGCGCCAGCAGCTGCATGGCGGCTGCACGTCGTACCGGATCGGGATCGTTCGCCGTCACCAGGAGGCTCAACTGGTTCAAACCATTAAATCGTTCCGCAGTTAACACGGTGTTTTCGCTGAAACGCTCGTAAAAGATACCGGCTCCGCCGCGGAAAACAGTTTTTGGCGGAGTCGCTCCACCTGTTCCTGGTGACCATGCAAAACCGAACCGAGGTGCAAAGTTCAGGTTGCTGCTGATATTGCTTTGATTTTCGTAACGAAGGCCAAAGCTCAATAGAAGTGATGGGCGTACACGCCAGTCGTCAGTTACAAAAAGTCCTGTAGTGTACTGTGAGATGTCGACCAGGGGGTTGCCTGTAGTAATGCTGAACTGGGTCGGGTTAAATCGGTCATCAGGGTTGCCACTCACCCCGCCGCGATACTGCTCAAGGGGAGTGATAGCAGGCGTCAGGACAACGCATGTGGGACTAACTGGAAAACAGCCAGTCGGCGAGCGGACTTCCGACACACCAGCGAAAGTGAACGAACCCCCAAAACCGCTTTCAGATCGGTCATTGATAGTTACCTTTCGAATGCGGGCCCCAAATTTTACGCCATGCTGGGAACTTCGGCCAAAGGTTGTTGTAGTGCTGTTATTGATTTCCCAAACCTTGTTCGCCGTAAAACTGTTCCCAACCTGTGAACCACCGCCTGTAAAGGCAGACGAAACATTGATCGTGGGAATCGAGTTATCGCCCAATCTTTCGTTGAAATTATCAGAATATTCAAATCTGGTCTCGTTAACTGTCTTAGCGTTAAGAATAGACGTATACGTCAAACGCAGTTCGTGCTCTCTACCTTCTGATTCGGATGCTATCGACGGAAGTGAAGTGCCGCCCAATCCTTGATTTTCCGAGCGTCGATTACTAAAACTGTACCTGCCGACCAATGTATTGTTTTCGTTGATCGCATGGTCAACACGAGTAGACATTTGGAAAACACGGGTAGGTACCGTCAGATCCTGTCGAAACTCCACAATGTTGAGTGCGGGATCAAGGATCAACGCATTGATGATCGCATTATTGTCATTATGCCGGCTGCTGATGTCGAAGTTGAAGGACGTTCTGCCCTTTTTGATCGGGCCGCCTACACTTCCGCCGAAGGCTCTCATCTGGGTCGGAGCTCGGTTGAGAGCAAACGGGTTACGTGAGTTGAAGGCATCATCGTTGAAATTTCCAAACGCGGAACCGCGAAACCTGTCCGATCCGGGTCGTGTCAATATTTCTATGCGGCCCATTCCAAGGCGATCGTACTCGGCGGAAAAAGGATTCTGGTTGATGCGGATCTCTCGGATCGATTCCTTAGGCGGAAGCTGGCCGCCGGTGAAGCCGTCAATGTAGATCTGACCTCCGGAGGGCCCGGCACCCGCGCCTGCAAGGGCCTGGAGGGCGGCCTGCAGTTCGTCCGGATCATCCGGCAGTGCGTCAAGATCGGCATCTTTGAGAACGGTGGCACTTAGATTTTGGTCAGGGTCGGTCGAGATCTGTTCGTTGTTTGAGACCTCGACATTTTCTTCGACGCCCGAGACCGTTAGTATCACCGGAAGTTCGTTCCGCTCGCCGGCAACTACCGTTACTTCCGTATTCTCATAAAGAGCGAAATTCGGTGCAATGGCCTTGACCGTGTACGGTCCCGGAGCGAGGCCGGGGATTGTGTACTCGCCTCTGGCATTTGTGATGGATTGCTTTTGCAGGCCTGTCGGAGAGACCGCAGTTACGGTGGCTCCTACAACTATGGCACCGAGTGAATCGGTTACAGTGCCCGCCAGGCTGCCGGGTGTCTGCGAATATGCCGAGCCGGCCACAAGCGAAATGAGTGCAAGTAATAAACCTGATCGTATAAGTTTCATAATAAATAACCTTCAATAGGACGAATTAAAAGGCAGAGCATTTAAGGTTCGAACGCTCTGCAAGGAGAGATCTTTTTACGGCCCCATACTATCAAGGCCCGGAATAGTGAAGCTGCCGTCAACGCCCGGACCCCGACGGCCTCCGGTCGAAGCCTGGGCCATTCGAATGAACGGTTCGACGCCGGCTAATACTTTGATCGCCCTAACGCGGGCGTCACTGCCATTCTTGCTGCTGGAAAATGCGATCATATCGCCTGGAGTAAGATCCGCGGCCGAAATTGCCGGAAACCGGTCGATCATTTCGTCTATGCTGCCGGAGGCACCTGCTCCGCCGGGTCCCGGTCTTCCGCCCGAGCCTGGTGCCGGCTGGCCTCCGGGAGCTACTGGCCTGACTTGTACATTTCCGCCCCCGCTGGGCCTGGCTCCGCCAGCGCCTGGCCTCGCTCCGCCCATCATCTGGGCCCCTGCCAATCTCTCCGCCATTTCCTGCGGAAACCGCTTTATCACAGTGAAATCTGAGATCGCCACGGTCATTTCTTTGTTGTCCTGGAGATTCTTAATGACGATCTCGTTCTTTTCTACGTCGACCGAAGTGACAGTTCCTGCAATAGTCTGAAAGGCTCCGGTTATGATACGCTCAGCCGAAAAACTCGTTCCGTCAGCACTTTTATCACCAAGGGCCCGCAGCATATCCCCCACGTTAATTTCCGCAAGCGAACTGGCAACCGCCTCGTCAAATCGGATGGAATCCGGGGCATATTTCAAGAACTGAGCTCCCTGTTTCGGAGTCAGCACCGTATTTGTGCTTCCCATCATTCCACGAACTTCAATAGTCAGCTGGCCCGTCTGCGTGTTTACGTTAGTCACTTTACCGGCGACCCCGCGTTGACGCCATTCGGCAGCTTCTTTAGCATTCTTGGCAATTACGTCTGATTTAGCTATGTAATAAACCGTTCGGGCTGGGATCGACTTCCCGTCCGCCGCGAGAATGCCAGTCACCGTCAGCTTGTCGCCTACACCGATCTCGGCGGCGGACCCGTCAGTAGCGGTCTTAAAATCAGGATTGACGGCCGAGACCTTTTTGAAGGTCGTTTTGTCTGTCACGTTAACCTCAACCGGCCCCGTTTGTGAGGCGACGATGAATCTATTCCCCTCAGCCGATGACACGTCACCCGCGATGACCGACGGCTTCACAGCAGTCTGCGCTCCGACAACCGTAAAGATCGACATAGTCAGAAAAATGGCAGTTGTTAGTGCTATTAATTTCAGCATAATAAGTTCTCGAATAAATGGGCGGAAATCGCCGGCTAAATATAATGGTGCCTCTTCTACAGGCTTAAGACGTTAATTCTATCAGCAAGGTTCAGAGGTATTTGTAAAGAAATGTAAAAATCTGCAAGCATTCGCTTTACGGGTTTTGCCATCGTGTAGAATGCCGGCCGGTCAAGACCAAACCGATGCCTACAACAAAGACCGCAAACAGAGCGAATATCCAGATATAGGGAAGCGAAAGAAGTATAGTCCAGAAGACAACCCCGGCGAGGATCGCCAGCGTTTCAGACCGGTTGTTCTGAGGAAATAGATGCTTTTGAATCAACTTGCCAACGCTAACCTGAAGCGTCACGCGTCCGAATACGTAGCCCAGTATAAGCAAGAGAATTCCCATGAAGGCGAGCGTTACGCTCAAATAGTTAGGAAGCAGCAGGGCCCCGGCTATCGTAACTACCAAGATGGCTACAAATACTGCAGAACCGAGAGCGGAAACTTTGAGCCCCGATAGCTGAATTCGCGCCACCGCCCGTCCTACAGCCCCCGGCGCAAGTGTCGCCAGTACCAGCGAAATGATAAACCAGAAGAGCGCGAGGACCAGCCGCTGGGCTATAAAACCCACCGTGAACGATGGCGAAAAGATCTCAGAGGGATTCTGGCCAAAATTTCGCATCTCTTCTTCAAAAACGCCGAACGTAACAGTTTCACGTCCCGCTTCGCGAAGCGGATTTGCGCTTTCCGGTTTATAGGCCCCGCCGAAAACGATTATGTCGCCCCCGATATAGGCGTTTTCTCTTTGAATGACATTCCCGCCGATCGTAGCAACATCGCCTTCGATGCGCCCTTCGACGATCACATCGCCGCCGACCGCCAAAACTCCCTTGGCACTTTTGTTAACGATGACCGATTTCCCGAAAACGTAAACCTCCTGGTCGGGTGCATCATTTATGATCACCGTCGACTGGTCACCGGAGGTTGCGATCTCAATAGTGATCCCGAACACAGAGGAAGACAGCATCAGGAATCCAACCAGGAGCAGAAACGGTCGTAGGAATCCAGCCGCATGTCGAAGCGGCAATGATTTAACGATTTCGAGATCAATCACGTTGGCGGGAAAAGATTTAAACACGAGGTATTCGCAGCACCCGTTTTGAAACTGCGGTCAGGGTAAGAATTACAATAGAAAACAGCGCCAGGACCGATAATGAGTCCACGCTGCCTTGAGCGGCAATGGTACGCAGGATAATAACGATGCCCAGGAAAAGTGAATAAACTAGATGCCCGAAAAATCCGGCGACGGCGGCAAACTGGTCGGCGAAATGGGAAATACCCGCAATTACCCTGGAGGCCTCCGCCCCTGACGCGAACAAGACGAACAAACCCAAAGTAATGCAAATAAACAAGGCGTTGAACCGCTCGCCGGGCCGACGAAGCCCGCTCACCGTACTTTCCGCGTTTGCCACAACAAGTTTCGTAAAGTTGGCCGGAAGTTCCAGATTAGGCTCGCTATGGAGACTGGACTCAAGTTCACGCAGAAAACGCTTCTGTTCGTTCAATTCAAATGAACACGATTGACAAGACGCCAAATGAGCTTCCAATTCGATCTCGCCGGCAGAAGACAGCTCACCATCGATATACGCGGCCAGATCATCAAACGGGCAATCATTTTTTAGTTCGTTTACCATAATGCGAACCATTTTACGTAGATCCTCGACTGCGTCTTAGACCCCTGTAATACCCCGCTGTACAAAAATTCCCCGCATCATCTCTCTTGCCCGGAACAATCGATTCTTGACCGTTCCCAAAGGCAGACCGGTTACTTCGGAGATCTCGTCATAACTAAGATCTCGTGAATGTCTAAGAATGATCAGGTCACGATATACCGAGGGAAGACAATTAACCACAGTTTCGATCTCGGTACGCCATTCACTGCGTTCGCGGTCCTGCTCAGGTGAGGCCGCCTGGCTCTCCAGCTGGATCTGAAAGCTTCCGTCTGCATTTTCCACTTCTAAGCTTTGCGGCGTGATCGAATTTCGCCGCATATGATCGACAGAGGCATTATGAGCTATTCGATATATCCAGGTGGAAAATTTGTACTCAAAACTGTATTTATGCAGTGAATTATAGACTTTTATAAAGACTTCCTGAGTAACGTCAAGGGAAGATTCATAGTCGCCAAGCATGCGATACACATAGCTCGTGATCGGACGCTGGTATCTCCGCACGAGTTCTTCAAACCCGTCAGCCTGGCCGGCTACCGCACCTTCGATCAGCTCACCATCGGTAAGTTTTCTTATTCCATCGAGCGAAAGCGCGGCTACAGTCATAATTTGAGTATTGTTACGGTAGTTTTATTCGAAATGTTTCATTTCGCAAGTTAAGATCTCACATAAATAAAAAGGCTCCTGAGAGCCCGAACAAATTACTACCATAACGTATAAAACTATCCAAACGCGAGCCTGGCCAACCCGGCGGGCGCCGCAAGATCGTCAAAACTCAATCCGCCGCCCGGCAGGTCGAGCCCGACCTCGTCGGGAGCAAGAACTCGCATATCCTTGCCCAAGGCTTCCGATGCGATCGAATGGATGCGTTCAGGAATAAGGCTCTTACCTATTACCAACATCCGCTCGAGGGTTCCGCCCCCGGCGACACGTGCAAATCTATCGTTATAGAACATCACGAGGCGGTATATTTCGTCATCGATCTCTTCAGGCGTACAAAGCACTGAGCGGACTACCGCCGGCTCCTGACCTCGCAGAAGCAAAGCTGTAAATCCCGAATTATTGCCGCTGATCAAAAGCGAATCCGACTTATCCGCTCCGTTTAGCAGCCAATTTGCCTCGCCCACGGCACGCGGGAGGATCAATCCTGCCTTCCAGCCCATTCGCTCGAAGTGCGTTTCATATTCATCTATTACGGTGAGCCTGACCGCCGTTGCAAAGTAACGAGACCGACCTTCTTTATCCGGAGAGATCTTCTGCCGTGCAATTCGTAGGTGCGCGGCCGGAACCCCGAAACTTTGTTCGGCCTTCCAATCCAATACCTCCTCGGCCTCCTTTTTCGAAGCAGGCTCGCTATCGAGCGCCAGTATCGCAGTACGGGCAGTGTTGCTTGGGAGGGCGATCGACCATTTCTTCTGAGAAAGCATCCCGGCTATCTCGACCACCTCTTTCAAACACGCAAAAAATTCACCGTCATCTGATATATTCAGGTTCACAAAACTGGGAGTAACCAGTCCTTCGGGAAGTTCCACCGACGCTGCCTGTCGTATCGAAAACTGCCCTTTACCAGATGTTCCGAGCGCTATCGCAGAAATTCCGGAGGCTTCGATACCTAAGGCCGCCTTAGGGTAATTAGGTTGGGTTATCGATGAAAACATAAAAGGTTAGCGATCAATATTCACTGTAAGGTTTGCCGTCGGAATCGTCACCTTCGGCCAACGACTTCACATTCACCAAGCCCTGTTCACCATCAGGGGACAACGAATCTTCTCCCATTACCTCGTTCCATTCCGCTTTCTCGTGAATCGGGTCGACGGGCATTTCATGAAGATATTTGGCACTAACGATGTCCTCAAGTGACTGGGGCAGCCGTCCCTTGTCGGCGGCGTACTGATCTATCGCACGCCGCATTTGCCATAGATTTTCTTTCAAAACAGTCTCTCGGGCATGACGAACACTGCGCTGGTACGTTGGAACAGCGACCGAGAGAAGAATGATCATGATAAACATCGCGATCATCAACTCGAGGAGCGAGAAACCCTTTTGATTCCGGAATGCGGATTGCGGATTGCGGGTCAGCGAAAAGGATATGCACGGCCATGATCGCCCCTTCACCACCTCTCCTCTTCTCCTTTTCTCGCTTTTACCAGTCACTATATTTCTCTCCATTGAGGGCTTCCCTGTCCGATGACGACCTGACATCGAAAACATTTACGTCATCCCAGCTATCCGAGTCGGCGGTTTGATACGATGACCTGATATTCCAATCAGCCTCGCCCGTGATGGGATCTATAGGCAGTTCGCGCAGATATACCTTGTAGACCTCTTTTTCCTCGCCAAGTTCCGTCGCTTGAGGCGACCCGTCTCTTATACCGCTCCCGCCAAGGAGATTCAATCCCCGGGCCCTGACTCGCACGCCGCTCACTAAGGTATCCAGCGACGGCGGATAACGGTCCAGGTTTTCGGTGTCGAAAATGGTGCAATCGTCGATCACAACCCGCGATCGCGGGTCCATAGGAGCGCTCGTTGTAGGCATAGTCGGGTTGGTCGACCTGATCGCACCCTGCGGACAGGCTCCGTAAGTATCCCTTTTAAATTCGTCTATTGCCGAGCGAATTTGTCGCAGCGTCTCGCGAAGCTTCATTTCCCTTTGGCGTATTACTGCATTCTGCGCCATGGGGATCGTTCCCATAACAAGGATCGAAAGCACTCCGAGCGTCAGCACGAGTTCCAGCATGCTATAACCCGCCGAGCCGCTCTTTTTGAAACCTGCGACCGTCATTTTATTCCTTGAGTTTGACCGCAAATCTCTTCCCTTCGGAAGTGACGAAGTTCAAAACGTCATGATCGAATACGATCTCGGGCCGTCCACTGGTTAGGGCCTCGATCTCAATAAACGCTAGGATCCCGTTTGCATTCATTTCACGACCATCCTTTGCAGTCAGCGAAACGTACATCTTCCCGTTTTGATTGAGAAACGGCATTGCGGATGACTCGAGCGTATTTGCCCCGAACATGTCTCCGTAACTGATCCCTCGGATTGCAACCTTCGACGAATCGAACTTGAGGCCTATCACAGCTGAAGTGAACGCTCCGTTCCCTTGAATCACCACCGGGATCTTGACCCGGTCGCCCGCTTTCATCTCACCGATCTCCTTGCCAAACTGGAGGTCCATCGTGTGGGCGCCCGGCTCGCCGGGCCCGAGGCCGTCCGTGTTGCCTGCATCACCGTTACCCGGTAACCCGGGACGATCTGCCGAGGGGTCCGGCTGGTTGTTACTGACCGGGGTGTTGACCGGTACGAAAGCCAGGGCGACAGTTTGTCTTACGGCTTTCGAATTATCAGTTGTGCCGGAAGCGGGTTCGGATATTGGCTGGACCGCGGCTGTTGCGGTTTCCACATATTCGGGCACCTCAACGGGACGGTCCTGGAGTTGTACCACGGTATTGTTTCCAATTCGACGGGCCGCTGCTAGCATCTCCTGTTTGTCTTCTTCAACGAGCATTGCTTCAAGTGAGCTGTTCGTCGGCACCGCAAGACTTCCGGTCGGACGCTCGACCTCGTCGTCCGGCAAAATGGCGGGAGCTCGGATCACACGCGGGGTGACCGCGATCACGATATCCACTTGTCTGTTATCTCTTGTCGGAGCGGTAAACAGCCGGCCGATAATTGGTATCAATCCCAAAAGCGGCAATCCCGCCCGTCCGCTTGCCTCTGTATCCTGGGCCACACTGGCTAGCAGGAGGGTCTTGTTGTTCTGAATTCTCGCCGTGCCCTTGATCTTCCTTTCCGTAAACGTCGGGGTTAGCGTGGCTGCTCCCGAAATGTCTTTCGACTCGATCAACATTTCCACCTGAACATCATGATTGGGAAATACGAGCGGCTTAAAATTCAAAGTCAAACCGACCTGCTCATAATTGATCACGTTCGCTGTCTGCCCGAACTGGTTGTTGACGTTATTACCCGTATTATTCCCTACGCCCAGAAACTGAGCGCTTTGGACTGGCACTCTCTGACCGATCCGAGCTTCCGACTGTTCATTATTAAAGGCATGGATCTGGGTCGAGGCTAGGAGCTTGGTATTATTTTTGCTTTGAAAAGCTGAAAGACTGGCACCTGGAAGGAGTATCCCTGTCGCAATCGCCGTGGGAAGCGACACGGCCCTGGTGGCCGCGGCCGCGACGGATGTTAGGGGGTTATCACCGAGTCGGATCAAGCCCTGCTGAGTACCGCCAAGATTACCGAGCTGGGTCTGCGTTCCGATCTGATTACCAAGCTGCAGTAGGTCATTCTTGTTGACCTCGTAAATGGCCACATCCATCACGACTTCAGCGCGGTCCTTATCCAGCGAATTTATGAGCCGCCCGATGAGTTTGATATTTTCTTCCGTGTCCCGGATCGTAATGCTGTTGGTCGCGTCATCCGTAAGAACGATCGTTTGGCTTCGACCGGGTTGGGCAGGTATCGCGGTCTGCACCACCTTGGCGATGTCTTTCGGAGCCGCATTCGACAAATAAAATGTGCGCAAAACTAACTGTTGAAATTTGGTCCGCTCAGCCTGGTTAGCTACAAGAACCGTTCTCGGCCCGACACGCTGGAAGAATAGGCCTTCCTGCAGGAAAATATAATCGAGAGCCTGGGCAGCCGTCACATTTTTCAGCTCGATATAAGTCTTCCGCCCCGGGGTTCGGAACGAGGCCGACTCGAAAAGAACATTAAGCTCAAGTTCCTTAGCTAGCTCCTTAATAATAAATTGCAGATCCACGCCGCCCGGGAATGGGATATCCCTAAGCTTTTCGAGCTTTTGCGAAACAGGCGAGACAACCGGCTTAGGGGCAGTCAAACCAGCAGGCACCATCGTCACACCGTTAGAATCGAGATTTCTGACGCCGCCACTGCTTTCGTTTAGGTCCTGCTGCAGCCTTACCATTCTATCCATCTCGGATTTGGCAAGTTCGTTAGTCGGATCAAACGCATATGCGCGCCGAAAGGCTAAGTAGGCTGCCTCGTAATCCTTTTCCTTTGCCGCCGTCGAGCCTCTCTTCATGAACATCTGCGAGGCGTGGAAAAGTGAACGAGTCAGATGCAGCCGGTATTCAGGGTTTCTGGGGCTTTCCGAAACTGCCAGAGCAAAGCGCTCTACAGCCTTGTCCCATTCCTCGGCGGCCTCATGCTTCATTCCTTCCTTGAAGTGCTTCTTGCCGTCCACCATCGCAACAGCAGCGACCGGAGAAAGCATCGACAGTAAAAGGAGAATGCTAATGAAAACGCGAACGTGGATTGATCTTTTCATAACTGTAATAAAATGTTGACGTTCAAAAGGGTAGCTAGAACTTTAGTAGCTGAAACCTATACACGCGATGAGAGGAGCAAAGTTTCAAATATTTGGCTGTATATCCTGAGGATATAGCTATCTAAATTCTGGGTGTATAGCGTGAAAAAAGCAACTGTTTTCGTCGATTAGCCGCCATCAGCCTTTTGTAGATGGCGTCTTAGGAGGTCAAGGGAGGCCTGGCTAGCCCTCCATCGGATCAGGTATCGGTCACCCGGCACGACTATTTTCCGTGAAGTCGTTCCCGCCGGCCCCGAATATCCAAGAAAAACCGTTCCAACGGGTTTTTCTTCACTTCCGCCCCCCGGACCGGCAATACCAGTGACCGAGATCGAATGGTCGGTCCCGGCGTAGGCCCTGATACCGGTGGCCATTGCTTTAGCGCATTCCGCACTAACTGCTCCGTACTCGCGAAGAAGATCAGCCGATACTCCCAAAGTGCGTTTCTTTGCCTCGTTCGAGTATGTAACGGCCCCCTCGATAAAATAGGCTGACGACCCCGCAACGCTGGTCAGTCGCTGCCCGATCAGGCCGCCCGTGCAGCTTTCGGCCACGGAAATAGTTTCGCCGCGTTCAACCAGGAGTTTGCCGACGACCTCTTCCATTGATTCGCCATTCACAGAAAACAGATTTTTGCCAAGAGCACCGATAAGTTCGTTCGCGAGTTCGTCGACCGCTCGTTGAGCACTTTCATGATCCGCCGCCCTGGCTGTCAGATGGATCTCGACCTCGCTTTTATTAAACAGGATCGATGTTTCAATGTCCGGGTAGTTTCGATATATCGGAGCCGCTATTTCGTCAACCGCGGATTCGCCCAGCCCCGAAACCCGCAACAGCCGTCGATCAACAAATATGTCGCCCGCCCGGTCCTTTAAACAGGGCAGCACATATTCCAGAAACATCGGCTGGTTCTCACGTGGCGGGCCCGGTAAGACAACGAGAAGCTTTTCATCGATCTCGCAGAGCATGCCAACGGCCGAACCATTCGGATTAGGTAGTATTTCTGCGCCCTCGATCACATTTGCCTGGCGCTTGTTTATGTCCGGCATTTCACGCCCCCAGAGGCGAAACCTTTCGCGAAGGACTGTTTCGATCTCATCGTGATAAACGAGCGGTCGTCCGATCGCCTTGGCTGAACAGTGGCGGGTGATGTCGTCCTCGGTGGGGCCAAGCCCGCCGGTGGTGATCACTATGTCGGAACGCCGGAGAGCATCGCCCAGGGTTTCCTCAAGACGAGCCTCGTCGTCACCGACGATGGTCTTCAGCTTTACGTCGATGCCGATGTCATTGAGCCGGGCTGTAAGCCAAAGCCCGTTTGTATCGGTTTTTGTCGGTGTAAGGAGTTCCGATCCGATGGCGACGATCTCGGCTGAAAGCATCGCTAGTCTTTGTAGATCTCGATGACCGGCTTGCCGTCGGCGTTAATGTACGCACGGTACATCCCCTCCGAATTGAACGAAACCGCCATATTGCCAAATTTGTCAATTGCAATAATTCCGCCGTCCCCGCCAAGCTTTTGCAGTTTCTGTTTGATGACGCGATCCGCGGCTGCCTGTACAGTTAGCGCCTGGTACTCCATCATGGCCGAAATATCCCGAGCCACGCCGAGTCTTATAAAAAATTCCCCCCAGCCGGTCGCCGACACAGCACAGCTATTATTGTCGGCATAAGTGCCGGCCCCGATGATCGGAGCATCGCCGATGCGGCCGTATTTCTTGTTGGTCATTCCCCCGGTGGACGTCCCGGCGGCGAGGTCACCATTCCGGTCCAAAGCGACGGCCCCGACCGTTCCGAATCGATTGGTTGGTGCCTCAGAGTGGGTCAAAAAACCGGCCTTTTTCGCGGGATTCGCAGCTTTTTCTTTTTCCTCTTTAAGGATCTGCTGAAGAGCATCCCAGCGGTGCTGTGTCCAGAAGTATTTTTCCGGCACAAGTTCGATCTTTTGCTCCGCCGCAAATTTCTGAGCCCCCTCGCCAGACATCATTACATGCGGTGATCTTTCCATTACGGCCCGGGCCAGCGAGATCGGATTCTTGACCCGGTTCAGTCCCGCGACAGCGCCCGCCGCCAATGTTTTCCCGTTCATGATCGAAGCATCGAGTTCGTTCTTACCGTCGTTCGTAAATACGGCGCCTTTGCCCGCGTTGAACAAAGGCGAATCCTCGAGGATGCGGATCGCCGCCTCGATCGCATCGAGCCCGGGCCGCCCTTGCTGCAGTATCTTATAGCCCGCCAACAGAGCTTCCGCCATTTTGCTGCGAAACTCCTTTTCCCTTTCCGGGGTCATAGAACCGCGTGTTATCACTCCGGCTCCGCCATGTATCATGAAACCTAATCGAGGCTTTTGCGGCGACTGAAGCTGTTTGATCTCAGGATACGTTCGCTTTTGGGCGAGACCCACGGACGGTAAAATACCAAATACAAAAAACAGAAGTACAGCTATATTCTTTCTCATAAAAGTTCTATTGGTTGGTCGCATTGACGAAGTCGCGTACCTTTTTCATATCTTCCCACACCTCGCGCTTTTTATGCGGGTCACGAAGCAGGTAGGCCGGGTGAAATGTCGGCATCACCTTGACACCGAAATAATCCTGAAACTGCCCGCGGATCTTGCTGATCGGGGTTTTGATACTCAGCAGGTTCTGTGTCGCGGTATTACCGAGCACGACTATGACTTTAGGTTGGATAACGGCTACTTCCCTTAACAGAAACGGCCGGCATGCCTCGGACTCGATCGGCAGCGGCTGTCGGTTTCCCGGAGGACGGCAGCGGTTGATGTTACCGATAAAAACATCCTCGCGTCGAAAACCGATACTTTCGATAATACTCGTCAGCAGCTTACCGGCGCGTCCAACAAAGGGTTTTCCCTCGGCATCCTCATCGGCACCCGGGGCCTCACCAACGAACATCAACCGCGCCGCAAAATTCCCCGTGCTGTGCACGATCTGCGTTCGACCTTCATGCAGCGGGCACCGAATGCAATTGCCGATCTCGGCGCGAATAGCCTCGATACCCTGGACCGCCGCAGACGGTGCCTCCTGTGGTTGCAAATTAGCCGCCGGGTTTGAAGCTTCGCTCTTCGACGGAGCGGCATTCGGCCGAACCATCGGCCGCTGAGACAAAGAGGGCAATTCCGCCAGACGCGATCCGGCCGGACGTTTTGATTTTTCAGGCTGCGGAATGGGAAGCGAGATGGGAATCTCGGCCAACCTCGACGGATGATCAGGAGATGCCGACACATTTATTACAGCAGCGTCTGGTTTCAATTCGGTAACTTTCGAAAGTTCGACGCCCATTGAATCCACACCGATCTCATGCAGGTACCGCGCACGTTCGCGAATATCCAAGGCCAGGTTATAAAGGTTGTCGCTCATTTCTTTGTGGTCCGGAGCTTAACGATCTCGTCAATGATCCTGTCGGCCATTTCACTTTTCGGCATTAGCGGGAGGTCGATCTTAGCTCCCGATTTTGTCAGAATGGTGGCGATATTCGTATCGGTGTTAAATCCCGCACCGGCCTTTGTAATGTCATTTGCCACAACCATGTCCAGGTGCTTCTTCTGCATCTTTGACTTAGCATATCCGACCACATCGGTGGTCTCGGCCGCAAACCCGACGACCAATAATCCGTTAGACCTCTTTTTCGCAACCTCGGTCAGAATGTCCCGGGTTTTCTTAAGTTCGAGGATCATAAAGTCGCGGCCATCCTTCTTGATCTTACCCGCGGCCGCGTTGGCCGGTGAATAATCCGCAACAGCCGCCGCACCGATAAATATGGTCGACTGAGGCAGCTCGCCAATAACGGCGTTGTACATTTCACCCGCCGAAACTGCCCTTATGATTTTGACGTCCGGCGGCGGGTCGACGGTCGTCACGCCTGCGATAACCGTGACCACAGCCCCTCTCCGTGCCGCCGCTTCAGCCACCGCAAACCCCATCTTCCCCGACGAATGATTCGAAATAAACCTTACCGGGTCGATCGCCTCCCGCGTACCGCCCACGGTGATTAAGACATTCTCTCCGAGAAGATCTATGCCGGGAGCCGGGAGGCGTGAGACACGAGACTCGCCACCATTCTTTCTCGTCTCCTGTCTCCTGTCTCCCGTCTCGAGCAAAGCCATCGCCTGCCTGACAATATTTTCCACATCCTCAAGCTTGCCCGTCCCGATCGTTTTACACGCCAACTCTCCGGCAATAGGCTCGACAAACTTTACTCCATCCTTTCGAAGCTGCTGGACATTTCGCATCGTAGCGGGATGCTCCCACATGGTGGTGTTCATCGCGGGAGCGATCAACACCGGTGCTGTGCTAGCGAGATAAGTAGAGGAGAGAAAATCGTCCGCCACCCCGTTGGCAAACTTAGCGATAATATTCGCCGTCGCCGGGACGATCAGCAGCAGGTCGATATTCTGCGAAAAATTGATATGCGCGATCGGATCGGGATTCTCCGGATCGTAGTCATCGACAATGACATGCCGCTCCGTTAACGCCCGAAACGTCAGCGGCTGCACAAACTCCGTCGCATGCCGCGTCATCGCGACCTGCACCTCGCAACCGGCCTTTTGCAGAAGGCGCAGGACCTCGACAGCTTTATAAGCCGCGATGCCGCCGGAAACTCCAAGACCTATGCGGTAGTTCTGCATGGAGTAATTGATAGCCTATCGCGGCGAAAATGTCGAGCTTAGCGCAAATATCGGAAGCGATGACTGACGACCTATCATACGGCTGGTTATTCGTTCCTGGAAAGGGTGTGGTCGCCCAGAAAGTCCTTGACATAAAGCATTCTGACGGCGGTAAATACGACGACCAAAAGTGGCGTAGCCAATACGAGCCCGATGCCTCCAGCAATAACGGCCATCAATACCTGTACCATTATCGTCAGTGCAGGCGGCAGCGAGACGACCTCTTTCTGAACTATGGGCGTGAGAAGATAGCTTTCGAGCGTCTGGATAGTAGTAAAAAACATGATAACGTAAAGGGCTGTCATCGGACTCTCGAGAAGTGCCAGCAGGACCGCAGGGATGACCGCAATGATCGGGCCGATATTCGGTATGAACACGAGTAGAGCGGCGATTATTCCGAGCGTCAACGACAATGGGACGCCCAGGAACCAAAGCACCGCCCAGGTTAGCAGACCGATAAAGATCATTTCGCCGACTTTGCCGATCAGCCACCATTGCAGATTGCTCCCGATCTGCTCGATGACCTCGGTCGCACGCTCACGCTTGTCGAGAGGAATGAGATGGTGGATGCCGGCAAGATAGGTATTCGGCTCCGCTGCCAGAAACAGTCCCACAAACAACACGATCACCAGGCTGGTGATCGACTGCACCGTCGACGACAGGTAGTTCGTGGCCGTTGAGAGGGTTTGGCCGTCACTGGGAAGAACGTCGTTTACTTCAGGCAGATTCGTCAATAAGGCCTGCCCCCATTCAAAGCCCACGATGGTTTGTCGCAGGAGCTCGAGCGCACGCGGAAGGCTCTCGATGAGGTTGTCGACCTGCGTGGCCACGCTCGGTGCGAGAAACATTATCGCCGCGGCGAACAACGTCACTAGTGCAGACACAACCACTAGCAGAGACCAGCCGCGCGACAATCCGGTATGACGGCAGGTGAACGTCGCCAATCCGTGGAGAAAGATCGCCAAGAGAATTCCCGCGAAAGCAAGCAAAAAGACATAAAGCGTGTACCAGATCAACAGAGCTGCAGCAACAAACGCAACCATCAACAGCAGAGTCTCTCGGCCGAACGCCAGTTGTTTCGTTGCTGTGTTCATCATCGATCGGGTGCAAGCCCCCTGCAACAAATTACGCCACCAAGCCGACGGTTCCAGTCCCGAGCCGTATCAAAACCAGAGTCCCTTCTGCAGGATAGGTACTTAGCAACAGCCATTCCGTAGATACCATTATAGCTAATGACGCAAGGTCTTCGTGATAAACTGGCGAACAACAGCGGTAAATGTGAGCGTATGCGCAGGGTAGCAGCCGATCCCGACCGCATCGGCAAGGATCAATGCCCAAGATCAGATAGGGTCGTAAGCGTTGCCGATGAACCTCTTGTGACGGTATATTCGTAAGATGCACAGGACAACCTAACCGATGTTGACACTCCGGCAGCGAGGTGGGGAGCAGCTGTCGATGTGTCATTAGAGCGGGTACGTGAGTGTCGACTCACCGATGCCGCCAACCCCGAGCCGATACTATATTTCTATATTATTAGGAAGATTTGACAACAAATTTCTTAAACCCGGGGCTTCCCATCAGCATCTCCACCTCTTCCCTAGCCCACGGCGAATATTCATTCGAAGAATTCTTTACTTCCTCAGCAAATTGGTTCCAGGGGACCCAACGAACATCGTTGACCTCATCCGGATTCGGCTTTGGATCCGCAGAACTAATTCCGACAAAAACGGGGCAAATCTCGTTTTCAACGACCCCGTCTTTTTCAGCTCTATAGCGGAAATCGGGAAGAACGAGATCGAGACCTCCTACCGTCAAACCGAGTTCGTATTTGAGCCTACGACGTGCAGCGGCTTCGATCGTTTCGTGAAGCATGACGTGGCCGCAGCAGGAATTCGACCACACCCCGGGCCATGTCTTCTTCGTCAGGGCACGCTGTTGGAGCAGGAGTTCGCCTTTCTTGTTAAATAAAAAGACCGAAAAGGCGCGATGAAGCTGTGTGTCATGGTCATGAGCCGAACGTCTGCGGGCCGTTCCAATCGGTTTGTTATCATCGTCGACCATGACGATCATGTCGTCGAAGGCATAGTGATATTTGGCGTAAAACATCGCCAGCAGCGCGATTACGGCGAACCCTATAGCCATCGGCCAGTACATCCCGGAAAAGAATGCAATGAACGTCCAGAAAGAAATGATAAAAAAAGTACTTGAGACCGCTTGCGCCGGGGCGGGCAACAGAGGCTTTTTGATCCGAAAAAAGATCTCGAGCAGGATGCCGGCTATAGCACCCGAAAACAGCCAACCCGCAAAATTAGAAAGCGGTACTCCATAGAAAGCCCCGCCGCCTTCGTAACGCCAAAACCCGATCTTCACCGCTCCCGGATCAAGGACGAGGTCAAAGAGAACCAACGTCACAGCGACGAGGAATATCCTGACTGCCCACTGCCCACTGCCCGCCGCCAACCGTCTGGCGATCACATAGGCCGCCAGGACCAAAGGTGTCCAGGCTAGAAAGACGGTCCACGGTGTCAATCTAAACAACCGATAGCCCAACAGTTCCGAATACCCAAAATGCCCATACGGAAATCCCGTAACGATCGCGCTCGTCTCAATAGCCAAAGCCAGAAACCCCAGCAAAGCCCACACCACCGCGGCGTCACGCCACCCAAGCCACCACCGAGTCGCCCAAAATGCGGGAGCAGCGAACAGGATGACGTTAATGCCGGACACAAACGCCGCTTCCGGCGGTATCACAACATTCGCCATAAAAAATGCGCCGACCGCCAGCACCACGAGCACCAATAAAACTGGGATATAGAATTTCATACTTAACGACTGGAACGCAGGCGTCCCCGCCAGCAACGCCGGCTCCTCCGGCGTGAATCCCGACGGAAACTGCGTTCCGGAAGGCAAGTTCGTTATACTTTTCAACGATGCTCCATCTACGATTTCTTATAAAAGTCAGCCGGCCGCGATTTTGGTTTTATGTCTTCGGGCCATATATCGTGGGCCTGGTCGCGGCCTTCAGTGATCAGACCGAACTCTTAACCGACCACGCTTGGTTTGCTCTGTATTTTCTATTGCCCGCAAACCTTTTGATCTACGGAGTTAACGACATTTTTGATTACGATACAGACAAGCTGAACCCCAAAAAAACCGATTACGAAGGGCTCGTTACACCTGAAAAACGGATGGCCCTTGTCATAACGATCTGTATTCTCAACATTCCTTTTCTGATCAAAGCTCTCTTTTTTACTAATTTAGCCGCGGCGGTATCTGCTATCGGTTTTCTCGTCTTTTCGATATTCTACTCGGCACCGCCGCTCAGGGCTAAGACGAAACCCTTTCTCGACTCAGCTTTCAATTTCCTTTATGTGTTGCCCGGCGCGTTCGCGTATTCTCTTGTCACCGGACAATTCCCGCCAGCATCGATCTTGATCGCAGCAGGATGCTGGACCGCCGCGATGCACGCGTATTCTGCAATTCCTGACATCGAGGCTGACAAAGAGGCTGATCTAAGCACGATCGCGACCCTCTGCGGTCCATATGTAACTCTTGCGATCTGTGCGGTTCTTTATGCGGCTGCCGCAATAATAACAATACCGAACCTCGGGTTCGTAAGCGTTTCTCTCGGTTTTTCCTACATTTTTCTTATGCTCGCGTCCGTGTGGTCATTTAAGGAAGGTCGTTTGTTCAAACTATATCGAGCCTTTCCCTTCATCAACGTCGCCGCCGGATTCATATTGTTCTGGGAGATCGCACTAAGGAAATTTTGAGTTCTGAGTCCCGCCTTTAGGCGGCTCATGGTCGATCCGTTAGTGCCGCCTAAAGGCGGGACTCTAAACTTTCGAGCGGCTCCGCCGACGTTATCCCATGCACACGCTTATACGCAAGCTCGGCGCTTATCAAGCAAATTTGCGTGCCGATCCCCGGGTTTGTACCGGCGCCGACATAGAACAGATTCTCCACCTTCTTCGATTTATTCTTAGGCCGAAATATCGCCGTCTGCCGCAGTGTGTGCGCAAGACCGAGTGCTGATCCTTTGAACGCATTGTAATCAACTCCAAAATCCGCGACCGTATAGATTCTCTTATACTCGATCTTCTCCCGAAGCCCCGGAAGGCTCATTTCGGATTCCATCAACGCCAAAACGCGGTCGGCATAATGCTCCTTCTCTTGATCCGAGACCTTCAAACCCGAAGCGATCGGGACCAGAACAAAAAGATTTTCTTTCCCCTCAGGTGCAACCGAGAGGTCGGTCACGCTCGGGGCACATACATATAATGATGGTTCGTCCGGCAGACGCGGGTCCTTATATATGTCATCGAAATTCTTTCGCCAATCATCACTGAAAAGCAAATTGTGATGGATAAGCGAAGGCAGCTTTTCGCTCACGCCTAAATACATAATAAAAGCCGAAGGCGCCATTGTTCGTTTCTGCCAGTATTTTTCCTTGTGCGTCTGCTGAGGAATTTCAAGAAGCTGCGTCTCGGTAAACCACATATCGGCATTCGAGATTACGAGGTCGGCCGCAATAAACTCGCCGCCCGCGAGCCTGACACCACCCGCCCTTCCATCTCTGACGATGATCTTTTCAACCGGCGAATTTACACGCAAGACTGCACCGTTCTTCTCCGCTATATTCCCGAGTGCCCTGATCAGCTCATAAAACCCGCCCTGCGGATAAAAAACCCCTTGGTTAAAATCCATGTGCGACATCAGGTTGTACAATGCCGGTGCCTCGTACGGCGAGGTGCCGAGGAAGACCATCGTGTATTCCATCACCTGCTGCAGCTTTTTCGTCTTAAAGAATTTCGACACGAACTTATGCATCGTCGAAAAAACCGACAGCTTTTGCCCCTCGGTCATCACACGTTTGTTGAAAAAATCCCAGATGCGATCGTAATTCTTAAACATGAAGTGCTGCGTCGCCACTTCGTATTGATATTCAGACTGCTTCAAATACGCCCGCAGCTTGTCGCCCGCTCCCGCCTCTATCGCTTCAAAGGTGGCTGTATCTATATCAATATTCGAATTGATATCCATCGGCTCGCCATTGTTGCGAAAGAAAATGCGGTATGACGGCGATAGTCGTTTGAGATCAAGATGGTCCTCGACCCGCTCGCCCATGAGGTTAAAAAAGTGATCAAAAATGTCCGGTGCCAAATACCACGATGGCCCCATGTCAAACTTAAAGCCATGCGTCGAGAATATATTCGCCCGCCCGCCGAGATTCGCGTTCTTCTCGACGACCGTGACGTCATAGCCCTTTTTAGCAAAAAGACCGGCGGCCCCAAGACCGCCGATCCCCGCTCCGATAATTACGACTTTTTTATTCATAGACGCCGGCGAGGGCTTTTATCGACAGCCAGACCTTCTGACCCAGGTTTGTCCTCACGCGGCCTTTGTAAACATTGTAGTTTGCCCGTTCCACTTCGCCTAGAATGGCCTTGTACAGGACGTAGGACACCCGAACCGCCAGCCGCCCGCGCCACGCGAGCATTGAAATGCCGTTGACCGCCTCGCGATACACTTCGCGATTTCGTTTGATCTGGAATTTCATGAACGCAATAAAGCGATCATCATATATACGCCGGGAAATATCGCCATTGCTGAGACCAAACTGCCTCAATTCTTTCTGCGGCATATAAACGCGGCCCAATTCTTCGTAGTCCTCACGGATATCCCGCAGAAAATTTGTCAATTGAAAGGCATATCCGAGCTTGATCGCGTAGGGAAATGCGGCTTCGGTCGAATATCCGACTACATGCGTCACCATCAACCCGATCACCCCTGCCGAGCCGTACATATATTCTTCAAGCTCCTGATAGGTCTCGTACGTCGAACGCTCCTCGTCCATGAACATCGACCTAAGAAACGCTTCGCCGTGTTCCGTGGGTATCTTGTATTTATGAAAAGTGTGAACAATGGCGTTCATCACAGCATCATCGCTCGAGCCTGCCTCCATCGCAGCAAGCCATTTCTCGCGCCATTTATTCAATTCAGCCAGCGACTCTGCCCTCGAGCCCTTCTCCGGATCGTTGACGATCTCATCCGGTATCCGCGCAAAAGCGTAAACCGCGTAGATCCCGTCCCGAGTTTCCCGCGGAAAGAACTGCGTAGCAAAATAGAAGCTCGTTCCATAATGCCGAGTGATCTCCCTGCATTTTTCCAACCCCTCTGCCAGAAACTCTGATCGCCCCATGTTCTTCGCCTCCCAATATGAAGACCCACAATAAATAGATTTTATCTATCGTGGATGACTTCCAGTGCTTTGTCTAGAAATTTCTTTCGAAGCCTCGCGTAATTCAGATTCAGGACGCCGCAAAAAATCGGATCGGATCCAAGTGCGGAGTGGAGCATTCAGAGCGTGAATGCCTGCCTTCGATCGGGCCTTGAGCTTGTGGCTCTGGCCACCGGGTGTCGTGTTACACTCGAACCAATGCCCGAGATACTAGCTTCTACACCCATCTACCAAGGCCGGATCTTTGACGTACGGGTCGACGACGTACGAAACGGCGAGGACGAATATAAGCGTGAGGTCGTGGTCCATCGCGGCAGTGCCGTGATCGTTCCCGTCTTCGAAGACAAGACTATCGCGATGGTACGGCAATATCGGCACGCCGCAGGCGAATACCTATTGGAGATCCCGGCCGGCTCGTTGGACAAGGGCGAAACGTCGCCCGAGGCGTGTGCTCACCGCGAACTTGAAGAAGAAATAGGCGTAGTGGCTGACCACCTCGAAGAGATCGCTTCCTTCTACGTCTCGCCCGGATTTCTGACCGAAAAGATGTTCGTTTATCTCGCGACCGGCCTTACAAAAACCGAACAAAACCTCGAGATCGATGAGATCCTTGAGGTTGAAAGGCACAGTTTCCCCGACGCCTTTGAGCTGATCCGCAGCGGCGGCATCAAGGACGCGAAGACGATGCTCGGCCTTATCCTTTCGGGCCCTCGATTTGGCTTTACATTCTAGATCGCGGCACAAAACCTACTCCGTGATCTCCGTGTCCGCACTCTGTGCTCTCTGTGTTGAAAATCGACTGTAGCCTGTACCCGTACTTCGCTGGATACGAAACGATTTTGCCGCTTGACCGGTTTCCGCGCTTTCGATATCCTATCAGTTCGCATTTTTGCGGATTTTTCTATCAGTGTGTGTGAATATGAGTACTTATTTCCCCAGCGGTAAGGGTTTAGCAGAAAATCGGAAGTGGCTCGTCGTTGATGCCAAGGGCAAAACAGTCGGCCGTTTGGCGACCGAGGTTGCGAGAATTTTGTCGGGTAAGAATAACCCCGCGTGGACCCCGTTCCTTGATATGGGCGACCATTGCGTGGTGATCAACGCCCGTCACGCAAAATTTACAGGTTCCAAGGACGACCAGAAGATCTATTACCGCCACACGCTTTATCCCGGCGGCCTTCGCGAGACGAGCGTCAAAGAGATGTTCGAGAAAAAACCTGAAAAGGTTATCGAACTAGCCGTCCGCGGTATGCTGCCCAAAACCAAGCTCGGCAAGGCAATGGCAAAGAAATTAAAGGTTTACGCGGATGCCGAGCACAAGCACACGGCCCAGAAACCGGAGGCGATCGAGATCGGCTAGTTTCATGTTCCAAGTTCCAGGTTCCAAGTTGCGGAGCCGGTCAACTTGGAACTTTGAACTTTGAACTTGGAACTTTAAACAGATATGGCAGATATACAGTATTACGGCACCGGCCGCAGAAAGACCTCGACAGCTCGCGTTTACCTTCGTCCGGGTACAGGCACGATCACGGTCAATAAGCGTGACTTCAACACCTACTTCCCTAACGAAGCGTTGCAGATGATCATTCGTCAGCCGCTGAGGCTTACGGAGACGACCGAGAAATTCGACATCCTCGTCAACGTTGACGGCGGCGGCACAGCCGGCCAGGCAGGAGCAGTCCGTCATGGCATAACCCGTGCTTTGATGGAATTTAACTCAGATCTTCGCGGAGCCTTGAAAAAGGCAGGTCTCGTGACCCGCGACCCTCGACAGAAAGAACGTAAGAAATACGGGCAAAAGGGTGCTCGTGCGAGATTCCAGTTCTCGAAGAGATAATTAACTGTTCTGAGTCCCGCCTTTAGGCGGCTAATGTTGGCCGCCTGAAGGCGGGACTCAGAACAAATCCATTGCGGCAGAGCATTGGTTACCATTATCTGCCGCGAGTACATAAACCAATAGGTCAGGAGATAAGATTTTGGCAACAGTTACGATGAAAGAGCTCTTGGAAGCGGGAGTTCACTTTGGTCACCAGGTCCGCCGTTGGAACCCGAAGATGAAGGAATACATCTTTGGCGAACGCAACGGCATTTATATTATTGATCTGCAAAAAACGCAGAAATTATTTCGCGATGCCCTCAATTATGTGACGGAATCGCTTACCGAGCGTCCGAATCAAAAGGTCCTCTTTGTAGGCACCAAGCGCCAAGCGCAGGACGCCATTAAGGAAGAGGCAGAACGCTGCGGACAATATTACGTCAATAACCGCTGGCTCGGCGGACTGCTCACAAACTTTGAGACGGTCAAAAAGTCGATCAACAAGCTCAAAGATATCGAAACGATGCGTGAGGACGGCCGTTTTGAGATGCTCACCAAGAAAGAGCGTCTCGGCCTCGACCGTGAGTACGAAAAATTGATGAAGAACCTTGCCGGCATCAAGGACATGGGCGGAATGCCCGATATGATGTTCATCATTGATGTTCGGAAAGAGGATATCGCTATCAAGGAAGCGAACAGGCTCGATATACCGATCGTTGCCGTCGTTGACACAAATTGTTCACCAGAGGGTATCGACCATGTGATCCCCGGCAACGACGACGCCTTGCGGGCGATCAGGCTTTTCGCATCGCGTATCGCCGATGCCATCATCGAGGGTCGCCAGGTCGGCACCGAAGGCCGTTCGGCAGAAGTCGAAGTAGAAGATGCTGGCGAAGGTGCACTGCCGCCGGTTGCTGATGCAGAGGTTGAGTCGACGATATCGATTCCGAAAGAATTTCTTTCGGAGGACGAGGTGGCCGAGATCGAGTCGCCTGAAATCGAAGAAGAAGAGGTTGAAGCCGAGTCCGACATCGTTGTTGCCGACCAGACGTGGGAGACCGCCGAGGCGACACACAGCGATCAGGTGATGGGCGGCGAAACGCCCGAGCCGGGTGCTGACGATTCACCCGAGAGGATCCGAACTGGACTGGAGGTAGCCGGGTCTAACGACATGATCGATCCGCAGACCAAGGACCTCGGCATAGATACAGAGACCAAAGAGAGCAACGAAGCGACAGCAAGCTAGTCACCATCTTTATACTTGAAAGCGTAGCTCTTTTCCGTTAACCGGCGGGCTACGCTTTTTTATAAGCAAACATCGAAACAGACATTCAGGGAGTTAAGTTATGGCAGAAATTACAGCGAGTGCAGTCAAATCACTGCGTGAAAAATCAGGGGCCGGAATGATCGACTGCAAGAATGCATTGGTCGAAACGGGCGGAGATGAGACCGCGGCAATGGAGCTCCTGCGTAAAAAGGGGATGGCCAGTGCGGGTAAAAAGGCAGGCCGGGTAACGGCTGAGGGCGCCGTTGGCTCGTACATTCATATGGGCGGCAAGGTCGGCGTACTTGTCGAGGTCAATTGCGAGAGCGATTTCGTGTCCCGCGGCGAGGAGTTTCAGCAGCTTGTTAAGGACGTGGCAATGCATATCGCCGCAACCGATCCCCGCTATGCGACCCGTGAGGAAGTAGCCGCCGCCGATCTCGACAAAGAGCGCGAGATCCTGATGGAGCAGCTCAAGAATGACCCAAAGAACGCCGGTAAACCGGAGGATGTCCTGAACAAGATCATCGAGGGCCGTCTGAACAAGTTCTATGAGGAGAACGTCCTTATAGATCAGCCTTTCGTCAAAGACCCGTCGAAGACTGTCGGCGAACTGGTCGCGGAAAAGATCGGATCGATCAAGGAAAACATCTCGATACGCCGCTTCACCCGCTACAAAATGGGCGAGGGCATCGAAAAGAAAGCCGACGATTTCGCAGCGGAAGTCGCATCAATGGTCGGTTAAAGCTGAAGTTCAAAGTTCCAGGTTCAAAGTTCCAAGTTGACACTGAACCTGAATCTGGAACTCGAAACTCGTACTTATGCAGCCTGCGTTTAAGCGTATACTTCTCAAGCTCTCGGGCGAGGCCCTTATGGGGTCGCAGAATTATGGCATAGATACCAAGATCGCTGAGTCTGCGGCGAGAGAGTTGAAGACGGTTCACGATCTTGGCATTGAGATCGCCATTGTTGTCGGCGGTGGCAACATCTTCCGCGGTGTTTCGGAATCGGCCGGCAATATGGACCGTGCGGCTGCCGATTATATTGGTATGCTCGCGACCGTCATGAACGCGGTCGTATTGCAGGACGCGCTTGAGCATCTCGGAGTTTACACTCGAGTTATGTCCGCGATCGATATACCGCAGCTAGCTGAACCTTTTATTCGCCGTCGTGCCGTGCGGCACCTTGAAAAGCAGCGAGTGGTTATTTTTGCCGCCGGCACGGGCAATCCATATTTCACGACCGACTCGGCAGCCGCGCTGCGGGCCCTCGAAATAAACGCACAGGTTATAATGAAAGGCACAAAGGTTGACGGTGTCTATTCCGCAGATCCAATGAAAGACCCCGACGCGGTCAAATACGATCGGATCACCTTTCAGGAGGTGCTGGAAAAAAATCTCAGAGTAATGGACTCGTCAGCTATCTCACTTTGCAAGGATAACGATCTTCCGATCATGGTTTTCAACATGCGAAGATCCGAAAATATAGTTAAAGCAGTGTGTGGCGATCTCTCGATCGGCACCCTGGTCACAAATTAATTATGAACTCGCAAGAAATAGTAAAAGAAACCGGCCCCAAGATGGACCTCGTGATCGAGGATTTCAAACGAAAACTTGGAAACGTCCGCACCGGCCGTGCGACGGTAGGTTTGCTCGACACGGTGACCGTCGATTATTATGGTACGCCGACACCACTTAGTCAGATGGCATCGGTAGCAGTGCCTGAACCGCAGCTGATGACTGTTCAGCCATGGGATATATCACAGCTCGCTGCCGTCGAAAAGGCTATAATGGCTGCTAATTTGGGCTTCAACCCATCCAATGACGGTAAGGTCATCCGCCTGACGATCCCCGCTCTTAACGAGGAACGCCGCAAACAGCTTGCCAAACAGGTCCACGAGATCGCCGAGGACCATCGTATCGCCATCCGTAATGTACGACACCATTCGAATGACCAGCTCAAAAAGTCATTAAAAGAAAAGCTGATCTCTGAGGATGAGGAACGCGGCGGTCTGGATGACGTGCAAAAACTCACCAATACTTATATCGCACGCATTGACGAACTGACCAAGAATAAGGAAGCTGAGATAATGAGTGTCTGATAATCGTAGTTTGATCAAGAAAAGCCTTTTGCCTCGACTGCGAGACAAAGGGCTTTTTTTGCATGATATCTGTTCTCTTTCGTTCAGCTTGTGGAGTATATTTGATGCGGGTTGAGCAGATCGTTATGAATTTCTTGTCGAGATCTTCCGTTGCGTTGCTGCTTGTGGCGGCATTTTTATCTAGTGCGCTTCCCTGCGGCCCTAGTTATATAACCCCAATATTTGACACGCGGTCCGCTCCGGACTCTCCCTACACGGAGTTCGCGGCCGGCCGTCTTGGAATAATCAAGCCGACCTTTCGCCGCTCGGTGCTTTTCGCTGCCTATCGATATATTGCGGGCAGCGGGATGAGCCCCTATGAACAGAAGGCCATCATCGATGTCTGGAATGCCGAGATCCATAACAAGGGCTTTCTCGATAATTCCGTCGAAACGGCTGTTAAGGCCTGGGTTGAAAAGCGTAAGGAAGTAATGGGCGATGAAGATAAAACACCTTCTATCTACGTCGAACGGCCATATGGCGGGTACGACTTTTTTCCCAATTGTGCGAGGAATGCTTTCGAAACCGCGGTCGCCACTCTATCGGAACGAATTTCATCTCACGGCAAAGACAATGCGAACGTCAGAAACTGGGCATCCGCCCAGGACCAGGTATTTGGCAATTGCGCCACCGGAAAACAAACTCCGGACCCGGTTCCGCTGGGCGCTCCGCAGTGGCTGGAAAAAGACCGATCATATCAGATCGCGGCCGCTTCGTTTTATTCAATGGACTACGAGGACGCTAAACGCAGATTTACCGAGATCGCTCTGGACACCGAGTCCCCTTGGCAGGAAACATCAGATTATCTTGTGGCTCGAACCTTGATCAGGCAAGCGAGCCTTTCGAAATCTCCGGAGAAAACGGCGGCGATCTACGACGAGGCCGAAAATCGTTTGAAGAATTTCGTTTCCGGCAGCGGAAAGTTTACGGATTCTGCGAACGGCCTCATGGCTCTTATCAAGTACAGACGTCATCCAAAGGAACGGGTTTCCGAACTAGCGCAGAACCTCTCATTTTTCGGCAGCAACGAAAGATTTCGACAGGACCTGATCGATTACAACTGGCTGCTGGATAAGTTCGAAGCCGAGACTCTCGAAAACGAAGAGAAACGCAAAACCTCGGAACGCGAATTAGTTGCCAGCGCAGGGGCAGCAAACACAGATCTACCTGCAACAAACTCCTTGAAGTCTGCGGTTACCCCCCTTAATGCGACAGTTATCGCTAATACGGTTACAAACGCGCCGGGCTTAGAAGGAAAGGAAGGTGGGATGACCATCCATCTCTGGAACAATGACTACTCAAAAAGGTGGGTGATTCAGGTTCCATCAGACGCGACTGATTCGGAATCTCTGGCGGAAGCCGAAAAGGCAGTCGGCGGCCCTCTGACCGACGAAATGAAGGACCGCGTTCGCGAGAGCAGACGTGCAGGATATGCCGGCCGTTATTCCGAGGGTCAGCAAACGTCATACGAAGGGGGATATCACGGGGAGGAAAAACTTAGTCTCTCGCTGCTCCCCGCGTTTCTCAGGAAGGACGATCTGACTGACTGGCTATACGTCTATCAGATGAAAGGATCCGAAGCATACCTCTACGCGCTCGACCGATATCGGAACACCGGGTCGGAATTATGGCTGATGACCGCGCTTTCAAAAGCGGAGGTGAGTTCAACCCAGCTTCCCCGCCTTTTGGAAGCGGTAAATAATGCCAGCCAGACCTCGCCGGCATACACTACGATCGCATACCACACCGCTCGTATTCTTCTCGCTCAGGGTAAGACGGCCGACGCAAAAAAGCTCCTGGACGAAATGCTCTCGCGGAGCGACACACTTCCGATCTCTGCTCGTAACTCTTTCCTGGAACTCAGGCGGCCCATTGCTGAGAGCCTGGACGAGTATCTGCGATCATCGCTCAAACGGCCATACGCGTTCGATCACGATGGATTGACGGGGACCATCCAGGACTTCATCGAGGAACAGAGATCATGGTACGATCCCGAGACCAATAAAGAAGGACGCGAGGCCTATGAGGCCGAGATCGAAGAACGTTTTCGCAGGGACAAGCTATGGCAGGGCCGTGCGCTGTTCGATTTGGAAACGATTGACGTATTTAACCAGCATTTTTCTACCGCTGCCCTGATCGAGTTGATGAATTCACCTGCCCTACCGGACTATATGAGAGAACGGTTTGCCTTAGCAGTGTGGACCCGCGCATACCTTCTCAATGATATGCCGACGGTTTTAAAGGTCACCCCGGACGTCGCGAAATATCATCCGGACCTTGCTCCAATGTTAGAAACGGTAAAGGCCGCGACTAATCCGATCGCAAGAGATCGGGCGGCTCTTTATTTCCTGATCAAAAATCCCCTCTTCAGCCCGTATGTCGAGGACGGTCTCGGCAAGTCGGACAATGAATTTCACGAGTGGGATGCTAATGATTGGTGGTGCGAGCCCTACGACCTGACCTACGATGAGGAGCAGAAGACCGAGGTCCCCCGGCAATTACCCGGTGCTCCGAAGTTCCTGAAGGCTCAGCAGATCGCTGCCGCTCGTTCAGAAAAGAAACGACTCAAAGACATTGGTGACGCCCCTAAATTCCTTGCCGGAAAAGTGATCGAATGGGCCCGCCGCAACCCGGTCGATAAACGGGTTCCTGAGGCACTCTATCTCATGGTCCGTGCAAACGGGTGGACCAAATACGGCTGCGGCAGTAATTTCGAACTCCGAACGGAGCTGATCGAGATTCTCAGGACCCGTTACCCAAAAAGCGAATGGACGGCAAAGCTGGCATCCGACGAAAGCGAGAGGTAGTAGCCTACTTATTCGCTTCCTGCTCAGCCTTGAATTTCTCAAGTTGCGCTTTAAGATCCCGGCAGGTCTTGGCAAGTTCAACCGAGTCGCCCTTGTTTTCTTCGACACTCTGCCTGATCGCATCTCTTATCCGGTTGAGGAACGTTGCTTTCACGGCTTTGGTTACAAAGCCGTCATCCGGGTTGTTTGCTTCTGCCGCGAGCATGTCCATGACCTCGTCACATTCGGGAACGCCGATCCTGGATTCACCGACAGTAGTATCGACAGCTTTGTCTGTCAGTGTCTTGTTTGAATTCGACGCTACAGGAGCGGTTGCGGTGTTCTTAAGCCGATCGACAAATCCGCAGCCAAGGACGAATATAATGATAACCAGGCAGAGTAAGCCTAGCGGAGCGTTTTTAATATCGGATCTAAACATAAGGCGGAACCCACGAACATCTTAGACGAAGTTTGTTTCCCCTTGTTCAAAAAGTCTGAGCTATTTTTAGAGCGTCGGCGATCCGCTAAACGTGTAGGTCACATACAGGTTTAGCGCATTTTCCTTGATCTCGGCCCTGACATCTTCGACCGTAGCCTGAAGCTTCCCGCCGGTCGATGCGATAGGCATATCGACAGCCAATTGCCCGGGGTGAATTATCGGTATAGGATTGACCCGGGTATTAAAGCTTGACTGAACGAGCGGCGTAATAAGGCCGCCGAAGATCGGATTGACGCCGTCGAGATTCACTGTCTCGACATTGACCCGCCCGAATACTGCCTGCTGCTCCTTATCAAAACGCAGTTCCAAATTCGCCTGCGCCCATCCCGTGAACCGCAGGCATCCGAAAGCCGAATTATAGCTGCCGGTAAAGGCGAGAGGTGCAGAGATACGCTCATTTTCGAGCCGCAGGCCCGAACGGACCCCGCTTCCCTCCGCAAGGAGCCGGATCGTGCTTTCGCACGCTTGAGCCTCCTGAAAAGCTGCTAGCTCGACTGCGGGCTGATCAGCCGGCGAATGACTGCCAGCAAGCGGGAAAGTCGGTTCACTGATCTGGCTGAAGATCGTGTTCAGAACCTGATTAAAGAGGTCCTGCTCAAGAACTATCCGGGCTGAAGCAGCTCCAGACCCGGCGTCGGGGGCGAGAACCGGCGTCCCCGGGTTCTGAGAAGCACGGGGGACGCCAACGAATGTAAAGAATGTGATAGCCCCGCCCAAAAGCAATCCAATGACGAGGCCTATTAGCAATTTGGCCATCTAACACCTCACGGCGAAACCGCCGGGCTCGCCGCGGGCTGAGTTGGCTGCGATTGCCCCATCATCTGGCCTGCAAACGAGGCAATGGAATAAAAGATCATGTCGACCTGGGCCTTTACCTGGGACGCATCGATCTTTGCGAAACCCGTGGGAGCGTCAAAAATACCGGTTTCAGGGACCGTGTTGATATCCATGATCTCCGTAATTAGGCGGACGCCGCTAAATCCCTGTATCCTGGTTCCCGTCTGTGTCTGTGACACCGTTTCGGACCTTAACGGGAGCCCGGTTTCTTTGTCAACGAGCAGGTACGACTCGGTCGCCACTTGGCCGGCTTGGGTCTGAGTGTCGGCAACGGCACCATACTGATACTTGAGTGCGGGCCTTCCCTTATATTGTTCTTCGCCTACGAACGTCACACCCGGCATCGCTTTTGCATGCTCTACTATTTGTTCGGGCATAAGTAATCGCCTTGCCTCAAAACCAAGAGACTCCTCGTTCAGCTCTGCATATCGGCGTCTGTCCGGAAGGATCAGGTAATTGACACCGCCCTTGTCGAGAAAGATCACACGCCCACCCGCTGGCATCATGAATTCCATTCGGCGATCGTTACCGCTTCGGGCGACATTAGCGGCAAGTGTCGGCACTTTCGACTTCTGCGTATCGCCGATCACTTCGACGTTGACCGTTACAGTCGCCTGATATTGCTCGGGTTCTCGTGCTGCGACGATACCCGGAGTGGCGGACGATGCAGCGTTGCTGTTTGCTGTCGAATTGGCCGCACCGGTGTTCCCCGTATTAACATTTGAACCATTAGACGCCGGTTGAGCACCGCAGCCAGACAGCAGGGACAACCCTAAAACACCGACGGCCCCGAGAGAAATAGTCCTTTCCATTGAAAACATTTTTGGCCCTCCTTCGTGATTTATCTAATAATATATCGCTTTTCTCACATTTTTTCGAGATTGGCATACTTCTCGATCAGTTTTTTCTGTCCGAATCCCGGAAAACTTACGGTCAGTTTCACGTTATCGCCCGAGCCTTCGCGCCGAAGAATCAATCCATTTCCATACTTCGCGTGGCGGACATGCGACCCTGCCGCAAGCACCGAAGCGTCCGCCCGTTCCGCTGCCGGTGTTGCGATCGCACGAAGTTTCTCGAAACCGGAAGCTGGCCGATCAACGCCCGAGCTTTCCGGGTCTTTCGACGCGGGGCCGCCTCCCTTACCCTTGAAAAATTCCGCGATCGCTTCGCTGCTGTTATATGTTTTGCCTGAATAGATGTTTTTCGGCTTTGGCGGAGAAGTCTCCCCTCGCAAGGCGCTGATCGTGGCCTTTGCTGTCATAGCGGAGGTCCCGCGTGCGTATGAAAGCCAGGAAGTGCTGGTCGAAAGATCTTCGATAAGTTCGAGCGGCAGCTCGTTGAGGAACTGTGACGGTTCAGCGGCGATCTCCTCACCGTAGACCCTCCGCCTCATCGAGTGGGTCAAATAGAGAATTTTCTCGGCCCTCGTTATCGCCACATACGCGAGCCTGCGTTCTTCCTCGAGTTCCTTGGGATCGTTCAGGGACCGGGAATGCGGAAAAATGCCGTCCTCGAGGCCTACCAGAAAAACGACCGGAAATTCCAGCCCCTTGGCGGAATGCGCGGTCATCAGGGTCACCGAGGCATTTCGGTCATACTTATCCGTATCGGACGTTAGGGCCGCGTGGTCTATGAAATCCCGAAGTCCGTTCTCCTCCTGCTTGTCGTAGTCGACCGCGGCGTTCACCAGTTCCTCCAAATTCTCGAGCCTTGCGGCCGACTCGTCGGTATTCTCCGCTCGAAGCGAATTGGCATAACCTGTGTCCTCGATGGCGGCGACAACAACGTCAGATACCGGCTTATCGGTCGCCCCGGCTTCCTTGACCTTCGCGATCAGGCTCTCGATCGCCCGCTTAAATCCCTTCAAAGCCTCCTTTGCGCGCGGCGTCAGGTTCACAGGCGAAGAAAACCCCGGGTCCGTGATCGACGTGATAGCCATCCAAACTGACGATCCCGCGGCCTTCGCCTGCCGCTGGACTTCGTCGAGGCTCGTTTTGCCGAGTCCGCGAGGCGGTGTGTTGATCACACGCATCAGGGCAACATCGTCAAACGGATTCATCGCCAGTTTGAGATAAGCAATAATATCCTTTACCTCGGCACGCTCATAGAATGAAAAGCCGCCCACGATGTTGTATTCAATACGCATTCGTCGAAGGGCTTCTTCGAAAAGCCGTGACTGAGCATTCGTGCGATAAAGGATCGCTATCCGGTCGCCGGGGTTGCGGCTGCGATGATTCTCGATCTTCGATGCCACGAATCGAGCCTCGCCGTCGGCGTCGTAAGCCTGGCAATAAAATATCCGTTCGCCGCCCTGATTTGCCGTCCAGAGCTTCTTTTTCTTCTGGTTTACGTTGTTTTCGATGATCGCGTGGGCAGCGTCGAGGATCGTTTGGGTGGACCGGTAATTCTGTTCGAGCAGGATAACCTTAGCCGACGGAAAATGCTCCTCAAACCCCAGGATATTTCGAATATCGGCCTGTCGGAACCCGTATATACTCTGGGCGTCGTCACCCACAACGCAAATATTCTGCTGCTTTTCCGTCAAAAAGCTGATAAGGGCAAATTGAAGAGCGTTTGTGTCCTGATATTCGTCAACGAGAATATATTGATACCGGTCGTTGTATTTTTCACGGGTTTCGAGGGATGTGCGGAGAAGCTTGACGGTCTTTATCAGGAGATCGTCAAAATCGAGGGCATTGGCCGTATTCAGGCGTTCGTCGTAAAGCTTGAAAACCCGGGCGATAGCCGCCCTTTTATCATCGCCATGCTCGACCTTCGCCGCAAACATCAGATTGTCCTCACCCCGATTCTTGGCTGAGCTGATCGCATTTCGCACATATCTGGGGGCGATCTGTTTCTCATCGATCCCCAATTCCTTGATACACGCCTTCACCACCTTTTGCGTGTCGTCCGTATCGTAGATCGTGAAGGATTTGTTATACCCCTCATCGAGCTTATCGATGTCCTGTCGGAGGATCCTTACGCAGAGACTGTGAAAGGTCGAGATCAGCGGTGCCGACTGCAGCTTTTCGCCCTTTAGTAGCTCGTGCACGCGTGCCCGCATCTCGCCTGCCGCCTTGTTTGTAAAAGTCACTGCAAGGATGTTGTGCGGCGGCACCTTTTTGTCGGAAATAAGATGTGCGATCCTCACGGTGATCACCCGTGTCTTGCCGGACCCTGCCCCTGCAAGAATAAGCAGCGGCCCCTCGGTGGTCTTGACCGCTTCGATCTGCTGGGGATTTAGGGAGGTAAAAATGTCCATAAAGCTTGGTGAATCTTCAATGTTAATGGTTTGATTCTGATGGGTCAAAGCGAGACTTTTTTCATTGACACGCCGCTCTCATTTTGAGAGTATAGGGTTGTTCCGGCTGGTAAATTAATAAAATCGGTTTTACGTAAGAACGGACGACAAAGTTGGAGAAGAGCGAGATGTAGCAAAAAATGCGGTGATTCGTTGTTCATGCATATTATTTCAAAGAGAGCATTACGAGCATTTTGGAAGGATCATCCGGCTTCCGAATCAGCGCTTTCACATTGGTATCGGATCACGAAAAAGGCAAACTGGAAGAACTTGATCGAAGTCCGTGCCGATTTCCCTCATGCGGATCCTGCCGGCATCTGCACAATTTTCAATATCGCCGGGAACAGCTATCGTTTGGTAACAAAGATCTATTATCCGGGAAAAAAGGTCCTGGTTCGGTTTGTTTTAACTCATGCGGACTACGACAAAGGGGAATATCGAAATGACTGCGAATGTTGATAAAACTAAATATGGCTTGCTGCTGATCCAAACCCTGCCATCTGTTATCACAAACGACGAGGAACTTGAGGCGATGACGCAGGAAGTGGACCTTTTGATGACTAAAGGAATTAGAAACGGAGACCTAAGTCCGGAAGAAAACTCTTTGCTTGATCTACTCACCACCCTCATTGAGGCATATGAGGATACGCATTATCCTATTCCGGAGCTAACGCCGCATCAAACTTTGAAACACTTGATGAATGAACGCGGATTAAAACAAAGGGATCTGATCTCAGTTTTCGGCTCCAGCGGAATCGCATCAGAGGTGGTCAACGGCAAACGCTCGATCAGTAAGGCACAGGCGAAAACATTAGCGGAATTTTTCAGCGTTTCCGTTGAATTGTTTATTTGATGAGACTCTGAATTGCCTTAAAATGCTCATGCGTTGAATCCCTCATCAGCTCAAAAAACGCCATTTCGACCGACGACTGGATCACACCGCTGGCCTGCATTTTAGCAAGTCCCGCTCCCCTGTCGTGGCTGAACCGGGACGCGACGCAATCCGTCAAAATATGTACTTGAAATCCGCGTTCAAGCAGGTCGTGGGCGGTCTGGTTCACGCAGACGTGCGTTTCGAGACCACATATTACGACCTGGCCGATCTTCAATTCTTCTAACTTCTTAACAAATGGTCCAGCCCCGCATGAACTAAACGCCGTTTTCTCGAATACCTCTGTATCTTCGGCATATACAAGCTGCAGCTCCTCGGCCGTGCGTCCAAGGCCCTCGGGATACTGTTCGGTGATCATCACGGGAGCACCGAGCGTCTGAAAGCCCCGTATCGCCGTCGACGCCCTCGATGCGATCAAAGCAAAATCCGGCACCGCGCTCCGAAACGCTTCCTGGATGTCAATGACCAGCAGCGATGCCTTGCCGATCTCGAGCATGTTAGGATGCGGCATCTTTATTTTCCTCCGCTGCAGCCGCCTTCGCGAGTATCCGCAGTTCTTTTTCCCGCATTTCTTTTCTATAAGTTTTGAAAAAGAAGACGATAGCCGTCACGCAGACCACCATGATCAGGATCATCATCGCGACGATGAAATACACTTCCGCTCTTCCGGCTCCGGGCATGATTCAAGTTTAGAGTGCCAACCCCGGAGTTTCAAGCCAGGCATTAAGAAGGGTAGAGGATCAATATTTGGCCTCACTGAGCTGAGGCGGGACGTTTAAGCATCTCCCTGAGCAGCCTTTTCAAAATATGAACGAAAACGCGAAACCCGCTGGCTGGTCCCAGGCACTTTTCCCATTTCTGCAATATCGAACCCAATTTTTCTTACCAGCTTCGCATACTCACGAAACTCGTGAGGCACCTTACCTTCCCTCAGCATGGAAAATACGCGACGACGGATTCGCTGTCGATGCTCATCCGAAAGGGGGGCTCGCCGTAGAGCACGAGCTGTGTTAGATTTCAAAAGCCTCCCGAACGGAAACCTTCCATCTTCTTCCATGAATTCGATGCCAAGTCGAATGCAAGCCGGGTCGTGCTGCTCGATGCCTTCGATCACCTTTTCCATCACCGGGTACACCCAATGCCGGCTACCTTCCGTGTGCTCTGCAGGGGAGATGTCCTGTGGAACGATATTCAGTTCCGAAGTATAGGCCAGATACCTGGACTCTATCGCCTCCCGCGTCCACCGGCCCTCACCATTGTAGTCGATGACCTCCATCAGCAATCAACTCGGGGCCTGATCCAAAGGGAATGATAGTTCGCTTGTTTGGAGAAGGCGATTTCGGTATATTTCGGGCATTGTCCGGACCTTTTTGTTCTTATCGGTCACGATGTGAAGCGTTTGGCCCTCGCAAAGAATGGCATGATCGCTGGCCCTGTAAACCTGATAGATAAATCTCAGGCTGCGGCTCCGTACCTCCTCCACCTGCGTTCGAATTGTAAGAACATCGTCGTAAAAAGCAGGCGATTTAAATCGGCAGTAGATTTCGGCAACGACAATCAAGGCGTTGCCTTCCTCTTCCATCTGCTTGTACGAGAAACCCTTAGCTCGGCAAAGATCCGTACGCCCCGCCTCGAACCAGATCGGATAGTTCGCGTGATGCACGATCCCCATCTGATCGGTCTCAGCATACCGCACCCTGATCTCAGTCTCATGCCATTCGTTCATAGACGGCGATAGTATAAACGAAAACCCGTTTTTATCTTACTTTCTTATAGCCGTCGTAGATGGCGAAAGCATAAAGCCCCGGGCGTGAGGCCGGGGTCAGAGGTGGTTATCATCGCAAAAGCTCGCGTATGCGAGCGACAGCGTATGCCAAAGAAATGCTCGCGATGCACGTTGTCTTTTTGGATGGGCGTTGGTATACGGCCCTATTTGACCGGCGAGATGGGTGTAGCGTAATAGCCTTTTCTCGCTCGTACCGACAGACGAGGCATTCCGCGAAGTGGGGCGACTTTGACCTGCAAACGCCGCCATTTTCCGTCGAGACGAAAATCTGTCGGGACATAGCCTATCGAATATTGATGACGCAGCTCCAGGGCGATCCGCTCACAGACCTCATCAAAACTGCCATCCGTAAGTCCGGGAAAGAACGCGCGTCCGCCGGTGGCTTCCGAAAGCTGTTTTAGAAATCCTTCGCCCGCGGCGTCGAGCCCACCACGGCCATCAGATATCCCGATCGCATAGATGATAACGTCCGCCTCTTTAAGAAAACGGCGCATTTCCCCAAAACTGTACCGCGAATTGTTGTCCTGGCCGTCGCTTATGACCAACAACGCCCGCTTGGCGTGCGATCCGCGCATTACGCGATCGACGCCGAGATAGACTCCGTCATAAAACGCGGTATTGCCGCCGGGCCTGAACAGTAACAATTTGTCCAGGACCTCATTGTGGTCACGCGTCCGGTCGGCCAGCAGCCGGACCTTGTCGTTGAAGGTGATCAGCGAATACTCATCCGACGGATGGCTCGTCAGCATAAAGCGTTCGAGAGCCCGCCGCGATCGTAGGATCTTTCCCGCGCCCATCGAACCGGAAATGTCATAAACGATGCCGATCGAGGCCGGAGCATCCGCGTCGGAAAAAAAGCTGATCTCCTGCTCGACGCCATCTTCGAAGACCGAGAAATGCTTCCTGGTCAGATTCGAAACGTACCTTCCCCATTTGTCGTGGACGGTCAGCGTAAGGGTCACAAGATCCGTTTGGATCTTCAGCGGTGTGTCACCCGGATCGGTGATCGTAACCGGCGGAGTCGGTGCAGGAGTGCCCTTGCCGTTCGAGCTATTTTGAGCGGATGCTAACCCAACAAAGAGTACACCGATCAGCATGGCCGCATGAACACAATTGAGGCGAGTGCGTAACGACAATGAGAAAGTATCTCGCAAGTCCATTAGATCAATACCTCTATGATCAGTGTAGATGCCGCAAGAATAGCATAAAATCAGTAATTGCAATTGATTTTGTAGAGCGATAAGTTGGTCGCAACAAAAAGCTGGTGTCCGTAAGACTGGGGTCGGGCCTTCGATTCTGGCGATTATCATTGACCGCCTGGTGTTTTAAGTTATGGTCCGGTCATGGCAGTTTCGGCAGATCGATAGTCACATGGGCAGATCTAAAATCTCCTCTGACTTAGGAGTTTTCGACAGTTATCGCGGACAGTGTGCTGTGAGGCTGAATGGGCTATTTAGCAGACAGCGGGAGTTAGAGTGAATACTAGCTTCTGGTAGCTTGTAAGAGAAAACAGCCTTATAATGAGGCGGTTTTTCTATATCGGTGGATAGTCAAATTTCATACCAGATTTTCAAAAGCTTGTACCGCTAATTGCGCCTTACGTTGAGCGGTTCGCAAATCGCTTAAGTAGATATGACGGACCAACCCGCCAACAGTTGGACCGCGCAGTGCTACTTCTTGATAGGGCGGATAAATTTCTTAACAATCGTTGGGTTACGTTCCTTGGAGCTCCCATCGTCGCCGGAATTGTCCTTGTGTTGGTTAAATACTTGCCCGGCTATTATGCCGTTCTCTTTCCTGTGGGATGACCCGTTGGTGGATAAATTTCGTAGCTGTTCCTTTTGTAATCCTAATAGCGTCTGGACTATATCTGTTCAAACGGTCGGCAAGAATCGCTTACGGTATTGTGGAAGTAGTGTTCGCGGCGGCAATCGGCTGGGTGGGTATCAACAAGCTTCACGATGCGGGGTTAACGAACGGGCAGTTATAGTGGGAGCTATTTATTTCGGCGTCCGGGGATTTGATAATATCTTTAGTCAGAAGCCATCTAAAGAGGATAGCCCACCTGTTTAAAAGTTCAGGATTCTCATAGATGTTACCGATGACATCAACCCCCACAGGACAAAAGACGAGCTAATCGCTCTGTCGAAGGCAATAAATGAATTTAACCAATGGAAGACACAAACGAACCAACAGAAATCGACTTTGTTTTAGGAGAGGCATGTAGCGTCCTCAACGAAGATGTGAGGCGTATCAATAAAGCTCCGGCTCCGGCGAACAGATCTATGACTTGAGCGATTTAGGTATGGAGGGTTTGTCATCATTGCCTACAGTCTCCATGAAAGGCTTTCGACGTAGCTGATTGAGAATTCTAACCTGTTCCTCTTGCGAGAACCCTCTGATAGTTAGATTCCTAGTTCCGTCAGGCTCTAAGCGCAGCTGTACTAATCTGTCCTTATCCCGCTGAATCTGGGCTATCAAGATATGGCGTATCATCAGGCATATAGGTACTACGGCCCCTGCAATTGAAAACCCACCAAAGACCTTTATTACGAAAATCCAATCAATATCCATAATTCCCTCTGCTGTTCTTATTATACTTTGCGGTTTAATAGGAATAGGGGCCGTGTAAATGTGCAAAAACCAACCTAAGTCTTTGAAAATAGAACACTTGTCTGTCCACAAGTGGTACGTGGAAAACTTGTTACAATGATCTCTCTGGAAAAGTGGAAAGATTACCGCTTAATGTGCGAATGAAAAGACTTGCGTCCATAGGTTATATGCGAAACTTGTGGAAAATTATACACATCAGTAACTTACTTCCCTGTGAAAATTTCATCTCATCCGCGTCGTATGATGCTTTCCACTTTTATTCTTTCGAGAAATCTACTATTGAAACCGGTCGAGTGGATCGGCCGGAGTTTTACCGGCTGATTTCTTTCTCACACATCCTGCCTGATGACTAATCACGTTCTTTTCCTGAACCTAAAAGCGGGCAATGGTTTTCTATTCGCCCTTTTTCGCATAGTTCGCGGGCAAAACATTCTGGGACTTTTACGCCAAATGCGACAAACGCGACAAATACGCCATTTGGTCTTCCATTCAGCCACTAAAATAAGCTAGCCTGATGCGGTGCGCGGTTTCATGATCTTTGATCTTGGAGCTTTGATCTTTGAAAAATGAAATTTGGTATTAGGTTTTCCGACTTAGGTTTTTGGCATTTGGCTTTGGGTTTTTGCTGTCGAATGACTCCCGCTGATTACTGACCAACCGACAACTGTCATTGATCGCGTAATTCAGCGTAATACAGTTACTGGGAAAATGGCTGGTACATGTTACAAGTTGGTAACCGCCTGTGACAGCGAGAGTTACGTCATAATTGCTGTACCAGCCGTGGTACAAAAACAGGGGGTCAGTTGAGTAGGGAGTGCGGAGTGGAGAGTGCAGAGTGAATGGAAAGTGGAAAATGAAAAATGAATGGAGAGTAGATCGTGGACAGTAGAGATTGGTAGACACTGAATGCAACCTTCCGGTCACCTTTCACTTGTCACCTGTCACTCTTTCATCCATCGAAAACTGCCGCCGCCGGTTGTCATACATCGTATTGTCTTGTCCTGAAATAGGTTTACAGGTTAAATGGTACAAATGGGACAAAGAAATAAGCAGAAAAGTGCGGTGGAAGCGTACCTGCGAGGAGGGGTAACGCTACGGGAGTTGGAGGCGCGGTACAAGGTCCCGCACTCGAC
>JBGTIP010000074.1:0-59710 GCA_041745615.1 Pyrinomonadaceae bacterium | reverse complement strand
CGGCGTAGATTCACCGATGGGCTTGCCTTCCAGGCGAATTACACCTTCGGTAAAGTCCTAAGTGATATTCAGGGCGACGGCCAGGCCCGGTTTGACCCTCTTTTGGACAATGCCCAGCCGGATCTTGAGTATGCCAGGGCAGATCATGATCGTACCCATACGATCAATATCAATGCGAACTATGAGCTGCCTTTCGGAAGGGGTAAGAGGTTTCTAAATAACGGTAGTTTCGTTAGCAGGCTATTTGGCGGATGGCAATTAACGTCGATCGTCAATATCAGTTCGGGATTCCCGATATCCATCTTCGATCCTAATGGTACTCTCAACAGGACAGGCAGATCGGGCAGACAGACAGCCTTTTCTAATCTGACTGCTGATCAGATAAAGAAACTCATCGGCCGTCATGACGTTGGCGGCATCATTTACTGGATCGACCCTTCGGTCATCGCTGGTCCCGGTCCTGGAGCTGGAACGGCGACGGCCGGCAGCTATTCGGCGGATCCGACTAATCCGGCCTTCCCGGGGCAGGTGTTCTTCCGAAACGCTGCCGGACAAACCGGCAACTTGCCACGTAATTTCCTGAATGGACCTTGGTTTTTCAATTGGGATGCCGGTCTGATCAAGAATTTCCGATTCAGAGAAAGTGTTAACCTTCAGTTCCGTGCTGAGGCGTTTAACGTTCTTAACCATACGAATCTATTCATCGGCGAGGGCAGTGGCATTTTCAGCATTGGCTCGACCAGTTTTGGCAGGATCTCTCCGGGGAGCACTTATTCCCCGAGGATCATGCAGTTTGCATTCCGACTTGAGTTTTAATAAAGCCTGAATCGGAAACCAATGGAGTGTTGTCTCTTTTCCGGGGGCAACACTCTTTTTAAGCCGCCAACGTTACGTTATGGGAATCGCGAAAAAAGCATCATGTTGAATATTTGTTTCGTGGAGAGCTTACTATGAAAAAGAACATTATTTTTGCGGTCGAACTGTGCCTTTTCTCGCTTTTATTTCTAATTGGCGGTTCGTTATCCACATATGCAGCCCCATCTGACCCGATTGACAAGATCCCTGTAAAGGAATTTATCGCAAGACATTTAAATTCGATCGGCACCGAACAGGCGCGAACTGCTATGAAGTCCGTCGCCATCGGAGGGACGAGCCAGGCAGTCTTCAAGGGCCGCGGTGAGGGCCGTGCGGACGGCATCGTGGTGCTTGCGTCGCACGAGCAAAGGAACATGCTCGGAATGAAGTTTAATAATCCCGATTATCCACATGAAAAGATGGGTTACGACGGAAAAAGTTTTTCGGTAGGGTTTGTCAGGCCGGGTGAATACACCGTGCTCGGACAATTTCTCAGAATAAATGAGAGATCATTTCGGTCGGGCATCTTTGGGGGCACATTATCCACGGCATGGGAGCTTCATAATTATGATGAGGGCCGCGGCACTCTAAAACATGCCGGCAAAACCAAGATCGATGGAAAAGAGCTGTTGAAATTTAACTATAGACTGAAGAAAGGCTCTGATCTGAATATGGCATTGTTTTTCGACCCAGACAATTTCAGGCATGTACGGACCGAATACAAGCGGGTGATCTCTAGCGGACAGGGCCTGACAGTCGATACTTCGTCGCGGCAGAATGAGATCCGGTATAAGATGGTCGAGGAATTCTCAGATTTCCGAGAGGAGTCGAACCTGACTTTGCCACATGGGTACAATATCTATCTTGAGATAATCTCGGGTAGAGGGACAATATCATACAACTGGAATATGGAGCTCAGTCAATTCGTCTTCAATCAGGATCTCGACGCTAATGAGTTTAATTTCGACTCTCAATAATTGTCTTAAAGAGAACTTGAGTCCATTTCATAAAAGGGCCGGTAGCGCGAGTGCGCGGTTGTGAGATATAAGCAGCCTTATTTAGACAAAAAAGTCTCTGAACTAAGTTTCAGGGGCTTTTCACGTTCTATTGCCAAACCTCTGTTCCTTTCATTGTTTTTAATCCGGATTGAAAGCCACTGATAAATGATTTTTCGGTCGTCTGCGGATAGAATGAAAGTATTAACCTTCTGGAGAAAAGAATTGACTATACGATTTGAGGAAAGGTCTGCCATTGTTACCGGCGGGACCCGCGGTATTGGAAAGGCCATTGTGATGGAACTTGCCCGGCGAGGGGCCAATGTCGCGTTTAATTATTCGAAGAGTGCCGATGAGGCGGAAACGCTTAGGGGCGAGGTCGAGGCGATGGGTGTTAAGGCCTACGCTGCACAGTGCGACGTGGCGAGTACCGAGACTGCGGCCGAATTTGTAAAGGCGGCCGTCGCGGAATTCGGGACAGTCGATCTGCTCGTCAATAATGCCGGTATTACGCGCGACCAGTTGATCCTGCGGATGAAAGAAGAAGATTGGGATGCCGTGATCGATACAAACCTGAAAGGTGCATGGAATTTCTCGAAGGCTGTAATAAGGCCGATGATGAAGAACGAGAACGGAGGTTCTATTCTGAATATCACATCGATATCCGGAGTGGTGGGGATGCTCGGTCAATCAAATTACTCCGCGTCGAAAGCGGGTATGATCGGCCTTACCAAATCGCTGGCCAAGGAAGTGTCCAGCCGGAAGATAACTGTCAACGCGCTTGCGTTGGGCCTCATCGAAACCGAGATGGCCGCGGAAATGAACGCCGAATATCGCGAAAAAATACTGGCCCAGATCCCGCTTGGCAGGCTCGGCAATGTAGATGAGGTAGCCGAGATAGCCTGCTTTCTGCTCTCGCCGGCTGCTGCCTATATAACAGGGCAGGTCATTCAGGCCGATGGCGGCCTGGCGATGTGAAAACCATGTCAGTTTCATACCAATCGGAAGAACCGATAGAAACGGAAGCCCCCATAGAAGCGGAAGAAAGACTGGTGAAAGAGGCGGGGCCGTTACCCGGAACCCCTTATTATACATACTTACTGGTGGCCTCCATCGTCGTTGTCGCGGCCGTGCAGATGGCGACCGGGCTTGAAGGGTCGGTAATGGCTGCGGGCTTTGACAAGCCTGCTTTTCTTAACAACGGCGAATATTGGCGAATTCTCACTGGCGCGGCGGTCCACGGAGGACTCGCTCATATCGCTCTGAACGCTTTTGCATTCTATAGTTTCGGCCGGATCTTCGAGACTCTTTCAAACCAAGCTCATCTTGCTATAGTTTTCCTGTTATCTGCCATCGGAGGCGGCATATTAAGCTTTATCTTTGTGCCCGACGGCCTTTCCGTAGGAGCATCGGGTGGGGTTGTGGGCCTGATCAGTTATCTTGCGGTATATACGTTTCGCCGTCGGCAGTTCATCACTCCCGAGTTTCGGAAGAGCTTATTGATGAACATCGGGTTCATAATTATTTTCGGACTCGTTCTGTATCAGGTGATCGATAATTTTGGCCACCTCGGCGGGTTGATCACGGGTGCGGTCTACGGATTGATCCAAATACCGGGCGATGCCTACACTGACCCTCGGGTCGCAACGCCGACCACGCAAACCGTCGGTTTGGCGGCTTTGGGCATTTATATCGCAACCTGCTGCTTTGCGGTCCTTCTAATTTTGCGAGTTGTCTAATGCCTCGCGTCAGAGTCCATCAACATGTCAACCCGCTTTCGCCGTACTACCGGCAAGAGCCGAACCCCGTAGATCTGTCGCGGGTATTTGCTGCGCCCGAAAGGCCGCTGCTTCTCGATATCGGCTGCGCCCGGGGCAGGTTTCTGCTTAGGATGGCAAAGGCCGAGCCGGAATGGAATTATCTTGGCGTCGAGATCCGTGAGCCCCTGGTGGACGAGGCGAACCGGCTGGCAAACGAAGCCGGGCTGGAGAATCTCCACTATGTGTTTTGTAACGCGATGCTGTGGCTCGATCGGCTGTTGGCGGACATACCCGAAGGCGTTCTGCGTGACGTCACTATTCAATTTCCGGACCCGTGGTTCAAGAAGAAGCATGCGAAGCGGCGGATGGTAAATAGCGAGTTGGTGGACAATGTTTCAAAACACCTGTCACCTGGAGGCCGGATCTTTATTCAAACCGACATCGAGCCGCTTGCCGATGAGATGTTTGTACAGTTCAGGAATGCGAACGTCTACGATGAGTTATCCGTTGACCGGAATCCTTTTGCCGTTAGGACGGAAAGGGAGATCGCCGTGGAAGCAAAGGACCTGGCCGTACATCGAGCGATATTTGTAAAGAAATAACAAAGGCCCCGCCGTCGGAACGGCGGGGCCAGAATCCTACCAGCTTATGTCGATATCATACTGGTCCGCACCGCCGCTTGGGTCACGAACCTGAACAATTCCCACGAACCCATTGGCCATCGAAGGCTGCTGGATAACCAGGACGTCACCGCGGCCGTTTCGTTTATTCGCACGAATCGAACCAGGGCTGGCTGCAAGATATCCCTGTATATTGAAGGTCGCTCCGAAGGTCGGTGTTCCTGAGAGCGTTTCCTCCCATACTTCGCTGCCGGATATATGAATGTTGATCCGATCATCGACACGGCCCCGCCAGCTCACGCGCCCGGAGCTGTAGACCGGGCTAACGAATGAGGAACCCTGCCATGACATTTCAAGCCTGTAATTAGCAGCTCCACCCTGGGGGTCTGAAATATCGACGGTCGCTGTGAAGGCGTTAGACGCATTCGGCTGGTCGACGACATACGCAGTTCCGCGGCCACTCTGCTTGTTTACGGTAACCGTAGTTGCCCGTCTGGGAAGCGAGCCATTCCACGTCACAGCACCCTGCTGAAAACCTGAATTGGTGAGGTCCTGGGCCCAGATCCGATTTCCCTGAATAAACACACGGACCTGATTGTCGACCCGTCCATTCCAGATCACGGATCCGGTGGTCCCGCCGGGCCCCGGAGATCCCGGAAAGCCAGGTCCTGGATAAGTCGGCCCGCCGCCGATGGCGAAGTCATATCGCCTCGGTGTGTTGCTGTATCCGTCCATATAACCCTGAACAAAATATGGCCTTAGCATTGCGAAAGCGGCTGACTGCTGCGGCTGCGGAGCACTTGCCCGATTCGACGAACGATCTTGAACGCCCTGGGTATATCCGTTGTTATAGGCCTGCCGCTGCAAGGTTGTCCAGCGTCCGACCGTTGGTACTGTGGCATAGCCCGCACGGTAACCGTCGCGGTAAAAGTTCTCGTACTGCCGTTCATACTTGCTGCGGTAGCGTTGATAATTGTCGGTCTGACGCTCCTGAGCGTCACGTGAACCATCCTGATAGCCCTCGTTGTAATAGCCACAGCGGATAGGTGACTGGGTGGCCGGGTCGCACTGTGCCGACGCGATCGAACTCAGCCCCGCAACCAGCATGGACGCGATCAAAATGTTGATAAAATATTTCATCTCGTTCCTCCTTTCCTGGAATCCTTCATTTCCATTTCTTTTCCTTTTGGAACCGCCTGATCACCATGTTTCGTCTCAAGCGTGGGAGGTGGTCGATAAAAAGTTTTCCGTCACAATGGTCTGTTTCGTGCAAGAATGCCCGAGCTGCGTAACCGTCGGCTTCGACCTCGAACCATTCGCCCTTTTCATTCTGGGCTTTCAACCGGGCCGTCATCGGCCGCTTAACGACGGCCGGCACCTTGCCGATCGACAGGCAGCCCTCAGCTTCGGACTGCACACCTTCGGATGAGATAATTTCCGGATTTGCTGCCACCAATTTTATGCCTTTACAATCCATTACAAATAGACGCAGGTTCAAACCGATCTGCGGTGCAGCGAGACCGACGCCCTCGGCTTCGTACATGGTTTCAAACATGTCGGAGCAAAGGGCGGCAATTTCGTCGTCGAATTTGGTGACTGGTTGGCCGACCTCTCCAAGCACCTTGTCCGGGTACTCTGTGATGATTCTTACGGCCATTATCTGGGGATAGTGTGCGACCGGGCCTGCCGGTAAAACGGACGGTTTGAGATAAAGCCCTTTTCTTCGCGCTGAAGGCATTCCCAGCATACGACTGTCGGGTCGTTCGTCGGCGATATGAACGTATTATAATGCTCGACCTCACGGTCACATTCGGAACAGCGGGCCATGGGCCGGGTCACGTTCTTGGGGTCTGTTGAGTCGATCATGGGGTCCTAGCTTTCAATAGATATATCTTCGAGACATAAAACTCTTTTTCTAATTCAATAGTGTAGTTCGCCTGTACGTAATTTTCCAACGGGCGGCAGGCTTCTGTCGCGATGCAGCTCTCGTTCACCACCAACCAGAGAGTTTCGGTTCCGGGCGGGATCTTGGAGATCACGAACTGGTTTTGTCTGGCGAGGCTTCCGGCGGAACCGGCCGGGGCCTGCAGACCAAAATCAAAATAGTTCTCATCGGGGAGAATCGGATTAACGCCTCGATAATAATAGGGCAAGGCAAGGGCATCGAATGCCTCGAACAAAAGGATAGGCTGGCCCGGCGCTTCATTCTGCTGAATAAAATTCGCGACGCGCTCCCAGTCGCCTCTTTTGGTCATACTGGGGTACATCACGCCGATCGAATAAACGAATGACGCGATCACAAGCAGGGCGGCCCCGAACATTAGAGCCCTGGCCCGCCCGGGGCGAAGTTCGCCTGTCAGATCGGCTGAGAGCGAGGCGAGCAGAAGGATCAGCGGCACAAACAGGACCGAGGCGTGGCGGATCTGAATGTAAGGACCACCGACAAGGAAATAAGCGGCCAGAAAAAAGCCCCCGATCGTTAGATTGATAGCGGCGAACCCGATCGTAGTCGTACTTATTTGTTTTCTTTTCCAAACGGCCAGTCCAGCCGTGGCGACGACCGCTATTCGCATTATCCACAGTCGATAGAAGGATGGCGCGGACTGCTCGGTCTCGGGGAAGATCTCAGTGGGCAATACGAACGTCAGGAAGTGATTCCAAAGCGCTCGCAGCACCTCGATCAATGACCTCTCTTCCTGATACCCGCTCGATTTTGATCGAAACTCACGAATAGTTTCCAAGAAAAGAGGAAAGAATGCGACCGCGGTACCTGCCATAAGCAGCAGGTAAAGCCGAACTGCCCTCCATTTCCCTGTGACCACGAGAGCGGCGAAAAGGCCCGCAAGAAGAAAGCCGAGATAGTAGTTGGTATATAGAGCAATGATCGCCGCGAATAGAAACCAGACCGCCGGGTACCGAAGCTGCCTACCGTTCTTCCGCAGATCACTATCCCAGAAAACGTCCAGAAATAATCGAATAATAATTATCGACAGCAGTATTACCAGCGAGTAAACCCGGATCTCAAGACTCGCCCAGATCAGGAACGGGTGCAGTCCAAAGAACGCTGTCAATAATATTACCCCGGTGCGGTCGACAACTCTTGACGCCAAACCAGGAAATAGAGCTATCGCAGCGATGCTGCAGAGGACGGAGAATAGCCGGGCGAAGAATATAGACCCGTCAACCAAACGCCAAAGGCTTAGAAGCCAAAAATAAAGCGGCGCCTGTTTTTGCTCTTCGGCAGCGTTCTGAAAAGCGGTCGAGAATCCCTGCTCGGTGGCGTAAAGAGTCGAAGCTTCGTCAACCCAGATGTTCAGGTAATATGCGGCAGGCAGCGCGATTGCCAAATGCAGGCCTATCACGGCAGGCACGATCCGTTTTTCGGCACTCAGCTGCATGTGAGGTATTGGGGTCGGGGAAACTTAAAGCGATTTAATAAGTGCGCCGACTTTCTTGCGCGTGCGCCAATAAACGTCTTCCATAAAGATATGCGAGAATTCGCCGTTGCGGCCTATGGATAGAAGTTTATCGATATTAGTCGATCTTGCAAACGATTCGCGGGCTTCCTCGTATTCATTCAGATAGACCGGGTAAGCGATCGGGGTCTTGAGGATCTTTGCCCCGAGAAAGATGTCTCTAGCACCGGGTATTAGCCGGGCCAGGCCAGCCAGAGACAACTCTATCAGGTCATCGTCAGGCATTTCCCAGTACTCGTCACCTTTTTCGCAGCCGATATCGACAGTGATCATGGTTTTACCGGCCGGGGCCAGCCACGGCATCGACCAGGTCGCCTCGGTCAGGCGAAAGAAAGGGAACTCTCTTTCCGGAAACCAGACCACGGTATCAGGCAGCAGCCCGCGTCCGGCAAATTTCATATTTACGAAGATCATTGGGCGATAACGAAATGCTTTTAGTGGGACCAGGGCGTCCGAACCGGTGACCAGTCTTGCGAGAATATTCGCCGGTGCCGTACTAATCACTGCCGCAACCTCGAGGATCTGTCCCTTCGCCTTGATTGCGGTCACCTTTTCATTCTCGACCAGGATCTGTTCGACCGGCGTTTCCAGTCTAATATGGGCCTCGTTGCCTTTCGCGAGCTTTTCACAAAGAGTCGAGACACCGTTTTTCGGATAAACGTGATAGACCCCGGCCTGCTCGGGCAGCTCTCGATTGTATCCGCATGCAACCGCCCGCCTCGTTATTTTACCGGCGGCTTTTAGGTAGAGCGTCCTGGCGATGCTTTTAGGCAGGCTATCGCCGACGGAGGCGGCAAGATCCTCGGCTTTTGCACCGGACCATGCTTCTATGATCGGGAGTGCAACCTCATCAGCCAGGGCGGAACCGAATTTTTTTCGAAACCACTCCTCTGCCGATCCCGGTGGATGTCCGTTTCGGGCGAACCTACTCTTGATGCCGCTGATCACCATTCGCGGAACACTGATGAGGCCGAACGGATACGAATAAAGTTTGCCTTTCAGATGCACCGCTTCGCCGTAATGCCGGACGGTAAGGCATTCGTCACCGATGCCGACAGCGTCCGCAAGTCGATTGGTTATGAAATGGGCCCCAAAATCGTAGCTGAATCCTTCAGCATCCTTGAAGCTTGCGGCCAAGCCGGCGATTTTACTGCCTGCTTCGAAAAGCACGAACGGAACGTCATGTCGCCGCAAAAGGTCCGCGGCGGTCAGCCCGGCGAGTCCGGCTCCGATAATGGCGATTGGTTTGACAGGTCCCTGCATTGGTTTATGTTTGACCGGCCGCCGCCTGGGGCTTTAGCAGGGTCGCCTGCAAGAGTGCACCGCGGTTTACCTTCTGAAGAGCGATATCCAGCAGAGTAAATGCCGACAGCGAGGCCACTGATTTTAGGGTAAATCGGTTAATCAGGAATCTCGGCGCCCGTTTGTCCGCGAAAGCATTGTGAAAAGAGTATACCCAGTTCACAGGGCTCACGATAGTTGTCATTTTCAACATGGAGAAACCCACTTTTTCAGAAAGTCTGGTCAATGAATATCTGTTGAATAAATTCAGATGTCTGGGAAAATGATAGCCCCCCCAATAGCGTGATCTGAATAATCCGAAATCGATCGACCCTGTATTGTCGGTAACTACGACGAGTCGTCCGCCTGGTTTTAACAAGCGATACACGGCCTGCAGCACGACGTCCGGCCGTTCTACGTGCTCGATCGTCTGGATCATAAAAGCAAGATCATATTGGCCTTCCGGGAGGTCCAATGTGTCCACGCTGCCGTCGTGGACGGTAAGGCCGGACCTTTTTGCAGCCTCCACAGCGCGTCTATCGAGATCTACCCCTTCGAGTTTCCACGACCGGTTGCCGTACTCCCGCAGCAGCCGTAGATGAAATCCATCGCCGCAGCCAACATCGAGAATTCGGGCATCATCAGGCAGCGGCCCGCAGGCGGCCAGCAATCTTTTGGCCTCGAGTTTGGAACGCACTTTGTGGACGAATCCGAAATCCTTTTCAGAAAAGTCGAAAGCGTGGTATTCCGGCGGATATATCGTTTCCATATCCGACATTTGCGGCCTGGGATTCAGATATACGAGCTGGCAGTCACGGCACTGATACGCGGCAAATGAATCGTCTGTCGTCCGGTACTCGTAGTCCTGTCCAACCGCTATCTGATCAGCATTGTCAGTGCCGCAAACGCAGCACACGGCCGGTATCAATTTAAGCCGGCTGTTTTTCATAATTCAGAACCTTTACCGACCTGTCGACAAGGAGCCTGCTGTGCTCAAGCATTGTCTTGACTGAATAGTTCGAACGAAGCCCGTCGACAATGTCTCCGATGCGAGCAAGCTTTTGATCGATAGGCATATTCATTGCTGGAAAGAATCGGAGCTCAGGTACGTCATCACCCGTCAGAAAATCCAACGGATGAAGCAGTATCGAAGGTTCGGTGCTCGTAAACCGACAGAATCCAAGGGCTGCTCGCCAGTAGAGCCTTGCCGCGAAGGGCGAAAAGGTCGAGAGATACAATAGATAGCTCGCGTGGATCGGGGTTTTAAGAATCGGAAGCGTCGTTACGGGTATTTCCATCAACGTTCGATCGCCGACTTGCCACGAGTACGGTTTGAGGCTGCGAAACCCGTCAGAGAATTTGCCGAAAAGCTGCTTTCGCTTTTCGCGTTCTTCGTCACTCATTTCCGGAGACTTAAAGAAATAATACGCCCTTGCGAGAGGGGCAATATAGGTCGGAAGTGTAGAGCAATCGTATTCATAGCCGCGTTCTGATAACACTTCAAGTACGGTCGGTGACAGGCTGTACCCAGGCCCCCGAAATCCTTTCATCGCCTTTCCGGTTACGCGTTCGATCGCTGACTCGGTCTTTTCAAATTCCTCGATCAGCTCGGCTTTGGAGTACAAGTGAAGCCAGGGTTCGTGATTGAAGCTGTGATTGCCTATTTCATGGCCAGCCGACGCTATCGATGCTATCGCATCCCGATTTTTCTCAAGAGCAGCGTCCTGGCCGACGATGAAAAACGTTATTTTAAGATCCCGTTTTTTAAGAAAATCGAGTACACGAGGAACCACTACATTCAGATACGACGGGAACGTTTCCCAGCCTGCGTCTCCGTGTGTTTTCATGTACGACCACTGGTTGTCGAGGTCGAGCGATAGGCTTGCGATCGGTTTCATATTTCCTCGCCCTCGCTCAATTCGTCCTGAAAGAATTTCTCAGCGAGATTCACGGTCTCGTTCACATTAAGCGTTCCGTTAGTGATATGCGCTGAGTTGACTATAAAAACATTTTCGACAGAGGTCCGGGCCGGCGGAATCGTTTCGGAGTAATTCAAAACCGGAAGGGGAAATACCTGCCGAACGCGTGACACCTTAAAAGCCACAACATCCTTTCGCCTGAAATTAGGGTACATCGCCTCGAGTCCCGACAGAAACGAGCGTTCGATCTGCTCGTCGGTTTTGTCGAACAGCTCATCATCGGGTGCGACGTAACGAGGTAAATAGACCAATGCGTTGCCGTTAAAGTGCTTTTTGTCGACGATCGCTGACATCTCGATGATCCCGGTGAAAGGGGTTTCGTCGATGATGTTCGTGACGTAGAAATTCGAAAGCGAGCACCGCATCAATACGGATGCACATACGATGCCCTGATACCGGATATTCTCGAGCTTTTCACGTTCCCCAGGGCTTGCCTGCACGAGCATCTTAGCGGCGGTATCGGACGGACAGGTGAGAATGACCTTGTCGAAATGCGTCGTCATCCCTGTCTCCGGGAATGTTATGACCGGCTGTTTCTCAACATTCGGCTCGGAGATGAACGCCCCGGAAAAACCCGGTGCGATCGACGCCATCGCCTGAAATTCCGCGTATTTCGGTACCTGACGTGTAACGCTCGGTTTGACATCTTTCTGTCGTCGGGCCGGAAGGGTAGCGACACGGATAGCCCCCGATTTTAAACGCTCGACAGACTCGACTCTGGCGTTAAGACGGATCTCGACGCCCTTTTCCAGCAGCATCTCGCCAAAGCGTTCGAGCACGCGGGCATAGCCGCCGCGCACGTATCCGAACCGTTCTATCTTCATCCCGGAGGATCTCGCTGCATACATCCGCTGGATCGTCGCCCAGATAAAGGCGGCGGAAGTTTCCTTGTACGCCTCTCCGAGCTTTGCTTTCAACAGCGGCTTCCAGATCTTTTCGAATGTCCGCTTGCCCGAGAGCCTGGTGAGCCAATCCTCGACCTTGATCTTTTCAAGCTTTTTCCAGTTCTTTACACGTGAGGCCCAGAAAATAGTGGCCCCCAATCGCAGTTTGCTGATAAGGTTCAATGCGGGAAACTGAAGAAACTCTTTCGAATTCGACATCGAGATAAGATTGCCATCGGTGTAGAACCCTGTTTTGGTTTCTGTCCATTCAAACTCATCTCCCAGGCCCAACTCCTCGACTATCTTTCGCGTGTATTGATCCGAGGCCAGTGTTACATGGTAATGCTTGTCCCAAACCGCGTCACCGATCTCCCACGTCGATGCCAGGCCGCCGATATGATCGGCAGACTCGAAAAGCGTGACTTTGGCTCCCGATTCTGCGAGGCGCAACGCGAGGGTCATGCCAAGAAAACCTGAGCCGACAATGGCGACCTTTTGACTCATACGAAAAGTGAAGATCAGCGGGCGGCGATCAATTCTGCGTCGGCAACATGGCCATCAATGCGGGAATCGGCCGATTCAGTTACCTTTTTGTCAAATATTCGGTAGACGTGGCCGCACTCACAGTTGGATTCGAAGCTTCTCGAATCGCTGTCTGAGAACTTATGAAACAGGAGGCCGCATTTACATACAGCCCCGACAGAACGTGCCGGCGAACCAATTACCAAATGAAAGTCCGGTACGGTGCGGGTCACTATCGACCCCATGCCAACCATGGCCCAACGGCCTATTTCGAGATCATTGCCGATCACGCACCCGGCACCGATCGTCGCTCCTTCCCGAACGAGCGTTGGGAGAGTATGCTCGTCGGGCTCGGATGGACGCAGCTTATTAAGGTCGGGAAATGTTGCTCGCGGAAACCGATCGTTGGTAAATGTGGTCGAGGCCGAGATCATAACGCCGTCCTCTATCGTGACGGCCGCGCAGATGTAGACCATGGCGTTGATCTTTACACGATTGCCGATCTTGACGTCGTAGGCGATGTAGCTCTTTTCACCGACGATGCATTCCTCACCAAGCGAAGCTCCGTGTCGAATATGGACGTTATCCCAGACACTCGACCCGTCGCCGATCTCCACGTTTTCTTCGATAATCGCTGTCGGGTGGATCCTTGCCATTATTTCACCGCGCGAGCTTTCTCAGTGACCGGCTGCCAAAGGTCCTGGTTGAGTGATTTGTAACAAGCCTCGATCACCTGCACAGAAGCGAGAGCGTCGGCGGGCTTTATGTGCAATTCCTCTTTACCTTTGAGAGCGTGTGAGAAATTCTCGATCTTTCCCTTAAAAGCCGCGACCTTATCATAGCCTTTTCCAAAAACGGTCCAGTCGGGATTGGAATTTATGCGGTACTTCGATTCACGCCAACCGATATGAAGTGTGCCGTTCGTCCCGAATATGCTGATAAAGTAGGGAAGCTCTTTATTGATACCCCAGGCGAGATCGACGCTTGCCGTAACCTGGTTCTTGGTCTTGGCGAACATTTTTACATTCTCATCCACCGAGAGCCCCTGCGTTCCACCGGTTTCGACCACGAGGACCGCATCGATGGCACCGAGAAAATACCGGATGATATCAACCGAATGGGTACCATTATCGATAAGAACACCTCCGCCGGAGACGTCGGCATCGGAATTCCACCTGCGGGACATGTCGACCTTTGCAGTGAAAGCATTTTCAAACTGAAGAACGTCACCCAACATTCCTGATGCCAGGATGGATTTAGCCTTGATCACGTCTTCGCAATATCGGAATTTTGACGCCATCGTGAAAAGGACCTTGTTCACATTAGCCGAGTCGATCATCCGTTCAGCTTCGCCGACGGACAAACACAATGGTTTTTCGCAAAGGACCGAGACGCCCCGTTCCATAAAAAAGCACGATATCTCGGGATGCGAAACGGGGGGTGTTGCGACGATAACGGCGTCCAGGTCGAGATCCAAGAGCTGTTTATAGTCGCTGTAACTCGTGCAGCCTGCCATTTCCGCAAGTGCGATCGCGGCCTCTTCACGAGTGTCCGCAACTGCCACAAGCTCGCAGCAATTGCTTTCTTCGAAGGCCTGGACATATGCCTGAGCGATGCCACCGGCTCCTACTAAGGCGAAACGGATCCGCTGTTGATCCTTAGGGTTATTTGTAGTTTTATTTTCCATTTTTATGTGATGGGGAAAGCAAAATGTAAATGAGCGTGAATGTTAGGCGATTTTCAACTGATCGGCCGCCTTACGGACATTTTCGGCGATGTAGCGAACATGCTCGTCGGTGTATTTCTCGTTCCAAGGAAGGACAAGAACGTCGTGCAGCGCCTTAGTGGTCGCCGGAAAATTTTCTAACCTGTAATCAACCGCTTCAGGGCGTGCGAGGTTGAAAGGAAATTGGCTGTCGCCGAGCGTATTCTTTTCCTGAAAGACCTGGCACATAAATGCCGGCTTAACTATATAGCGCGGAGCCGAAAATATATTTTTCTCTTTAAGCAGATTTGCCATCCCGACCGATCCGCCTTTGACCTTGCTGTCATCGACCGTAAGACAGTATTTCCAGTAAACGTGTGTCGAGCCTTCTGAGATCACCGGGGTCTCGATGCCGTCGATGTTGGCGAGAAGTTCAGTCAGCATGGCGGCGGTCCGCTGGCGATTGGTGACACATTCCTCGAGCTTTTCAAGCTGGCCAAGTGCGACAGCAGCCTGCAGCTCACTGACGCGATAATTCAACGCCATGAAATAGTGGTCGGCATTGGCGTCGCCGTAGCCCCACGCCTTATTGATATACAGGAACATATGCCGGGCCAACTTCTCGTCGTTGGTAACAACCATTCCGCCCTCGCCTGTGGTCATATGCTTACCCTGCTGCAGACTGAAACAGCCGATATCTCCTATAGTGCCGGCATACTTATCCCCGCAATTTGCCAGAAAAGTCTGAGCCGAGTCCTCGATCACCGGCAGGTTTCTCTCCTTTGCCAGTGCCATGATCTCGTCCATTTCACAGGGGTTGCCGAATAAATGGGTAACGATAATGGCCTTGGTTCGCTCACTAAGCACAGCCTCGATCGTTTTGGCGGTCACATTTAGAGTCCGGGTGTCCACCTCGGCAAACACGGGCACGGCACCGCGATACATCAGCGGTGTAAGGGCACCCATATCAGTGATTGATGTCGTAACGATCTCGTCACCGGGATTGGGGTTTACAGTAGCCGCGGCGATATGAATGGCCGCGGAACCGGAGGTGCATGCGTAAGCGTACTTTGCTCCGAGCTTTTCAGCGAACGCCTTTTCGAGCATTTTCCCGAACTTGCCCTTGGTGGTAGTCAACGTACCGCTTTCAAGGGCTTCGGTAACGTATCGCTTTTCAGCCTCGCCAAATGTCCGTCCGGACGCGTCTTGATCCGATGGCAAAACCATAAGCCTCTCAGGTTGGGTTACTGGTGTCATATTTATAATTAATTGATTATTCTGCAGGATTACTCGAGACCGCATTGAGTCTCTCTGCCGGTAAAGAAGTTTTAATTGCGTCAGATTTCCGAAACCAGCGCAATCCAGAAAGATGGGTGAGTAATTTTAGATGGCCCGCCACAGTTTTGGCGGTCTTCATTTTGGAGATACCGAATAATCGAACATTCAGTATCGTGGGAAATTCTATGATGCGTCCGCCGCTGAGATCAAGCTGGCCGAGCATCTCAGCGACACCTAAAAAACCATTTTCGCGTAGACGCATCCCGGCCACCGAGCTGCGGCGGTACACGCGAAAGCAGCTTGTATAAGTATACAGTTTTGAGTGGAGTACGCGCCGATAAAGAAAAGATGCTCCTCGTGACAGGAATAGCCGCCAGCCGGGGACATTACGCACACCGCCGTCGCGGTGGTACGGTGAAGCTGTAACAAGGTCTACGCCGTCCTGGAGCAGCGGCAGCATTCTCGAAAGCTCCTGCGGGTCATAGCTGCAATCGCAGTCCATCGAGCAAACGATATCAGTTTGAGCCGCCTGCAGCCCCGTCATGATCCCCGCGGCGACTCCCTTGTTCTCTTCGTGCCGAAGGATGCGAACATTCTCTTTCGTGCCGAACAGCGAGTGGAGCAGATCGAACGTTTCATCTGAACTCCGGTCATCGACAAAAATAAAGTTCGGTTCATAACCGTTTCTCAGAAGGTCGGTCTCGACGGTTCGAAGAGTATTGCCGAGATACGGCAGAGCTTCCTGTTCGTTATAGCACGGTATTACGATCGAAACCGGTGTTTGTGACCCTCGTTCACGATCTGGCGCGGTAGATTTGATAGCTGCGGACTGCTTGACCTTAGCGCTTGCTTTCGGCTGCAGGTTTAATAGGTCGGCGCCGCTGGACCATTCGAAAAGCGATAGATTCTCATTGAGGATCCATTCCATTTTGTCGAGCTTACGGTAATGACGGATGCGGTTGATCTTTGACGCGGCCGAGATCCGCGGCTGTTCCGGGTCGAGCTCCCATACATGCAGATAGAAGACAAATGGGTCGTCATTTCGCCTGCGCCAATTCTTTACTGCCTGACGCATAAGGGTATATGGCAGCTGACGATAATAGTTCCCGCCCGAGATCGGCAGCAGGCCGACGCCTATGTCCATCGTTGAATAAGGAAACTCCCAGATGGGGCCGGCGGGGGTATCGACCTGGTGGGCCACCCGTCTTTTTTTGGCGATCGCAGCGTCGGGCAAGAACGACGCATCATAGGCGTATCCCTCATCCGCGAGGATCTCCAGGATCCAGTCACTCTTGTCGAATGAGAGCTTTTCGGCAGCTCGATATCCGATGATCTTCTTACCGCATGCATTCTCAAGAGCATCGCCGGCACGGCGGAGATCGTCGCGAAATTCGTCCGGCGTGAGATTGTTGGGGCTGCGATGGTAGAATCCTCGACTGGCGACTTCATGCCCGCGTGCACAGATCTCCTTGATCAAACCCGGATTCAGGTCGGCGATCCATCCGAGAACGAAGAATGTGCCCTTCGCATTGTGTCTGTCGAGCAGATCGAGGGCTTTGAGGGTATTTTGCTCATATCGCGGCTCGAAGTTTTCCCAGTTCCGCTGCTGGATCAGATTTCCAAACGCACCCACGTGGAAATAGTCCTCGACGAGAATCGTTAGGAAATTTCTGTTTTTGGGGATAGTTAAGGACATCTATCGCGGTTTGATCGATGAAGTCGGCAACAATCTCGATATTTGCCGAACCTACGTGAGTATTAAATTCTTAAGCGGGGTGGTTTTCCGTTTTAGACGGGTCGTTGATCCGTTGGGCGAGGAAGACGCAAATGGTCAGATCGCGGAAGGGGCGGTTGCAGCTTTCTTTCCAATCGGTGCTGGGAAGGAAGTTCTGGCTACAGTAGATGAGGCTTCCAGCACCGAAGCGATTTGGGGCCTGCCGCCGAGCCTTTCCTCTATTATCTGTACTATCCGCTCAGCCGCCCGGCCGTCGCCAAATGGGTTTGCACGATGTTTGACCGACTCGATCCAGGTATTGACGGCGTAGGTCTGCTCAAGGATCTTACTTAGCGAATCAGCACCTACGAGGCGTGCGACGCCGGCGCTTACTGCCTCCGGTCGTTCTGTGTTCTCGCGAAGCACGAGCAGCGGCTTGCCCAGGGTCGGGGCCTCTTCCTGCACTCCGCCGGAGTCTGAAACTATCAGCCACGCAGACTGCATAAGCGTAAGAAAATCCGGATAATCGAGCGGGGGAAGTAAGTGAATTCGATCTCGCCCACCCAGAATGTCGGTTGCGGTCTTTCGAACATTCGGATTCGGATGGACAGGGAAGTAAACGCATATGTCGCTATGGCGGTCGACAAAATCAGCGATCATTCTCAGATTCTCTATTAATTTGTCTCCGAAACTCTCTCTTCGATGTGTCGTGAGGAGAATTCGTCGTTTACCATCTGAAAGTTTGATGAGCTCTACAAGCTTCGGATCCGGTTTCAGGTTCTTAAGTATCTGTTGAAGAGAATCTACCACAGTATTTCCTGTGACAAATATCTTCTCATACGGCAAACCTTCGGAAATCAGGTTCAACTTGTTCCGTTCTGTCGGAGCAAAATGGAATGAAGCTATTTGGGAAATGAGACGCCGGTTCATTTCCTCGGGGAAAGGGCTCATCACGTTGCCAGAACGTAGCCCGGCCTCAACGTGCCCTACAGGTATTTTTCGAGTGAACCCACACATCGCCCCGGCAAGAGCGGTGGTCGTGTCACCCTGCACGATTATGAGGTCCGGTTTCTCAGTTAAAAGCACCTTGTCCAGTTGGGCGATCACCCGGGCGAGAACCTGGTTCGGGTCCTGGTTGCGACGCATCACTCGCAAATCGTGATCGACGTCGATCTTCAGAGTTTGAAGAAACGGCTCAAGGAGCTTGGTATGTTGACTCGAAGATACTACGAGCGGATCAAAGTGTTTATGTCTTAGTTCGTGGATCACCGGCGCGAGTTTGATGGCCTCAGGCCTAGTCCCTAAAAGGGTAAGCACCTTAGCTTTAGAACAGACGTTGTCCGCGGTAATACCGTTACCTATAGTTCTGGAATCAAGCATTGATCTGGATGAGCGCCGGAAAGCCCTGTGATAACATAGTTTTAAAAAGCAGAGATTTCCGCTTTTTGTGTTCTAATGCGGCTATTTTTCAACATCATCCTGTTAATTGCAGCGCCAGCGCCTTTTCTTGCCCAACAGCCGTCTCCTACTCCGGCAGAGATCCGTGAAGAGGTGATGGTCACGGCCGATGGGATCGAAACTCGCATCGGAGACACGCCGGCGAGCGTCGTGGTTCTCACATCGCGAGAGATCCGTTCGACCGCTGCGCCCGTTATGGACGATGTTTTGCGTCAATCGGTCGGATTTTCGATTTTTCGGCGTTCGAGTAGCCGAAATGCCAATCCTACCACTCAGGGCGTCAGCCTGCGAGGCGTCGGTTCCAGCGGGGCGAGCCGGTCGGCCATTTACTTTGACGGAGTTCCGTTAAACGATCCTTTTGGCGGCTGGGTCCAATGGAACCGGGTAAATACTATTGCGGTCGAGAGTGTTGAGATTCGCCGGGGCGGAGCGTCAAGTCTATATGGGAACGCCGGACTGAGCGGAGCCTTGAACATAAAGCCGCGGAGCGTAAGCAGCAAGTTCGCTCTGTCGGCCGATCTCTTCAGCGGAACACAAAGGACTTTTTCCGGAGCAGTTTTTACCGGGTTCACTGCCCGGAAATGGCGTGTAGACGGATCGTCCGCGAGTTTTCAGACACAAGGTTACAGGCCTGTAGATGAGGCAGTCCGCGGCCCGGTGGACGGATTCGCCGGGGTTAGAAGCTCCAACTTCGTCGTCACGTTAACGCGAGATCTCGGAAATAGCTCGTCGATCTTCCTGCGGCCCTCTTACTTTGGCGAGGTTCGGACGAACGGGATAGGGGCACAAACGAACAGGACCCACATCAGGCAAGCAGTCGCCGGGGGCTCTGTTTTTTTAGATCGATCACGCGATGCACGGATAAATTGGCGCGGATACGCCGGAACGCAGGTATTCGATCAAGTGTTTTCAGCGGTAAATGCCACGCGAACGGCTGAATCGGTGACCCGAGTTCAGCGGAGTCCCGCTCAGTATGCCGGGATATCTGCAAACGGGTCGTTCGTAGCGGGCAATCACGTAATACTCGGTGGAGCTGAGGTTCGTGCTGTTCGCGGCTCGAGTGACGAGATTGCGTTCGCAAATAGTCTTCCGACCGCATTAGCTGACTCTGGTGGCAGGGAAACAACCGCAGGGATATATCTCCAGGATTTCGTTCGGTTTCGAAATCGGTTAGTGTTGGCCGCAAGGATCCGATATGATCGCTGGCGAAATTTTGCGGGACAGAGTGTTAACCGCTCTTTAGCTACTGGGCAGGCCGCTTTAATTACCTTTCCCGACAGATCCGAAGATGCCTGGAGCCCACATATTGCGGTACTCTACCACCTGTCCGAAGATTTCTCGCTGTATTCGTCAGCATCGCGGAGCTTTCGATCGCCGACCCTTAATGAGCTTTATCGGGGCTTTCGCGTCGGGAACGTCGTGACGCTGGCGAATGAAAACCTGGCAGCTGAAAGAGCAGTTAATGCTGAGGCCGGAGTTTCATTCTCGCGGAAACGGGTGTCACTAAGAGCCGGATTCTTTCGAACGTCTATCGAAGATGCGGTTAATAACATAACCCTCTCTGTCACACCGAACCTGATAACTCGCCAACGGCAAAACGCCGGACGCACTCGCTCGGCCGGGCTGGAACTTGAAGGCGAGGCCCGCTTTTGGCGATTCGATCTGTCCGCAGGCTATCTGTATGTTGATTCGACTGTTATCGAATTTCCCGCAAACCCAGCGCTTGTTGGCCTCAGAGTGCCACAAGTGCCCCGGCACCAATTTACCTCTCGGCTAAGATATACGGCCGCCGGCTGGATTCTGGCGGTGCAAGCCAGAGCGTCCGGAGTGCAATTCGATGACGATCTGAACCTGTTACCTTTGGAACGATTTGGCCAACTCGATGTTTTCTTATCGCGAGCGGCAGGTGAGAACTTTAGCATCTATGGAGCGGTTGAGAATGTGCTTAATTCCCGATATTCCGTCGGACGCACGCCATTGCGAACGTTAAATTCTCCGATCACCTTTAGGGTCGGTATACGTTACAAGTAAACAGGAAAAAAGCCGTGGGAGTGACACACTCGCACGGCTTTTTTTTGTCTATTCCGAAACTATTCCGGCGGGCCTGTACATCCGGGGCCCATGAGAGCGGGCTGTTTTACGCTGATGATCGGATAATTTTCCGCTTCGGCATTTTTCTCGAGCCAGTCGAGATATTCTTCCGGGATCGACATATCGGAGAAAATAGCTTCGACCGGACATTCCGGCAGGCAGGCATCGCAGTCGATACAAGTGTCCGGATTAATGAGCAGGCGGTCGGGGGTTTCATGAAAGGCCTCGACAGGGCAGACTGCTGCGCAGTCTGTGTACTTACACTCAATGCACGGTGTGGTGACGATATAAGTCATTAGCTAAGAGATTCTCCTCGCGTTTTTCAGCGCGAAAGCCAAGTTAAAACCGTAATATCCTGCGGCTTAGTTGTCAAATCACCCTGAACAAGTGATAAAATGCCATCCATAAGCAAATCAAAATTAGTCATTTTCTCAGGAAATTAGATGAAAAACAATAAAGCAGAACGTGAATTGTCGCTGGACTTTTTGCGTGTGACGGAAGCGGCGGCGATAGAATCCGCCAAGACGATGGGGCAGGGCGATCGCAAGTACTCAGACCACGTAGCCGTCGAAGCGATGCGAGAGGTCATGGATTCGGTGCCAATGCGGGGCCGCATTGTAATCGGGGAGGGCGAACGTGACGAGGCTCCGATGTTGTACATCGGTGAAGAGCTCGGAGGCGGCAACTACTCCGATGAGGCGCGAAGCGAGTTTCCGGAAGTAGACATTGCCGTGGATCCCCTTGAAGGCACAAATCTGTGTGCCTTGGGTGCAAACAACGCCATAGCGGTCCTGGCTGCCGCTGAACGCGGAGGGCTGCTTAACGCGCCAGATATTTACATGGACAAGATCGTCGTCGGGCCGTCATGCCGTGGATCGGTTGATATCGACGCTCCGGTCGAAGAAAATCTTCGGAACATTGCCCGGCGTCTGGGCCGCGATATTGATGACCTTACCGTCATTTGCCTTGACCGTCCGCGTCACAAGAAATTGGTCGATGATGTGCGTTCGGCGGGTGCCCGTATCCGCTTGATCTCCGACGGTGATCTTTCCGCCGGCATTTCGGCAGCCGTTGCCGGGACCAACATTCACGCTCTAATGGGGATCGGTGGTGCTCCGGAAGGTGTCATCACGGCCGCGGCGATGAAATGCCTTAATGGCGAGATCCAGGCTAAACTGGTTTTTGACCCTGAGCGTCTCGGTGTCGATCGAACAAAAGTTCCTCCTGTAGAAGAGATGCGGGAACGCCTTAGCGGAATGGGCATAACCGATCTAGATAAAATCTACGATACCAATGACCTCGCCCCGGGTAAAAGGATAATCTTTGCGGCAACGGGTGTGACCGATGGGTCGCTGCTTCGCGGTGTCCGCTTTTTCGGTGAGGGTAAACGCACCCATTCGGTAGTCATGACGACTGATTCCAAGAATATAAGGTTTGTAGATACCGTCCATGTGGAGGGTGGGCCTGATGCTGTTATTCGTTTCTGAGCAGACGTTCGAATTAACCAATATGTGTCTATCTTGACCTTTCCGCAACAAGCGGATCATTTGGAGGGCATATGTACAATCTCAATTCATCTCCTTCAGTAGCGTATTCGGAGGCTCGAGCGAATAGCGACCCTCAGACTAGCGGAAAACTGATCGTTCTTACAGCACCGCTAACCGAGTCCATCGATCATGCAGGGTATTTTATTCAAATGGCGATGGCATCGCTGCCAATTTGGATGGAGGGCATCATTAACCGGAAGTATCCGAAATGGCGCGACGTGGAGCATAATCACGACGGATCGGCAAAGTATATGCCAGCGGGTGTCAGATTAGTAGAAAAATCGCTGCGGCGGATTTATGACGCTGATGATATCGTTTCTTGCTATCCGCAAGATCTGGAAAAATTCATCGGTCCGCGAACTCGGTTAGTAGCGGTTTCCACCCATAACCCTCTAGGCGTCACGTTTGCCGCTGGGGTTTATACCTCGATCTTCGGCTCATCCAAAATGCCGATAAACTCTCACTACTCGCGCGAGTTGTTCGCACAGATCAAGGGCAATCCTCATCGTCGGAATTTTAAGTTGATCGTTGGAGGCTCCGGCGGATGGCAGATAATCCAGACAGACCTGTATGACGAATTGGGCATCGACTGCGTAGTTGAGGGTCGGAGCGAATCGGAAGACGTTCTAGATCTTGTTTCGCGGGCCATTCGTCAGGAAGAGATTCCCCGTGAGATCACGGTGAAACATCCGGTCGAGCGCAATTCCATACTTTTTCCCGATTCGAGGACGACATTCGGTGTAGTCGAAATGACAACAGGTTGCGGCCGCCGGTGCAAATTCTGCGTGCCTGATCTCAATCCCCAGATCGATCTGCCTAAAGACAGGATAATGGAAGCGGTGAAGGCAAACGTTCGGGAAGGAAATAAACAGATCTCGCTGGCTACGGAGGATATGTTCATCTGGGGGCAGGTTCACACCGATACCCCGTTCTATTTTCCAAATCGCGAGGCTCTTCTCGATCTATATGGAGATATCGTAAATACACCCGGGGTCGAGCAACATGTTTTGAGTCACGCAACGATCGCGCCGGCTGTGGTCGACCCGATACTGATCAGAGAGTTGTCGCAGCTTCTGCTTCCAAAAAGCCCGATCCATTTTCCATACCTGAGCACGCATACCGAGAAAAAGGCGCTTGCTCCGCTGATTGGTTTGGAAACGGGTTCCGTAAGAATGGCCCGGAAAATAATGGCGGGTAAAGGCGTCCCATTCGCGATCGATGAATGGCCAAGCGTTGTTCTCGAGGGCCTCCGGGTATTAAACGAAAACAATTGGTTCCCGGCGATGACGCTGATTGTCGGTAATCCGGACGAAACAGACGAAGACAACATGTCCACTCTCGATCTCATTTATGAAATGGAACGTCGGGGATTATTCGCGTTTTTGATCCCCTCCATCTTTACACCTCTCCACGATACAAGGATGGAAATGGAGAAGGGAGTGACCCAGACCAGAGAACTCACCCCCCTGCAATGGCAGCTAATGATGAAGTGCTGGAAGATGAATTTGCGTCCGGGCCAGTATAGCTGGTGGGGGCCAACCGCGTGGCGCATCGGTTCGATAGGCATGTGGCTCTATAAATTACGAAAGCTTAATGGGCCGAACTTTACTTATCCGCTCATGATGTTTTCAGGGCTTTTGTCCGAGAACCGTTTGGCGAAAATGGGGAAGATATATAATGGAAAGCCGTTAAGAACTAAGAATAGAAGGGAACTAATCGCAACTTTAAAGCCAAAGATGGTTAAATATTTACGGGCAGATAATGGAGATCTGCCAGAGCGTTCAGATCTGCGGCAATCCGAGGCGGTCGCTGTTTGATGGACCTGTCTTGTTTTCGCAAGGAGTGGTAGCAGGCACTTTAGCCAGGAACTAATTCATTTCTCATTGATCGGCCCACGTTAGAACCAAATGGAATCAACAAATCCGTATGTCTTAAACCTAAGCGAAGTGGGGGCCGGTGACGTAGCTCTCGTCGGCGGCAAGTGTTCGAGCCTCGGAGAGCTTTTTCGAGAGCTGACATCTCAGGGAGTTCGCTCCGTAGATGGGTTTTCGACTACCAGCCATGCCTATAACAGGCTGCTCGTAACGGGCGGCCTTCGAAAGCAGCTCCAAAAACTATTAAAGGGGCTCGACACAAACGATCTTGATGAGCTCGCTCGTGTCGGAGCAACAGCACGAAAAATGATGCTGGAGACTCCGTTTCCCGAAGAAGTGCAGGCGGCAATTATTCAGGCTCACGGAGAACTCGGAAAAAGGATCGGGAAGAAAACGTTCGAAGTGGCGGTGCGTTCGTCGGCGACGGCGGAGGACCTTCCGGACGCCTCGTTTGCAGGGCAGCAGGATACTATCCTGAACGTCCGCGGTGACGGCCATCTGATCGAGGCTTGCCACGAATGCTACGCCTCGCTATGGACAGATCGGGCGATCTCATATCGCGTGGCAAAAGGCTTCGATCATTTTGACCTTGCTCTTTCCATCGGGATCCAGCCAATGGTGCGATCCGACCAGGCGTGTTCCGGCGTGATGTTCACACTGGATACCGAGAGCGGCTTTCGTGACGTCGTAGTGATCAATGGTGCGTGGGGCCTCGGCGAGGCTGTCGTTCAGGGAATGGCGACGCCCGATGAGTGGATCGTGTTCAAATCGACGCTTAAGCTCGGATTCCGACCGATCGTGACCCGAAAACTCGGCGTCAAAGAGGTGAAGATGGTTTTCGCCGATGACGGGACGGGCACGCAAGTCCGAGATGTCGTCGAGTCTCAACGAAAACGTTATTGTCTGGCAGATTTCGAGATCCATCAGCTCGCCGATTGGGCGTGCAAGATCGAGGAACACTATTCAAAGAGAGCCGGCAAAAGCCAGCCTATGGATATCGAGTGGGCGAAGGACGGCGTTACCGGCGAGCTGTTTATTCTGCAGGCTCGGCCAGAGACGGTCCATGGACAAAACACTACGAATCATTACGAAAAATACAGCCTGACCGGCATACACGGGGCCCCATTGGCCACCGGAGTTGCCGTCGGCGAGAAGATCGGCCAGGGGCCTGCACACGTATTGCTTGATCCGTTGAGGCTGAGGACTTTCAAGCAGGGGGAGATCCTGGTCACGTCAATGACAGACCCTGCATGGGAGCCAATAATGAAGCGTGCAGCGGCGATCGTGACCGACCGGGGCGGCCGCACCTGCCACAGCGCTATTATCAGCCGTGAACTAGGAATCCCATGTATCGTCGGGGCCGGCGACGCGACCGAGAAGATCCGGACCGGAAGCGAAGTGACCGTTTCGTGTGCCGAGGGCGACCGCGGAAACATCTACTATGGCAAGATCGATTTCAAGGTTGAAAAGCACAAGATAACAGATAAAGAGAGGCCAAGAACTCAGGTCATGATGAATGTCGGCGATCCTGATAACGCCTTTGCGGTTTCACGTTTGCCAAATGATGGAGTCGGCCTCGCGCGGCTCGAATTTATCATCAATAACCATATCGGCATCCACCCGATGGCTCTGGTAAATTACCCGAACCTGAGGAATCGGGCCGATGTTGAGACGATCGCATCGCGGATACTCGAAGAAGATCCGAAGGAATTTTTTATCCGTTCTCTTTCAGAGGGAGTCGGCCGTATCGCGGCGGCCTTTTATCCGAAGCCGGTTATTGTCCGTATGTCGGATTTTAAGTCGAACGAGTACGCGATGCTGGTGGGTGGAAAGGAGTTCGAGCCGATCGAGGAAAATCCGATGATCGGGTTTCGGGGAGCATCGCGGTACTACGATGACAGATATAAGCCTGGTTTCAGACTCGAGTGCCTCGCCCTTTGCCGGGCACGCGATGAAATGGGGCTGACCAACATAACGCCCATGATACCGTTTTGCCGAACGGTCGAAGAAGGGGAGAAGGTGATCGCCCTGATGGCAGAATACGGGCTCGTTCAGGGTGAGAACGGCCTCGAGATATACGCGATGTGCGAGTTGCCCGCGAACGTTGTTTTTGCCGCTGAATTTCTCAAGGTCTTCGACGGCTATTCGATCGGATCGAATGATCTCACCCAGCTTGCCCTTGGCCTGGACCGCGACTCGGAGATGGTCGCCCATCTTTTTGATGAACGCAACGGTGCCGTGGAGAAAATGGTGGCGATGGCCATCGATGCGGCAAAGGCGGCCGGCAAAAAGATCGGTATCTGCGGTCAGGCTCCGTCCGATTACCCTGAGTTTGCCGAGTTCCTGGTGCGCCGCGGCATAAACTCTATCTCGCTTAACCCCGACACAGTTATCCAGACTACACATCAGATCCTCGAAACGGAGAAGTTCGTGGCCGCCCAGCCATCTGCCTAAGAATCGAGTTCTCATGAAACAGAAAAGCGAGGATTACAGTTCGATCGCTTTTGCAGCCGTGAAGCGAAGGCAGGCGTTTCGCGTATGGGGCCTGACCCTCGCTGTCGTCGGCCTCTGGACGATAGCGATCGTAGCCGCTCCTACTGCGCGAGCAAGCGGATCCGGTGCCGTTTCGTCACCGTTATACACCTTTTTCAGCTATATCTGTCATCAACAACCGGAGCGCTCATTTCACATTCTGGGGGAGCAATTTGGCGTTTGTTCCAGGTGTTTCGGTGTATATCTCGGGCTGGTGATAGGTGTCATCGCGTACCCGATCTGGCGGGGCGTCGAGACGATAGAACCTGTCGCCCGATTTTGGCTTTTCGTTTCACTTATCCCGATAACGATCGACTGGTCGCTTACGGCCTTTGGGATATGGGAAAATACCCAGGTGTCACGCCTTATGACCGGGCTTATATTGGGTATCGCTTGTGCGACATTTATCCTGCCGGCGGTGGTCGAGATCATCCGAAATTTTTCGTTTAAGTCCGCCCGTTCATAGACGCCGGACGAACTTTTATTGACTTGCTTTCGTAGAAAGAGCAAGATTAAAAAACTGTTACTAATATGGGCATCACAAAGGAAAGCGCGGTGGAAATGGCAAAACGGGACCTTGCTAAAAGGCTGGATATCCCGGTTAAGAACGTCGAAGAGATCTCGGTATCCGAACAAGATTTTCCTGATATGTCGCTCGGAGCGCCGGTTGACGACGAGATGTCTGCACAGATGATATCGTCGGGTTGGGAGATAAAACTCTCGGCCGGCAGCAAGAATTATCAGTATCGGGCCGATAAATATCAACTGCGGCTACACAACTTTAACGGAACAAATTTCGTCATAGAGTAAGTTGATTTTGGGGTTCTGGTCCTGAATAGCCTGTGTTGGGACTTGCTGGAACGGGCCGGAGCCCCGAAAGAATGGAGAAGTATAATGAATCGCAATAATATTTGGATACATGTCGGGATCGCGACTGTTCTCATCACACTCGCTGCTGTTCTGGGACAGATCGACCGATGGAAAACGGCTCTTAAGACCCCTCAAGGAGAGAAAAGAGTCGTAAGGACCGTAGCAATTGAAACGAGGTCAGCTGTGCCCGAAGTGCTTGTGCGGTTCAAGCCGGGGATCAGCTTGGAACGTGCGAAATCGTTGGCGGCCGCAAACAATGATTTCGTCGTCGATAATATTGAGTCCGTACCGGGCCTGAAGGTGATCGATGACCTAGATGATGCTGACGCTCAGGCCGTCGCGGATCAGTACACCGCGATGACAGACCTGGTGGAGTACGCAGAGGTCAATTACGAGATACGGCTCGGTGACCCTATTCAGCAGCTGAGCACAAGGAAAGCCGTTTACCAGGAGGTCTCCGGCGAGCAGCCGAACGATCCGCTTTTTCACACGCAGTGGGCACTGAACAACCTTGGGGACAACGGTGGCAAACAACGGGCCGACCTGGATGCCCTTGAAGCATGGCAGACCACTCAAGGAAGTGACGATATCGTGGTGGCCGTCCTCGATAGTGGAGTGGACTACACACATGTTGATTTGAAAGCGAATATGTGGTTTCGGCCTGAGAACATTCCGGCCTATGTAGATGACCAACTTGGAACATTTAACGACCTTAATGGTTTTAATGGGACGGACAACATTGCCGATCCGATGGATGACAACGGTCATGGAACACACTGCGCCGGAATTATCGGTGCCGAGGGGAATAATGGTGAGGGCGTGACGGGGATCAATTGGAAAGTTAAGATAATGCCCTTGAAATTCTTGGGCCGTGGCGGGTTTGGCTCGACAAATGACGCGATCAAAGCCATCAATTATGCGATCGACCGAAAAAAGAAAGGCGTGAATGTCCGCATTATCAGTGCGAGCTGGGGATCGACGTCTAAGTCAAAGGCCCTCGAAGACACTATCCGAGCTGCGGGCGAAGCCGGAATACTATTTGTCGCAGCGGCCGGCAATAACTCTTCGGACAATGATCGCTGGCCGCACTATCCTTCGAATTACGACCTTCCCAATGTCGTCAGTGTCGCCGCCCTGGACCGTACAGACAACTTGGCAAGTTTTTCAAATTACGGTATCAAGAGGGTTCACGTAGCGGCACCGGGGAAGGAGATACTTTCTACATGGCTGAATGATAATTACCGTGAAGCGTCGGGAACGTCGATGGCCACACCCTATGTGTCAGGGGTTGCTGCTTTGATAGTCGCTAATGAGCCCGAGATCTCCATGGAAAAACTGCGGGAGCGGTTGCTCGGGTCGGTTGACAAGATCGATGCGCTCGACGGCAGGGTGGAGACTGGCGGTCGGATATGTGCCGCTAATGCACTTTCGAATGTTGTTAAACGGCATTCGCATTAACGGGAAAGTAAAGGATGAAACAAACCATCTGAAGCGCTCTTATTACGATTTCGTACACTAGATTCCCCAAGGTTTTTTTTCCACTCTAACCAAAAACGCAAAACGCCCGTAAATACGGGCTCTTTGCGTTTTGAGCAGATTGCTTCGTTCGTTGGCACATGCCTTGCTTTTACCAAGCTTGAGCAATGGCCAGATCATTGCCTAAATTGAGTTAGAGGGAGAAAATAATGAAAAATATAAGGAATTGGGTAACGTTGGGAGTATTTTCGCTCTTGGTTTTGGGCATACCGGCAGTTGCTGACGCTCAGTGGCGTGATAACCGCGACCGCGGCCGATATGACGATCGCAGATCGAATAACGGAGCCTATGGCTCGAACGCTAATTACGGCAACATGAGCGGAGTCGTTCGTTCGCTTAAGGACCGGACACGAGATTTCGTTCGCCAACTCGATCGTGACCTTGATCGCAGCCGAATCAATGGTACGCGCAGGGAAGATCAGATCAATGCAGAGGCAAAACGCTTTCGAGATGCCGTCAACCGGATAAACAATAATAACAACAGCAATTGGGGTCGGCGCGATAATAATGTCGAACGGGCTCTTCAGATGGGTTCCCAGTTAGACAGGTCAATATCGAGGGTTCGCTTGAGCTATCAGTCGCAGGCACTGTGGCAGAGCATAAGCCGTGACCTCCAGATGCTGGGTAATGGTTACGGGTACGAAACTCGAAATAATCGGGGAAACCGAAACGGCGGCGGATGGAACAACGGACGAATGCCTAGCTGGTGGCCATTCTAGATTGAATTGATCTATTAATTTCAACTTCAGGCTCGCTGTTTGAACGGCGGGCCTTTTCGTTTGTACCCCTAGACCATTTAGAATGTGGGGATGACCGGAAAGCTCTACTTGGTTGCGACGCCGATCGGGAATTTGCAGGATATGACCTTTAGGGCAGTCGAGGTTCTCCGTTCCGTGGACCTCATAGCCTGCGAGGACACCCGGCATACCCGCAATCTGCTTAATCATTTCCGAATTTCCAACCGCGTCGTCAGCTATCACGAACACAACGAAAAGGAGCGTGCTGAGGAACTTGCGGATCGCCTCCTGCAGGGCGAATCGATAGCTATAGTTTCGGATGCAGGCACGCCGGGCATATGCGATCCAGCTTTTCGAATCGTTGGCCGAGCGATCGAGGTGGGTGCGGATGTGATCGTTATTCCGGGGCCTGTCGCATTCGTCGCCGCCGTGATCGCTTCGGGGCTCGCAACCGATGCCCTATATTTCGGCGGGTTCCTGCCCTCGAAGAAGGGAGAGCGGCTTCGACGGCTGGTCGAGGTTCGTGATATTCCGGCCACACTCGTCTTTTACGAAGCTCCGCATCGTATCGCCCGATCATTGGCAGGCTGTCTTGAGGTCCTCGGCAACCGGCAAGCTGTCGTTGCCCGCGAACTTACAAAGCTTCATGAAGAGATCGTCCGGGGCAGCCTCTCCGAACTGTCGGCTCGTTTTGCCGGCGAAAAGGTAAAAGGCGAGATCGTTCTTTGTATTGAACGTGGCAGACCTATTCCAAAGGCAATGCCGAATCCGGAATCTCTGTCGAGTAGAATTGCCGAACTGGAGCATACCGGTCTCGACCGCAAAACTGCCCTGAAAAAGGCCGCCCGCGAATTCGGGCTCTCCAAGTCCGAAGCCTATCGACAGATAATGGGATCAAAATCGCTTTAGCCTTTTTGGCGAACCTGTCCGAAAGGAAGCCCATCCAATATTATGGTCGCTCTGTGAGCAGTCGACTCTGGTTTTCAGCTTTATCGAAATGCGGAGTCTCATTGTCATTCGGGGGCCAATTTTTATTTTATAGATGGGGTAATTTTGATTATGAAAAGGTATTTATTATCGGTAGCTCTGATGGCTGTTGCTGCGACTTTTGCTTCGGCCCAATCGGATTACAGCAAAGGCGAGTTTTTTATCGGCTATTCTCATGGCCGGATCGATACCGGAATTGACTCAGGAGATTCCGTTAACAGCTTTATTCGTGATCGGATCGGATTTAATGGATTTGAAACCGCGGGCGTTTACAACGTGAACAGGTATGTGGGGATCAAAGGTGATATCTCGGGTGTTTACAACAAAACAAGGTTTTCGTTTCCCGCAGGTGGGCAGACCGTGAATGTAGACACCAAGAATTCACTTTACAATTTTCTCGGGGGTCTACAGATCAAGGACAACGCCAGTGAAGGCAGGCTCAAGCCATTTGTGCATGCTCTTATAGGAGCCGGTCATGGACGGACTAAGGTGAATAATCTAAACTGTACGTCAACCCCAGGGTTTGACTGCAGCGAAATTACCAATGTCAGCGATACAGGCCTGGCAGGGGCATTCGGCGGCGGGCTCGATGTCAGGATCAACGATCGTGTTGATCTTCGGGCTTTCCAGGTCGATTACAACCCGATCAAATTCGAAAACAACACTGACCATAACCTTCGCTTCAGCATTGGCATCGTGATCAAATAAACACGGGCTTTGCCGACGTCGATAAATGAACGGGAGGGCTTATTCGGCCCTCCCTATTTAATTGCATCCTCGACACTTGTCACTAGCGCGATGACAGCTCGGGGGGCAGCTGCTTGTCGATCTTCGGACGTTCGTTCAGATCGGCAAGCTTAAGCAATGTCATTAAGATCGTTCTGGTTATCTTTTCCATTTTTGCATAATCGATCTTATCGGCATGGTCACCTACACGATGATAGTCCTCGTGAACTCCGGTGAACCAGAACGCGACGGGAATACCATTTACGGCATAGTTGAAATGGTCCGATCGAAAGAAAAACCGGTTGGTATCCTTCGGGTCGTCATACTTGTAGTTGTAATCCAGCTTGAGAAAAACGTTGTTCGTACCTTTTGCGATAGCTCCGAGCGTCGAACTCATCATTTCCGACCCGATCAGGTAGACCTCGTTCGGTCCCGATAGGTCCTTATTGAGTGGATTGGTGTCGCCCGGCTTTCGGCTGCGGCCGATCATGTCGATGTTAAGCTGGGCGATGACCTGCTTGATATCGACAGTTGGGAACTTATTGAAATATTCGCTGCCCCACAATCCCTTTTCCTCACCGGTGTGCCACACGAACAGGATCGAGCGCTTAGGCCGCGTACCAGTCTTTGCGAGTGCTTCGGCCATGGCGAGCATCGCAACGGTACCCGAACCATCGTCGTCAGCACCGTTTGAGATCTTATCGTCGCCCGGGGCGTTAGGATTCACACCAACGTGATCGTAATGCGACCCGATCGCGACCATCTCGTTTTTGAGCTTTGGATCAGAGCCCTCCCAAAGAGCTACCACATTCTGCGTCCACAGTGTTTCTTTTTTGGTCGCCGCGGCCAGATTAGCCGACTTGTTAATAGCAAAAGCCGCCGAGGCGGCCCTGTCGCCTGATTCTCCGGCAAAGATCGCATCGCCGACTGCCTGCGAAACCAGAATGACGGGAAGTGATGGCGGCGCTTCATCACGGAGGTTTTCGGGGTACATGCCGCCCCGGCCCAAATTACGCAACTGGCCCCAGTTGTTTTGAAGCTGCGGCGGAGCAACAACGATGAGGCCGACAGCTCCTTTTTGTGAAGCGTGAGTTACCGCATCTGCCCACTCGGTTCCCCGTCCCTCTCGAAGTTCGGCCTGGGTCACGCCCGCAGGTATACCGGTCACGCTCCGCTGGCTAAAGCCGCTTCCCGAAACGACAACGACCTTGTCTTTAACATCTACCCCGGCGAAGGAATCGATACCTTTTGACCTCATCATCCAGCCGTCGCGACCGAAGACCATAGGTCCATTTACAACGCCGCTACCGGCAAGACGATGGAAATCTTCGCCGAGCTTATAACTCCTGCCATTGATCTCGAGCTTTGTGTTCTCGGTGTCAAGCGATTCCCGTGAGAGGGCAATTTTTTGAAAGTACGTTCCGTTGTCACCCGCAGGCTTAACGCCCCACCGGGACAAGTTCATGGCGATAAACTTGGCTGTCAGGTCCAGACCACGCGAAGGAGTATCACGGCCTTCCATTTCATCGGATGCGACGAAATGCAGATAGTCACTAAGTTGTTTCGCGGTGACCGCTTCAGCAGCTTTACGATCCGCAGCCGAGATCGTAATGGCGGGTGCCTGCGCGAAGGCGGCCGACTGAAATACAAAGGCTGCCAATAAAAGGAATGCAATAAAGTTTTTTTTCATTTTTCTCCGAAGATATTTTGATGACAAATAAATACTAACTCAGGGCAATAAATACTAACTCAGAGCAATGCGGTACGCATATCAATTATTATCTTTGCTTTCAAATCACTCTGTATGTCCGATAGGCCTTCCTAATTACGCAATAATTCAGAAAGAGTTTCCGACGATCCCACGATTGATATTTTGTTCGAGTCTGCCAACTCAAGCATTTCTTCCCGGTCGAAAATGAGCGTCTTACCCGCCGTGACCGAAAGACACGTTGCTCCTGCCTCGATCATCGTTTCGATCGTCGGCACTCCGATGACAGGCACGTCGAACCTCATATCCTGATTCGGTTTCGCGACCTTTACGACCGTAAGCTTGCCGTTTGCGAGCTGGCCCGCTCGCTTGATCGTCGCATCGGTCCCTTCCATAGCCTCTACCGCCACACATGCTTTTCCCCTGACCATGATCGTCTGCCCGAGATCAAGACGGGCGATCTCGTTGGCGATATGTCGCCCATATTCGATGTTTTCAGCCTCAACGTCGGTTGGCTTTCGTTTTGTGATCACGCCCTCTGGGGCCAGCTGGTCTTTGTTAAAGAAGGTCGAGTCGATCAGTTCGATACCATCTTTGGCAAGTTCCGCAGCGACGCCTCCGATCAGCGCGTCAGTGTTTCGACGCGGCAGGCTCCAAAGCATCTTGACCATTCGGAGATCGGGCATCGCACCTGAAAATATTTGGGCATGTTTGACCTGACCCGCCATGATCACATTCTTGACACCACGTTCCTTAAAGAACGAGATCATCTTCCCAAGCTGACCGATGCCGACCCATACAAAGTCATCACACTCGCTTTCGATCCTGCCGTCGGTCTCTTCCTTGATCGCCACGACCGAGAGGGATGCACCCTGTCGCCGAGCGCCTTCGAGAACTAGAAACGGAAATCGGCCATTGCCGGCTATTAGGCCGTATTTCATATAAATACATGCAGTCAGGATAAACCGCTATTTCGAATAATAAGGCATGTGCCACTGTCGTTCGGAGCATTGCTCATAACGTCGGCGGATTTTCGGATTGCCGCTTGCTCCCCAACGGAGACCGCCGAGTTCCCACACCGAGCGTTTCGTTTCGCACACGGTGCATTTCAATATCCATGCTCGCGATTCGGATTCCATAGAGGCCGCAGTTTTCTAAGAGACAACCGCGAGAATCGCTCTTTGCAACAATCCCATTTTTGATCGCACTTCTATTTTATTTGCTCAGGTCGCAAACGAATAGCCGCAGTTTTTCATTTTCAGGCGAATCAATCAAGCCGGAAAATGTAAAACCGAGTTCTTCGAGGAGCCCAACAGAGGCCTCATTATCAGGTGTGGTTATAGCGAAAACACTCTCGAAGCCTAGCTTCTCCCGCCCATAATTTAAAGTTGCTGATGCAGATTCGCGGGCGAAACCCATCCTCTCGAACTCAGGAAGGAATGCAAATCCGAGATCAGGCCCGAAAGTGATTCCCGGCGAACAAACCCGCACACGCCGACCGCGATGCCATAATCTAGGCGTTCTACCATATAAAGGCCATACCCATGCTCACGATAGCTCTGCCGATAACGCTCTTCAATAAAAACAGCCGACTCCGCGACGCTTCGAACTCCTCGGTCGCCAATGGACTTAAGAAACTTCGGTGAATTTAGCAACTCAAAAATAAACTCCGCATCGACGGCGGAGTCTATTTCACGAAGGATGAGCCTGTCGGTTTCGAGTATTCTCAGACAGCTATTCTTTGAAAGGCTCAATCGCTCCCGGCTTGCGAAGCATTTTATTTACCTCGTCGAGGTGCTGCTCCTCAAGAAGTATCATCTCTCGAGCATATTCTTCGAGGGCTACAGAATTGCCTTCCGAGACCCTCATCAAATCGTAATATGCCGCAAGCGTCGTATTTTCCTGCTCAAGACTCTCGCGGAGGATGTCGCCGATATCATGCTTCTCTGTCTCGAGAAGTGGCCCGATCCTTAAACTCGGATGTCCGCCGAGCATCGTAACAAACTCACCCGCTCTGCGCGCATGCATTAGCGATTCATCGGCATTGCTTTGCAGCCACGAGACGATCGGTATCCGGTTATACCCAAAGACCATCAAAGCATAATGCGTATAACGCACAACCCCGGCCAATTCCAGTTCGAGAATCTTATTCAAGACCTCGATAGCATTTTGTTTTTCGGTTTCGTTCATTATGTTGATTTTAGCGCAAATCCTCTACATTTTCTCAGCATTATTCTGCCTGTTCTCTCGCATGATACGAGCTCCGCGTGAGCGGTGACGATTCGACGTGTTTAAAGCCCATTGCTTCGCCGATGGCTTTCCACTCTGTAAATTCTTCCGGCGTCACGTAGCGTTCGACTGGGAGGCGTTTTTCGTACGGCTGAAGATATTGTCCGATGGTCATGATATCGCACGAGACGCTGCGGAGGTCTTTCATCAGATCGACAACCTCTTCGAAAGTCTCGCCGAGGCCGGCCATGATACCGCTTTTGGTTTTCATCGTGGGCTGATGGGTGTCTCTCCAACGAGCCGAGCGTTCGAGCAATTCGAGGGTCTGATCGTATTTGGCATCGGGACGAACGCGGCGGTAGAGACGGGCGATCGTTTCGGTGTTGTGATTGAGTACATCGGGACGCGCCGTCAGAACGTTGTTCAGGGCGTTCTCGTCGCCGTTAAAATCGGGAATTAAGACCTCGACTTTGCACGCCGGGTTAATATCCCGCACTTTCAAGATCGTTTCTGCCCAATGCATCGAGCCACCGTCGGCGAGGTCGTCTCGGTTTACTGACGTTATGACCGCATGTTTGAGATCAAGATGTTTGACGGCCTCGGCGACGTGTGTCGGCTCCATCGGGTCAAGGTCCATCGGTTTACCCTTGTTGACCGCACAAAAACCGCAATGCCGCGTACACGTATCCCCGCCGAGCATGAACGTAGCTGTTTTGTCGGTCCAGCATTCAAAAATGTTCGGGCACCGAGCCTCTTGACAAACGGTATGGAGATTCAGGCCCTCGATCAGTTCAAGAACGGCGTTCTGATTACGCGGATCTCCGAGCTTGATCTTCAGCCAATCAGGCTTCGGAAGTCGCTCTCGCTTCTTACGAACGAATTTTTGAATAAGGACCTTTTCCTCGATCATAATACCGCTTAAAAACTGTTATCCGGCCATACGTGCAACCACTTTTCCTTTAATGTACTCGCTTGACACGGCGCCGAAATGCCGACTGTCGTTGCTGTCTTCCAAGTTGTCCCCGACCAAAAAATAGTTACCGCGTTCATCGATCCGCTCAATTCTTTTGATCACTTCACTGTTTTGCTCTATCGGATGTTTGGCGACCACGATGTCGCCGACTTCGACGGTCGCTCCCCGGTCGACCAGAACAACGTCGCCATCACTCAAGATCGGATTCATTGACTGGCCTTCGCAAACATACTTATGCCGGGAGTTTAAGAAGACCAGGGCAATGTCATACAAACTCGCGCGGGGTAAGTAGCTCACTCTTATTCGTGCAACGGGTCCTCCAAGAATAAACTGCTAAAGCACGATGCAACACTCCAGCCCATGACTCCAGTGTTGCCCATGTTCGAGCTTCTGATCGAAACCGCTTAGCTATGCACCGGCGCCTTCAGCCGTCGACAACCTGCCGCTTACCGAATCCCAGTCAATATTGGCAAAGAAAGCCTCAATATATTTCGGACGATCGGCCGGAGCGTAATCCCTGATGAAAGCATGTTCCCACACGTCCATGATCAGTATCGGCCTGTATCCCGCGACATTTCCGGTCTCGTGCAGATTGATCCAGTGATTCGAGATCGCGCCGTTCGACGGGTCCTGATACGTAGCGGCCCAGCCGACACCCCGCATTTTACCTGTGTTCACAAAATCTGCTTTCCAAACATCGTAGCTTCCAAAGCTTTCTTCAGCGGCTTTGTAAAATGCGGAATCCTTGTTCGGATCGCCGGTCCCCTGCTTTTTCATATTCTCGAAGTAATATTCATGCAGGACCATGCCGTTGTATTCGAACCCGAAACGCCGTTTCAACTCCGAGAACGCCGCGGTCTTGGTCGCATCGAGTTCCCCGCCGCTGATCAATTCTGCGATGCGCTCGTTTAACGTGTTGGTATTGGTGACATACCCTTCGTAAAGCTTGAAATGCATGGCGAGCGTCTCGTCCGAAATGCCCGTCAACCCGCTCAGATCGAATGATCGAGCTTTGTATACAGTTTTTAACCCCATTTTCTTCTCCTTGTGATTGATGACTATGTGTCAATTATATCAAATCGAGTCTCTGATCGGATATCAATCCTCCGGGCGATTGCCGGGATCGATGCCCATCACGCTTGCCTGGTTGATAACCTTGATCTGAAGATCGTCGATGATGCGAATTTGGCATGAAAGCCGCGTTCTTTCGTTGAGATCAGTCTTTGTTGCCAGAATCGCAACCTCGGCATCTCCGATCGGACCGGGGTCACCGTGCAGGATTTCGACCCGGCAGGTCGTGCAGCGGGCGTTCCCGCCGCATCGGTGCATTATATCGATCCCGTTGTCCTCAATAGCGAGGACAAGCTTCTTACCCTCCTCGACCTCAAAGGCCAACTTTCCGGCCGCCGTTTCAGCTGTTATATGTGGCATATTTTTCCCCCAGTTCAAAATTCCAAATGATCATATAAGTACAAAGTCTAAATTCTAATCTGCTGCAATCCCGTTTAATCGCACTTTCTTGCGGTCTTCATCGATAGCCACAAAAGTCACCTCGGCTTCAGTCACTTTGACGAGAATACCCGGCGTGTCAAATCGCTCGGCTTCGACTTCTACATGAATAGTGATCGAAGTGTTCCCCACTCTGATCGTCCGCGCGTAAAAGCTGACCAAGTCTCCGATAAATACCGGTTCGTGAAAGATGACCTCTTTCATCGCAACGGTAACAAATCGGTTGTGGCGAGTATGCCTAACCGCTTCGACACCGCCGGCCACGTCAATATAACTAAGTATAATACCCCCGAATACGGTACCGTGAGCATTGGTATCGCGGGGCATCATCGTCAACCGAATAGCGGCGTCTCGAGGTGTGTCCATCTGGGTCTCTCCGATCTTAATTTTCGGCTCCCGAAAGATGTCTGCTCGTCCATTCGCGGACGGTTTCCCGAAGTTCGTCGAGGTGTTCGTCAAAGAAATGGCCGCAATTCTCGAAAATTACCACCTCTACGTCAGTGGTCTCGGAAAGCCCCTCGGCCATCTCTCGCAACCGGTCCGCATCACCGAATTCATCGTTGTCGCCATGGAGGAAGAGTATCGGTCTGCGGTAATTCCTCAAAAATTCGTAATCCCCGTATTTATCGACGGGCGTACCTAGACTTATCAATCGGCTAACGCGATCATCTGCAGCTCCGACTTCCATTGCTGTTCGGGATCCAAAGGAAAAACCGGCGAGTGTTACGTCTTCATTCGAATATTCACTTTTCATGTGATCTAGAACGTCACGTACGTCTTCTTTTCCGCCTTCGATCTCTTCATGTTTACCCGTGGAAGCCCCTACCCCGCGAAAATTAAACCGTATCGTTGTCAATCCGGCATCGACCAGGCCGGCCGCCGCTCGAAAGACAACCTTATTGTGCATAGTGCCTCCGCCGAGCGGATGCGGATGGCAGACAAGAGCAACCCCGCGGCGGGGCTCTTCTGCTTCTTTGAGTATAGCCTCCAGCTTCCCATGAGATGCCGGAATAAAAAGATTACCTTTCGGGTACATGTAAATTCTCGATTTTAGGTGTTGGCGGCGTGCTTGGCAAATACGTCGGATTGCTACAAAGGCGGAGCTGTAAAGCATTGCGGGAACGGCCGACTAGCGATCATTGCTCTTAATATTTTGGCTTGTAATAGATTTCCCTCGGGGGTTCGTGATAACTTTTCATTCTGATCCGGCAATTCTCTGGCAGCGATAATATTTCATTAATGGAAGAAATTTTTGAACCGGCACCTGACGAACAGGAAGTAAAAACCAAGGAAAAGCCAACTAGCTGGCGCGATGCGCTCGAGACTGAACAGGCCGTCCGCGTCATTTATCTGATATTCGGCTTTCTGGCGATATTAATGGTAATGTCGTTTCTTCAGTCGAGGACCGATGCTATCTGCTGTGGTGATTGGGATGGTTATTACCACATAAAATTTAGCATGCTTCTCTGGGAGAGTATCAGTAGCGGCAAGGGGCTGCCCACCTTTGAATGGCTGCCACTTACGGTGCTGAACCCGCAGGATTACGCCGACCACCATTTCCTGTTTCATCTCCTGCAGATACCTTTCCTTTGGTTCTTCGAACCCGTCACTGCTGCTAAGGTCGCGGCGGTCACTTTTGCAACGCTTGCGATCTTCTCGGTGTACTGGCTTATATATCGATACGGTATCAAGTACCAGTTGATATGGCTGGCCGCCCTGATGGTCTGCTCAAACGCTTTCTTTTACCGGATGAATATGGCCAAGGCACCGCCATTGACGATAATCATCACGGTATTGGGTATCCATCTTCTTTTCCAACGAAATTATGTGTGGCTATTGCCACTTATGTTTGCGTTCGTCTGGACTTACAGCCTGTTTCCTCTGCTGCTGTTCGCAGCCGTTATTTGGACGCTTATTCTCGCCTGGAATGAACGACGTTTCGAGTGGCGGCCATTGACGTATACTTTCGCGGGGATGGTGTTGGGGAATGTTATAAATCCGTATTTTCCGAACAATATTCTGCTTTTCGTGGAGCATTTTCTGCAAAAATTCAAGATCGGAAGTGACTTTGCGGTAGCTGTCGGCGGGGAGTGGTACCCGTATTCTGGCATGGAGCTATTGATGAATTTTCCGATCGCATTAACCGCGATGCTGATCGGTTATATTCTATTTGTCCCCCGGCGTGGTTCGCTCCCCGAAAAGGCCGCTTTCTTTTTAACGTTCACGACAATATTGCTTGCCGCCCAGTTTCGTTCAAAACGATTTGCAGAATATTTCCCTCCGTTTGCCATACTGTTCGCAGCCTTTGCCTGGCATGCTTTTACGGCGCCAAAAACTGCCGAACTGCCCGACGAATTTAAACGTGAAATCGATCCATATCTCGACGCACCGGCACCGACGGAAAGACAAGCGTGGTGGGATGCCGCTCGCCGCTCCACTGTCTGGGTAATTGGTTTCGCTCTTTGCATCTTTTGGTTCTACAATCTCGTGGGACTTCACAAATGGGGATTTAATGAAGATGGGATGATCGACCACATTGTCGGGAACGAACCGCATGACAAGTACCGTCGAGTGATGGAATTTGCGACCGGCCTGGATGAGACCGGGGCCGAGAACATACCGAAAGGCGAGATAATATTTAACTGTACCTGGGATGATTTTCCAAAACTGTTTTATTTTAACACCAAGCACGCTTACGTTTACGGATTAGACCCGAATTACCTTTATTCGGAAAACCCGGAACTATATAAACTTCTCAAAGACCTGACCGAAGGAAAGATCGACGATCCGGCACCGCTGATTCGTGAAAAATTCGGGGCGAATTATATTTTCGCTGACGCTAAAGAAAATACCGATATGATCGCCAAGGCCCTCGACAGCGGTTGGGTCGAGATGATCTACGAAGACGACGAAGCCCGCCTTCTGAAGATCCGTCCTGAAAAAGGCGATCGGCCTGATGATGCTCAGGAAGATACGGAGACGCCCGATGAGAAAGAAATCCTCGATGCGGCAGAAACCGGAGAGAACACTAAAGTCCCGGTCAACGTAAACGAAGTGGAGGACGAACCTTGATGAGTATCAAGATAACCGTTTTTACATTGTCTTTGGCGACGGCGTTAGCCATTACCGGCTGCGGGCCTAACCCGTCTATTCTGGAATCCGGCAATCGTAATACGACGCCCGCCGAAAATGTTTCGATCGAAAAGAGTTCGATGGAGCAAGACCTGGAGGCGATGCGGACCGCTGATTTCAGTGTAATATTTGTGATGAGGCGTAGAGATGGAGGTGCATTCGACGCCGAGGACCGAGCGCTCGTGCGGAAGAATACAAGCCAAGCAAACCGAAGGGTTGCCGCAGATGAAGGGCGGGTCGTCATCGTGGGTTCGAACTTTCCGATCGCTCCGGAAAACATGAAGGCTCTCGAGGGGCGGTTCTTGATCGAAGATCATTCACCGCCCCCGGCAAATACGAATGCCAATGCGAATGCGAATTCGAATTCGACTAATTAGTTTATATTAAGAGTTTATGTCGAAAGACAAGCCGATCGAACTCGAGCCTCGGATGAGCGATCCTCCCATGCTCGACAGGCGGCGGGCCGTACAACCGGTCCTGCTCGATCCTGGTTCGCCGTCGATACGCTCGATCGTCCGGGTAGTCGTGGTCACGCTGCTCCTTTTGCTGGTCGCAGGCTTTCTTCAAAGTGTTCTCTCAGCGCTCACTTACCTGTTCTTCCTGATCGTACTGTCTGTTTTCTTCGCATACCTAATCGATCCGATCGTTAAGCTCATCCGTTTGCCGTTCAAGGAGCGTGGGATAGATAAGTTTATGCCGCGATCGCTGGCTATCGGGATCGCCTACATTCTCGTGTTTACTATCGTCGGAGTCGCTATCGCAAATATCGCTCCGCGCGTGGGCGATCAAGCACGCGAGTTCGCGGCAAACATTCCCGCATATGCCCAGGTCGTCCGTGAACGATCGGCAGATATCAGCGTACGTTTCCAGCGGCTCCGCATACCTGAGGAGTTTCAGACCGAGATCAATGCCCGGGTAACCGAACTCGGAAGCATGCTCACCGCGGCGGTCGGCAACTTTGTCCTGGTGTCCGCCGGCTACCTCGTATGGCTAATTCTAATACCCATCCTCGGCTTTTTCTTTCTCAAAGATGCCAATCAGTTTAGGCTCGCGATTCTAAGAATGTTTCCCGCTGGCCGTTGGCGTTTCCGGGCCGAGTCGCTCATGCAGGACGTCAATACGACCCTAGCCGCATATACTAGGGCACAGCTATTATCATGCATTCTGATCGCGATCGTCTGTACGATCGGATTTTATTTTCTGGGCTTACGATATGCGTTATTACTCGGGATCCTGGCGGGAATATTTGAGTTTGTACCTCTTCTCGGGCCTTTGACGATAGCCATCATCGTTACCTTGACCGCGGCAGCGTCAGACGACCCGTGGAGGGCCCTGTATGTGGCCATATTCCTTATCGTGCTGCGGCTGGTCCATGATTATGTAACCTATCCGCGGATCGTCCGAGGGGGGCTCCATTTGCATCCGCTGGCTATTATCCTTTCCGTTCTTGCCGGCGAACAGGTGGCGGGAATACCCGGCGTTTTTCTTTCGATCCCGCTCGTCGCTATCGCTACCGTATTCTACCGCCATGTCCTCGAACACCAGGGCCGCCGCGGCCTCGTGTCCGATTGGATCGAAGACTCAGAGAACAAAGTAGAGGGGCCCGCCTGATGTCGTCTCTTGCCTGGCTCATCCTGATCTTCTTTGTTCTTGTCTTTCTGAGTATCCTGGTATATGTGCTCGCGATTCGGGCCTTTTACTGGGGTGACAAGAAAGAGCCTCCGTCAAAAAAGCGCTAGAGAAGAGCCGCAAACGCGTCCGGAACATCCAGCACCACATCTATCTCGACCACGTAGCATGGAATCGAGAACTCGATTCCCCTAAGTTTTACGGCATCCTTCGCGGTCGTCACGAACCTGTCAGTTTTCGCTAGTCTTGATCGTTCCTCAAGATTGTCAATGTCCACCTGTGTATAGGTATGATGGTCGGGGAATGATTTCGTGAACGATATGTCTAACCCTTCGTTTTTGTCGAATTCCTTCCGGATCTGCTTAAAAAAAGCATCCGGATTTCCAAGCCCGCAGAATGCCGAGATCCGGATCTTATCTTTATGACTTTGGCCCTTTATTTCACTAAAAACATCCTCAAGTGCGGCCTTCGTTTGCCCATTAACTGTTCCATCAGGCCTCGGAGTTTCTGCAAGAAAACGTTCTAGATCAATAACACGCTTTACTTCGGTAGCGGCGGTAAATATCGGAGCCTTGGAGTTCAAATCTGAAATTTCAAGCCTTAAATCTTTCGTATTTTCCAGCAGATCGGCCCGTGTAATAACAATAACGTCGGCCCGCGAAAGACTATCCAGAGGTTCGCGGAGTCGTCCTGAAGGCAGCATCCGGCCACCGCCGAAGGGGTTTGTCGCGTCAATGCAGACGATGTCCACGTCCCGACTGGCACGCCGGTGCTGAAAACCATCGTCGAGGATAAATACCGAGATCCCGAATTCTTGCTTTGCAAATACAGCAGCAGCCACGCGGTTTCGGTCGGCTATGATCACGGCTCTGCCAGAAAGCTTTTGGGCAAGTTCTATAGGCTCGTCGCCAGCGGTTTGCGGGTCTGATAAAATTCGTTCGCCGTCCGAAACCAGCACCCGTTCACCCGAATTCCTGCGGCCGTAACCTCTAGTTAATATGCACACTTTCTCACCGCGATCGGCTATAACCTTCGCGATATATGCAACGAGGGGCGTCTTGCCAGTTCCGCCGGTCGTGATGTTTCCCACGCTGATAGTCCGAGCACCAAGGAGGTTCGAGCGGATCAGGCCACGATCGTATAAACGATTTCGCAGATCAACCAGGGTTCCATATAAACGGCTCAAGGGCATCGCGATTTCAACTTACCCATCGAGATCAAAAATCGCAAATCGGGAATTCGAAATCAGCGTTTATTCGTGACTTGTATCAACCTGTCGAGTTTATTCTGGGCTTGTCCGCTATCGATACTCTGTTCAGCCATCCGGGCGGCCTGAACCGGATCGCGAGCGATTCCACCAATCACGAGGGCCGCGGCGGCATTCAATACAATGAGGGACCGGGCTTCGTCACGTCGGCGGCTGGCAAGGACGTCTAAGATTATCTTCGCACTTTCTTTGGCCGATTCAGCTTTCAGATGTTCAATTCCCGAACGTTTCAGCCCAAAATCTTCCGGCGAAAGCATAAAGGTCTTTACCTTTTTGTCCTCAACGGACGCGACTAATGTCTTTCCTTCCAGCGTGATCTCGTCGAGTCCGTCAGATCCGTGCACTATCCAGGCACGATCGGTCTTCAAAAGGGCGAGGGCATATGCCACCGGTTCAACCAATGACCGGTGCCAGACGCCGATCAATTGCCGGGAGACCGACGCCGGATTAGCCAGCAGGCCTAAGACGTTCAAACAAGTCCGAATCCCCAGACTACTTCGAATATCGCCTACACGCCTAAGCTGCGGATGGAATTTAGGAGCGAACAAAAGGCACAGGCCAGTTCCTCTGAGGCTCGTTTGAGCCACGTTAGGTTCGCCGGCGACCTTTATCCCGAGTTCGCCGAGCACATCTGCACTGCCGGATTTCGTCGTGAAACCCCGATTGCACTGTTTTGCAACTGTTAGCCCGGCCCCGGCAGCAACAAGGGCCGCCGCTGTCGATACATTGAACGTTTTGGCGAAAGATGACCCGGTCCCGACAATATCCACGGCCCCTTTCTTAGAAGCAGCGATCTTGATCGATACCGATCTCATCACGCTGGCCATGCCGGCCAGTTCTTCGTGCGTTTCTCCCTTAGAAGTGAGAGCGGTAAGGGCCGCGGCGATCTGAGCCGGGTTGGCGTTGATGTCGATCAATGCCTTGAAAAAATCCGCAGCCTCGCGCGCCGTCAAATCTTCCCGCCGCATCAGGCGAGAAAGGAATGGAAAAAGGGCAGTGTCGGCCTTTGCGCTGGTCGCGTAAACCGGCGCCGAAAGCAGCCAATCTGTTCTTGTTCCGGGCATATTAGTCGGGTTGTAGATCGAGCGGGGGCAGTAAAGGCAGTATGAGAGCTCTCGTTTACTCCTTCTCTACTATGTCAGAGGTTAAGGAAGTTTTGCAATAACTTTCTGCCATGTTCGGTAAGGATCGACTCAGGGTGGAATTGAACTCCCTCTAGCTTTTTCTCGCGATTTCGCAGGCCCATGATCAACCCGTCCGGTGACGTTGACGAGATCTCAAGTTCGTCCGGAAAGCCCTCCCGGTCTACGATCAATGAATGATAACGCCCCGCCGCGAAGTTATTAGGCACGTCTTCGAAAATCGTTTCGCCGTCATGGATAATCTCGACAGGCTTGCCGTGGACCGGTTCGGGAGCCCGAATTACACGCCCGCCGAAGTGCTGTCCTATTGCCTGGTGGCCAAGGCAGACACCGAGGATGGGCACTTTGCCGACGAATCGCTCGATCGCACCGAGCGAAATGCCCGCCGAATCAGGCGTTCCGGGCCCGGGTGATATCAGTATTCTTTCGGGCTTGAAGTGATCCTCGATCTCGTCGAGCGTCACCTCATCGTTTCTCACCACACGCATCTCGGCCCCCAATTCGCCCAGGTACTGAACGAGATTGTAGGTAAACGAATCGTAATTATCGATAACCAGCAGCATAACCAGAACGGCCTTGAATAATGATCTCTATTTACTATATCTTCGTACAACACTATCATGTACGTTGAATCTCCGGAGGCCAATTCAAATGTTACAAAAATTTCTCCCATTGCTTGTCCTGTCGATCTTTTGCTCGACTGCCGCCGGACAGGCAACAGAATCAAAAAGGTCGGAAGCGGATGAAAAGCTCGTCAAATCAGCCATAGTTTTCTTGCGAGAAACGTCTTCCGACGTCGACCGCATGCGCTCGGCGGAAAACCGGCTTAGCTTCGGTGCCGAGCTTGCCTCTCTCATGTGGCCACACGATGAAAAGGCGGCAAGGGGGATGTACGCGAGCGCTATCAATGATTTCAAACTGCTCCTCGCCAATATTGACGCTGAACTGAATTCGGCCGCCATGATCCAGGATGACCAGGAAATGAGCTTCTCATTGTTCGGCGGTGGGCGTTCGACGGCTGAGCGAAAGATCGGAATCGCAATGATGGTGCGGCAGCAGATCGCGTTGGGCCTTGCGGAGCATGACCCTGACATGTCCTACAATTTTTTTCTGGAAACGTCGTCACTTATTTCAAATCCTCAATTCCGCGAGAGAAATGAAGAGTCGGACCGACTTTTCGAAGCACAGCTGGTTAAAGTGATCGCTGAAAAAGACGCAGCGAAAGCCTTGAATTACGGTAAGACTTCAATAAAAGACGGTGTCGACTACAATCACGTTGAACTGCTAAAGAAGATCCACTCCAAAGATGCCGACAAGGGAATTGATTTTGGCCAGGCGATCCTTAACAAGATCAAAACCGACAAAGCGAGCGTAAAGGGTCTTCATGTTTATAGCAGTTTGCTTAGGTACGGCGCCGAATCGCTCGAAGCTTCGAAAAAAACCGAGGACAACAAACCCGTCTTTAGCCGAAACGACCTTCGAGAGATCGCTGATCTTTTTGCTCAAGTCCTGCTGACCGTTTCGGATGATGACGAAGCGGATTATGTCGGCGACCAGTTTATCGAACAGATCGAAGCCCACGCTCCGTCGAGGGCGGCCCAGCTGCGGGCGAAGTATAAGATCTCGGACGCCACGACCAAGAATTTCAACGTTTCCAACGCGATGAACACCCCGGCTTTTGCCGCCAATCGAGCAGCGGGTTCGGCTTCAAATGCAAACTCGGCGGCCGTTCGTGGGAATGAACTCGAGCTTCAAGCGGAAGCGCGCGAAAAGGAAATGGCCGAGAGCATGAAAAGCCTCGGCAAAGAGCTTCTCAAAGAAGAAAGAGAAAAGGTGGTTGCGCGTGCCCGTGACCTGATCGCCCAAACGAAAAGCGCCGACGCAAAGATCGCCGGCCTGAGCCTGCTTGCCGCGCAGGTTGCCAGGGCGGGTGATACCGATCTTGCCGACGAGATCATGCGGGACGCCGAACGGCTGGTTAACCCGCTGCCTAAGAACTATCGTGACTTTCTCCTTTCATGGCTTCTCGCTAGCGGGTATGCCGAGGCTAATCCCGACAAAGCGTTCCCGCTGCTTGAAAGCACCATCTTACGGGCCAATGAAACCATTTCGGCGTTTGTTAAGGTCGCCGAGTTTATCGATGTAAACGAAGAAATGATCAGCTCTGGCGAGGTCCAGGTAGGTGCATTCGGCGGAACTATGCTACGCGGTATGACCCGAGAATTAGGTATTGCCAACGTGACACTGATCTCGCTGGCAAAGGCCGATTTCCAAAAGACGAAAGCGGTCACAGAAAGCTTTGACCGAATCGAAGTAAGGGTTCTGGCAAAAATGCTGGTCCTGCGGGCTTTGCTTGACGAAAAGAAACCGGCCGCCACCAATCCCGCCCATTTGTTAACAGATGAATCGGCAGTAAGCGTTTCAACAATAAAAGCAAACTAAGTGAGGCTGGTACCAAGCAGCCAGCTGCCGCCGTCTACTACTAGCGTAACGCCATTGATATAATCCGCCGCATCCGAAACGAGGAACAGGGCCGCATATTCGATATCGACGATCCTGCCGAATCGGCCTATAGGGATCTTTCGCACCAGCTTGTCTTTCAATTCAGGCATCAGCAGGCGTTTCATGCCTTCAGTGTCCTCGATCGGGCCCGGGGCAATGCCGTTAACTCGGATGCCGTGACGGCCCCATTCTACCGATAGATTGCGTGTAATAGCGTCCACGCCCGCTTTTGCAGCGGAAACATGGATCTGCATCGGAGTCGCGAGATAATGAAGCGTAGCCGAGATATTGAGGATCTGGCCTTTCGACTTCTTCAGTTCCTCAAAAGATGCACGGCAGACGTTGAATGTGCCCTTCGTGTCTATATCCACCACAGTGCCGAATCCATTGGCCGAAAGCTGATCGGCGGCACAAAGAAAATTTCCCGCGGCCCCGTTCACGACGATGTCGATCTTGCCGTAATGCTCCACGGTCTTAGCAATGGCATTCTCCACCGCTTGGTAATCGCGCACGTCGGCCGCTACCGTAAAACACTCCCCGCCAAGGCCCTCGACCGCAGCTTTCATCGCCGCGAGATTCTCTTCCTTGCGGCTCGTTATCGCCAGCCTAGCCCCGTGCTCGGCAAACGCTCTCGCAACTCCACCTGTGATACCCGTACCGCCGCCTGTTATAAACGCAACCTTACCCTGTAAAATGTCTTTATTGAATACTTGGCTCATATCGTGAGGATTCTAACACAGCGAGAGTTTGAAACGCAGAAACGCTGACAACGCGTAGAAAATGAAAAGTATTTTGGCAATAATACGGATCACAAGTAGAAGAACTGGATCGTCGAAAGTGCTTTTGCTTGCTCTGTGTCTTTGCATCTCCGCGGTGAGTTTTTCGTGCGGGTCAAACCCCACCGACATGCGTTCGCTTGTTCCGGCGGATTCTCTCGTTTATCTGGAAACGAACGACCTGGCCGCAGCCTTGCAGCCAATAGTCGATAACGAGGCCTTCATCACGGTTGCTAAAAACAAGCCCGACATTTCGGCCCTTAGGGGCATCCAGCTTGCTGTCACCGTCACTGGATTCGAGATGAGTGAGGAGAAACTGACCGATGAGTACAGCATCGGGCGCGTCCAGCCTCGATTTGTTGCGATCGCCGATACCCACGCCTGGAACTGGCAAGCCGTAGCGTTTGCCGAGATCAATATTGGCGGCTTTGTAATGGACATTTACCGGTCCGATGTAGCACAGGAGAAAACACAGAAACATGGCGGAACATGGTTCACATGGACGGCGGGCGACGGGCGAAAGGCGTTCGCGCTAGTTATCGACGGAATTATATTCTTCGGCACTGACGAATCATCGATAGAAAGATGTCTTGCTGTGAAACGGGGCGAAACCGACAGTATCGTTAGTATCGGAAAGGTCGCTCAATTCGACGCTTCAACAATTGCATCGGGCTATGTTTCGCCGGACGGCGTCGCTCAGATGGCTAGTCTTGCGGGCCTTTCGATGGCGGCCAACGTTGAGGGCGAGCCCGAGGTCCGGAGCGCGATCGCAGATATTCTTCCCCAGCTTTTGCGCGGGGCTGTTTCCGATATTAAATGGTCGACATCATTATCTACAGAGGGGAGGGTAGAAGACCGCTTCGTAATCACCTCGCCGGATGAAGTCGCGAGAGTCTTTAGCGAAACCCTTACTGCCGCCGGCCAGCCCGACCATTTGCTTCTTGATATGGTGCCCGCTCAGGTTCCCACGGTGACCTTGTACAACCTGTCCAAACCGAATGTAGCGTGGCGGAGTATTTTGTTAACCTCGCAGACACTCGTCAAATCTTTACCCGGAGGCCTTATCGCGGAATTCGCAGCCGCATTTGCTGAACCATACGCACTACGAGACCCGGAACTCTTCCTTAGCGGAGTCGGCACGTCGATCGTAACAGGGAATATCGACCCTAATGGTGACAAGCCGCTTGTCATCGCAAACATAGTCATCCCGGAGAATGTCCGGAACTCTCTTGATCGGGAATTAGCACCCGATAAAGCCCTAAGCGATGAATTCGCGGTAGAAGTTCTTCGGACCCCGGATGGTGACCTTGCCGCGGCGTTTCCGGAGGGTAAGGTAATAGCCGGGAACGCTGAGGCTGTCATCGCATGCCTGAGCTCCCGCACCGAACGCACGGTCGGCCAGAACCCGGCTGCGGTCCAACTTCTGACAACCGGGGCAACCGCCGCAACGCTGGCCGTCGATAAAGAAGCTGCACCGGCAATTGCTTCAGTGTTGTTTCAGGCGGAGCCCCAACAAGTGGAATTTGCTTCGTCATATTCAGTTGACACACGTTTTTCCCGGGCGGGGGTTCAACGGCGGACGATCTCAGACTTCGGTATCATCGGCTGGATCATCGCTCAGCTTGCCGCCGGCTGAGCAGGATCGCATCGACAGACTTAACGCTTCGCAGCTTTTTTGAGCTTTCTTACGTTCTGTTCGATCCAGCGTTCAGCCGCATCGAACTGAAAAAATTTCCGCTCGTCTCGTTTGAATGCGGCCGTATGGTTATAGCGGCGGCCGTTAACGTGTTTCGTTGGATGAGCGATGTGGAGCATTTCGTGGAAGACCACATATTCGACCACATACCGCGGAACATTCTTGGAATCGAGTGATCTGCTGATCGCAATGTGCTCATGTGCTGCATCGTGGTGGCCGAGTATGCGGTACGTCTTCCTGGCCGACCAGGTCAAAGCAGGCTTTGGGATCGCATCCCGGAAATAATCGCGGTTCAGAGATTCAAAAATCTCGTCGAGATCATAAACGAGCCCTTTGGACGTGATCATTGCCTTGCGGCCACGCGCCCGCTTGTTTGCCGTGGCTCGTTCCCGTATGTAAGCAGATTTCACATACGCTGAATAGACCTCTCGGGCCCCGGCCGGGATCTTTTTCCTAAGCAGCTTGCCGACGAGGATATACGCAAGGCCCTTGTGGCAAGGTAGCGGCATCTCACGGCAGAGCTCGCTGATGCGGACGAAAATTTCACCGTGACGTATGCGGATCGTATGATTTATGCCGATATAGGGGTAAAATGATACGTGGATCACCGGTATATCTTGTTTCCGGTCGTACCATCGAAACGCCTCGCGATAAATTTCCGGGATCGGATCTGGTTGAATATTCACTGAAGTGTTAAATCTGTTTCAACGATTTTCCTTGACATTATAGCTCGGTCGATGCTATCCCTTTATATGGGAAAGCATACAGCCCACCAGCGTATGCATCAAATTCGCCCTAATTCTGCCCATGCCGGGGGATCGAACCCTGAAAAGGATACCGGACCTCTGGATTCTCGCGGTCAGATAATTCTAACGGCCATTATCAATGAACATTTCGTCACGGGTGAGCCGGTAGGCTCGAAAGTGCTTGCCGACAAGTTTGCCAACGCTTCAGGAATGAGCTCGGCAACGATCCGCAACGTGATGGGTGAACTTGAGGACCGGGGGATGCTTGAGCAGCCCCACACGTCCGCCGGACGCGTTCCGACCGATAAAGGCTACAGGTTCTACGTTGACAATCTTTTAGGTGTTCTCAGCATATCGAACGACGATCTTTTCCGAATAGGCGAAGAATACGGTTTGAATTCCCAGGATACGGAAACACCTGACAGGTTAATGGAACGTACCTCCCACTTGCTTTCAGCTCTTTCTAATAATGTAGGCATCGTTGTATCGCCATCTTTGGCGAGTGATCGCCTGCAGCATATCGAATTTGTCAATCTTTCCGACAATCGGATCCTCGTGGTTTTGGTGTCGTCACCGAATATTGTCCATAACAAGATTATTCGGCTCAACGTCAGCTTTACCAAGGAGGAACTCGAACTAACCGCGAACTACCTTAATTCGCAATTCGTCGGAAAGAGCCTGGCCGAGATCCGCAACGAGATCATGATCTTGATGCACGAAGAAAAGGCCTTGTTTGACAAATTGCTCCAGACCGCCGTGATCCTCTGCACCGAGAGTATCGAGGATGACGACCGGCTCGGAGAAGTCTTCGTGGACGGCACTACGAATATCCTGACCAAACGGGACTTCGCGGATCTGGAACGTCTACGCGAACTGCTCCGAACCATCGGTGAAAAATCCCGCCTGATGCAGATCCTTACCGAATGCATTGAGCGTGACGCCGGAGCCAAGGGCGATGTCCAGGTCGTGATCGGCAGCGAGAACAGGACGCCTTCGCTCCAGCACTGCACGATAGTTTCGGCACCTTACCGTGTCGGTAACAGTTCGGCCGTTGGAACTCTCAGCGTGCTCGGGCCCACCCGGATGGAGTACGCAAGAATGATATCGATCGTTTCTTATGTAGCTCAAACACTGGAAAGATTGATGTCGCCCGATGACTCAAAAAACTAAACCATTCGCAGGTGCGCTCCCGGCAGCTGCACAACAATGAATCCCAAAAATAACATCCCTAAACCCGAAGAATCTCTGGTCGAGCTCGAAGTCGAATCAACCGGTACGGTGGACGATTTTATCAAAGAGCTCGAAGCCAAAGAAAAGGACCTGCATATCACGTCCGATCTGACCATCGAGATCGAGGAGTCAGATTTCGATCCGGCAGAAACGCTCGATTTCGTAAGGCAGGACCTCGCCCCAAGTCAGGTAAATAACCGGACTGCGGGTGGCGTTCAGCCCGCGGGGCTCAAAACTCGCGTTTATGAGCTCGAGAACGAGATCCGGTCACTGCAGGATCGGCTCAAGGACCTTCGAGCCGAGCGAAACGATATTCAGGAAAAAAGCGATCGCCGGCTGAAGGATTTTGAGAATTTCAAATATCGAATGGACCGTGAACGCCGCGGGTCATTCATTGAGCAGATATGTACACTGGCATCCCAAATGCTTCCGGTGCTGGATAACCTGGAACGAGCTCTGCAGTCTGTCGAGGGCGGACAGTCTGACAAAAGTGCTGATTTTCAGCAGTTTTATAACGGCATCATTCTCGTTAACCAGCAGGTGAATGAGATCTTTGCCGGCATGGGCGTCCACCCGATCGAGTCGATCGGCGAGACCTTCGATCCGAACTTGCACGAGGCAGTAGCCGCTGAGAGCCGGGACGATCTTCCGTCAAATACGATCTCGGGAGAGATGCTGCGAGGTTATCGTATCGGCAACCGGGTGATCAGACACTCGATGGTCAAAGTCACTTCGTCTCCTCCAAAAGCAGTACCTGCCGGCTCCAGCTTGCCCGATTCTTCCGCTCTCCCCGATCTAGACCCACCTGACCTCGAACTCATTGGAACCGAGGCAGAACAGAGTACATCCCCAGCAATTGAAGCGACAGATTCACGGAAAGACTAAAGGAAAGCAACGGTATGAGTAAAGTAATTGGTATCGATCTCGGCACTACGAACTGCTGCGTCTCCGTTCTCGAAGGCGGAACTGTTCAGATCATCTCCAACAAGGAGGGCGGGCGAACAACCCCGTCCGTTGTTGGCTTTACAGACAAGGACGAAAGGCTCGTTGGTCAGATCGCCAAGCGTCAGGCTGTCACGAACGCGGCGAATACGCTGTACGCCGTAAAACGTCTGATCGGCCGTAAATTCGACGCGCCAGAGGTCGAGAAAATGCGCTCCACGGTGCCGTTTGACATCGTGAAGGCCCCGAATGGCGATGCCCATATCAAGGTCCTCGATCGTATCTACAGCCCGCCGGAGATCTCTGCCATCGTGCTTCAGCGGCTCAAGCAGGCCGCGGAGGAGTTTCTCGGCGATAAGGTTTCCGAGGCGATCATTACCGTTCCTGCCTATTTCGACGATATGCAGCGTCAGGCGACCCGCGATGCTGGTAAGATCGCCGGCCTCGAAGTCGAACGCATCATCAATGAGCCGACGGCAGCTGCACTCGCCTATGGATTCGGCAAGAGCAAGACGGAAAAAGTCGCCGTTTACGATCTCGGCGGCGGAACCTTCGATATCTCGATCCTCGAGATCAACGATGGAGTTTTCGAAGTCCTGTCGACGTCCGGAAACACGTTCCTGGGCGGCGAGGATTTCGACCACCGCATTATCGACTGGCTCGTCGAAGGGTTCGAGAAAGAGCACGGTATCGATCTCAAAGGCGATCGCCTTGCTCTCCAAAGGCTCAAAGAAGCCGCCGAACGTGCAAAATGCGAATTATCCAGCGTTACGGAAACCAATATCAGTCTTCCGTTTATCGCTGCTGATTCTTCTGGCCCGAAACATATTAACGCAACGCTTAGCCGCGATGTTTTCGAGGGCCTTGTCAAAGATCTGGTCGAGTCGTCGGTTGAACCGTGCCAAAAAGCTCTGTGGGATGCAAAGCTTCAGCCTTCCGACGTCGATAAGGTCATCCTGGTTGGGGGCCAAACACGCTCGCCGATCATAACGAGGACCGTTACCGAGGTCTTCGGCAAAGAGCCATCGGCCGAGATCAACCCAGATGAAGTCGTCGCCATGGGCGCTGCCATCCAGGGCGGCGTGCTCACCGGTGACATCAAGGACATTGTGCTTCTCGACGTCCTCCCGCTAAGTTTGGGCCTTGAAACCCGCGGCGGTATCTTCGTCAAGCTGATCTCGCGAAACTCGACCATTCCGCTAAAAAACACCATGACATTCACCACGGTCGTGGATAACCAGCAATCGGTCGAGATCCACATTCTCCAGGGCGAACGAGAGATCGCGAGTGCAAACCGCAGTCTTGCCAAATTCGAACTGGTCGGCATTCCGCCGGCCCCCCGCGGCCTGCCGCAGATCGATGTGTCATTCGAGATCGACGCGAACGGCATCGTCAGCGTTTCGGCAAAAGACAAGATGACCGGCCTCGAACAGGCACTCCAGATCACCCCGTCATCCGGACTTTCGCCGGATGAGATCGAACGCCTTATCATCGAAGCCGAAACTTCGATCGAAAAGGACCGCGGTGAAAAGGAACTCATCGTTGAACGTAACCGTCTTGACACCTTGATCCGAAACTCACGCCGCGCGATGGTGGAGATCGGCAAATCACTCGAGATGGACGAACAGCAAATGATCAACAATACGCTGTCCGATGCAGAAGCGGCCCTTTCGTCCAACAACCTGGCCGAGATCCAGGCGCAATTCGAACGCGTCGAGAGTGCCGCTAACCGGATCACTGCGGCGATGCTGGCAATGGCGTAACACTGCGTTGCCGAAGCAGCCGTCACTTGAGAAAATGCGGCCGATGTCGCAAAATAATAGAGCGTCAGTTCATAGATAATTGGGCTGGCGCTTTGTGTGTTCATGGCAAAAAGAGATTATTACGAAGTTTTAGGCATAACGCGTTCGGCAACCGAAGTCGAGATAAAACGGGCGTACCGCACGCTTGCGGTACAGCATCACCCTGATAAGAATCCGAACGATCCGCAGGCCGAAGATAAGTTCAAAGAGGCAGCCGAGGCTTATTCTGTCCTCTCGGATAGTCAGAAGCGGGCTGCATACGATCGTTTTGGCCACGCGGGCGTCGGTGCCGGTGCCGGCCAGGGTTTCGATCCCGGATTTTCGAATATCGAGGATATTTTCGATATCTTTGGCTTCGGCGATATGTTCGGACAACGCGGCGGGCGGCGAACCACCGTTCAGCGAGGATCGGACCTCAGATACGATCTTGAGATCTCGCTCGAAGATGCGGCCACGGGTAAGGATGAGAAGCTTCGCATCCCACGGCTCGAGACCTGCGATGAATGCACCGGCAGCGGGGCCGAAAAAGGCACTTCCGCCGAAACCTGTATCACGTGCGGCGGCAGCGGCCAGACGCGTTACCAGCAGGGCTTTTTCAGCGTCATGCGCACGTGCGCGAATTGTTCGGGCAAAGGCCAGCTTATAAAATCCCCCTGCAAGAAATGTCATGGACAGGGCCGGGTTGAAAAGGAAAAAACCATCGAGATCAAGATCCCGGCCGGCGTTGAAACCGGTTCCAGGCTTCGCGTCACCGGCGAGGGCGAGTCGGGCGTCAACGGCGGCCCGTCCGGAGATCTTTTCATCGTTTTGCATGTAGCTGCTCATGAGAATTTCGAACGCCAGGGGGCCGATCTTTATACGGCGGTTCCGGTCACATTCGCCCAGGCGGCGTTGGGTGCGGACATAAAGGTCAGGACCCTCGACGGAGAAGAAGATCTGAAGGTCCCGGCCGGAACCCAAACGGGCACGGTTTTCCGCATCAAGGGCAATGGGATGCCGAATCTGGGAGGCCGCGGAAAGGGAGATCTATTTGTTGCAGTTACGCTCGTTACTCCTAAAACGCTTACTAAAGAGCAGCGAAAACTTCTCGAACAACTTGCCGATATCGAGGACTCGGATTTTTCCGACGAGTCGTTCATCGACCGCGTCCGGAATATCTTCGGCTAATTCATCATCTTCACTCACTCTTACCGCGGCTTATCATTACCCTGCCATTTTGAAAGCTGGTATTCAGCAGGGCGCCTTCCGTATCCGAAACACTCAGCCGGGTGGGTGAGCCGGAAAATGATATCCATGTGGGCCCCTCCGCCGCGTTCGGGAGCACATCGAAGGATATCTCGATCATGCGGCTTTTCGACGCAGGCGATGCGAGCGATCTTCCTGAATCGACAAGCACCATGATCAGGCCCTGTCCCGCAGCTGAGGTATTGACCGTCAATTCAGAGTCGCCATTACCATCGGGTAAATAAACTCTCGGATCGGCGAGTTTCGCGGGATCAAAGGCAAGTGTAAAGCTCGCCCCCGCTTCGTTGCCGACCGCGTTCAATTCGATAGCGATCGAGGCCCGCGTGCCGGGTGCTGCGTCGGAATCCCGTATCCTTAAGGACCTTAATTCGAGATCTGCGCGGCCGTCCGAGCCGGTCATGACCGCATTTATGGGCCCCGTAGGTCCGCCCACAGGAGTCGGCGGATCGATGCTGGCCGCGTACCTTCGCGCCTGGATAACGTCCGAAGAATCGATCTGGCCGTCGCCCCGCGTAGCAAACGGCGAAACATCCGCCCGCTGAAATTCATTAAAGGCCGGATCGGGGATCGCGATCCCGACTGCAAATCGCCGGGCGAGGATCACGTCATTCGAGAGCAGCGCTCCGTCGCCGGTAAAACGAGAGGCGGTATCACCCTCCAGACCCGAGGTGAGCGTGACCGACCCATTGACCAGATCGGCTGCGGGGTCGCCCTCGTTGAACATAAAATTGCTCCAGGTGAGCGGAGATACCTCGCCCGGATCGCCGACAGCTGTAAATCTAAACCTGAAAAGCGTGCCCGAACCCGTCCTGTGCGTGCTCGAGAAAAATACTACCCGGAGAGTGCCGGGGACCGTATTATTTATCGTCACGCTCATGCCATCGCTGATGGTGCCCGCCGTTTCCACCGGTGATGCCTGCGGCACGATAACGGTCTGATCATAAAGAAGATCAAATTGGATCGCGCGTATCGCCTCGCCGGTTGTATCCCCGGCCGTTACAGGGATCGTGAAGTTCGTACCGACAATGGCCGTCATATTCGGCAGCGAAACCGGTATGGGGTCAACATTTACTTCCCTCGGCTGCTCGGCGGACGTCTTAAGTAAGAAGGTAGTGGAAAGAGCGCAGGCTGCTAAAAAGGCAGCGAGAACTGCGTAAGCCCTCGCCGATCTGTGGGTGAATTTTCTGGCTTCTAACATCGATCTCCTTTATTTCAGAATAACAAATAAAGATATGGGGATTCGAGGGAGCCCCGTATCCGAACGATCAGCCCGACCGCTCACTCGGCTAGATCTGATCTCTAAAGTCTATGTCGAGATCCGCTAAGACCTTTTATTGCGTAGCCCCCTTACATGCCCGGTCATCATAGGGCAGCGGGCGATGCGCTTCGCCTTCGAAAAAATATTCAGTTCTTTACGCTAAGTGCTTAACCGGAATTTACGACGCCGGATGATGGGTGAGTCCCGTGTTCCGATCATGGGACTACCAGTCGTTTATGCCGCCGGAGACGACTGGTGTCAATGTACTTTTTTTCGGTTTCCGACAGAGCGGAGATCCGCATGAACAAAAATATTGCTTCCCAACCTTTGTAAACTGGATTTTGTGAGCATCATAAGAGTCGCTTATTGAGCCACGATTGTCGTCACCCAAATGGGTGACAAAGGAAAGTATTCTTCTCCCGCAGAGGCGCAGAGTCGCAGAGAAGATGCAAAGGGAGAGCTTGCGATCGTTGTGAGGCTTTTGCATGTTGCTTTCAAAGATCTGTTGATACGAAAAGAACCCAGTCGCTATCGCTCCCGGTTCTGACATGGGTCAGACGCTTAGTTCCTTTTTGCGGCCTTTGCGGCTTTGCGGGAAACTTCTTTTCTTCCCGCAAAGTCGCAACGACGCAAAGACGACGCAGGAGAAACCAAGAGCTTTCGATCGTGTGGGCTTTTGCATTGGATTTTCAATGATCTGTTGATACGAAAAGAACCCAGTCGCTATCGCTCCCGGTTCTGACCACTGATCACTGACGATCCACAACTGACACCCACAACTGACCACCGACCACTGACCACGGACCACTGACCACTGACAACCGACAACTGTTCTCACAACCTCCAAAATCTCTTACCCCGTCTTTCTCCGTGCATGCGGACGGCTATTGATACGGCGTCTATTTGGTCGTCGTGGAGGCCGTGAGGGAAGGAGCAGGCTTCTTCGATGAACTCCTGGTTCCAGCGTCCGGCTACCAGGCGGACGCGGCCTTCTTCGGCGAGGGCGATCCAGGGGAGGGCACGGGTTAGCTTGTTTGTCTCAACCTTTACACCCCGGAACTTGCGGCCGCGGAGTTCGGGCACCTGTCTCAGGTCGTGGAGGATCGCGTGGCCGTTGGCTGAGAGCTCGATTCCGTGCTCCGTGCGTGTCTCAGTTTGTATATAGTGCATAAGCATCTTTCGCTGGAGCGGGTAATTGAGCTTTCCGACAAAACATCCGTCGATGTAAAGCACCCCGTCTTTGTCATATGCCACTTTGAGTGTCGCAGAAGGATCGGAATCGGGGTTAGCGGTGAATGAGAGATCGTACCCGCGTTTCCAATTGAGGTTCGGGGGAGGGACCTGGACTATCGTGAACCATGAACGCTTGAACATCCCTCCCTCTGTCGGCACCGGTCTCTGCTGGTAGAGAGCTTCGAATGAATATGAGCCCATTCGTTTTTTTATCTTCTCCAGAGATTTGATATCGAAACGTTCGGACCAGAGAGCTTCGCCGGGTCTTCGACCTAAAGCATCCCTTTTAAGCCCAGATCTCGAAGTGGCTTTTTGTTTGGCTGCCAATTCCTCTATGATGTCCTGCTTTCTCTTTTCAAGTTTAAGGGCTTCCTCCTCTGCGTATTGTGGTTTCAGTGTTCCGATCGGGTAGAGCGTGAGGTTCTTGCCGTGCTCGACTGTGAACGGATATTCCGTGGGTTCCCTTAGCCTGGATATTTGCTGGTTAAGAGCGGTAATTTCGGGTGTAGTTAAAGTCTCGTCCTCGAGATCAGTCTTCAATCGTTCAATTTCGTCTTCAGCGATAGCGGGAAGAGAGATGACGTGCCACTCATCGCCGCCCTCTTCCTGCTGCTGTTTGAGAAGGCGACCTGCCAGATCGTCTTCATGCCATCGAGTTTGGATGAGGATCACACCGGCATCCGGTTCGAGACGGGTCATCATGTCGTCGTTGAACCAGTTCCACACTTTGTCTCTGTAGCTTGCCGACTCGGCCTGTTCGCGGCTCTTGATAGGGTCGTCGATCATCATTAGTCCGGCACCGTAGCCCGTGATGCCTCCGCCCACGCCGACTGCCTTAACTCCTCCGCCAGAGCCGGTTTCCCATTCGGACGCCGAATTGATGATCCCTGCACGGAAAGGATTTGACAGAGGAGCGTCACTCTCGGATCTGTCAGAACCGTTATCCTTGCTCGCCTTTGGATTATTCGACCTGGATCGATGATTCAAAAAGTTTTCGATCTTCGGTTCCGCACTTTTTTGGCTATCTGAGCTCCGCTCGATTGCAAAATGTTCTGCAAGGGTATTGCGGATAGCTCGGGAAAAGCGGTTGGCGAGGTGCTGATTGTAGCTCGCTAAAATGACTTTTAGAGCAGGCTCCATCAGAAGGCGCCATGCAGTGTAGCGGGTCGTTACCAGCTCGCTCTTACCATGACGGGGCGGCATAAAGATCATCAGCCGCTTTATTTTGCCCTCGGTAACTAACTGGAGCGTCTCGATAAGCAGC
>JBGTIP010000073.1:0-15270 GCA_041745615.1 Pyrinomonadaceae bacterium | reverse complement strand
AATTGCTGCACCTCTAAGGTGCCAGGTTGTTTCCGAGTCGATGACATTTTTCGCATTGGGGCGTAGCCAAGTGGTAAGGCACCGGTCTTTGGATCCGGCATTCGTAGGTTCGAATCCTCCCGCCCCAGCCAATTATGAATCCGAACGGACAATCTATCGAGGTTGTCCGTTTTTGTTTTCTGAGGCCTTATTTTTGAGATTATGTCCGTAACGGGAACGATCAAGGTTTTTTCGGGGAATGCACATCGCGAATTGGCAGAGGACATCTGCCGTGAATTGAATTGCGAACTGGGAAAGGCTACAACCGAAAGCTTTTCCGACGGGGAATTCAACTTCCAGATCGGTGAGAATGTTCGCGGGTCGGACGTGTTTATCGTGCAGCCGACGTGCCCGCCGTCAGACCAGAACCTGATGGAACTGTTGATAATGATCGACACTTTCGTTAGGGCGTCCGCAGAGCGGGTAACAGCGGTGATACCGTATTTCGGTTACGCCCGTTCTGATAAAAAGGATCGCCCGCGGGTCCCGATCGCCGCCAAATTGGTAGCGAACCTGATAACGACGGCTGGGGCTCAGCGGGTTTTGACTATCGATCTGCATGCTTCGCAAATACAAGGGTTCTTTGATATTCCGGTAGATCATCTTTACGCGGCCCCGATCGTGGTAGATTACTTTAAGACGAATCCGATCGAAAACCTGATAGTGGTGGCACCCGACACGGGCGGTGCCGAACGGGCAAGGGCATATGCCAAGAGGCTCGATGCCGGACTTGCACTTTGCGATAAACGTCGCGAGCGGGCGAACGAAGCCGACGTGATGAATATCGTCGGAGACGTCAGCGGTAAGAATTGCCTGATCATCGACGACATGTGCGATACGGGCGGCACGATATGCAAGGTGGCCGAGGCGCTTCATAAGGCCGGGGCAAATGAGATATTTGCGTGCTTTACACATGGCGTATTTTCGGGAAAGGCTGTTGAGAACATCAGCACTTCGTTTTTGAAAAAAGTGATAGTGACGAACACGATCCCGATCCGGGACAACGGTATGCCACTTGTCGAGGGCGGCAAGATCGAGGTTCTAAGCGTCGCGAAGCTGCTGGCTTCAGCGATACACTCGATTCACGACGAGACGAGCGTATCGTCGTTGTTTATTTGAAAAGTTTTGAGGCTTAAGTCACGAGTCTAGAGAGTGGTCGAGATTCTCAACTCCATACTTAAGACTAATAGGAAATAGTTATGGCAGAGAAAATATTAATAAAAGCTGAAAAGCGTGAAACCGGCAGTAAGAATGAAAATCGCCGCCTTCGTGCAACAGGCAAAGTGCCGGTCGTCGTTTATGGCGGTGGGTCGGAAAGCCTGGCGGCGGTGGCCGAACTGAAGGACCTAGCGGCGATCCTGCGAACTGACAGTGGAGTCAACACGGTTTTCTCGCTCGATATCGAGGGCGAGGGAATTAACGATGTTATTTTCCAGGACCGTCAGATCGATGGGGTAAGGGGCCGGCTAATTCACGCCGATCTCCGCCGTTTTTCGAAGGGCGAGAAGATCGAGATGACGGTGCCGATCCACCTGATCGGCGAACCCGATGCCCTCAAGGAAGAAGGTGCGGTCCTTTCGCAGGCTATGCGTGAGATAAAGGTCATCTGCGAACCGGCAAAAACGCCGGATTCGATCGACGTCGATATTTCGGAGCTTACTACAGATCATCCGATCCATGTCTCTGACCTTAAGGTCGCGGAAGGGATCGAGATCCACGATGCACCTGACACCGTTGTCGCGTCGATCGTGATCGTAAGCGAGGCCGAACTCGAACCGCAGCTTGAGGAAGGTGCAGAACCTGAAGTCGTGGGCGAGGAGCCTGCTGCTGAAACCCCTGAAGAGGGCGGCGAAGAGTAATAGTGCAACGTGGGCAATTGGCTGATCGTCGGGCTCGGTAACCCGGGCCCGGAATATGCGAAAACGCGGCACAATCTCGGGTTTATGCTCGTCGATCTGCTCGCGACGCGAACGCAGGCACGCATTGCCCGATCCGAATGCCGGTCACTCGTTGGCCGCTGCATAATTGACAATCAAACGGTTGAGCTGGCAAAGCCGCAGACGTACATGAACCTTAGCGGTGAAGCGGTCAGCTGCCTTATCGCAAAAGATGACCGTTCTATCGAAAAGCTCATTGTCGTGTCGGACGACCTTGCATTGCCTTTTGGAAACCTAAGGATCAGGCCGAGAGGGACACACGGCGGGCAAAATGGACTGAGATCCATCATCGATTGTTTGAAAACGCAGGATTTTACACGGGTGCGGATCGGTATCCAGCCGGAGCACCCCGTAAATGACGCATCGAGATTTGTTTTGGAAAACTTCGCTAAGGGCGATGCCGAGACGCTTGAAAAGGTGCTGGCAGAAGCCGCTGACGCAGTCGAGACCATTATAAGCAGCGGCGTGGATGCGGCTATGGCGAAATTTAATTGAGAATCCTTACTTCATCCCGCGAAGATGAGGTTGGTTAAACCGAAGGGAGATAGTAATAAATGGCAAACAGAACGTATGAAGTGATGTATATCATCAATCCCGATACCGCTGCCGATAAGATCGAAAAGCTTAACGAAGCGGTGGGGAAATTGATCGAGAAAGAAGGCGGAGAGGTCGTCAGAATGGATGATATTGGTATCAGGCACCTCGCATATCCCATCCAGAAGAAGTTTGATGGGTATTATGTGCTTTTTGAAGTGAATGGTTCGGGCCAGGAGATCGCGGAGCTTGAACGCCGGATGCGGGTGAACGATATGATCATGCGGTATATCACCGTTCGCGTCGACGAGGACCGCAAGAAAGCCGATAAGGTCCGAGCGAAACGCGAGGCCAGACAGGAAAAACGAGCTTCGTACAGGCAGAATCCACCGGAAGCAGCGGAGGCAGCACCTGCCGAGGCCTAAGTCTCAGGCACCAAGGAGAAAGTTATGGCAGAAAACGAATTTGAAGAATTAGACGAACGGGGCGGTTTTGGCGTCGGCGAAGACGTGATCGGAGATCGTCCGCGGCGTTACCAGCGTCGACGCTCGCGATTGATGATCCCGGATTACCTTGACTGGAAGGATGTCGACCTGCTGAGGCAGTTTGTGCCGGAACGCGGCAAGATCATGCCGAGGCGTATCTCGGGAATTCCGGCGAAAGATCAACGGCGCCTGGCAAAGGCCATAAAACGTGCACGATCTATGGCAATGCTGCCGTTCGTGGCGGACTAACAGGGTTAGTTCCGATTTAGGGTTCCAGGTTCCCAGTTTAATGGGGCTTTACGAATCTCTGAAGTTGGAACATGGATCTTGAACTCGGAACTTATTGAACTAGGAACTAAACATCATGGCAAACACTACTGTTTTATTGCGCGAGGACATCGACCACGTCGGTGGCCGCGGCGAGATCGTTAAAGTAAAATCCGGATACGCACGTAATTACCTGCTGCCTCAAGGGTTTGCGACCCTGGCAACAAAGGGAAACCTAAAGCAGATCGAGCAGGAGCGCTCGGCCCTGCTCAAGAAGGCTGCTATTGAACGAGCTACCGCGGAGGCCCAAAAGGAGCAGATGGAGACTATCGCTCTGAGCTTCGAAAGAAAGGCTGGCGAACAGGGAACGCTCTTTGGTTCTGTAACCTCGATGGATATCGCGGAGGCTCTGAACGCAAAGGGCTATGAGATCGACCGGCGAAAGATCGTTATGAAAGATGCGATCAAGGAGACCGGCGAATTTACTGTGAACGTTAAACTTCACCGCGAAGTAACGCTTACCGTTCCCGTTACGGTCACCGCCGAAGGCGAAGAAGAAGCAAAACCACAGCGAAAAGGCAAAAAAGATTCCGAGCCGGCAGCTGAGGCCGCTCCTGAAGCTTCGGCGGCTGAAGCGCCTCCTGCCGAGGATGAGAATCCGACCGAGGCCGTTGCTGAAAGCGAGGAATAACACTCAAGCACGACAATTAAAATGCCTGGGAGGGTCACCGACTGCTCCCGGGCATTTGTATATTCGCTTTCAGTTCGGCACTCGATCCGGAGCTAAGTGAACGATTGTTTGGGGTTGTAGACTTTCGAGATTCGACCTTAGACATCGGCCGAATTTCGACCTAAACTACCTTTCACTCCCAACCTGTTTTTGATCCAATTTAATAGAATGGCAAGCGTTTTTCCCGACAACCGTAGAGAGCAATATTTAGAAAAACCACTGCCAAGCAGCGAGGACAGTGAGCGTGTGATCCTGGGCGCGGTATTGCTCGATAATGCCGTGATGCCCCAGGCGGTCGAGCACCTTAAGCCTGAGGACTTTTATTCTCCACTCAACCGGCGCGTATTCGCCGCGATGACCGCTCTCTTTGAAAAACAGACGCCTATCGACCCGATACTCATCGGTGAAGAGCTGAAAAAAGAAGGGTCACTCGATGCGATCGGCGGAATATCTGCGATCACAAACCTGACTTTTGGCCTGCCGCATTTTTCAGACGTTGAGGAGTACATAAAGGTCGTCAAGGACAAGGCTGTCGTACGCAATTTGATCCGCACATGCAACGCGATCACCAGCGAGGCCCTGGCGGAAGAAGATGATTCCGAGGTGATACTCGACCACGCGGAACAAGCGATCTTTGCGCTTGCCGAAGCCCGAACGAGACAGAGCTTTTCGCGGATAGCTCCCATAGCGGACCGCGTCCTAGCTCGTGTCAAAGGATATGCGGCGGGCGAAGGTACGGGCATCACTGGGCTTTCGACCGGGTTCCGCGAGCTTGATGAAATGACCTCTGGCCTCCAAAGGACCGACCTGGTCATCGTGGCCGGCCGCCCCTCAATGGGAAAAACGGCCCTCTGTCTGACGCTTGCCCAGAATGCAGCTCTTTATTCGAAAGCAGTGGTAGCTGTTTTCTCGCTTGAAATGTCCAAGGAACAGCTTGTCACCCGTATGCTCGCATCGGAGGCCCATATCAACGCCCACCGCTTTCGCACCGGGCATCTGATGACAAACGAATGGGAACGGCTGGCAAATGCGATCGGCACCTTGTCCGATGCTAGATTATTCATCGACGATACTCCGGGAGTTTCGGTTCTCGAGATGCGTGCCAAATGCAGGCGGCTCGCTGCAGAGCAGAAACAGCTTGACCTAATTGTAGTGGATTACCTGCAGCTAATGGGCGGCGGTTCGGGTCGCCGAAATGATAATCGTCAGCAGGAAGTGTCGCAGATTTCCCGCGAGCTAAAAGGGCTGGCAAAGGAGCTTGACGTGCCGGTCGTGGCCCTATCACAGCTCTCACGCGCCCCGGAAGCTCGTAACCCGCCAAAGCCCCTTATGTCTGACCTTCGCGAATCGGGCAGCATTGAGCAGGATGCCGACGTTGTCGCATTCATTTACCGCGAGGATTACTACAAGGAAACCGAGGAGAACAAGGGCCTCGCCGAGCTTATCGTCGCTAAGCAGCGAAACGGCCCCACGGGTACCGTCAAACTTGCGTTCCTTAAGGAGTTTACGAGGTTTGAAAATTATTTTGGGGGATAGAGGAGATTAATATATGAATGACCCAAGGTTCCCTATAGGTAAATTCGATCCTGGAGTCTTTAGTGACAGAACCGCTAATATTCAGACGATATCCGAACTCCCGAAGGAACTGGATCAAGCCGTAGCGGGCCTCAAACGATCGCAGATCGACTCGCCATATCGTGATGGGGGCTGGACTGTTCGGCAGACGATCCATCATGTTGCAGACAGTCATTCCAATTCGCTGATTCGTTTTAAGCTCACATTGACCGAGGATGAGCCGCCGACGATCAAGCCTTATTTCGAAGACCGCTGGGCACAACTCTCTGACAATAGGCTACCGGTGGACGTTTCGATGAAGATGGTCGATGCAATCCATACTCGTTGGGCGGCACTTCTCAAATCCATGTCGGATGAAGACTTCGACCGAAAGTTCATTCACCCGGAAACCGGTGAATGGACGCTTGCTGCGGCCCTGGCCCTTTACGCCTGGCATTCTAAACATCACACTGCACATATTACCAGCCTGAGAGATCGAATGGGTTGGTGGGATCGCGTCCGGAATAACTGATAATTGATAACGGAAGAATGATAACTTGAAGAGGTTTGGATTATCAGTTATAAGTTATCAGCTATCAGTTAAACTGGATGTCAGAGCCGCCGCCAACAGATCGCCTGATCTCACTTGATGTCTTTCGCGGCATGACCATCGCGGGGATGGTGCTCGTGAACAATCCCGGCACCTGGTCGTCGATCTATGGACCTCTCAAGCATGCCGAATGGCATGGGCTAACCCCTACGGATTGGATCTTCCCATTTTTCTTATTTATCGTTGGCGTTGCTGTGCCTATCGCTTTGTCCAAGCGGATGGAGGAGGGTATAACCGGTAAGGTCTATTGGAAGATATTCTCGCGTTCACTGGTCATCTTCGCGCTCGGGATAGCGATGTCGGTCACGCCGTTCTTTCAATTTGGGGCGACGGACGCGCCAGACGGCCTTAAAATGCTGATCTGGCTCGCCATGGCTGCGGGGCTGTTTTTCCTCTTATTACGAAATTACAGGATCGCGGGAGCGCTGATCGCGGTGAGTATTGTCGGTATTGCCGCGATGAACCTATCCGGATACAACGTGGTGCCATACAATTTCGGCACGATGCGTGTCCCGGGGGTGCTTCAGCGGATCGCCGTTTGCTATCTCGTTGTTTCGCTGATCTTTCTGCATACGAACTGGAAACAGCAGCTCGGGGTTGCTGGCGGATCGCTCCTGGGCTACTGGGCGTTGATGACGCTGGTGCCCGTTCCCGGCTGCGAGGTTACGACCATCGACGACAAGGCCTGCAATCTTGCAGCGTGGCTTGACCGGACAATTCTGACCGAGAACCACATGTGGCGCTCGGCGAAGGTGTTTGACCCTGAGGGTATTCTATCAACGCTGCCCGCGATCGCTACGACATTGTCCGGTGTGTTGGCAGGAACTTGGCTCCGGTCGGCCCGCCAGGCGCCAGCGGGGGGAACTAGCGTTGAGTTGAGCGGCGCCATTAGCTCACCCGCTCACGCAGGCGTTTCGGACAAGCTCGACAAAGTCGCGGGCCTTTTCTTTTTCGGCACTATTCTTGTTTCCGTCGGCTATATCTGGTCTAGCTATTTTCCGATGAACAAGGCGCTCTGGACGAGTTCTTACGTGGTGGTGACGTCGGGTATCGCGTTACTTACGCTGGCAGCGTGCTACTGGCTAATCGATATCAAGGGGTATAAGAAATGGGCCTGGCCGTTTGTCGTTTTCGGTGTCAACGCACTGCCGCTTTTCGTTTTTTCAGGGATCATGGCCCGCATGCTTGGCGCATACAGAGTCGCTGGGGCTGAAGGCAAGCCGGTCAGCGTGCAAAAGTGGATCTTTGACAATATATATCTCGCCGCTGCCCAACCCATCGATGCTTCATTGCTCTACGCGATCAGCTTCATCCTCTTCTGGCTGCTTCTGATGTGGCTGCTTTATAGGAGGCAGGTGTTTATTAAGGTATAGCACCGTCTGCGCGTCCGCTTTTTATATCTCTAGTCATTTGCCCCGTGTTACTCTTTTAACTTGCTGAAACAATGTCTGATAGAACTGTCATAAATCCTCGCGCCGAGATTGACGCGATCGACGCTGAGATTTTGAGGCTTTTGAGTAAGCGGGCCTCGATCGCTCTCGAAGTCGGAGCGGCGAAATCCGATGCTGAAGCGTCGCTATGCGATCCTGCGCGTGAAAGCGAAGTGATCTCGCGGCTTATCGAGGAAAACCAGGGGCCCCTCGACTCGAAGGGGATCGAGAATATATTTCAGAGAGTGATCGACGAATCATTGTTTCTTCAGCAAAAGGCATTTCATCGCGCCGTTATTAAGCGTGCGTCTACCATGGTCAGTTTCGCATCGGTTGGACCGGAAACTCGAGTCGGTTTTCTCGGCGACCGCGGTTCTTTTAGCGAGACCGCAGCACTGGCAATTTTGGGGGAGAGTTGCCGATATGTATCGTTCCCTAATTTTGAGGAGCTTTATGAAGCAATCGATTCCGGTGCGGCTGATCAAATAATTTCGCCGCTCGAAAACTCGCTAGTCGGTTCGATCCAGCCCTGTTATGACCTTCTCGCGAACAGCGAGCTGTGCATCGTGGCCGAGATCATACTTCCGGTTACCCATTTCCTGGTGGGGTGTCCCGACGCAACGATAGACAACATCCGGACCGTCGAATCGCATCCTGCGGCTTTAGGGCAATGTGAACGGTTTTTTTCCGGACATCCTCATATCAGGCGGGCCGCGGGCGATGACACGGCGGGGAGTGTGCGCCGTGCCGTTGAAAGCGGCGATCCGACGCGGGCGGCGATCGGCGGCCGGCGGGCGGCCAGATTATACGGAGGAAAAATACTTCGCGAGCATATCGAGGATCACGCTGAGAATTTCACTCGGTTCGCTTTACTCACTGCCGATCAGACCGAATCGTCGACGGGTGATAAGATCTCTTTGGTTATAAGGCTGAAGAACGAGCCGGGCGCACTGCATAATGCACTTCGGCCATTCGTCCGTCGAAACATCGATCTTACAAAGATCGAGAGCCGCCCCATGAAAGGCGAGCCCGGCCTGTTTAACTTTTATCTCGACTTCCAGGCCCCCACAACGGAGAGCGACCTTCGCGGAGCTATGACCGATATTCGAGAATTAGCGGCTGGTGTGCGATTTCTCGGCCGTTATCCAAGCTTCAAGCTCGAGCCAGAAGATATCAAAGAAATTATCTGAACGACCCTAACATGATTCTTATCCTCAAACCGAATATCAACGCCGAAAGCCGTGAATTTAAGCGGATAGCCGACCATCTTCAGAATTTCCCGAAGATCGAGGTGCGCATTAATACCGTTCAGGGGGCCGAACAGTTGCTGACAGAAGTATATCTGATCGGGCACACTGCTGAGCTATCTCTTGATGAGATGCGAGCGTTTCCCGGCGTCGAACACGCGGTTCGCGTCTCGGAAGAATATAGGATCCTCGGACGACACAAGGACGATAATCGCCCAACGTCTTTCATCTACAATGGGGTCAAATTCAGCCAGGAAAACTTGAATGTTTTTGCCGGGTTATGTGCGGTTGATTCGCCCGCAAACGTCGAAGCTATGATGAGGTCGTTGAAAGAGAATGGCCAGCAATGCACCCGAATGGGGGTCTATAAACCGCGGACGAGCCCTTACTCGTTTCAGGGCCTCGGTGCCGCCTGCCTGCCGTTCGTTTTCGAGCTCGCTGGGAAGTACGGCATCAAGGTTATCGCGATGGAGATAACCCACGAATCGCACATCGCTGAGATCCGCGACGCTCTGGTTAAAACGGGGGAACCCACCGGCGTTATGCTTCAGATCGGGACCCGAAATACACAGAATTTCGAACTTCTTAAGAGCGCCGGCAGACAAAAGATCTTCCCGGTATTGCTAAAACGCGGCTTTGGGATCACGCTCGACGAATCGCTACACGCCGCCGAGTATCTGGCGAGTGAAGGAAATCAAAAGGTCATTTTTGCACTTCGAGGGATGAAGACAAATATCGGCAACCCTCATCGAAATATGGTCGATTTTGCTCATGTTCCTGCCGTTAAACGACTTACGCGAATGCCGGTCTGTATCGACCCTTCGCACTCCGTCGGCAGCCGTCATCGCAGCTCAGACAACATCCTCGATGTCATGCACGTTACTGCTCAAGGCGTGATCGCGGGTGCCAATATGGTCCTCGTGGATTTTCACCCAGACCCGAGTTCGGCCCTGGTCGACGGCCCTCAGGCGTTACGGATGGAAGAACTACCGTATTTCCTTGAGGATGTTCGTATTTGCCGGGAGGCATACGAGAAACGTATCGCGAACGCAGTTGATTCGGGCCCGAACTTTCGCTAGGGATCTCCGCCACTTGGAACTTGCTGCCTATCTTCGAAACGGCGACTAGAACTGAGCGTTCGCAGCCGATACGGCTTTCGCGGCGGCATCGGCCATGCCTGTGGCGGGGATGATGCCGATGTCCGAATGCTCAAGTACACGCCGCCCTTCCTCAACATTGGTTCCCTCGAGCCGGGCGACGATCGGGATCGAGACGCCGAGGTTCTTTGCCGCTGCCACGACACCGTTGGCGACCATATCGCAGCGGACGATACCGCCGAAGATGTTTATCAACACTGCCTTAACGTTTTCGTCGGCGAGAAGAATCTTAAATGCTTGCTCTACACGTTCCTGCGATGCACCGCCGCCGACGTCAAGGAAGTTGGCGGGCTCGCCGCCGGCGAGCTTGATAATGTCCATGGTGGCCATCGCAAGGCCGGCGCCGTTGACCATGCAGCCGATGTTGCCGTCGAGTTTGATATAGCTCAGATCGTGCTTTGAAGCTTCGATCTCGAGCGGTTCCTCTTCATTGAGATCGCGAAGTTCGTCAAAATCCTTGTGGCGATACATCGCATTGTCATCGAACGTTACCTTGGCGTCGAGGGCGATCAGGCGGTTGTCTTTAGTAAGCAGGAACGGGTTGATCTCGACCAGGGAAGCGTCGATCTTTTCGTACGCGTCGTAGAGCGAGAGCATGAATTTCGAAGCCTGTCCAATCAAGTCGGCAGGAATACCGAGGCCAAAAGCGAGTTTGCGTGCCTGAAATCCGCGAAGCCCGACAGACGGATCGATCGTTTCTTTCAGGATCAGCTCCGGCGTTTCCTCGGCGACCTTTTCAATGTCCATTCCGCCGGCGGATGACGCCATGAAAACGTTGCGGCCGGTTACGCGATCGAGTGTAATGCCGAGATAGAATTCCTTGTCGATCGGCAGACCCTCTTCGATAAGAAGCGTCTTCACCTCGCGACCCTCCGGGCCGGTCTGGTGCGTGACAAGCATCATTCCGAGGATCTCTGACGCGACCTGCCTGGCTTCTTCCGGCGATTTTGCGAGTTTTACGCCGCCACCCTTACCGCGGCCGCCAGCGTGTATCTGAGCCTTTACTACTACAACATCCGTACCCAGTTCGCGGGCTGCGGCTTCTGCCTCTTCGGGTGTCCGTGCGACGATCCCGCGGGGAACCGGTACGCCATACTCTTTGAGGATGGCTTTGCCTTGATATTCGTGAATTTTCATATAGCTACTTGCCGGTCTTGATATTGATGCCTATCAGCTTCCAAATGCCGTCGTCCATCACGTATTTGAGTTCAAAGTTTGCTCGCAGCGGTTTGGTCGGATAGTAACCCTTGACCAGCAGAGCATCGGCCCCTTTGAACTTTTCAAGCGAAGGAGCAGGCGAAAACGTCGCATCGAGAGGAGTGACCGCCCTCTTAAAGTCATAATCTTCCTTCTGGTCAACGAAGACCTCGAAGGCTTCCAGCATTTCCTGAGGGGACGATTCGTCCCGCCAGACCGGGGCTGCCTTCTTGTGAAAATCCAAAAAGTCGCCCGATTGTACCGCATCCCCAAAATCAAGAAACGTTGTTTTTACAAGCGTTTGCAGTCTTTCGTCACTCGGAATTTCGGCCTTCTCATTGCTTGTCTGAGACCCGCCGCCGCCTTTCGTGAAAACAACGCCATCCAGCGTCATCTCGTCACTCGTCGGGGCCCTGTCGATCTTAAATGTCGGCCCGAATCCGGCGAGCGAGATCTTGAGCGTTTTCGCCTCCTCGTCGACCGTGGCACTGCCGCCGCTTACCGATGAATTTCCGGATTTGTAATCGGTGGAGCCGTCGTTGCGGATCGTGATACTGGTGCCGTCATTACTCGTCCAGGCCCCGACATATTCCGCCGGCGGCGGTGTTTTTGAACCGCAAGCCAGACCGACAATCAATAATGCCGTGAGGGCGAAGATCAAGTTGACCTCGTTAGTCAAAAAGGGCCTGCGCATCGCGGTTTACTCCTATCTATGGAATATTGATGACAAGTTTCAGAAGCTTCCATTCCCCTTCCCGCTGGACATATTCGTAATCAAAACGAACATTGTAAGGCTTCGTCGGAAACGTGCCGTTTGCTATAAGAATGTTCGTGCCCTTCTCCGTCCTGAAAGAAGGCGGTTTCGAAAATTCTGCATCTGAATCACCGACCTTGTTGAGGATCGGTACGACGATCTTCTTCTTATCCGTATATGATTTAAAAGCCGCGGTCATTTCCTCGACGGTATAACTGTTTTGGAAATCGGTTGAAGCGTTTGCATGGATCTCAGAAAAATCGCCCGAATCTACAGCCTGGGCAAACTCTTCTGTGGTCTCTTTGACCAAGCTTTCGACTACGGAATCCGAAGGCACGTCACCGGACGTGTCATCGTCATTTGACGCCACCTGAGTATTCCGGGCATTGCCGCTGCTGTTGCTATTACTGTTGCCGGCAAGATCCGATAACTTGAAATCTCCGCAGCTGCAGCCCAGCGCGATCAGGCCAACGATGGTCAAGGCGATCAACCCGCTCACCCGGTTATCACGGCCAAAGAGAAAATTAAGGGCAAGATTCTTCATTTCGATCTCCTTATGATGGGTCCTTTCGCTAAGACTTTTCGACAAGATTGACAAGCGTGCGGATGGCGACGCCGGTCGGCCCTTTTGCCTGATGCGGCTTGACCGAATCGGCCCAGGCCGTGCCGGCAATGTCGAGATGGGCCCATTTGGCCTTGTCGACAAATTCCTGAATAAACACTGCCCCCATGATCGTTCCGGCCTTTCCGCGTGGGCCGATGTTCTTGATATCGGCAATATCCGAGCGGATCATCTTGCTGTACTCGGGGCTGACCGGCAGCTGCCAGAAGCTTTCGCCGACGTCGTGTCCGCACGAGACGATCTCATCGATCAAACTCTGATCGTTTCCCATAATACCGGTGTTCAGGTCACCCAAAGCGATGATCACGGCACCCGTAAGCGGGGCCATATCGATGATACGTGTGGCCCCCTGGCTCTCGGCATATGCGACAGCATCCGCCAGCACAAGGCGGCCCTCGGCATCCGTATTAAGGATCTCGATCGTCTTGCCGTTCATGGCTGTCACGACATCGCTCGGACGGGAAGCTCGGCCATCGGGCATATTCTCGACCGCTCCGACAACACCGATGACCGAAACTGACGGTTTAAGCAGGGCGATCGCCCGCATCGCTCCCATCACAGTCGCTCCGCCGGACATATCGTATTTCATCGCGTCCATGCCTTCGCCGGGTTTGAGCGAGATGCCGCCGGTATCAAATGTAACGGCCTTGCCCACTAGCGCGATAGTTTCGCTCTTTTTCGCCGCTGCTTTCGCCGGCGTGTAACGCAGGACGATCATTTTTGCGGGCTGCTCGGAACCGAGCGAAACGCTAAGGATCGACCCCATCCCCAGCTTTTTCATTTTGGCTTCGTCGAGGATCTCGCATTTCAGGCCGACCTCTTTTGCCATCGCCTGAGCCCGTCTTGCCATTTCGGTCGGCTGCAGGATATTTGGCGGCTCATTGGCCATATCGCGAGTGAAATTCATCGAATCGCCGATCGCCTCACCGCGTGCAATACCATTCTTTATCTGGGCCGCGCTAGCCTCATCGATGCAGATCACAACGGAATTTACGGACTTGTCGTGTTTGTCCTTGGTTTTATACTTATCGAGTTCGAACTGGCTCGTGATACAACCCTGCACGGCACATTGAGCAATACCAACAGCATCACCGGTTCCCCGGGGAAGGAGGGCAATGCGTTTGATGTTTCGCTTGCTCAGAAATCTGACCGCCGCTCCGGCAAAATGGGCGACAGAATGAAGCTCATATTCCGAACGGTCGCCCATGCCCACTAGGGCCATCCGACTGGCTTTTGCCGAGCCTTTGGGGGTAAACCGCAGTAGGGCCGTCTCGCCGGCCTCGCCCTTGAATTCCTCGGCTTTCATTACCGAGCTGATCAAGCCGCCGGAAACCTTGTCCATTTCCTTAAGCTCGCTGCTCGAGGCTTTTTCGCCTTTAAAAATGGGGATGGCCAACGCATCCGCATCAGCCTCAGCAAAATTTCCGGTTATTCCCTGGAATTTCATTAACACCTCGATATTTTCTGTACTTTGATAGGAAAAAAACGCTGTTATATCTATAACTTATCTAAGCTTCTCTTTCAACTGGGCCCGCGTTTCTTTTTCGATGGTTTTCCGCATCTCGGTTTCCCGTTTGTCATAGAGTTTCTTGCCCTTTGCAACGCCAACCTCGAACTTGATCCTGCCGTTCTTCCAGTAGATCCGGGTTATGACGAGGGTCATGCCCTTCTGGGTGGTTTCTTTTTCCAACTTTTCGATCTCCTTTCGGTGCAGAAGCAGCTTGCGGGACCGAATAGGATCGTGATTATTTATGTTTCCGTGAGAATACTGCGATATATGGGCCCCCATCAGCCAGACCTCGCCGTCCTTGATCGATACGTACGACTCTTTTAACTGGATGCGGCCGGCCATGATGCTCTTTACTTCTGTACCCACGAGAACCGCCCCGGCCTCGAATTTATCGAGGATAAAATACTCGTGATAAGCCTGACGATTATTGAGGATCTCTTTGTCCAGGGACATAACCTACTATATTGCCAACCGCCCCGCTGAATGGCAAAGTGGTTTGACAAGCCCGAACTCCGACACGTAAATTATTAATAGCGCTGGGAGATCGTCTAATGGTAGGACTGCAGTCTCTGGATCTGCCTATCGGGGTTCGAATCCCTGTCTCCCAGCCAATCTTCTTTTAAGTTCCAGGTTCGAGGGTGTAAGTTCCAGGTTCCAAGTTCCAAGTTCCAAGTTCCAGGTTCCAGGTTCCAGGTTCCAGGTTCCAGGTTCCAGGTTCCAGGTTCCAAGTTCCAAGTTCCAAGTTCCAAGTTCAAGGTTCCAAGTTCAAGGTTCCGAGTTCAAAGTTCAAGGTTCAAAGTTCAAGGTTCCAAGTTCAAGGTTCCGAGTTCAAAGTTCAAGGTTCAAAGTTCAAGGTTCGAAGGTGTGAATTTGTGCACCTTCATTTTCCATTTTCCATTTTCCATTTTCCATTCTCCGCCCTCTCCATTCTCCACTTGCGAACCCCCTGTTTTTGTCCCGAGATGGGACAGGTAAATCGCCGTAACCATATTAGATAGCAGCATTTACAGATTTGTACCTTGTACCACCTGTTTTGTGAAGAGTATGCGCGTAATATGTGTCGTCCTGAAAACAGTTGACACTTTTTAGTGTGTATTCCTGGTGGAAGTTGTCACTCGTGTCTTAGTCCTGATTAAGGTTTACAATGCCTCCTTTTGTAGTTTTGTTTTCTCAATTGCTCAAGCCGCGGCTTGAGCA
>JBGTIP010000072.1:0-39304 GCA_041745615.1 Pyrinomonadaceae bacterium | reverse complement strand
GGGTTTCGCCCACGGAGACCCACAATTGGCAAACTTTCGATTGTCTTCTGATCAATCGTTGTGCCGATGTTTCCCGACGTGCTGGTCTGAACAACCTCGGCTGTGCCTTCAACATTAACCGTCGCTGAAACATCACCAACTTCTAACGCGGCGTTAACTGTAGTTGGTTGGTTGATGTAGGCAGCATTACCGGTTGAAACCGATTTCTTGAAGCCCGCCTTTTCGACTGTAACTGTGTAGGTGCCCGGCTGGATCAGATCAAAAACATAGGCGCCCGCTGAATTGGTTTGCGTCGATTGCGAGGCGTCGGTGCCATCACGGCTTATTGTAACCGTCGCACCGGCGACAGCAGCCCCTAAAGCGTCGTTAACAACTCCAGCTATGCGCGAGGTCGTGCCCTGTGCATTTACCGATCCGATAACGGTTAATAAAATCACTGAAACAGCCAGTGCAATAGCAAGTGGTCTTCTACTCATAATTCTCCTCCAAAACACAAGGGTGTCATTATAACGATTTTTGATGCGAAAACGGTGGTTTAACTAAAATTGCTGATGCAATATACCACAGTTTTGCAAAAGTGTTAACGCAAAACCACGGAAACCAGTATTTTTTGTAATTTTTATCTTTGAAACTGAAGAACCACGCCTTTGGCGCCGACGGCCCAGCCGTATTTTTTGTCCATAAAGATGCCGTAGAGGCGTTCTTTGGTACCGCTTTCCTGGCGTGCCCAGGTAAGACCCCGGTCAGTGGTTTGTAGAATACGGCCGGAATACCCGATGATCCAGCCGTTCTTGTCGTCGGAAAAATCAACTCGTTTGAATGTTTCGTCGAAGCCGGTCTCAATCTTTTGCCAGGATGAACCGCCGTTTTCTGTGCGGAGAATCGTCCCACCGCCGCCAACGGCCACTCCTCTCTTGTCACCACGGAATCGCACATCGAATAGGGCCCGGGTTACGCCAGATTCCTGTTTGCGCCAAGTGCGGCCTTCGTCCGTCGTGGCCAGGATCACGCCCTGGTCGCCAACGATCCATCCGTGAGAGTTTCCGCTGAAATCTAGATGAAAAAGCTCGAATTTGGTGGGAAGTGAAATGCGCTCCCATGAATCTCCGCCATCTTCCGTACGCATTAACAGTGAATCGATGACGATGTCTTCGTTCCCGCTTCGCCTAAGCATAGAACCGACCACGTAGCCGCGGTTTTTATCCGAAAAGCGAATACTAAGAAATTCAGGCGTGCCGGGGCCGAATTCGCCGGGCCGGTAGATCTGGTTTTCCTGCCAGGATCTTCCGCCATCGCGGGTTATGAAAAGCCTGCGGCCCGCTACCAGATATCCATTATCCTTGTTTCTGAAGTAGATCTCGTTAATGTTGGCCGTAGCGTCGAGCGGGTATTTCGACCACGTGTTCCCCCCGTCGGTAGTTGAGGCGAGGAATCCGTCATCACCGGCGATCCATCCTCGATCGGGCGACGTAAAATGTACGGTTATCAGATCACCGTTTGTGTCAGCGCGGTGCAGCGTCCATCCCGGCTGGGCGGACGCTCCGATGCATGAGATCAATATTATAAGGCAGGTTATGACCAACTTCGTCAAAGCATTTACCTCCGGGATTTGGGGAGTGAGATCTTAGGATAATATTTTTACGTCCTAAAATCATCTCCCCGCGACCCGTTCAACACTAATTGGTGATCTTATAAACCCGCCCCTTCCAGATCAGGACTACCTGTTCACCGAGCGAAAGATATTGCCCTATGTCACGATCTTTTTCGATCAAAGCGAAATATTCCTCTGACGCGAATCGGATATTCGTGACTGGCTTCGGCGATGTCTCGCTGTATTCCGCATCGACCCAGACACCTGATTCGTTGACGAAATTTCGATTTCCGATGAATTGATTGTTCGCCGTATTTCTGACGAGAACATTATCGGCATCCGATTCGGCGACCGCAGCACGAGAATTCATCTGCATGGAATTCTGCTGCACGCTAAATCCGACTGCATCAGCACCGCTCGGGGCGGTCATCTTCTGTCTGGCCGACGTTTCGAGGCTCCTCGCCATAGGTACGTCCCGCCGGACGTTAGCCATCGAACCATCGGTCGCCAGATAGGATGTGTATGGCGTGACCAGTCCGTACCGCGTGCCAAGGTCGATGACCTCATCCTTAACCTCTTTTGTCTCGCCGTTGGCCCTGATCTGTTCGAGCAGCCAGCCTACACGCCGGCTGGCCCATAGCCTCGGCAGGAAATTGTTTTCTTCAGATCTGAATGGAAAATCGAGATTCGTGTAGTTAAATGTCCGGACGTCCTTTCCCGTTTTGCCAGTTAGCTTGAGCGTAATATTCTTTAGATCGTTCGTATTGCGGTATCGGCCCACGATAGTCATCTGCATACCGCGAAAAACGTTCGTCAGCTTGCGAGGATATGTGAAATCCGCGAGGACGGGGCCGAAATCAAGCTCGAGGTCTGACAATACCGGCGAGCTGACCCGCGAAAAGAAGTTAGAGACCTTGATCTCAAGGTCCTCTTTTGGCTGTACATAGTCGGACATCCCAGCGTTTTCCGATCCCAACCGGTCAAGCAGCGTTGTATTGACATCGTAGCCAAACCCGAACGGGAAAATGCGTATATCGAGCTTCTTCTCTTTTTGGAGATTGGCGATGATCCTGTCGGTCCTGGTCTCTCCAACCGTCGCCAGTCCGTCTGTCATAAACACGAGCATCTTAGGCCGGTCACCGTTCTCGAATTGTCGGAGTGAAGCCAGCAGCGAATCGTTTATATTTGTTCCGCCCGTCGGCTGGAGTTTGCCGATAAAGTCCTCGCCCCGCTTCTTTCCCGCCGCATCGGCACGGATCAGAGAGCGCTCCATCAGATGTTCCTCACCGGCGAAATTTATTACGTTGAATCGGTCGCCATCCCGCAGCGTCTGGATGCCGAAGAGGAGGGCCTTGCGGGCCTTTTCCATTTTGCCCTCATCAGCCATCGAACCGCTTGTATCCAGCACATAAACAATGTCCTTATTAACGATCTTCCTGTCAGACACAGAATCCTTCGGCGAAAGCATCAGTAGGAAGTAGCCGTCCTTCCCCGGTTCGCGATACGTGACAAGTGACATTCCGAAATCGCTATTCGACAGCCCATAGAAGAGCTGAAAATCGGCATCGTTGTTCTTCGTTTCGAAGGAAACATTGGCCGCTGTTTCACCCTTTCGCTTAACATCGATCTCATGCGTTGGCGAGTATATATTTCTCAGGGCCTCTCGACCGACGATCTCGACGGAGCCGGAGACGGTGCCGAATTTTTGTGGCGTTTGGACACCTCTGTTAGCAACCCCTTGTCGGTTCCACACATTTCGACCCGTTCCCAGCGGATAACGATATGCCACGGTTCCCGATTCGGCCCTCAGGATCTCGGAGTATATAAGTTCAAGCTTTTTATCGGAATGCGGTGGAATAGGAAAGATCGATGCCTGAAAGAGGTCTTTGCCTGCGTATTCGAGCAGTCCCGGATCTTTTTGGCGGCGAACGATCTCGTCGTAGATCTTCCGGGCCTCTTCACGCGAACGGACTTCGCCGACAAGCTTTTTCCCGTTCTCCCAAATGCTGAATTCCACTATCGAGGCCGTTTCGGGGATCGGAAAAAAATATGTGCCCTCGAGCGTGTGCGGCGTATCGTTGCGAAAGACCTGCTCGACATGCGTCGTTGCTACCTGACCGGCGATCTTCGTATTTATCTGAATCGACTTTACCGGCAATGCGTTCGGCAGCGGGATCGGCCGAGGTCTGTGGATCGGCGGCCTGCACGGCCTGATGTCGCAGATGATAGGCACGATCACCCCCTGCGCGGGCACATTAAGCGAAAAAACAAAACCGGAAAAAGCGATCCCAAAAATCGCCGCAATAGATCTGAACTTCATAAATATCTCCTCGACCAGAAATTCCAACACAAAAGCCGCCGGGGCAGCAGCCAGATATTTTGTGTATGTCGATCTAAGAACGGGCGAGGCGAGGGTTTCTTGCAGAAACTGCGAAAAAACTATGAATTCAAAACAGTAAGTTCGAAGGCTTAGTTATTTGGTGTGATCAATGCGTCGTCGATATCCTTCTCGAGCTTGGCTCGGAGTTTTTCGACGAGTACTTCGGAACGCTGCAGATTTGAGCTTACGCTGGCGCGGGTTGTTTGTATCTCGGCCAGCAATGCTTGAAGATTGCCGCGTTCGGCGGCGAGGCTTTTCCGGCGATTTTCGCGAACTTCTTCAGGTCGCATTGAGCCGGCGAGATGGAGTGTCCGCTCGATCATTTCCGGACGAATATCAAACTCAAGCTGCTCCAGACGCGACCTGACGGAATTTTCTTTTTCGATCATCTCGAACAGCTGTTTACGGAGCGATTCGGAACGCTGTTCGGCGCGTGTAAGGATGTCGAGATTGAGCAGCATCCGCTTTTGGACTTCGTCGGGATCGGATTGCTTCGTCGACGAGGTCTGGGCATCACGGCCCGCTTCGAGCTTCTTTATGCGTTCCAGCAGTTCCCTTATCTCGGCATTTTCGGTGGCAGTATTCGCTTCCCGATCGACGGCGGGCTGAGAAACCGGCGCATCGAAAAGTTCGTCAGCACGGCTGATGATCTCGGCCGCGGACAGCACACGCGGAGGGGTAGCAAGTGGTTTAGGTGTACTGCCAGGATTTTGAGCCGAAACAGCCAAAACGGAAGAAAACGCTATGACCGCCAACATTGCAAAGCTGCCGAATCTAAATACTCTCATATTCTTTTTGCCTTTTTGGGCTTGTCCGAGATGAAGTCTTTACCTCGAGCAAACTCGACCGCATTTTTGGCTAGCCCAACAAATGGGATCGCATCAATACCGGAATTCGCCAGGCCTTTTACAACACCTTTATTCCTTATGTCGGAGCCAACAAGGAAGAGTACTACTGCCGCACCGCCGAAGGGTAAAGACCGAGCGGCCCTTTTGACGATCTGCCAACCGCCCGCATGCACTATTTTTCGCCCCAGTCCGGGTTTCTTATCTGCCATCGAATCAAGTCTATACTTGCTTTAATTTGATGACAACAGCATACTTTCCTTTGCACGAAAAACCGCTAGTAAAGTTGCATTTAATCGTTTATTGATGGCCCTCCAGATCGACAACGTTTCCAAAAGGTTCAGGAATAATTGGGTGCTTCGCGATGTCGGATTTACCGCCGCGGAAGGCTCTATCTTCGGCATTTGCGGAGCTACGGCCTCAGGCAAGTCCACGCTCTTAAAAGCTATCGCCGGGAAGACAAAAATGAGCGCCGGTACGATTTCTTTGGACGACCGCGATCTGTCCCCGGTCAAACCAAAGGAACGCGGGATCCAGCTTATAACAAGCAGCGGCCCGTCGGGCTTCATGGGAGCCTTTGGAGCCTGGGGCAGCCAGGAATCGAGCGGTGAACGTCAGTTCGCAGCACTTGAAAGGGCCCTATCGGGCGAGGCAAGGGTCTTGCTGCTGGACGAGCCGTTTAACCAGATGGACAGCATTCTTCGTGATGAATGCTTTTCCCGCATCAGGCGTGCCGCCGAAACCAAGGGGCTCATAGTCGTTTTTGCTTCGAGCGATTTCGATCAGATGACCATGATCGCCGACCAGATCACCATTCTCGACCAAACCCAGATCAGCGAGGCACGTACGCCGCAGGAATTCTATGAGGATCCGCCAACGGCATCAGCAGCCCGGCTAACGGGCGATAACAACCTTTTCGAAGCCCGCCGGTTGACCTCGTCAGATGACGATCTGCCGGAATTTCACACGATCGACGGAAACCATAGGGTCTTTGCATTTCGTGCCGATAAGACGCGGCTTGCCCCGATAAATCAGAATTCCGTCCTCGCTATCCGGCCCGAACAGGTAGTGATGTCGATGGGCAATTCGTTTCCGGAAGATAATCTGCTTAAGGCCGTGGTGACGAGGATCAAATTTCGAGGGCCAACCAGTTTGGTCGAATTTGATGCCGGCGGCCTGAAGCTTGAAACACGGGTTTTCAAGGTGGTGGGGTTAAAGGTGGGCGACGAGTGTATGCTCGGCCTGCCGCCCCACCGTATCTTGATACTTAACGCCTAGCCCCCTGCGCCCCCGGAGTCAGGTTGAGTATTACGTGAATTCGCCTGTTCCTGGCACGATTCGCATTGGTCGTATTCGGAGCGATCGGAAGCGATGCCCCTAGGCCCTTAGCCACGATCCGCCCCTCCTCGACACCAAATGAAGCAAATTTGTCGGCAACAGTGTAAGATCGACGATCTGTAACTGTTTGGATCTGGTCTGCGTTGCCGCTGTTATCTATATGTGATTCGACAAGTATTCGGTATTCGGGGTTGTTGGCAAGAATGCCCGCGAGCGAGGCGAGCCGGCCGTCTGCCTGCGGCGTCAGGCTGCTCGAACGAGTTCCCGTCCAGAGATTCTCGGGTAAAGTGAGCACGATGCCGCGCTCGTCTTTGACAATGGCGCCGTAGGGTTTAAGGGCCGCGAGAAGATCTTTCTCGGCCTGCTCCTGTCTCGCGGCGTTCGCTGCGTTTTCGCTCTCCTCACGTATCGCGTTTCTTTCTGCTTCGATCGTGGCAAGCCGGGCGTTGGCGGTCTCGTTCTCGACACGGGCACGGCCAAGGTCTTCGCTGAGGCGGACATTTTCCGCACGAAGCTCACGAAGCTGATTCGAGTAATTCATCGCGTCACGCTCGGCTAGCTCACGATTTCGGATCTCGCGAGCAAGTTCGGCTTTCAGCGAATTTATCTCCTCCTGAGCATCGCTAAAGCGGTTCTCGGCGGCACGTATTTCAGCATCGGTGCGCGTTCTTTCGTTACGCTGCTCTCGGGCAACTCTTCGCTGCTCGGCCATTGCCTCTGCTCTCACGGCGGCACTGATAGATTTGCGGGCAGCGATATCTATAACCTCTGAATCCCGGCCGGCGGAAAACGAGTTTTGAGCGTTCTGAAGCAGAGTCTCGGCCTCGGCAAGTTCAGTAGACGCATCGCGCTCAGCACCCGCAAAGCGGGCAAGGGCGACCGCTTGTATTGCCTGCAGAATAGCGGGCGGGGTCCGCGAATAGTCGGTTTCGGCGATCGCCGGAGTGCGTGGATCGCGAAAGTAATCACTTGAATTTCCGAAATAGGATATCGCCGGTGCCGTGCCGACCAAAGAACCTCGCTGGCCCACCGGCTGAAGATTCTCCAGCATTATTGCCTGGCTAGGACGGGTTACTAAAAAGTGAGGTTCAGCCGTGATCAGAAGCGCAAATGTCTGAAGGTTGGTCGTCACCTTCATTTTAGAATCGATGAAAAAGAGGCCGCTGCGCTTGATCTCACCCAGGTTCTCCGCCTGTCCGGTCGGCGAGATCGCCCACAAAATATATGTGGCATACCCCGCTCCAAGCTCGAAAGGCCGGGGCATATTGTCCACATTGAGTTCGACCTGCGTGCCGGTACGCGTGGTCCGCTTCACTTTTGCCGAACCCTTCATACGGGGGAAACGTGTCGTGCCGCGAAACTGCACCTGAACCGTTTCATCCAGCGGATATGTGATCGCGGTGGTCGTGCGGGCAACGTCGAGCTGGGCGATAATACCGCCGCAAAATACGAATAATAACAGTCCACTTAAAAGCGTCTTAAGCGCAAACGAATTTTTCATAGAGTTCTCTCCGGATATCGGATCAATGTAAAAAAGATGCATTATTCGAATACATAGTTGCAAATAAGGGATTTGGATAGGCTCTGCTACTGAAGTATATTCATACCTTTACTCGCAACGATGGACGATTTCAAACGGCTTCTAAAATATGTACGCCCCTTCTGGCTGATCTTCCTTTTTGCGATCGTGGCAATGTTTCTTGGGGCTGTTTTTGAAACGGCCACGGGCATCTTGCTGGTACCCATCTTTGACCAATTTTTTCAAAGCCCCGGTGCGCAAAGCGCATTGCCTTTTGATCTGAACCGCCTGATCCCTCCGGACGATTGGTACAGGGCATGGCTGGTGATCGCAGCCCTCTTGCTCCTGTTTACGCTTTTGAAGGGCATAGCCGAGTATTTTTCGTCATATCTAATGGCAAAGATCGGGCAGTCCGCGATCCTAAAACTAAGGGGTGAACTTTACGATCACCTGTTGAAACAATCGGCCGTCTTTTTCGAAAGGCACCGCACGAATTTTCTGGTATCGCGGCTAGTTGTCAGCTGCGCAGCGATCGAGCTTGCCGTTTCCGCCAACCTGCGTGATGTATTGCGCGAATCCGTAATGCTCGTATTTTTTATAGGCGCGGCGTTTTACTTTAACTGGCGTCTGACGCTCGGATCACTTATCGCGGCTCCGATAATTGCGTTTCTAACTACAAATTTTAGCAAACGGCTGAGAAAGTTGGCAGACGTTTCGCTCGAAGGTAATAAAAACCTGACCGACACTTCTCAGGAGACCCTCTCGAACAACATAATCGTGAAGGCATATTCGGCCGAGCCCCGAGAAAGCAAACGGTTTCTGGATGTTGCCAAAACCATTGCGAGAGCAAATCTGCGTTCTGCCCGGATCGCGGCAACATCGCCGCCCACGATCGAATTGATCGGCACGGTCGCCCTTATACTTCTGCTTTATTTCGGCCTTAGTGAAATTAATTCCGGCCGGATGAATCCTCCTCATTTCTTTGCGTTTCTCTACTTTCTCTTCCGCAGCTATGACCCGATGCGCAAGATATCCCGCCAGCACAACGAGATATCAAAGGCCTTTGCCGCCGCACGGGATGTATGGAATATTCTGGACGAAGATGACATGCTTCCCGAGAGGCAGAATGCGATCAAGCTCGAGCCCCTTAAACGTGCTATCCGGATCGACAACGTTTCGTTCAAATACCGTAACAGTAACCGGCCGATCCTGCAAAACATTGACCTGGAGGTCAAAAAAGGCCAGATGGTCGCGCTGGTCGGAGAGAGCGGAGGCGGCAAATCGAGCCTTACGCGGCTGGTCCAGCGGTTATACGATCCAACGGAAGGCTCCGTATTGTGGGATGACATCGACCTCCGCGAAGCGAGCGTATTAAGCCTTAGAAAACAGATGGCACTGGTCACACAGGAAACCGTTCTGTTCAATGATACCGTGCGGCAAAACATCGCGTATGGAGATCCGGATGCAACCACCGAAATGATCGAGGAAGCGGCCCGTGTAGCATTCGCTGACGAATTCATCTCGCAGCTGCCGGAGAAATATGACACGCTTGTAGGCGAGCGCGGCGTTCTGCTTTCGGGCGGCCAACGCCAGCGCATCGCGATTGCCCGCGCAGTTCTCGTAAATGCTCCGGTGCTGATACTTGACGAGGCTACGTCAGCATTGGATACGGAGAGCGAGGCTCTGGTACAGAAGGCCCTCAAGAACCTCATGCAGAACCGGACATCGATCGTGATCGCCCACAGGCTCTCAACCATACGGCGGGCAGATAAGATCGTAGTTATGGAAAAAGGTAAGATCATCGAAACCGGCAATCACGAAGAGCTGCTCGCGATAAGCGGAACCTACAAGCGGCTCTATGAATTACAATTTGCAGATTCAGAACCATACGAAAGGCTATAAATATGAGATCAATGACAGGGTTTGGCCGCGGGTCGGCCAGCGATGATAAATTTTCGATCACGGTCGAGCTTAAGACCGTAAACAATCGTTTTCTCGATATTAACTTCCGTTTGCCCGGCGAACTGCAGCAGCTCGAATCGATCATCAAAAAGCTGATCAGCAGCCGGCTCGCTCGTGGCCGTGTCGATGTCAATCTGCAGTACGATCGGAATGACAACGTCCAGTTTGACCTGAATCGGCCGCTCATCTCCGGTTTTCTCGCAGCGATGAAGGAAATGCGGGATGAATTTGACCTGTCGGGTGAACCCGACATCAACGTGCTCGCCAGATTGCCGAACGTCGTGGTGCCGAAGAAAGAGGAGCCAGAGCCCGAATTCCTGCAGGCGATCGAAAAGGTTTTCGCGATCGCCCTCGATGACCTCGAAGCGATGCGTTCGAAAGAGGGTGAAATGCTTGCAACGGAGCTTGCATCCAGGCTCGATGCCATCGAGGGCCGAATGCCGGTAATAGAGTCTGAATCCGCAAATGTTGCTGAGGAATATCGCCTCAGGCTCACCAAACGCATAGATGAAATGCTCTCCAAATCCGACGCCCAATTTGAGATCGACCAGTCACGCATGGCCCAGGAAGTTGCCTTTTTGGCCGATCGTGTAGATATCTCGGAAGAGATCTCGAGGCTTAGATCGCATATCGAGCACTTCCGGGGGATCGTGACCGACGAGCGCGATGTCGGCAAACGCCTTGATTTCCTGACACAGGAACTTAACCGAGAGGCAAATACTATCGCCTCGAAAACCAACAACCTCATCGTCAAAGAAAATGCCTTAGCCATAAAGAGCGAAATTGAGAAAATTCGCGAACAAGTACAGAATGTGGAATAGATGAATGGCAAATTAATCATCATCAGTTCCCCATCCGGCGGCGGTAAGGGCACGCTTATCCGGGAGGTGCGCACGATGCTGCCGGATCTGGGATATTCGGTTTCGCACACGACGCGGCCTCAGCGGTTTGGTGAGGAGAACGGGCGCGAATATTTCTTCGTTACCAAGGACGAGTTCGAACGGCGAGTGGCGGATGGGGAGTTTCTTGAATACGCCGAAGTCCACGGAAATCTATATGGCACGTCCAAAGCCGAGAGCGAAAAAGTCTTTCGTTCGGGCCGCGATCTTATTGTAGAGGTCGATGTCCAGGGTGCTATCCAGATCGTGGAGCGGGCAGAACAGGATGCAATAAGCATCTTTATTTTACCGCCGTCATTCGAGGTGCTCCGGGCGCGGCTTACATCGCGGGGCACTGAGAGCGAAGCGGAATTGAACATCCGTCTAAGAAACGCTTTCAACGAAGTGCTTCAATATTCCAGATTCAAATATGTCGTCGTAAACGAAGATGTATTCTCTGCCACCCGTCAGATCGTGTCGATCATCGTTGCAGAAAGACAATGCATAGATAGACAAAGTGAGTCGATTCAGGTTATTCTTGATAGTTTCGATGCAGCGAAGCATCAGTTCAACGGAGAATAATAAAATATGGCTGAAGAGATCGACGAAATTACTGATATCGAGGAAGTGGAAGAGATCATTGATCCCCCCGAGATCGATTCGAAATACCGGATGATCATTTTGGCCGCCCAGCGAAGCAAGCAGCTTCAGCGAGGGGCGATACCGCGGGTCGACATGGATATCAGAAAGACCAAATCAACTCGCATCGCAATGAGAGAGTTTCAAGAGCGAAAGGTCAATTTCGAGATCCTCGAACAAAAATAGCCTCCGAACCGGAATATTAATTGATCAGCCACTTTCGGGTGGCTTTTTTATTTAGCCAACGCTTTACATGCCCTTATAATTAGGCCCGCCGCCACCCTCGGGAGTAACCCAATTGATGATCTGATAAGGATCGGCGATGTCGCAGGTTTTGCAATGCACGCAGTTTGAGAAATTGACCTTCAGCTCGCGTCGGCCGGTCGCCGGGCTCTCTTCCATTTCATAGACCGCGGCCGGACAAAACCGCTGGCACGGGTTGCCGTATTCCTCGGCACAGCGGGTCGCGCAGATCTCGGTGTCAAGTACATGAAGATGCGACGGCTGGTCCTCGTTGTGGGCGACACCGGCGTGATAAACATTAGTGATCTTGTCGAATGTCAGCTGTTTATCAAATTTCAGATGGCCATATCGAGCTTCGTGGCCCTCCGATTCAGAAAGCTTCTGCATCCTTTCATAGCCGGGTAGGTGATGCTCCCTCGGCATAAATCCCCAGGCTAAGCCCCGTGTGATGAATTGCAGCCCCGTATTTACAAGCGCCGACCATCGGCCTTTTTGAAACGCGGCGTGGAAATTACGGACCGGATGAAGTTCATCATAGATCCAGCTCAGGTTTACCTTTTCTTCGTAATGTCTCAGGGTTTTCGACGAGAAATCCTGGTGTTCGAAGGCACCGACGATCGTCTCAGCCGCGAGCATGCCCGATTTCATCGCAGTGTGGATCCCTTTGATCCGCTGACCATTTAAGAACGATGCACAATCGCCAACCAGCAATACGCCATCGGCGTACAGCTTCGGCATTGTGTAATAACCGCCGGCGTTGATGGACTTAGCACCGTATTTGATCATCTTTCCGCCTGCCAGAACGGCTGCAACCATCGGGTTGGTCTTGAATTTCTGAAATTCGGTGTGCGGGTCGATCATCGGGTCTTCATAATCGAGACCCGTAACGTAGCCGATGCTGATGACATTGTCCTTGAGGCCGTAGATCCATCCGCCGCCGTAGGTTCGTGTATCGGACGGGAAGCCCAATGTATGAACCACCTTGCCTTCGGGGAAATTGCCGGCGGGAACCTCCCATAGCTCCTTCACGCCAAGAGAAAAAACCTGTGTCTCACTTCCCTGATCGAGGCCCAGCCGGGCGGTGAGATGTTTGGCCAGTGAACCGCGGGAACCTTCGCCGAGCACCGTTACCTTTGCAAGGAGGTCGACGCCGGGCTCAAAGTTCGGCTTACGTTTTCCGTCCTTATCGATCCCCTTGTCGCCGGTTCGGATACCGATAACGGCATCATTTTCGTCGTAAAGGACCTCGGCAGCCGGAAACTCCGGGAAGATGTTGATCCCCGCCTCTTCACATTTTTCGCCCAGCCATTCGCAGATCTTGCTAAGTGAGACAATGTACTTTCCCTTATTTTTGAGCGGCGGGGGAACGATCGGAGAGTTAAATCCGCGGCCCTCGGTCAGGTACCAGAGTGCATCTTCGGTAACCACGGTATCCACCGGGAATCCCTCAGCCAAAAAGTCGGGCATTAGCTCGCGGATGGCGATCGGGTCCATCACGGCGCCGGACAGGATGTGAGCTCCGACGAAGGGGCCTTTCTCGACGATCGCGATCTCGATGTCGCCGATCGGGCGGCCGGTCTTATAGCCCTTCTCTATCATCTCGTCGTGTCGCTGGATCTCGGATCTGAGATGAAGTGCAGCGGCAAGGTTCGCCGGACCCGCACCGACGAAGACGACATCCATTTCGATCTGTTCGCGTTCGATCATAATGTTTGGAACCCGTGAGGAACGGTGTGTCTCAACTCGTTTTTGCCGGGCATCTCAAAAATGAATACCTATTCAGTGAACGAACCTAAGTATACCAAACAGAATATTGAAACGATAAATCGAGGCTGTCTCAACTTTGTAATCGAGTTCGAGCGGGCCTGGGTGTTGGTTCAGAAGCTGGGGCCTGGTTGGAGCGGTGTCGAGAGTTGTCTCAACTCATTTCAGGGCCTGGATATCGCCCGGACGCCAGGCTGAATCTTTGAAGTAGTAGATCCGACGGCCCGGCACGATCTTGATATCGTCGCTGCCGCCGAGCAGCAATCCGTAACTTCCGCGGCAAAGCGGCTCGTCCCAGTCGTTGCCATTTTTCAGGAAGGTCCGGATCTTGTCGCTATCGGCACCCATGTGGAAAACCATCGGAACGGCCTCGGCCACCGGAAAGTCGTTGAACCACGCGTCGCCGGTACACCAGGATGCGAGTGAGGTCATCGTGAGCGGTGTCTCAACCGGAAGCCGCGCTCTGACCGCCGCCATTAACCGCGAGTAAAATTCCCTTTCAGAAACTACCGCATCGAAATCGACCTGCACCGCCCGCACATCCGGAAGCTTCATTGTGCCGACGATCAGCGACGCTGTCTCAACCGCCATTTCGCTGTCGAGTTTTGGCCTGAACGCTGTTTCCTTTGTTGTCTCAACTCGCGTAACTGCGATCACATATGCACCGGGCGAAACGGCCAGCGGCTGACGGCGCGGTTTCGGCAACACATCGCTACCGCTCAGATAGATCGTCTGGGCCAGAAAGGCAACGCCAAACTCTGCCGGGTCCGCGAAGGTAAGATCCTCGGGCCTCTCCCAAGCCCAAAGGATCGTTCGCGGCATCGCCCCATCGAGCGACGCATCGACCTCATTCTGCCGGCCGCACCCACTCCCCAGTGAGATGAAACCGACAAAGAGAATAAATGCTATTGCCCTGGTGATCACGAGATAAAGTTTAGCAGACATGACATACCGAATTTCCCGCCAAAGAACCGGCATATAGATAACTTTTAAGAAAAACTTCCCCAAAGCCCTTAGAAAAAGTTTAGCCACGTCATCGCACCTATCTCACGCTATCATCATCTATCAAAGATCCATTTCAGGAAGACGGCCATCCGTCACCATCGATAGGTTACCGGATTCGAGAGCAAGAAATAAATACCAAATGTCCCATTTGTCCCATTTGTCTCAAAAGTCGCAATTGTCTCAAAAGTCGCGTTTGTCCAAAACAGGTTGAAATATTGAGGCCCTAGAGTCGAAACAACGTGTCAGGGGGCGATCGGCCGCCTTCTGAATCTCTCGAACTGGCCGCCCGCTTACGCAGGCGGTTCTGACACTTGTTCGAATTGGCTCTTTAGGCTCTCGGTGTACGGAGCCCTCGCGACGCCTTTTTCGGTGATTATCGCCGTCACGAGGTCGTTGGGCGTAACGTCGAAGGCGTAGTTGGAGACGAGCGTGTTGTCCGGTGCGAGCTGGATGTCCTTCATGTGCGTGACCTCGCGGATGTCGCGTTCCTCGATCGGGATGTCATCGCCGGTGGGGCAATTCATGTCTACGGTAGAGAGCGGGGCGGCGACGTAGAATGGGATGCCATGCCGGCGGGCCAATACGGCGACCATGTAAGTACCGATCTTGTTGGCCACATCGCCGTTGGCGGCTATGCGGTCGGAGCCGACCACGACGGCCTGGACGCCGCCTTTTTTCATGATATGGCCGCTCATGTTGTCGGTGATCAGCGTGACCGGGATATCGTCCTGCATTAATTCCCAGGCGGTCAGGCGTGCACCCTGCAGGTATGGCCGGGTCTCATCGGCGATGACCGAGATGGTTTTCCCCTGATCGACCGCACCTCGGATGACGCCCAGGGCAGTCCCCCAAACACCGCCGGTCGCTAAGGCTCCGGCGTTGCAATGCGTGAGAACATTCGAATTATCATTGAGCAGTTCACCGCCGAAATTTGCGATGAGCCGCTGTGATTCGATATCTTCCTCGTGAATGGCCCTGGCATCTTCGAGCAGGACCTGTTTGATCTCGCTGACGGTCTTTCCGTCGGACTTCGCCTGCAGGAAAGTGCGCTTCATACGGTCGATGGCCCAGAATAGGTTCACGGCGGTCGGGCGTGTTGCACCGAGAACATCGCAGACATATTCGAGGTCTTCCTCGAGATCGGCAACGGTGGTTCCGACAAATTGCTTCGCTCCGAGCGCTATCCCGTACGCAGCCGATACGCCGATAGCGGGAGCCCCGCGGACAACCATGTCCTTGATGCCGGCGGCGACGTCATTATAAGTTTTGAGGGTCAGCCATTTTTCTTCGTTTGGGAGCAAACGCTGATCGAGCATGAGGACGCCCTCATCCGACCATTTTACGGGGATTATGTTGTATTTCATTTTTGCTTCTGACTTCACGAAACTGTCGATTATAGCGAATCGGGCAGCCAATGTGAATAAAAGCAAGTTAAAGAAAACTTTTTTGCAGTTTTCGTCGTTTCCGATTGCATGAAACTCGAAAACATCCTCGACGATCTTCATGTGGCGGTCACACGACGCTGGTGGACACAGTTATTCGCGGCGTTCACACGCTGTCTGCTGGCGATCGGATTTATTCCTCCGAGTTATAAAAAGATCATGCATCAACCGTTTACAGTACTACCTGATTCGAATCCCGTAGGGCATTACTTTAACGCCCTTTACCAAACCGGATTTTATTACGAATTCATCGGGTGGGGACAAATGATCGCAGCGATCTTGCTGCTGATACCGAGGACGTCGCACCTGGGGGCACTGCTTTTTCTGCCGATCATCGCTAATATTGCGGTGCTCACGGTCTCGGTCGGATTCGCAGGAACCTGGGTTATCACGATACTGATGACCCTGGCCGCAACATATCTTGTTGCATTTGAATACGACCGGCTGAAGCCGATAATATTTTCTACCCGTAAGGACAAACCCCGCCGCTTCAGACTTCAATTCCTCTTTATACCTGCATTTTTCGCGGTAGGGGGAGTCGTGATGGGCCTGCTATGGTGGATGATCGGGCTGGGCAATTTTGCAAATTATCTGCGGGTCACGGCGCTGCTTGTTGGGATGGGCCTGCTATTCGGGATAATGGTGGCATTACACTACCGTTATATGCCCGTAGGACATTTGCTTGATGCCGATACTCCGCCTTAAAAGTGACTGTGAATCACACATTTCTAAATGGTCGAGTGATCGTTAAGATCGGGGATCTGACGATAGAAGACGTCGACGCCATCGTCAACGCAGCCAATTCCACTCTGCTTGGCGGCGGCGGTGTTGACGGGGCCATTCACGAGGCGGGCGGACCGACGATCCTGGAGGAATGTAAGGAGATCCGCAAGACTGTCTATCCCGACGGCCTTCCGACCGGACAGGCCGTAATTACAGGCGCGGGCCGGCTACCGGCCAAATACGTTATCCACACGGTCGGCCCGGTCTACGGCAAGGACCCGGTGAACCAGGCTGTCCTTCTGGGCGACTGTTATAGGAACTCCATCGGGATCGCGGCCGAAAGCTCTCTTAGATCGATAGCGTTCCCTTCAATTTCGACGGGTGCGTATTCTTACCCTCGAGATAAGGCGGCAGCGGTGGCTTCGGCCGCCATCAGGGAGGCCCTGGCTACCACAGAGATCGAGGAATTGCGATTAGTGTTTCATTCGCGCGGAGACCTGGAAGTGTTTCTCGAAAACTGCTCGTTCTAAACGGGCGGGGTTCGGCTCTGTTGATAGTGCGGCAAGCATCGTTTATATTCGTCAGATACGTTTTACAGTGACCGAACGCATTATGACGGAGGCCTCGACCGATATCTCAACACAACGGGCAGTATCCCAACAGCAAGAATCGCATTTCAGGTCCGATTTTGAGTTAAAACGCAGCTTGCCCGACGAACTGCAGGCCCTGGACGCGATCTCGGCGAATTACTTCTGGTCATGGCGGCCCGAGGGCGCCGCTATTTTCCGCGATCTTGATCCGACGCTCTGGGATGAGTGCGAACAGAATCCGCGGCTATTGTTATCGCGGATCGACGAATTCCGCTTGCTGCAAAAGGCTGCCGAACCGTCCTATGTTGACCGGTTGGGCAAGTTTTTCTCGGAGTTCTATCAATACCTGCACGATGAACAATCTCGGGCGGACGCTCCAAAGATTGCGTATTTTTGCGCTGAGTACGGCGTGCATAACTCCTTGCCTAATTATTCAGGCGGGCTGGGCATTCTCGCGGGCGATCATCTCAAATCCGCGAGCGATCTCAACATTCCACTGACGGCGATCGGGCTTCTGTACCGGTATGGTTATTTTCGGCAGAAGATCTCGCACGCCGGATGGCAGGAAGAGCACTATAGGGATGTTTTCGAATCGGAGCTTGCTTTAAAGCCTGTTTTCGATCAGGACGGCGGCCGCGTTAAGGTCGCCGTAGATATTCGAGGCCGGACGGTAGCCGCGCAGGCCTGGATCGCCAATGTTGGGCGTATCCCGCTTTACCTGCTCGATACCAATTTGCAGGAAAACTCAGAAGTAGACCGTCTGATCACCGGACACCTCTATGGCGGCGATACCGAAACACGCATCGTTCAGGAAAAGGTGCTTGGTCTGGGAGGAGTGCGGCTTCTGAGAAAGTTAGGCATCTCGCCGGACGTCTTTCATCTCAACGAGGGCCACTCGGCTTTTTTGACTCTGGAATTGGCGCATGAAGCACTTAGGGACGACCCTGAATCGGGTTTTGCGGATGTCGTCCCAGGGGTTAGCCGCCAATGTGTCTTTACAACTCATACTCCTGTTGCCGCCGGAAACGATACTTTCGATCCGGGGCTATTGATCGAATGTTTTAGCAGTGAATACATTGCATCGCTGAAATTAACCGATGCAGAATTTCTCGCCCTCGGCCGTGCGGATCTAAGCAATGATGCCGAATTTTTCGGTATGACACCGCTTGCGATACGAATGTGCCGCTCGGCGAATGGGGTTAGCGCAAAACATGGCGAAGTATCGCGGGCCCTGTGGCTGAAGATGTTTCCCGCGGTATCGGACCCCGAGGCAGTGCCGATAACCTCGGTAACAAACGGCGTTCATGCCCCGACATGGATCGCTCCGGTCTTTCTGAACATTTTCCGAGACCATATCGGCTTCGAATGGCAGTCACTCGTTCGCCACAAGGAAAAGTGGCAGGCGGCGGTCGAGGCCATACCAGACATAGAGATCTGGAATGCTCACCAAACACTTAAGCGACTCCTGGTTTCGTTTGTCCGCCACCGTACCCGTGCAGCAGAGACCGGCGTCCACCACACAATTAATGAGCATAAGGATACTGCCTCCCTATTCGCACCGGGAATCCTGACGATCGGGTTCGCCCGCCGGGTTGCCGCATACAAGCGGTGGGACCTGATTTTTTCCGATCTCGAGCGATTGCTTAAGATGGTGGATGACCCAGAACGCCCGGTGCAGTTTGTTTTTGCGGGAAAGGCCCATCCACAGGACAATACGGCAAAAACAATATTGCAGGATCTGATGAGCATAAACGACCAGTCGAACTGGCAGAAACGGGCGGTTTTTATTCCCGATTATGATCAGGAGATCGCCAGATATCTGGTACAGGGTGTCGATGTCTGGATGAACGTTCCCCGCCGACCGATGGAAGCGAGCGGCACGAGCGGAATGAAAGCTGCGATGAACGGCGTGCTTAATTTTTCGGTACTCGATGGATGGTGGATCGAGGGATACAACGGCGATAACGGATTTGCGATCGGAGGGCTTGATGCCTCCGGGACCGACCCGGAGATGGATGCAGACGACGCGGAGGCTCTTTACTCGACGTTGGAACATGACATAATCCCTGCTTTTTACTCCGCCGATCCGCAAGGCTTGCCCTTGGAATGGATACGGCGAATGAAGGCATCGATCGCGACGCTGACACCGGAATTTTCCAGTGACCGAATGGTCGGAGATTACCTGATGCGGATCTACAAGGATGCGTGAATATGCGAGAGAACGAGTTTAGACGCGGTGTGGTCAGGCCGATCGAATGCGTAAAGGAAGGCTTTGAACTTATTAAGAGCGACTATTGGCTGCTCTTCGCGATCTGGCTCGTTGGCGGCCTGATCGGCTCGGTTTCGCTATTGATAGCCGCGGGGGCGATGACATGCGGCACCTTTTACTGTTATCTGAAAAAGATCGACGGAGAGCCGGTCAGTTTCGACGACCTGTGGAAAGGGATGCAGTGGTTCGTGCCCGGCCTGATCGTAATGCTCGTGATTATCGTGCCGATGATCGTCGTATATGCGGTCATTTACCTACCCATTGTGCTGGCGGCAGTAATGGGAACTCGGCTGAGTGAGCAGGAACTTATCGGATTGATCGTCGGGGCCCTCGTGGTCGATTTTGTGCTTATCGTAGCGATGGTATGTATCCACACGCTGCTTATTTTCTCATTTCCATTGATAGTGGACCGAAATTTAGGAGCGTTCAAGGCAATGATGACGAGTGCCCGGGCTGTTTTTGGCAACCTCGGGGGCGTCGCAGGCCTTTTCGGGGTGAACTTTCTGTTGGTCGTGGCCGGTCAATTGGCCTTTTGCATTGGAACTTACTTCGTTATTCCGATCATTATCGCCGGAAATGTCGTAGCATATAGAAAGGTTTTTCCACGGGGGGAAGTAAGACTATCGACCCCGCCGCCACCAAATGCATATTCCGGAGATTTACCCTGATGCCAGCTACTGTTAAATATATCCGAACTCCCCAGGAGCTTGATTCTGTATTTTCGAACTCGTTCGATCGTCCACGTATCATCCTGAAGCACAGCATTAGCTGCGGTATAAGCGCCGATGTTTTCGAGCAGTTGACCGGTTCCGTAGATCATGAGATCAACGTGATCGTCGTGCAGACAGAAAGGGCGTTATCAAACGTTGTGGCTGACAGGACCGGGCACCGCCATCAATCGCCACAGATATTCGTGCTCGCTGATGGCAAGCCCATTTATCACGCAACACATTATGGTATTGATTCCAACGCCGTGAATATGAAGCTGCAGACAGATGGTATCGATCACGTTGCAAGGAGCATTCCTGCTTGATCGAACCGGTACAGATAATCGAAGAATCAGATCGTAAAGTTTCGATCAAATGGTCCGATGAGTCAGAGACGGCCTATTCAGCTGCGACTCTTAGGCGATCGTGCCCTTGCGCGGGGTGTATCAATGAATGGACGGGCGAAAAGATCCTGAAAGACGACAGGATCCCCGATGACATCAGCTTTTCGTCGATATCGATCGTCGGACGCTATGCCCTAAATTTTCATTTTTCGGATGGACACGACACCGGGATCTTTAGCTTTAAGTACCTGAAAGAGCTGCCGGATTAATTTGGTGTGACGCGCCGGCTAGAAATCCGCTACAATCGATGTAATGCACGAACGCGATATATTCGACGAACGACAAGAGACAAAGACGGCCAGCTTTTCATGTCCGCATTGCCGTGAACGCTCAGATTATGAGGTTCGCTGGATAAAACGGACCAAGAAAAAGCAGGCCCCGAGAAATCTCAATGAGCATGACCGCTCTCAATACCAAAAGTCACGTGATTATATGGTGCGTGTCGACGACATGCTGATGTGCAGGAATATACGCTGTCGCAGGCGTTTTGAAATACCGTCGGCACAATCTGTCGTATTTATCTAAGAACTAATCAACAACAAGGGGAAAACCGATGACCAATGATAAAGACCAGGAGATAAACGCTGCCCGAATAGAAGAGATCGAGGATGTGCCCCAGGCACCCGACGAACTACTGGAACGGCTGAAAGAGAACCATGCATCGTCGCCGGCCGACTCGGGCGGTGACATTGACGCAGACTGGGAAGAAGTAAATACTACCGGCTCGGAGAGTGTTTTCGGCCATAATCCAACGCCCGATCAATCCGACGTGGAAAAGAACGCCCATGCGATGGGCGTAGATTTTCAGGACAAGGAACCGCTGGATTTTGTCGAAAAAGTCGAGAAGCGAGATCGCGATCGTTTTGAATTGGATGAGGGATCGAAATCAGGAAAGAATTCGATCTGATCGGCCGGTCTGTTTAACCAAAAAAAGGAGGCACCCGAAAGTAGCCTCCTTTTTAAGTTCAACATTAAACCCGATCAATAGATCGAGAATGTGTATTCGATCACTCGTGTAACCGGAACCCCGACGCCATCGCGTTTTTGCGGCTCAAAGCTGATGCGCCTTGCGGCTGCAATGGCCTGTTCGGTCAAGCCGCTCGGCAATCCTTTGACCGGCGAGATACTGCCGATCTGGCCCGATCCAAGAAACGTAACCCTAAGAGTCACGGTTCCCTGGATATTAGCCTGGCGTGCAGAATCAGTGTAGCCCGGACGGGGTTTGGACAGAATTTTTAGGGCCTGCGTTACGCCGGCCTTCTTCGGAGGAGGAGGAGCCAGTCCACCGGGTCCTGTCCCGTCTCCAATTCCGCCGCCGGTTCCGCTTCCTAAGCCACCGCCGCTACCGCTGCCGATGCCTGAACCACGGCCGGAACCAACACCTCTTCCGGTACCGGTTCCAATTCCTCCGCCAGTTCCCGGTCCATTAGAAAAACCTTCGAATCTGGAGGTATCGATACCATATCGCTCGTTTGTGATCTTTTGAGGTATCTGAGGACCCTCAACTCCAACGGTCTGAGTCAGGGTCGGGGATGTGACACGCTCCATCCTGACATCGGGAGCAAGGTCTGGCTGCTTCATCATTTTAGGCAGCTGTCCTCTGGACGCAGGATCGGGCTCGTTCCGACCTCCTCCTCCGCCGCCGCCGCCATCGTCGTCAGCCTTTTTCTGCATTTCTTCTTCAACGGTCATTGGCTCCAGGTCGAGGAGCAGTGCGTTGAAAATATCGTCATTGATCGAGGCCACATCCAGCTGTTTGCTGAAAAGGCTGTAGACCATTGACGTCGAAAGAACTACCACGATCAAACTCAGCGAACCGAGAAGAAGCATGTTCCTCTGCCGTACGTTCTTTTCCTCGATGACCGTTACATAGAATCCGCCCTCGGCTAAATAAGCGTTATGCTCGTCTTCGAGAGAGACCCGTTTGCTGTCAGCGTCGGCCGCCTTTGCATGAAAAACCGGTGCAGAGGCCGCAACTGAGGCCGCTGCGGCTGTAACTGGAACCGCCCTTTCTTCCCGCGGCTCTTCGATGACCGGCTCTATAAATTCAGATTCCTCGACTATCGGAGCTTCGTCAACAGGGGCCGCCACGTAAACCTCAGGTTCACGAGCGACTGGAATCGAATCGAATACTTCAGGTTCCGCCGTGACGGGAGCGGTGATCACCGGTTCAGGTTCAGCAGGCACTATAGGCGTCACTTGAGCTGTTTCAAGCTCACTAGTGACTGGTGCCGGAGGTTCCACCGGATTCATCTCGAAGGTTTGCAGCGACTGGCCGCAATTAGGACAAAACCCAAACTTCTCGGCGAATCCTTCATCACACGAACTGCAAAACTTAACAATTTTTCCCATCTTGAGCCTCTCTTCTATTTCTATCCTTTAACCAACGGCGAAGCGTCAGAGCTGACACCCCGCGTTATTTCTTTAGAAGTTAATCGATCGTTGAATCATACTTCCGTGAAGCTTTTGATCTGCAAACCTTTCATTTTTCATAGATGCTACATCCGTTTGACGCGATGCCCACTGGCATCTAATATTTTCATATGCATCATGTATGCATCATGCAACATAGGTACCCCGCCATAGCTCTCTTTATGACAACACAAATTCGATTGAGGGCAACTAAGTAAAGAGCAAACATCAGGCCCCTATTAATCTTATACGATGAAAATCAGAAAACTATTCAAAACTTCTACGGTTTTTTCTGCCGTTCTTGCAGTAGCTGCCTGCATGCTGCTTAACGTCGGGATAGCCGGAGCACAAACCGGAGCTCCGAAACGGGAAAATCTTCTTAACGGTCTCAAGGTACTTATGTGGAGCGTCCCGACGGCCGACAGAGTCTCTGTCCGGGTCCGGGTCCATTCCGGATCGGCGTTTGACCCGCAGGGTAAGGAAGGGGTGATGCGGCTGCTGGCGGACAGCCTGTTTCCAAATGAGGCCGCACGAGATTTTTTTGCCGAGGACCTCGGTGGTTCGCTTGATCTGGTCTCAAACTACGATTTTATAGAGGTCCGAGCTTCTTCGAGACCGGAACATTTCCTGACCATGTTAGAGACGGTCTCGACCGCGGTCGCTAATCCGCAGATCGATAAGGAGATCACTGCGCAGGTGAAGTCGGCACTTTTAAAGCAGCTCGAAGAACTCGAATCGGAGCCTGCGTATTTTGCGGACGCTGCCGTAGCGCGGCGTCTATTCGGAACATTTCCCTACGGCCGGCCTCAGCACGGATCTGTAGATTCGGTGAAGAAGATCGATTTTGCCGATCTGATCGACGCACGAGAGCGATTCCTTACCGCCGATAACGCCACAGTGACAGTTGTCGGAAATTTCGACCGTACGCTGGGATTTCGGGCCATCAGACGATATTTTGGAGGCTGGCTAAAAGCCGACCGAAAGGTGCCATCGACATTCAAACAGCCTGAAGATCCGGTCGCGGGAACGCAGATGATCAAGTCGCCGCGGCCGGAAACGGCAGCGGTTAGGTTTGCTTTGCGCGGTACGGCACGCGGGGATAAGGACCACGCAGCATCCCTTGTTTTCGCATTTGTCCTCGAAAGCCGTTTGAAGGCACGGGTTCCGGAGGCCCATACCGAGGATGTTTTCGTAAAGAATCATGCCCATATCCTTCCCGGATCGATCGTTATCGGATTCGCGGCAGGTAGAAACGAGGTCGGCACTGACCCCGGCAAGGTCGAAGCAAATGAGCTATTAAGCAAGGCTATGACCGAGCCCATAACGGAAGCCGAGTTCTTGGCAGCTAAGCGTTCTGTATTGGTAGAATGGAACAAACGGGATCTTGCATCCCTTTGGCTGGATGCAGACACCTACAGGTCGTCGAGCCCGCCGGCTGATATGCGAACCATTGAAAACGTGACCTTAACCGACGTCCGCTCCTATGCCGAATCCGCCCGCCGGCGTCCTATCGCTTCCGTTCTTGTGACTGCTTCCGCCGGTTCCGAATAGCGTGCAGAATGAACCGAATTCGAACGAGGTTGCCCACGCTGCGGCAGTGCGGGAAATGTTTGCCGGCATCGCGGGCCGGTATGACCTCCTCAATCATGTCCTTTCGTTAAATATCGATAAACGCTGGCGCAGGATCGTATCAGAAGCCATGCGGGACGTACTCGACCGGCCAGAAGCCGCCGTACTCGATGTTGCATGCGGAACTGGGGACCTCTCGATCGAACTGAACAGGAATTCCCGCGCGAGTATCATAGGAACTGATTTTTGCCGGCCCATGCTCACACTTGCCCAGGCCAAGTCGATCAGCGAGACGAACCCGATTTCCTACGTCGAAGCCGACGCTCTGAAGCTTCCATTCGAAGATGATCATTTTGACGGCGTCACAATAGCTTTCGGTTTGCGGAACCTGGCAAATGTCTCCGGAGGATTGACGGAACTTAGACGGATCCTCAAACCCCGCGGAACGATCGCCGTTCTCGAATTTTCTACTCCCGTCGTGCCGGGTTTTGGCAGTCTCTTCAATTTCTATTTTTCGCGCATTCTGCCCCGGATCGGCGGAGCGGTCAGCGGGTCACGCGGGGCGTACGAATATCTGCCTGATTCGGTCGCGAAGTTTCCGGACCAGAAAAAGCTCGCAAAACTAATGGAAGAAACTGGATTTTCCAACGTCGAGTACAGAAATCTAACGGGCGGGATAGCCGCATTGCATTTGGGAAGGAAAACAATATAAAGTTTTAGATTCGCCGATTCCCAAAAGAGGCCGCAATTCCCTCGGTATTCTGAATGAAATATAAGGCCCTTAATTTTGTCCGCCAACTGGCGCTGATGCTGCTGGTAATCTGGACGGTAGTCTCCCTGGTCACCTTGCTGATCGAGGTCGTCCCAGGCGATCCGGCAACCGTGATTTTGGGCGAGACTGCCACTCAGGAACAGATCGAGAATTTCCGCAGCCGTCACGGACTGGACAGGCCCGCATTCTTCTTTTCTTATAGCTCCGAAAGCGGTTTTGCATGGAACGGAGCTAATAATCGTTATGCCGATTATTGGCTCGGATTACTTCAGGGCGATCTTGGGAATTCGTTTCGTACGGAACGGCCCGTCCGCGACATGATCTTCGAAAAGTACCCGTCAACGATAATGCTGGCCATCGCTGCAATGCTGGTCGCAATAGCGATCGCGTTGCCGCTTGGTGTTCTCGCGGGTTCACGAAAGAATTCCTGGGTCGATAATTTTGCTTCCGTTTTCGCTCTGCTTGGTATTTCGCTCCCCACCTTTGTCGTCGGACCGTTCCTTGTTTATATTTTCGCGGTCCAGCTCGGCTGGTTTTCACCGACCGGAAGCCTGTATCCCGAGGATATCGTTTTGCCGGCCGTGACTCTCGGTGCGGCTCTTTCTGCGATCCTGACCAGAATGGTCCGCTCAAGCGTCATTGAGGAGCTGGGTGAGGATTACGTTCGCACCGCGCGTGCTAAAGGCGTCAGCGAGCGAAAGGTGCTTTATAAGCATGTCCTAAAGAACGGCCTGATACCGGTCGTCACTATCCTCGGACTGCAGTTAGGTGTGCTTCTCGCCGGGGCGATAATCACCGAGAAGATCTTTAGCTGGCCCGGTCTAGGTCTTTTGCTGCTCGATGACGGCATCGGCAAACGCGATTACAGGCTCGTCCAGGGCTGCGTGCTGGTTATAAGCATTACCTTTATATTGGCGAATACGTTGACGGACTTCGTATATCGAAAACTCGATCCGCGGATCAGACTGAGTTAAAAGTGAATAATGGCAGCTGAATCGATATTGAAAGTGAAGAGCTATGCTTTTGCCGTTCGGGTCGTGGATCTGAATCGGTATCTTTGTAGTAAGAAAAACGAGTTTACATTAAGCAAGCAGCTACTTCGATCTGGGACGGCGGTAGGTGCGCTTATCCGCGAAGCAGAATTCGGGCAGTCACGAGCAGACTTTCGTAGCAAAATGGCGATAGCATTAAAGGAGGCTAATGAGACGCATTACTGGCTGAGTCTTTTGAAAGACACAAATTATATAAGCGAAAAGGCTTATGAAAGCATAGCAAACGATTGTCTTGAATTAGTGAGAATGCTGGTCGCTACTGTTAAGACTACACAGCCGGTCAAATGACATCATTTTTCACTTTTAGCTTTTAGTTTTTAGTTCTTTCTTGTTGGATGAATCGTCTTGGTTACATCGGTTTGGTCATCGCGGGCATTTTCATTCTGGCTGCGATCTTTGCACCGTGGATCGCGACGCACGATCCGATATCCCCGGACCTGGACATCCGCTACCTGACGCCGAGCGCTGAATACTGGTTTGGCACCGACGGCCTTGGCCGTGATATTTTTTCGCGGGTTGTTTACGGAGCGCGAATATCGCTCGAGGTCGGGATTACGGTGGTCGTCGTGTCGTCGATCATCGGTGTATTGATCGGTGCTATCGCCGGCTTTTATGGCGGGCTCGTAGACAAGTTCCTTTCGGGTTATATATTTAATGTATTCCTGGCTTTTCCCGGCCTTCTGCTCGCCATTGCTCTTGTCGCATTTCTAGGGGCCGGCCAGGGCAAGCTGATAGCGGCACTTTGTGTCATAGGCTGGGTCGGCTACGCCCGGGTAATGCGCGGCCAGGTATTGAAGGTCCGTGAATACGATTACGTTTTAGCCGCCCGGGCCCTGGGGGCGAGCAACTTTCGGATCCTTTTCACGCATATTCTGCCGAACGCCATACAGCCATTGATCGTCCAGGCTTCGCTGGGTATGGCCGGGGCGGTCCTTTCTGAAGCCACCCTTTCGTTTCTCGGTTTGGGGATCCCGCCGCCGGCACCGAGCTGGGGCACAATGATCGAGGAGGCCCGCCAGTTCTTCAGCAATTCACCTCACGTCCTCTTCTTTCCGGGAGCGGCAATAGCACTGACGGTGATGGCTTTTAATTTCATTGGCGACGGGCTTCGCGAATATCTCGATCCCAAACAACGGGCCAGATAACATGATCGATGCACGATTCATTTCCCTGGGTGATTCGGCTCTTACAGTCGAATTTGGAAATGTCATCTCTATCGAGCTTAACGAGATCGCGGTCGCCCTTTCTGACAGCCTCACGAACGACCCTTTTCCCGGATTTATCGAATCCGTACCGGCATACGCCTCGACATCCGTGTTCTACGACATCGGCGAGGTCAGGCGCAGCTTCAAGAACTTACCTAACGCTTTCGCAGCGGTCAGCAGCCTTGTAAAGCAAAGGCTCGACGAACTAGATGTCGCCGCCAAGGGCGATTCGAAGCTGGTCGAAATACCTGTAAGTTTTGACAAAGAGTCGGGTCCTGATCTTGAAATCGTCAGTGAACGCAGCGGCCTCCCCCGAGACGCGGCGATCGACATTTTTACGGGGACTATTTACAGGGTCTTCATGCTCGGATTCCTTCCCGGCTTTTCGTATATGGGCGAGGTGGACGAACGTATCGCGACACCTAGGAAGAACACGCCCCGTGCCCTTGTTCCCAAAGGAAGCGTAGGGATCGCCGGCAGGCAAACCGGGATATATTCGCTTGCCTCCCCGGGCGGTTGGCAGATAATCGGCCGGACCGCCGTAGAGATGTTCACCCCCGATTATGAATCGCCATGCCTGTTAAAACCGGGCGACCTTGTCCGATTTGTATCATCCGATCCATGAGCATCCTTATCCAGCGTCCCGGTATCCTCACAACCGTCCAGGACCTCGGCCGGTACGGATCTCGCCGCTTCGGCATCAATCCTGGCGGCGTCATGGACCCGGCTGCCTGCAGGCTGATCAATGCGCTACTTGGAAATGAAGAAAGTGAGTCCGTTTTGGAAATGCACTTTCCCGCCCCGCAGATCGTTTTTGAGAAGGAGGTTTGTGCGGCGTTAGGCGGCGCCGATCTGGTCGCCCGAGTCGATGGTGAACCCCTGAGCGTTTGGCAAACCTTCAGGACGAAACCCGGCAGCACTTTGGCCTTTACCGGCAAGAACCTCGGAAATCGCGCATATCTCGCAGTGAAGGGCGGTTTCGCGGTTGAGCGATGGTTGGGCAGTTCGAGCACTAATCTGGTGGCCCAACGCGGCGGTCTCTCAGGGAGGCGTCTTGAAGAGGGCGATCGCATAGGTTTTAGATCTCCAGGATCGTACGACTCAACGCCTATCGAAGTCCGCATCTCACCGTGGATGATTCCTCGCTACAGTAGTGCGCCGATCGTAAGAGTGCTGCCGGGGGCCGAATTCGGAGATCTAACTGGCCGCGCACGCGAAATTTTCCTTGGGACTGAGTTCGAAGTTTCAATCAAGTCAGACCGCATGGGATACCGGCTAAGCGGCGAGGCGATCGAACTATCGAACCAAGGTGAAATGATCTCATCCGCCGTCAGCTTCGGCACGATCCAGTGTTTGCCTGACAATCAACTGATCCTCCTAATGGCGGACCACCAGACGACTGGCGGCTACCCGCGACTCGCTCACGTTATTTCTCACGACCTGCCGTTGATCGGCCAGCTAGGGCCGGGCGACAAGGTGGCGTTTCATATAACAACCGTTGAGGAGGCTGAGGATCTCGACCTAAGCCTGGAAAGGAATTTGAAATTTCTTCGAGCCGGGAGTAAATTTGAGTCTGCTCCGAACTGATCGTTTCTGTTTATGCTACGCGTCGACCTAAACTGTGATGTTGGCGAGGGTTGCGGCAACGACGCCGAACTTATCGGTTTAGTTTCGTCCGCCAACATCGCCTGCGGATATCATGCGGGTGATCGTGACACGATGAGGAGAACGGTCGACATCGCTATCGAAATGGGCGTTGCTATAGGGGCCCACCCGGGGTATCCCGACAAGCAAAATTTCGGACGCACGGCCATGGAGTTCCCGGCAGCTCAAATTGCCGAGATCGTGAGGGATCAGGTCGCCGCATTGGCAGAGATCGCGGCAGCGGCCGGCGGTAAGCTCGCTCACGTGAAGCCGCATGGTGCTCTTTATAACAGTTCGGCCAGCGATCCAGAGCTCGCCTCGGTGATCGCGAAGGCTGTTGCTGATCTCGACGACAATTTGATTCTTTTTGGCCTTTCGGGCAGCCATTCGATCAGCGAAGCGGAGAATATCGGCTTGTCGGTAGCCTCCGAGGTCTTTGCCGACCGTACTTACCAGAACGACGGCAGCCTTACGCCGCGTACGGAACCAAACGCTCTTATTCACGATCGCGATAGGGCCCTGACGCAGGTCCTCGACATGATAAAGTATGGCCGCGTGCGTTCGGTCGATGCGATCATGGTTGCTATCAAAGCTCAAACGGTCTGCATACACGGTGACGGCGAGAATGCCGTCGATGTTGCCCGTTCGATCAATCGCGCTTTGGCGGAAAACAATATTGCGATCAAAGCTATAAATGGCTGAAACGGTAAAAAAGCCATCTCTCACATCGGTCATATTCGGTGCCGCGTTTCTGATGGCGACATCGGCCGTCGGGCCCGGGTTCCTCACCCAAACTACCGTATTTACAAAGCAGCTTCTTGCAAGCTTCGGATTTGTCATCCTTCTTTCCATCGTGCTCGACATATTTGCGCAGCTCAATATCTGGCGTGTTTTGACCGTCACGGGAAAGCGTGGACAGGACCTCGCGAACGATACTATCGCCGGGAGCGGCTACCTGCTGTCGGTCCTGGTTGCGTTCGGCGGCCTGGCGTTTAATATCGGCAATATTGCGGGCAGCGGTTTGGGCCTAAATGCCGCCCTGGATATTCCTATCGAGATCGGCGCAGTTATTAGCGCCGCTATCGCGATCACGCTTTTTCTCTTCAAAGAAGCCGGCCGGGCAATGGACGCGTTTGTTAAGATCCTCGGCCTGGTTATGATCGCGCTTATCGCTTATGTCGTCGTCGCCTCCGATCCGCCATTGGCCGAGGCAGCCTATCGCACTGTCTGGCCGGAGCAGCTCGACGCCCTTGCGGTCGTCACGCTGGTTGGCGGTACGGTGGGCGGCTACATAACATTCGCCGGGGCCCACCGGCTGATCGACGCCGGGATCACAGGCCGTGAAAACCTGGCCGAGGTCACCCGCGGAGCCTATTCCGGCATACTTTTCACCGCAATTATCCGCTTTTGTTTGTTCCTCGCAGCTCTCGGGGTAATTACGATGGGAATGGCCATAGATGACGCCAATCCGCCCGCCTCCGTCTTTCAAAATGCCGCCGGAACGGTGGGGCTGAGAATATTCGGCGTAGTGATGTGGGCTGCCGCGATCACTTCGGTCGTCGGAGCGGCCTTTACCTCGGTGTCGTTCCTAAAGACCCTTCATTCCCGGCTGAATCAAAGCAATAATTACCTGGTGATCGGTTTTATATTGTTCTCTACCATCATCTTTATCGCCGTCGGACGGCCGGTCAACTTGCTTGTGTGGGCCGGGACCATCAACGGATTTATCCTTCCGATCGGACTTACGCTTGTGCTCCTGGCCGCAAGGAAAAAGGCTGTCATCGGAGATTATGTCAATCCCGTCTGGCTTCAGATCGGCGGTTGGGCGGTGGTCGTGATAATGCTCGGATTTATGATCACAACCCTTTTGGGAAGCCTCTGGTGACCCTACGATCGGCAACTTCTCCATTTTTTGCATCACAAAAGCGGATCTGTGCGTCATAATCTAAAAGGTATGGCCAGGTTCTTGAGCGCAGTTCTTGTTTTGTCTTCGATCGTCTTGAGTGCATCGGCTCAGTCAGGCAGGCGTACAACGCCGACACCGACACCCAGTCCCGCAAGCAACGAAGTCCCCGCTCAATATTCCGAATCAAAACCGAGGCCGAGCCGTGCCCCCGTTTCAGTAAGGTTTCCCGGCATAGCACTTGACACCAACAGGCCCGCTTCCGCCGAAACGACCGAGGTTCTCACCGAAGAGCAGGTCGCGTCCGACTCCGATGACAGCGAAACTCTTCGGATCGAGACAAATTTGATAACGATCCCCGTATCGGTTTTCGACAGAAACGGTCTTTATATTCCAAACATCCGTCAAACTGAATTCAAGATCTTTGAAGACGGTGTTGAACAGGAGATCGCCTATTTCGGCACCACGGAAAAGCCTTTTACGGTGGCTTTGGTCATCGATGTCAGCCCGTCGACCGCTTATAAGATCGAGGAAATTCAGAGTGCCGCGATCGCATTTGTCGGCCAGCTAAAAGCGCAGGATAAGGTGATCGTGATCGAGTTTGATCATGGGATCAAGGTCCGGACGCGGGCAACGAATGACCGGGAAACGATCTACAAAGCGATCAGAAAGGCAAATTTCGGTAACGGCACCTCTCTGTATAACGCCGTCGACGAGGCGGTAAGAAAACAGCTCGGACGCATCGAAGGCCGTAAGGCCGTTGTGCTGTTTACCGACGGCGTCGATACGACCTCGCGCAAAAACAGCTACGACAGCACACTGAAATACGTCGAGGAATCTGACTCGATGATATTCCCGATCTATTACAACACTTACTTCGACTATAGGCCGGGAAACGCCGGCGTCTTCGGCGGATTAATGGCAGGTGTTTCTGCCGAGGAATATGCGCTGGGCCGCAAGTACCTCGAAGACCTAGCCGACGCAACCGGCGGCCGTGTCTTTCGCCCTGAATCGACCCCCGGCGGCCTCACAAGGGCCTTTGAGGGCATCGCCGAAGAACTGAGACGTCAGTACTACATCGGTTACGTACCCAAAGACGAAGGCAAGCGAGGGCAGCGAAAATCGATCAAGGTCCGCGTCGAACGCCCAAGCCTGATCATACGTGCGCGAGACAGCTATGTTGTTGGCGGGGTTACTAAACCAGTTATATCGTCACAAGATGTCAGGAAATGACCTTCGTTTATAGTGCTTCCCTTCCATGATCTGAAGATAGTTGTTCCACTCATACGCAGCCGGATCTGCAGCATGCTGCCGGCTCATTGATCCTCTGAAAGCCTCGATCGAGTCGAATCCGTAATGGACCGGCTACCTTAACGCTGGATGTATTCGGCTACTACCTGTCCAAATCATCCTGAATGAGCGCACGCCAGTGTTCGCTTTCGGGGATGCCGGGTTTGCGTTTTCCGAAGAAGAGAGCGACGTTGTCGCCGGCGGCGTTGAAGAGTTCGAGACTGGTCACGATGCCGTCGTCGGTCGGCTTTTTGACGACCCATGCTCGGGCGATCTTGTCCTGATCGATATGAAGGTTAAAGTTTTCGTCCATTACGTTAAACCAGCCTCGTGCTTCGAGCACCTTCTCGACTTCGCCGGTGTGGATCTGGATAATTCCGGCGTTTCCGACAAATACCATGATCGGCAGTTCGCGGTCACGGGCCTCGTTTAAAATATATTTAAAACTGTCAGCCGGGACCTCGACCGACATCTCCGGGTCCGCGAGCCGCAAAGCCTGTTCGCGTGCGACATCGAACTTCTTCAGCATCGGGAAAAAATCGTGGGTGTCTTTCAGGTTCGCCCAGGCCGCACGAAAGCCGGCTGCATCGATCTCAGAATCGGGCCGTTCGACCGGTTTCTCAGCTTTAGGCTGCACGTTCACAATCGAACTTTGATCTTCGCTCTTGTATTTTGCGACGACCTTTTCGTATTCACCTAGGTCGCTCTGTTCGGTGAGGAACACTTTATGGATGGCCGAGCCGTCGATATCGAAAAACTGAAACGATCTCATCGTTCCGCGTGCTGACTCGCTGATTACGGCGAAGGCGAAATGCCAATTAGCAAAAAATATTCGCAAGTCGATGTCTTCGTTTACAGCAAGGCCCATATTGCCGTGGCCGTTCATCACCTCGACATTTTTGTATTCGCCCTTGCGTTCATGGACGATCGCTTCATTGCGTGTCAACGCCATTATCCGGCCAAGCGGCTGCAGGTCCTGGAGAATCTCGCTAAATCTCGGCTCAAGCCGCGTAACCGTATCGCCGCATCCGGTCGCGAGCAGTTCGGCTTCGCTGACATTCAATTGCGCGGCGGCGTCACGGATGCGCAGGTACGGGTGGGCCTCGCGAAGATCGGCCCATGCCTGCTTAAGATCAAACTCTGTTGCTGTTACTGGTGACATAATGTTCTTCCTTTTTTTAAGTGTATATTAAACGCCTGCAGCCATTGCGGTTTCAACCGAACGCGGGACCACAAACGGAGAACCGCAGCGTTTCGTTTTCCGGTAAAGGAAAAGCTCGTTCCCTTTTCATCCGGCTCGGCTAAAGCGCACTCTTTCGATTGATATCGCACACTCGCCTTTGGAACTAATATGTTAAAATGTTGAAAACTCAGGGCTATCTCGACGATCGTATAGGGCCGCCGTCGCCGCGGGTCCTCCCGAGCTGAACATGTAGGCTGGCGTATGAATCCTTTCGTCACCTGAGAAGGATCAGATATTTATGCTTAAGGTCATCGGTTTTCTGTTATTGCTGGGGGCTGCGGGGGTGTTTGCCGCCGCCTACTCATACGGTTTTATTTTTAACCCGTCGCCGGCCGAACCGGTAAAGGAAACTTCTATGTACGAATTTACGCTAAAGGACATTGATGGAAAGGACGTCAAACTCGATGCCTACAAGGGCAAGGTTGTTATGCTCGTGAACACCGCCAGCCGCTGCGGGCTTACGCCGCAGTATGAAGGTCTACAGAGCCTCCAGGACAAATACAGTGGCGAAGGATTTACAGTTCTCGGCTTTCCGGCCAACAATTTCATGGGCCAGGAACCCGGCACCGAGGCAGAGATCAAAGAATTCTGCACGCTGAATTACAAGGTCAGCTTTCCAATGTTCAGCAAGATCTCGGTAAAAGGCACGGACCAGCATCCGCTTTACAGCTTCCTGACCCACAAGGACACGAATCCGGGAATTGACGGCGATATTACCTGGAACTTTGAGAAATTCCTTGCCGACCGAAATGGAAATATCATCGCCCGGTTCAGCCCGAAAACGCTTCCGACCGATCCGGAAGTAGTAGAAAAGATCGAAACCGCACTGGCTGCCAAATGATCCCCCTTTAGAGCAGAGAAAAAAAGGCCAATTTCGCGTTGGCGTTTTTTCGCTTTTATTATTACTTCCATCCGACTTTTTAAGCCTATGTGCGTCGTGTGCAAAAAGCTATATGATGGCTACGTCTGCGGCTGAATCTCCGAAACAAGAAAAGGCGCCCGGATCGGACGCCTTAATTTGAACTAAAAATTGGTGATCCGAGCAGGACTCGAACCTGCGACCCAGTGGTTAAAAGTCTCTATTTGCTGTTTCATTTGGTTTCTCTGGGTTAGAATGCGTGGAAGTTCGTTGGGCATCAGTTTAGATGCGTCATACCTGGTTTTGGACATATTGGTTGGTTTGGCGCACATCAGGCGCGCTCAGTTCGCCGGATAACTGATCGGATCAGCCATCGTGACTAACCAATATCCTACGAAGTAAGAAGTCACATTTCGAATCCCGCCGCGAGTACCATCATACCTCCAAAGTCCATTACTTGTTAGACATGCTTATTGGACTAATTGTTGGACCAAGCGAAGGAGGTTTCGGGTGAAGATACATCACAGGTACCCTTTACGGTGTCCTTTCTCGCGACTCACTCCGACTCCACTGCCACGTTGGGCTCATAATGTCTAACGACGGCAGTAAAATAATTCTTTACATATTCTCCTTAAATATCTTACAATTCGACCTACTCATTTTGAGGCAGACTATTCCCGTATGGAGCACATCCATATGATGGGAGCGAACCACCGAACGGCACTGTTCGAACAATCGAGTCGCGGAAATTTATGCAAGCTCCACGGAAGTCCGCTGAGAACACCCTCGGAAAGAGGAACGTTTCCCCCGCGGCAGAGGCGACGACTGTCGATTTTAACCAGCCCGATTCACTAGTTGGCCGTGCTCTCGACGGGCGATTCATGATCGAGAAAAACTTGACGGATACCGGCGCAGACACCGGCGGCATCGGCGTGGTCTATCTCGCAAGGGATACGAAGCTGATGGGCAAGGAAGTGGTCGTCAAAATACTGAATGAAACGGCCTTGAAACACCCAGACATTGTTCGTAAGTTCGAGCATGAAAAGGAGGCCTTGATTCGACTAGATCATCCGGGGATCGTCCGAATTCTGGACTCGGGCAGGCTCGTAGACGGGAATCCTTTCATGGTGATGGATTACATCAAGGGCCACTCTCTTCGAAAAGCGCTGCAAATGGCCGGCAAACTCCCTCTTGAAGTGGTCGCGAGCATTATTGAAAGCGTGACCGACGCACTGTCCGCTGCACATTCAGAGAAGATCTTGCACCGTGACATAAAGCCGGAAAATATAATGCTCACCCCCATTGATGAGGGAATGTATAGGGTTCGGCTGATCGATTTTGGCATCGCGCGCGTTGAAGATTCGAAGCTGGCGCCGGCAACGGAGATATCTCGTGCGATTGGTTCTATCCTTTATATTTCGCCAGAGCAGCTAATCGGCAAACTGGACCTTACGCCGGCTGCGGACATTTATTCTTTCGCGATTGTTGCCTATGAAATGCTCACAGGTGAATTGCCTTTCAAGCCAAAGGCAATTGCCGAAATGTATCAACTGGAGAAAGAAGGTGTAAAAACTCCCCCCAGTGTCTTGCGTCCCGACATGCCGCGAGTGGCGGAAGGGATACTCCTGTCTGCGCTTGAATTTGATCCAGAGAAGAGACCCCAGATGGCTCGCGCATTTGGCCGATATCTTGCGAATGAACTTCGGATCGATGGAAAAGAAACCGACCGTTTTTTTGCTTCGGTTCAAACGGACTACTCTAAATTGCCTACACAGTTCGTCGAATCTCCAGACCTGACAGTCGAATCTCTAGACCTGACAGAAGCTCGCACCGTAGAACGTATTCAATCAAACCAGAATCGAGAGATCTCAAAGTGGGTGAAATGGGGAATACCGGCGGTAGCCGTCTTTTTTATCGTTTCGTTCGGTTTGGCCTATTTGGCCCTGAATCTTGCTATTCCATCGGAGGCCGATAGTCAGCGGGCTGGAAATATATTGCCCGCCGCTTTGGAGACGAATCGAGAGTTTTCATACTATCTTTCAGTTCAGAAAATGCGTGACGGGGTAAAGTTTGAAGAACCCTTTAGATCCTCAGGGCAGGAAATCTTCGAGTCCGGGTATAAATTCACCATAAATCTTCGAACTGAGGAGGATGGCTATATGTATATCTTGAACGAAGGCAAAGATGATCAAGGCAACGTAGGGTTTTATGTTCTTTTTCCGTCGCCCAGCACTAATGATGGGTCTGCGATGGTACGAAGCGGAGAAGAGGTCGAGACCGCACAAAACACGTTCGGTGGCGGCCGAGGAACCGAAATCCTTTGGGTGTTTTGGACCAAGGAGAGACAGGAGAATCTAGAACCTGCGCTCACTACTGAATTGGGGGCAAACGGGGCGGTCAGTGAAAATAGCAGAGGACGATTGCAGGAATTTATCGCCAAACATAGAAATGAATCCCGCGACGTAGCTAAAGATTCAGCCGAGCAGCGTACAGTTGTTCGGGGGAGCGGCGACACCATAATTCACCGGTTCGAACTCGAACATCGGTAAGGTTACGCTGCGTTGTCGTCGGGCAGTTTTCGAGAGTTACCGATAGTAGGCAGAGAATCACCATCTTCTACAATCAATTTCAGAGTGTAAATTAGGAGTGCCCGATCCTCATCGGTTTAGCAAAGGTTGATCTATGCAATCCCTCGTGTTTTCCCTTATTTGCCTGCAACGCAGGTGCCGTCATTTTTGTTTTTTGATGCTTTTGATCTCGGTGGTCTCCTTGGGAGCCTTCGCGCAAGACACCGTGACCGGAGCTTTCCAGGGCGATGTCAGTGACAATCGTACGGGCAATCCCATCGGCGGGGTCCCAGTCCGCATTATCAGTGTCCAAACGGGACGTGTCTACGTCCACATCACAGATTCAAAGGGCCGGTTTTATCAGGGTTTACTTGCTCCCGGACTTTACGATATTTCCATCGAATTGCCCGGTTATAAACCGAGGCTGCTTCGACGCGAGATCAAGGTCTCTTTGACGGGTGATATCGTCCCCGTGCCGGTGTCGCTTGAGCCCGAAACCGCTCCAGTTCCCCAGCCGGCGGTTCTCGAAGATGCGGGGAATATTCGGGTAGAGATCAACACGACGGATGCAAGGCGCGGCGATTCGTTCAGTAAAGAAGAGTTGGTCACCCTCCCACTCGGTCCAAGCGGCATAACCCGAAGTTTTGACGAACTAGCGTTGCTCGTGCCGGGAGTCGCGCCGCCGCCTCAGACAATCGGCGATGTGGCAGGCCCGGGGGTGGGGCCCGGAGTAGGGTCTGCCGGCCAGTTTGCAGTAAACGGCATGCGATCGAGGGGAAACAATTTCACTGTTGACGGTTCGGACAACAATGACGAAGACATAGGTGTAAGGCGCCAAGGCTTCGTCGCCTTTATTCCGCAGCCGATCGAATCCATAGAGGAATTCAATATCATAACCCTGCTCGCTCCGGCCCAATTTGGAAGGAATATCGGGGCCCAAGTAAATGCAGTCTCTCGTGCCGGCGGAAACACGCCCACCGGATCGTTCTATGGCAGCTTTAATTCCCAGGCATTAAACGCCAGAAATCACTTTGACACGACAAATGGCTCGGAAACGGCACCACTGCTAACTGAATCGGGACGCCCTGTACTATTGGACGGGCAGCCTATAACCGTCCGAAATCAAAGCGGCGGCGAAGATCCCTTCACGTTTTTTCAAGGAGGCGCGGCTCTCGGTGGGCCGATAAGAAGGGAGCGGCTCTTTTATTTTCTGTCGGCCGAATATCAAAAGGTCAATGCTTCAAAGGAGAAGAGCTTCGCCGTTCCGACTGTTGACGAGAGAGGCCCCTTCAGGTCGGGGGCATTGGGCCTAAGCGCCGATCCGTTTACTGGAGCCCCTCTGCAACAGATCTTCCCAGCCGGACCTGAGCAACGCAGTCTTCAGCCTGTTTCCGTTTCCTAACCATCCGAGGGGTATTTATGGGGCGAACACATTCACGCAGTCACTTCGGGCCGGAGGCCGGGGGGCTATATTGTCGGGCAGACTCGATAATGAGTTTTCCGTGGGCGAGCGCCAGCAGTCATTCACTGCCCGCTACAACTTCACAGACGATAAGAAAGACATCCCCAGCGTAAACGAAGCAATATTCTCCTCTGTTCTTTCCGACATCCAAACCCATAACCTGTCGCTTTTTTTGAATAGTGAGATCTACGATTCGACGGACCGAGGCCAGTTGCTAAATCAGGTGCGGTTCTCGTTCGGGCGGACAAGGCTGGATTTTGGCGAGATCAGAGATAGCGAATTCCTGATTCCCAGCGATGATCTGCCGGACACCGCCTTTATGCTGAACGCTCCCGCGATCTTTAACGTGACATTGCCCTCGCACGGAGGGCAGGCGATGTATTCCCGGATCCAACCTGGAGGCTTCGCAACTCTGCCTGAGTCGACTGAAAATGTGGTCGGGCCATTAGGCCAGGTAATCATTGCGGGCTTTAGTCCATTGGGTGTGGACGTATATAACTTTCCGCAGAGCCGGGTTAATAAGACCTTCCAGATCGCGGACGAGCTAACATGGCGACGCGATAATCACACGTTCGTCTTCGGAGCGGATATTCGCAGAACAGATCTGAACAGCGATCTGCCTCGGCTTGCAAGGACCCTGTTGACCTTCAATGGATCACCGCGGCTGGTACCCCGAACGGGCGATTGCCCGAGCGGCGGGATCGGAAACTTTTGTTACTTGCCGAGCAGCGATCCTCGTTCGATCATCAGGCCTGAGGACCTCGCCGGCTTAGGAGCGGCGAGCAATTCGATATTGACTCTCAATCTTGACCGGACCGATTCGAGAGTAGATCTTCGCTACGATCAATTGAATTTCTACGGGCAGGACACCTGGCGAATTCGGCCGGATCTGTCCCTGTCTTTCGGCCTGCGATATGAATACAACACTCCTGTCCGCGAGACGAACGGACTGATCGAGGAGACATTCACGGATGAGAGGCTCAACCTGATTCCCGTGCTCCGCGATCTGATCGGGGATAGACAGACG
>JBGTIP010000071.1:0-25540 GCA_041745615.1 Pyrinomonadaceae bacterium | reverse complement strand
AAACCCTTGCGGCGAATTCCGGAATCTGCGTTTCAACTCTTTATCACCACACTTTACCACCACGTCCAATGTTGCTTTTGATACATCTATTCCCAGCACAGTCTTTGACATCTCTACCTCCAATATCCAAAAATGTTCCCTAAGCCAACCTTGTGATTCGGACTCAATGGTCTCTCGATACTGTTCGGCTTCCGAGGAACTTCAAACATGGGAAAGGCGGTCTTAATCTCCTATAACGGACTCAAACGGTCTCTAGGGGTGGCTCAGACTTACCTTTCCCTCCAATCAATAAGTGCCCTTATTGATCAGTCAACATTTGAATGTCAAAGATACAAGGGGTGCCCGGCAGGGCGGGGTGGTTTGACCGGTAGCGGGAGTTGCGACACGGAGTCAGTACCTGGAGCCGGGGATTTTTCTGACAATCGAAAATCGAAAATCGAAAATCGCAAATCGAACGGCAATCGCCAATCGCAAATCCAAAATCACAAATCGATCTGCCTCGGACCCATTCGTCTCACCTTCAACGAACGCTTTCCCTGTGTATCAGTAACCAAGTCGTCGTCTCAACCGGCGGCATTGCAGGCAGGGAATCTAGCGTTCCAGTCGAAAGCTCTTAAGCCGCCCCATCACCTGCCGCCATGGGCGGCATTGCAAGCAGGGATGCTTGCGCTCCAGTCGACCTCCGGCCTCTCTCCGCCGCGATCTTCGGAGAACCTGGGACACTCCGAACGAAAGATGTCCCTCCGGCATTGGCAATAAACGTAGAGACACTTGTTTCACATTTGGATCTTTGAAAATTAACGGGCAGCGGAACTTGAGACGAGAATTCATCAGATGCGCACAGCTTTGGTAGAATCATCAGACTATTCTGTGTCGCTGTCCCACTTATTGAACGGTGATCTTGAAAATGTCGCCAACGGCGACGAATATTAAAGCCTGGGGTGTAGGCCGCCGGAACCCCAGGTCTTTGCAACCACAAATCCCCGTCGCTGAAGGCGACGAATGATCAAATACCTTTGCTAACTGCCCAGTGGATTGAGACATTCCATTGCGTTACGCCTGGGATTGAATATTCGTCGCCTTCAGCGACAGGGGGGAATGGTTCTTCTTTCCTGGGGTTTCGCTTAAGCTCAACCCCAGGCTTTAATATCTATCGCCGTCGGCGACAAATTACCATCAGCCCGGCGTTTGGGATCTTCATCAACTGCCACGCGCAAAGGGAGCGTGGATATGAGACAGGCAATTGAGACGATTCAGCCGAGCAGGCCGTTTTCGGACGCATCCCGTAAGCTGCGAAAGGTGATCGAGTAACGCAGACTCTTTACTTCGGGAATACTATGCTGCCATTCGGTCCGCGCCGGGCCGCGAAGCAAATAGACGGAGCGGGGATTGAGGATGAGGGAGTGTCGCTCCCAGCCTTCCTTAACGGAACGGCGAAAACGAAAGACGCATAGAGACAACAGCGACACTCCGACAACATCCTCGAACATCGGGCGGTCGCGATGCCAGCCTATTGGTGATCCGGGAGTATATTCGGTTACTAGGGCATATTCGAGATCATCCGCTGCCAGACCTGCAAAATCCGCCGCTCGGGTCCTTAGGGGGAGTAGAAACTCGGGGATCGGCTCTATAGTTTGAGATGTCGAGCCTCCATACTGAAGGCCAAATGAGACGGTACGACGCTTCCCCAGGTAACCCTGAAACTCATACTCTGTAAGAGGAAGCTCTTTAATGCGGCTTACGAGTTCGGCCTCCTCCGTCGGAGTTATGATGTCGCCCTTATATCGGAATCCCTCGGGCGGTTGCGGTACCTTTATCGTTTTTCGTCCGGCAGGCATTTGAGACAAACGGGGCCGACTTGGGGCCCCACGTTTTATTTTATCCAACGCCTGAAACTAAGTGGAGCGAATTCGGTAGTCGGTCGGGTTTATGACATTACCGTCTGCCTTACTAAACGATCAACGCCGAAACGGTTCTTCGGTCGTCTTTTCGCCGTCCATCCCGATGCTGCGTTTGATCACCTTGTTCTTGTCGGGTTGGACGTCGATGAATTCGAGATACAACTTGTCGTCATCACCTAGCCGGATCCACCCCGGAACACCCGTCTGCCGGTTCAGGAAACGGATCATTGCCCCGCCTTTACCATCTGCAATGAAATGGAGGCGCTCAGAATTCTTCTTCGGATTGGCCGGATCATGGGGGGCGTCGAAACCCATCGCCATCTGCCCTGTGTTGTCCATAATTCCAACGCCAAATCTCTCGTAACCTTTATCATCAAGGATGATCATTCCATGCGCGGGATGGATGCGCTTACCTATGTGAGGCGGGTCGGGCACCGGGGCTCCCATTATGATCCTTTCGCGGCCCTGCTCGTCGACGATGATCAGGCCTCTTGTCCTAATTACCTGGGAAACTTGTTTCGATGCATCCGCAGCGGTATCAGGACTGGCTTCGACAGCCCGCATTGGAAACAGCGATTGGATCACCAGACACCAGACGCCCACAACGAGCAAAGCCAGAAACAGTTTGCTTATCCGATCGAAATTGAACATTTATTGGCCTCCTTTCTTCTCTAATGTGCACAAACTCGCACAGTCTCTACAACCGGTAAGGCGTGACGGAGAGCGTAGAGGTATCATTTGTGTAGGTATAAGACACCCGACTTGACATGGCTTAGAATTGGAATTATTCTAATCTTCCATCCCACAAGGAGTGCCATGAACAATGTTGGAAGTTTAGGATTAACTAAACAACGGCAGGCTGTTCTTCAGGTCATCCAGGAATCCGACGAGCATCTGACCGCAAATGAAGTGTTTGAATACTCCCGCCGAATACTCCCAGGTATTTCGTTTGCTACCGTTTACAATTCACTGCGTTATTTGAGAAGCGAGGGGCTGATCGGAGAGGTCCGATTTGGGATGGACTGTACGCGTTACGACCGCACCCTGTCGCGGCATGACCACGCGATCTGCAGCAAATGCGGCAGTCTCGTCGATCTTGACCTGCCAGTTCCGGACGAATTCTTAAGAAAAGGGGAGCGACTTTCAAAGTTCAAAGCCGAATCTATCGAAGTAGTGCTTCGGGGCCTTTGCCCGGAGTGTGTCTGATCTGTAATTCGCATTTGTTTGAAGGAAATTCATTAAAAGGGAAGAGGAAAATAAAAGATGGAAGATAACAAGGAAAATGGCAATGGTTCGGGCAAGTGCCCGTTCACCAGCGGTGCGTTGAAGTTTACGCACGGTACTTTCCGCGCGAATCGCGACTGGTGGCCGAACATGCTGCGGCTGGATATTCTCCGCCAGCACTCGGCAAAATCCGACCCTATGGGCGAGAGTTTTGATTACGCGGAAGAATTTAAGAAGCTCGATTACTGGGGGTTAAAGAAAGACCTCGAGGCCCTGATGACCGACTCGCAGGATTGGTGGCCGGCCGACTTTGGCCATTACGGCGGGCTCTTTATCCGCCTGGCGTGGCACTCAGCGGGAACCTATCGGATCGGCGACGGACGCGGCGGCGGCGGACGCGGGCAGCAGCGGTTTGCTCCGCTCAACAGCTGGCCGGACAACGTCAGCCTCGACAAAGCTCGACGGCTGCTCTGGCCTATCAAACAGAAGTACGGCAATAAGATCTCGTGGGCCGATCTTTATATCCTGGTCGGCAACGTCGCGCTCGAGTCGATGGGCTTTAAGACCTTTGGATTTGGCGGCGGCCGACCGGACACTTGGGAAGCGGACCAGGACGTTTACTGGGGGGCCGAAGATAAATGGCTCGGCGGCGATATCCGGTATCAGCACGGTTCCGAAGGTGCCGACCGGCAAGACGGTACGCTTGTTTCCGATGACGACGCGGACGGTGACGTTCACAGCCGTCGGCTGGAAGACCCGCTCGGTGCGGTGCAGATGGGGCTGATCTATGTCAATCCCGAAGGACCTGACGGAAACCCGGATCCGGTTCTAGCTGCTCACGATATTCGCGACACGTTTGGCCGAATGGCGATGGACGATGTAGAAACAGTCGCGCTGATCGCTGGCGGACACTCCTTCGGCAAGACCCATGGTGCTGCCCCGGCGGACCACGTCGGCACCGAGCCGGAAGGGGCCGGCATTGCCGCGCAAGGCTTTGGCTGGCACAACTCATACGGATCGGGCAAAGGCCCGGACACGATCACGAGCGGCCTGGAAGTTACCTGGAGCGCGACGCCGACGAAGTGGAGCAACAACTTTTTTGAGAATCTTTTCGGCTTCGAATGGGAACTGACGAAGAGCCCGGCCGGCGCACAGCAATGGGTTGCGAAGGATGCACCGGAGATCATTCCCGACGCATACGATCCGAACAAAAAGCACAGGCCAACAATGCTGACGACCGATCTTTCGCTTCGGTTCGATCCAGAATATGAAAAGATCTCGCGGCATTTCCTTGAGAATCCGGATGCGTTCGCTGACGCGTTTGCACGGGCCTGGTACAAGCTGACGCATCGCGATATGGGCCCGATAGTTCGCTATCTGGGGCCGGAAGTTCCGAGCGAAGAGCTCATCTGGCAAGATCCGGTTCCGGCGGGAAATGCTTCGCTCAGCGATGCTGATGTTGCCGAATTGAAAACAGCAATTCTAGATTCGGGCCTATCCGTTTCTCAGCTCGTCGGTGCGGCGTGGGCGTCGGCGGCGACGTTTCGCAGCGGCGACAAACGCGGCGGTGCAAACGGTGCCCGTGTACGTTTAGAACCGCAGAACACCTGGGAAGTGAACAACCCGGCAGACCTCGCGCAAGTGGTAGGCAAACTGCAGGCGATACAGAACGCGTCGGGCAAGGATATTTCGATCGCTGACCTGATCGTGCTTGGCGGTTGTGCGGCTATCGAAAAGGCCGCGAAAGACGGCGGCGTCGATGTCACGGTGCCGTTCAAGCCGGGCCGCGGCGACGCCTCGCAGGAGCAGACGGACGTTGAGTCGTTCCGCTACATGGAGCCTTTCGCTGACGGCTTTCGCAACTATAAGAAGAGCAAGTACAACGTTTCGCCCGAGGAAATGCTGGTCGACAAAGCTCAGCAACTGTCGCTCACCGTGCCTGAAATGACTGCCCTCGTCGGCGGGATGCGAGCACTGAATGCAAATGCCGGCGGTTCCCAGCACGGTGTTTTCACCAAGCGGCCGGGCACGCTGTCGAACGATTTTTTCCTCAACTTGCTCGACATCGGAACCGAATGGAAAGCCGCTGACGAAGGCGAGACCGCGTTCGAAGGCCGCGACCGCGAGACCGGCGATTTGAAGTGGATCGGTTCACGCGTCGACCTCATCTTCGGGTCAAATTCGGAGCTTCGGGCCGTCGCTGAGGTCTATGCCCAATCGGATTCGAACGAAAAATTCGTTCACGATTTCGCCGCGGCATGGGACAAGGTGATGAACTTGGACCGGTTTGATGTAGCGTAAATTCCCTTAATTGGTAATTCAAAAGGCGGCCTGGGAACGGCCCGCCCTTTTTTCGATTCCCAATGCGACCGAGTTACTTCGAAATTAGCCGACTTGAACCGCACGAAGCACAAATGGCGGACTCATCGATCCTTCGTCCGCTCCAGGAGAAGCTTCATTATCTCGTTAGCTCCCACCTGTCCTTTCTTCCTGATAAACTCGCGCGGCGTGTTATCGCCGATCTCGAAAACGATCGACTCCATCTGATGAGCGGTCAGAAAGTAGTTGCGAGAAACGATCGCGGGCAAGGGGCGGTCATTCGGATGAATGTTCGGCGTATAGCCGGGGATCGCAGCCTGGATATTTGTCAGCCAGTCCTGCACGAGACCGGGCACGTTGCCCGCATGTTTGGGGGTCATCGGATAATAGATGTCATTCCAGGTAGAATGAAAGTCAATGCCGAAATAGAATTTGCCGCCGGTCGCTTGCTCGCGACGTTTTAGAAAATTGCTCACGGCAAGGCCCTCAGGCTGGTTAAACGTGGTCCAGTCGCGGTTGAGGTCGATGCCCCCGGCGTTGTGCCGCCAATGGCCCGCATCGACACCGTCGGGGTTCATTAGCGGAACTACGTAGATTCCCCACTCTTTTCGAAAAGCGCGAGCGAGCTTTGAGTTGCCGCCCATCGTCTCGATAAAAGACTGCATCGCAAAATAGCCTGTAACCTCGGGCGGATGCTGCCGCGAGATAACGAGGATCATCTTTTTCGAAGCCAGATTGCCGATCTTTAACATCTTGAGCGGCCTGCCTTTTTTGCTGCGGCCGATCGTCTCGGTTCGATATTTCCCAGCGGTCGCTATGCGGTCGATCCATCTAAAAACTGTACGCGAAGACTGCAGTTCCTGTGAGCTGATCCAGATCGGGTTTTGGCTGACGGAAAGCCGTAACGTCACGCTCTTCGGGCGAGACGACGGGCCTAACGTGCCGATGCCTTTATCTTCGTCGGTGATACGAGCCTTATCGAGCAAATTCCATTTACGGCTGTTGTAACTGATCTGCGGATCGTATCGATGACGTGCGAATTCGGGATAAACAAGCCGAACCCTGATGTCTTTTTTCCGGTGCGACCAGACCTTGAAGGCATACCAAGGACTCATGTTGATCGGTTCATTTTCGGGCAGGATAGAAACGACGAAGCGGCCATCCGCGTCTTTTTCTATCTTGCTTACGCGGGCACTATCGAATCTATTCGAAAAGAAAACCCCGTCTTCCGGGAACCGGAATGTTCCTTTCCACTGCTCTTCTATCGGGCGTGTTCGAGTGTCGACGATTTGCTGCGGGTTGTCCTGGGCGATCGCCTGCGGCGGAAGGATCGCAAAGATAAGGCCCGACGCCAGAAACAGCAGGATCGCGTCGGTAAGGGCGTTTCGCAGCCTTTGGGTCAGTTTGTGGTTTAGGCCGCTCATTTAATGTGAATGCTCGTCAGTCCAGTGCGTCCGGGATAGATCAGATCGTCAAAGTCATCTGGCCGCTCGGCTAGTACAACCTTGGAGCCCTGTGCCGCAAAAGCCCGTGCCGTCGCGAATGCGATTCCGCTGCTCGCTCCGATGATATGGGCGACTTTGTTGTTCATATCGGTCATGTAATTCTTCCCGGGGACACTTTTCGAAAGTATCTAAAGCGGCCCGTCTCCGTGCGAGTTACACCGTAACCCTCCCCGCGGCCTTAAATCAAGTACGGGAAATAATTTTAGCTGAGTGTCCGGAATTTGGGTAAGTGCGGGGACGGCCGAAGAAGAGGACGTAACCGTCAGGGTCCTTGAGTTCGAACCCGCGGAGGCGTCGTGTGTGTCTTTCAGAGGTTCGTGGAACTCGACATCGCGCGAAGCGAGTTCCTCAGCAAGTTTATCCGGATCAGACACATAAATGAACGCGTCCCAGCGTGCGTCGCCTTTTCCGACGTCTCGTGTTTGGTTCGGTAGCGGCTCGACACTTATGTCCTTGAACATCAGCATCGCCCGCCCCCGCTGCACGACGCCGAAGAAGATGTCGTCCGCTTCCGGCCCTTCGAACGTGACCTCGAACCCCAGCTTGTCGCGATAGAATGCCAGTGTCGCCGGAACATTCCGCACGATGAAAAACGGGGATACCCCGCCGATGTCTGTCTGAGTCATAGCGAAAGTAGGATAACATGCAATTACAAGCTAGTATGGCGGCTATTTTTGGTCGCCGTCCAATTCTGGCTCTGGAGGATATGTAGATTTTGAAAAAGAAGCTTTCACCTGAACAGACCGCTGAACTCATTACAGGTTTGAAAGAGCGTTTTGAGAAGAATATGGTCCGACACAAAGGGCTGCAATGGGTAGACGTCGAGGCGAGGCTCGACGCGGATCCAAAAAAGCTATTATCGCTTTATGAAATGGAACGCACCGGAGGGGAACCGGACGTGGTCGGATCTGATAAGGCGACGGGCGAGTATATTTTCTTCGACTGCTCAGTCGAAAGTCCTAAAGGACGAAGAAGCGTTTGCTACGATGCGGAAGCCCTCGCTTCGCGCAAGGAGCACAAACCCGATCATAGTGCTCTCGGCATGGCCGATGACATGGGCATCGATATTTTGACGGAAGAAGAATATCGAAAGCTGCAAAAACTAGGGGAATTTGATCTTAAGACTTCGAGCTGGATCAAGACCCCCTCTCATATCAGGAAACTCGGCGGTGCCCTATTTTGCGATCGGCGCTATGACACCGTGTTTCTCTACCATAACGGTGCCGAGTCTTATTACGGAGCCCGCGGCTTTCGCGGTTCGCTCAGGATTTAATTAGTTTGAGAATGCAGATAGTTTGAAGTCGTTGCTCAGACCGACCTTTGGTTGTCTGGTTATTTTTACTTCGCCTTCGGCAGTGTAGCTGTGAGTTATCTCGCCGCCGTCGGTCATGGCGCCGTTCGACTACTCGACATCTATTTCGTAACTGACCAACCAGAGGTCCAGTTGATCGAGTGCGAGTTTCCAGCGTGCTTTGAAGTCCCGCATCCACTGGCGGTTTTCTTCGGTGTCGGCTATGTCGATAACTATCTTCGAAAGCGAATCGGTGTAGAGAACGCCCTCATGGTGCCAATAGCCTTCGACAGAGGTCGGCTCAAAGCTGGCCGCCCCGAACTGATCGACTATCTCTTTTAGCGCTTGTCCGCGAAGCTTGCGAGGTATTTCGCTGCCATCGTTATACTGCTGCGGGAACAATATCTCGAAGCGACGCAATTTGCTGCTCATAGGTGGATTTTCCGATCACCGTGAACTGATAACCTTCGATAGCCAATGCTTGCAACGCGGCATCAGGTACAAGCACCTCGCCGGTTTTCAGCGCCCGGCCGGGAAAGCGTCCGAGGAGAAAGCCAAGGGCCTCAAGCTCAGTATCGGCGTCTATAAATTTGATTGTGATCATAATGCCTCTAACGGAAATTATATCAGATTTGTATTCGCGACCTTTTTCACGCGGTTATAGACCGTGTCTCTTTCGACGGCTTCGAATCCGGCGTTTTCGATCATGGTGATGATCTCAGCTTTGGTCATTTTCACTTCACCTTCGGCTGCGTAGGCGTGGGTTAGTTCACCGCCATCGGTGATGGTGCCGTCGAGGTCGTTGGCGCCGAAGTGGAGGGCGGTTTGGGCGGTGTGTTTGCCGAGCATGACCCAGTAAGCCTTGATATGGTCGAAGTTGTCGAGCATCAGACGCGATACGGCGATGGTCTTGTGGTTGTCGATGGCGTCGGGGCCAGGCAGGCTCTCAAGCGCGGTGCCAGGCGGGTAGAACGCGAGCGGGATGAAGCACTGGAAGCCGCCGGTTTTATCCTGCTGATCTCTTAGTTTTACGAAGTGGTCGATACGATCTTCGATAGACTCGATATGGCCGTAGAGCATCGTCGCGTTGGTCTTGAGGCCGGCCTTGTGGACCTTGCCCGCAAGCTCAAGCCAGCGATCGCCATCGCATTTGTGATCGCAGATCCGGGAACGGGTGGGTTCCGCGAATATCTCAGCTCCGCCGCCGGGGCATGAGTCCATCCCCGCTGCCTTAAGCTTCTCTATGACCTCTTCGTCGGGCATCTTGTAAAAGCGGGCGAAGAAATCGAGCTCTACCATGGTCAGAGCCTTGAGGTGTAGTTTTGGGAATTCACGCTTGAGCGATGAGAAAAGATCGGTGTAGTACTCGAAGGGAAGTTTGCTGTTCAGCCCGCCGACGATATGCAGTTCGGTTGCTCCCTCGGCCACCGCGGCCCGTGCGATTTCGATACCTTCTTCGATCGAGTGTGTGTAGGCATCGTCCTGCCGGGCACGTCGATAGAACCCGCAGAACTTGCAGTCGGCCACGCAGATATTCGTGTGGTTGAAGTGGCGATTGACGTTGTAGTAGGTCGTCAGTCCATGCTTACGTCTGCGGACCGTATCGGCCAGTTTGCCGAGGGCGTTGAGATCAGTCGTTTTATACAGCGCCATCCCTTCGTCGAAGGTAAGCCGCTCGCCGTCCTCGACCTTAAAGGCAATGTCTGCTAATTTCGTATCGATTGAAAACTGCATTTATAGCTAAATTCTAACAAATAATTGATGGACAATCTGTTATTGAGGGCCATATGTGGAAACAGGTCTTATTAGCAATGGTGATGGGGGCGGCGTGCTCCGATATGGGGCAGGTTCCCACGGGGCGAAACATCATACCGACGGACGGCCACGTCCACATCCTCAGCCCTGAATTGATCAAGATCTGGAAAGGCCTCGGCATCCCGTTTTCGAGGCCTGACGAATACTATCAGGACATTAACGTTATTCTGAAAAACGCCGGCAGTAGCCGCGTCGATCTCATCTCGATGGCCCACGTTTATTCGTCCGGCGAATTTGGCGGATTTAAAAATGAGCGAGAACTGGTCGAACGGGAGAATACCTATGTAGCCGCGGTGAGGGATAAATACCCAGCAAGGGTGCGAGCATTCTGCAGCGTCGATCCGCTTCGCGATTACGCACTCGATGAACTTGAACGCTGCCGCTCGCGGTTAAGAATGGACGGCATCAAACTGCATCACAATGCGAACCAGGTTTATCTCACCGTTCCAGAACATCTCGCAAAAGTTAAGCAGGTCTTTGAATTTGCAGCTCAGCACAAAATGCCTATACTGATGCATTTTGACAACAGCCATCGTCGATTCGGCGAACGGGATGTGGGCCTGCTTGTCGATTCGATCCTCAATGAGTTAAAACCCGTCCGCCTCACGATCGCCCATTTCGGCACCTCGGGCGGTTTCAACGCGAGAACCAAGGCCGTGATCGATGCTTTCCGATACCAGTTACGGACGAATCCTAAGCTCCGCAAGCACAAAATATTTTTCGATATTTCGGCAGTCGCCCTGGACAAAGACAGTGAGGGTGTTCGTAAACTCACCGATGGCGAATTTGAGGAACTATCGAATTATGTTCGTCGACTCGGATTTGAGAGGATATCTTTCGGAACCGATTACCCGCTTTATACTCCCGGCGATCTCGAAATTTTGCGCACCCGATTACACCTGACGGCAGACGAAGTTAAGTTACTCCTGCAAGACAAGAGATAGGCAAAAGGCAAATGGGAGGCCGCCTTCCTCCCATTACCGTATCTGTCTGATCTGCTTCCCTATTTTGCCGCGGAACTTCGTGATCCTGCAGCCGTTTTTGAGCGAGAAGAGGTCGTAGCCTTTTTACTCCTTGTCGATGTGCCGCTTCGTCCCGTTGATCTGTTACCGGCCGATGCAGATTTGCTGACTCCCGTTTTCGATTGGCTTGTGGCGGTTGCCGATCTCTTCGTTTTTCCACTGGATGTCTTCCCTGTCGATGAAGTGCTGGCAGAGCTTTTTCCCGATGACTTTGTTTGCGAGCTGCCGTTGTTCGAAGCCTTTTTCGCCGATGATGATCTAGTCGAGGTCTTCGCACTTCGCCCATTTTCGGCTCGTTTCGCGGAACCTGATGATCTCGACTCATTTTGCTCGCTGGTAAACATCCCGGTCACAGCGTCGACAAACCGCGAAAGCATCCCCTTACCGAGAGCTTCATCAGCCGCGGATCGCGCCGGAATTCCTTTCTGCTTCTGAAACTTTTTGCGTTCTGCCTCCATTTCTTCCCCCATCCGTTCGAGGGCATCGGATGAAAACTGTTTCTCGACCATGTCAAACATCTCATTTTCTTCTTCCTTGACGTGATGGCGGATGTCTTCCTGCAGCACGGTCAGTTTCGGTTCAAATCGTTCCTCGGCCGGTTTCATCGTGTCGAGCTGGTCATGGAACATATGGATCTGTGTATGTTCCTCGATGCCCTCCAGAACGATCTTCTTGAGATCCTTATCGCCTTCCTTAAGAAGCCTCGGGTAGAAGATCGCTTCCTCAATGTGGGCATGAGCGGCAAGCTCATTACTGATCTTTTTATACACCGGCCCTCTCCTGGACGGCTGCATGTCCATCGCCTGTTGAAAGAGTGCGTCGACGACACGATGGTCAAGTTTCAAAATCTCTATTGCGTTCATAAAATCCCCCTTTTATCTCTCTCAACTTAACACCGCGGAATCTCAGATGTTTGTCCGCTTTCTTACAATCAACGGGTTAAGGTGAAGGTGAATTGAAAGGCCGCTGAGGAAGGCCATCGCAACTCGAGACTTGTCATTTGGGATCAGCTTTCCGCAAGCCGCTTGAGTCCTGAGATATCTCCAACGATGATCTTTCCGTGGTCGATAGTCACAAGGCCTCCGGTGGCGAGTCGGCGGATCACTCGGATGGTTGTTTCGGTTGTCAGGCCGGCCATTCGTGCGATGTCCTGCCGACGCAGGGTTATCCTGACGGGATGATCGTGCGGTTCCTTTTCCGTAAGTTTCAAAAGCACATTTGCAACTCGATGATCCGGTGATGAGGTCGCCAGGTTTTGGATCGTGGCGGTTTTATCGCGAAGCATTGAACACATCCACGAGATGACGGCGAAAGAAAGCTCGTTCGATTCGCGTAGGAGTTTTAGAAAGCTATTTCTTTCGATCAGGAGCAGCTGACTTTCCTCCATCGCGATAGCGGTCGCGGGATAAACACCTCCGTCGAAAACCGGAGGCACCGCAAACATTTCGCCCGGTTCAAATATTCCGATTATCACTTCTTTGCCGGGTTCGAGAAAATGAAGCATCTTTACACGCCCCGAAAGCACGATCGGCAGAAACGCCGCCTCGTCACCGCCCGCGAAGATCTCCTGGTCTTCGCCGAAGGTCCGCCTGCGTCCTTCGTTTAAGATCATTTGTTTCAGCTCAGGGCTGAAGGTGCCGAGCGAAGTATCCACGTAGATTATTTAAGAAAAACGGCGGTGCCGAAGGCGGCCAGCAGGATGACGCTGACAAAAGCATTAGTAGTAAAAAAAGCCGCATTCATCCGCGAAAGGTCATTTGGTCCTACTAACGTGTGCTGATATATGAGGAGGATCCCAACAACAATAACCCCGGCGAGAGCGGATGTTCCCAAGCCCGAAACAAAATAAAGAAGAGTTAGAACGATGAATGCCTGCAGGTGGAAGAGCCTCGCGATCCATAACGAATTCTTTATGCCGAACCTCGCCGGGATAGATCGCAAACCTGCCTTTCGGTCAAAATCGAGATCCTGGCAAGCGTATAGCACATCAAACCCTGCCGTCCACATTAGAACAAAAAGTGAAAGCAGGATCGGCAATTCCTCATCGAGACTGCCGCGTACGGCTATCCACGCCGCAGACGGCGATATCGCCAAGCCAAGGCCCAAGAGGAGATGGGCCAGCGATGTGAATCGCTTTGCGTATGAATAGCCTAGTACAATGAGCAACGCCACGGGTGAAAGTGCAAACGTCAGCCAGTTCAGCATGTATGCCGCGAGGACAAAAATGCCGATGGATACAAATAGGAAGACCCAGGCAAAGCCGACAGAAAGTTTCCCTGCAGGCAACTCTCGGTTAGCGGTGCGTGGATTCCTCGCATCGATATCTCGATCGACGATCCTGTTAAAAGTCATCGCAGCAGATCTCGCACCGACCATTGCAACTGTCATCCACAATATTTGCCACCAGGTCGGCAGGCCGTTCGCAGCTAACAATGCTCCCAAAAAAGCAAACGGCAACGCAAAGAGCGTATGCTCGAATTTGATCATCGCGAGCGTTGTTTTTAGTTTCTGCAGGAATGACGTCATCGGGTTGGCCAGCCGCGGCTAAACGAAAAGTTTAACAAAAACGGTGTTGGCAGTCTTGCGATGCAGGGGAATCGCGATCTGCCTGGCTTTCTGACACGGCGAAATATGCGGTAATATCCTTAATATTCATTACAAAATAAAATATGGCAGAAGCAACGGAAAAGGCAGTTACAACACGCGTCGAAACGGACTCAATGGGCGAGATCGAGGTCCCGACAAGTGCCTACTGGGGTGCCCAAACGCAGCGGTCGCTCAAGCACTTTGACATCGGCTTTGATGTGATGCCCAGAGAGGTTATTCGTGCTCTCGGGATCCTCAAAAAGGCCGCCGCGATCGTCAATTTTGATCTCGGTAAGCTGCCGGCCGAAAAGAAAGACCTCATCATCCGGGCCGCCGATGAGGTTATCGAGGGCAAGCTCGACGAGCATTTCCCCCTGCGTGTCTGGCAGACAGGTTCCGGAACGCAAACAAACATGAACGCCAACGAGGTGATCTCAAATCGCGCTATCGAGATCGCCGGCGGCGAGATGGGCTCTAAGGCGCCTGTTCATCCGAACGATGACGTAAATAAATCGCAATCGTCGAATGATACATTTCCGACCGCCATGTATATCGCGGCCGCTGAGCGGTTGACTGCCCTTATCGTCGAGGTGCAGACGGTCCACGATGCCATCGACGCCAAAGCCAGTGAGTATGCCGACGTTGTGAAGATCGGGCGCACCCACCTGCAGGATGCAACGCCGATGACAGTCGGACAACAGTTCGGCGGATGGGCAAGCCTCATCGAGCGGGATATCGAAAGGCTGCGAATGACCTTGCCAGGACTGCTGGAACTCGCGATCGGCGGCACTGCCGTAGGCACCGGGCTTAATTCGCATCCGGAATTTGCTGAGCGTGCCGCGGCTAAGATAGCTGAACTGACAGGACTGCCGTTCAGATCGCATCCCGATAAATTTGCCGCACTGTCGGCTCATGACGAGATCGTATTTGCTTCGGGAGCTTTGAAGACTTTGGCCGGGAGCCTGATGAAGATCGCGAATGACATTCGCTGGCTTGGATCGGGGCCACGCTGCGGCATCGGGGAAATTACACTTCCTGAAAATGAACCCGGAAGCTCGATCATGCCCGGTAAGGTAAATCCGACCCAGTCCGAGGCCATGACAATGGTCGCGGTCCAGGTATTTGGCAATGACGCTGCCATCGGATTTGCGGGTTCGCAGGGCAATTTTGAGCTGAATGTGTTCAAGCCCGTGATGATCCATAATTTCCTTCATTCCGTCAGGTTAATTCATGACGCATGTCATGGATTTGTGGAGTATTGCATAAAGGGTATCGAACTCAATCGTGATCAGATCGATCATTACCTGCAGAATTCACTAATGCTCGTTACGGCACTTAACCAGCATATTGGCTACGATAACGCGGCCAAGATCGCCAAATACGCGCACAAGAAGGGGATCTCGTTAAAGGAATCTGCCGTCGAATTAGGCCTGCTGACGGCTGAGAAATTTGACGAGCTCGTCAAGGCCGAAGATATGACCCATCCGTGAATGCCGGTCAGGGAGTTACGGTGCCGGCGTCACGGAAAAACAGGAAGTAAACAAGCAGGAATATTACCCCGGCTCCCAGAAGGGCAAGAAGGCCGACGGCAGTCATCGACGTACCGAGTTTGTCTCCTTTCACTTCCTTTTCGATGGCATTTTCACCTTCGGGATCCGTTGTAGCTTCTCTAATGTCTTTACGTTCGTTTTCCATCATTTCCTCCCGCTCCGTTTCCGCAGCCACTTCGTCTTCACTAATGTCGGAACCGGGCACAGGGGTTCTAAGTCCTTTGCCCGCAGATGAACGAAAGACCGGTTCCGGCATTGACCATTCAGCCTCAGCGCCTGATTTTTCAAGTTTGTTGCTCATCCGTTTCGATGATAGCTTCTATGTCTGAATATCGAGAACGTCCGATCGGGTAATGATCGCGGTAATGCGTTTGAAATCTTCGATCAGGACCGCGGGCGATTTCGTCAGCTTATTCTTTATATCGGCGATATTTGCGTCCATGTCAACTACCGGGAAGCTCTTATCCATCACATCGCCGACTCTAGCATTCAAAAGATCACGATCAACCAGCAGTTTTGCGAGCACGTGGCTTTCCCTCAAACTGCCGACGGAAAGGTGATTTTCCAGCACCGGTATCTGGGTAACGCCATTCTCATCCATCAATGTTAATGCCGCGCCGACTGTTTCGTCGGGCGAAACAAAGATCAGCTGCACGGGGGCGCCGGAATTCTTTGTTTCGGCGATAAGGCTTGCGGTTATTCGCTGAGGCTCAAGGAGAAGTTTTTCCTTCATCCATTCATCCGAATGGAACTTGCTCAGGTAATGCTCACCGGTATCGCAGACGATAAATACGATCACGGCGTTTTCGTCGGCCTCTTTAGCAACCTTGAGAGCGGCGGCAAAGTTAGTCCCCGTCGACCCTCCGCAAAAGATTCCTTCACGCCGCGAGAGGTCGCGGGCCAATTCGAATGATTCGCGGTCGGTGACATTGATGATCTCATCGATGATCTTCATATCGGCGTTGCCGACCGGCAGGCTCTGGCCGATGCCCTCAACAAGATAAGGGGTGGATTCCGGCACATGACCCGAATCCTTGTAAGTTTTAAATATGGAGCCGTATGGGTCCGCACCGATGATCTTTATTTTGGGATTTTTTTCCTTCAGGTACCGGCCCGTGCCCGAGATCGTGCCGCCAGTGCCGATGCCCGAAACGAAGTGCGTGATCTTGCCCTCGGTATCTTCCCATACCTCGGGGCCGGTGGTGCGATAATGGGCGGCCGGATTTGCCGGGTGACTGTACTGGTCGGGATAAAACGAATTCGGCGTCTGGTTCGAAATGCGTTTCGCGGTTTCGTGGTAATGGTCCGGCGTGCCGTGTTTGGCGGCGGATGGACAAACTACGATATCCGCGCCGAGAGATTTTAAATACCGCTGTTTTTCAACAGAAACCTTGTCCGTAAGAACAAATATGCACTTATATCCACGAACCGCGGCAACGAGGGCCAGGCCTATGCCCGTGTTCCCGGACGTTGCCTCGATGATCGTACCGCCTTTTTTGAGCACGCCTTCCTTTTCGGCCCAGTCGATCATCGAAATACCGATGCGGTCCTTTACGGAATAACCAGGATTAAGGCTCTCCATCTTACCGAATACCTGGCCTTTGATGTTGTGCTGCTTCGTTAGTTTATTAATGCGGACCAGCGGCGTTTTACCGACCAGGCTGAGAATGTCATTGTAGAATTTCATCTAGTTTTTAATCTTCCGAGTAACTCTGAGTTTATTCGCAAACCGTTCTGCAGGCAAGAATGCCCTGCCAGGCCAGAATACTTTGACTTCGACAGACGCACGGGATTACAATGGCTAGAATTTAGAACCAATAATTGCCGGCGTCTGTTAAGGTCCCCCCAAAAATAGGGAGGCAGGCTGACGCTTCTTATCTTTCGAATATCTCTGGAGGGGGACATCCGTCTAATGCATAAGAAAGTTTCTCGATCGTCACGTACGATATGTCGTTTAAGTCTATTGTCGGCCGCTTTCATTTTATTTTTTGGTGCCACGCCGCTATCGCTTGTTGACGCCACTTCGCCTGCTCTTAATCAGCCAGACATATCAACAACCCTTGTGATAAGTCAGGTGTATGGCGGCGGCGGTAATACGGGGGCCCCGTTTACCAATGACTTTATCGAGATCTTCAATAAGGGAACGACCCCGATCAACCTGAGTAATTATTCTATCCAGTACGCGGCGGCGACCACGACAGGATTATTTAGTGGAAATATAACACCGCTTACGAACGTAAACCTTCAGCCTGGTCAGTATTACCTTATCCAGCAGGCAGCCGGAACAACGCCCTCTGGATCCCCGCCAACTCCAGATGCCACCGGAACTACACCTATCGCAGCAACGGCCGGTAAGGTGATTCTTGCGAACACGACTTCCGGGATCGCTTGTAACGGCAGTTCGACGCCTTGTACTTCGGAACAGCTTGCCCAAATAGTCGACCTGGTCGGATTCGGAACGGCAAATTTCTTTGAGGGTACCGCGGCGGCCCCCGCCCCTTCGAACACTACCTCGATCCTGCGAGCAGGGAGCGGCTGCACAGACACGGACCAGAACTCCACCGATTTTGCCACTGGTGCACCGGCACCACGGAATACCGCGAGCCCCTTAAATCCGTGTACTTCCGGCGCGGTCGTTCAATTCTCGGCAGCGAGCTATCAAGATGACGAGTCACAGTTCGCTGTGATCACTATTACCAGAACCGGTGATACAACGGGTGTCAGCGAAGTAACGTTTTCGACCGTTCCGGGCGGATCGGCAACAGGCGGCACATGCGGTGCCGGTGCTGACTATCAAACCACAAACCAGACAGTCGAATTTGCGGCCGGGGAAACCAGTCAGACCGTGAGCGTTCTTCTCTGCTCAGATCTGCTTGTCGAGCCAACTGAAACTGTCATCCTTGCCTTGATAGGGCCGTCGATCGGAACCTCACTCGGAACCCAAACCGAAGCTGTACTTTCGATAATTGATACAGCATCGCAATATAGGAATGATGATCCTATTACGGTCACCGAGGGAGCCCCGGCGGATCTTTATCCCTCGACGATCACTGTAACAGGGGCCCCGACCAGCGTTTTCCGTATCAGGGTTACACTATTCGACTTTTTCCCTACGCCCGGCAATCACGTGGATGTGCTGCTTATCGGTCCCAACGGGGCGATGTATGTCCTGATGGGCCATGTAGGCTCATCTACGAGTCTGACCTCACCCGTTACGCTGACCTTCTCTGACGCGGCAACAGCGGTTCTTCCTGCAACTGACCCGCTGACGTCCGGAACCTTCCTGCCTACAAACTGTGACTTTGCCAATGATTTTACATCACCGGCGCCAGCGGGGCCGTATATCGATCCCGGCTGTGACGTTGACCGCACGACAGCCGAGACCCTTTACGGAAATTTCAGCCAGCAGGACGGTAACGGGGAATGGAGGCTATTTGTCCGCGATGATGAGGACTTTGTCCCTCAAACCGTTGGAACGTTCATGAGCGGCTGGGGTCTCGAGCTGCTTTCGTCGACATCTTCAGAAGGTGTAATTTCCGGACGAGTTTGGACCGAGGATGGACGCGGGCTTCGCAATGCCCGGGTCACCATGGTGGATTCGACCGGATCGGTGAGGACCGTCACAACGGGTTCGCTGGGATACTACGAGTTTGACGAGGTGAGATCGGGCGAAACTTACATCGTCGGCGTTTCCTCCAAGCGGTATCGCTTTTCTTCGAGAGTCGTCCAGGCGAGCGATTCACTCACGGAAGTCGATTTTGTCGGGATCGAGTGAGATCTCCTGATCCGAATACATCGAGCGGCTGGAAGGCCGCTTTATGTATTCGGATCAACTCAGGCCATTTCTGCCAGAGAGTCTCGGACGGCGATCAGCCGAGCCGGATCATTAGTTATCAAAGATCTGATGCCCATCTGCCGGGCCTTTCCGAACCATCTGGGATGAGCAACTGTCCATACGGTCACATCCATGTGAGCCTTGCGGGCATTCTCGACAAGTCGCCGGCTGACCAATGACCAGTGAAGCGAGATGTGTCGGGCCCCGCATTCGGCGGCCATGGCAACAAGATCGGCCCGGCGTCGAAAAACCGTATTTACGGCGGGCTCAAACAACGCGGCGGTTTCTACCTGCGGAAGTTCATGCCGCACCCGTTCGAGGGCATCCAAACTAAAACTTTTTACGATCATTCTAGGCAGCATCGGTGAGCCGCCGATGATCTCGCAAACGTTTCTTACAAACCGGTCGGGGTTTACGCCATCTGTCTTTACCTCGATATATATGACACCGTCCGACGCGGCCAAAATATCCAGGACCCGGGCCAGGGAAGGAACGGTTTCTTTCGAATAAGCAGCGGACGCCCTCCGTGGAAATGCCGAATTGAACCACGTTCCGATATCAACCGAAGCGAGTTCCGCGGATGTAAAGCTCGCTACCGAGGCTTTTAAGCCGGCGACCCGCCGCAGGTCTATGTCGTGGATCACTACCGGAATTCCGTCCTTTGCCAGCCGGACATCAAATTCCACACCGTCCGCGCCTTGATCGATCGCCATTTGCAGGGCCGCGAGAGTGTTTTCAGGTGCGTGGGCGCTGGCTCCCCGATGGCCGATGATCAGCGGGAGCCGGTTCATTTCTTTTCGAGAAGAAATATCGTCTTAGACCATGCGATCGGCTCAATGATCGGAAATTCGTGTTTATCGAGGATCCGAAAATAATTTGAGGCTGCGGCCCGGACGCTTTCGACCGGGTGGATCTTGAAGTTGTAAAGCAGTTCGAGCACCGAGCCTACGACCGATTGCTTTACCGGCAGCAAAACCAGCCTGGCGCCTTTCTTCAGGATCCTTGCGGTTTCGCCTAACCCCTCGTCCAGCGGAGTGTATTCGAGCACGCCGCACATCAGCACCAGATCAAAAGATTCGTCGGGAAACGGCAGGTCCAGAATATTACCCTGAACGGCGTGCGTTCGTTTCGAATACCGCTTTCGTTTGATCAATTCAGGTCGGGACACCTTCAGCGAATTGAATGAGAGATCGAGTGCGATAGCTTGACCCGGCAAATAACCGGCATCCTGAAATGCAAGCGTAACGATGCCGGTGCCGCTGCCCGCGTCAAGCACGAGCGAGTCGGGGCCGATATCGAGATCGAGCGACTTGAGATACTTCGCTACAGACGCGCGATACCCGTTGATCTTCATAGCAAGATGCTGGACATCCGCTATGCGGTCGTAAAGCCCCTGCGTCTTCTCCTTTCTTGCGGAGCCGGTTTGACCGTTACTAGGCATCACTTTTCGGCGATCAGTTTTAGTATCATTTCTCGCATTTGGTTCATACGTGACGGGCTCGTGCCCGTTTCAATGTAACGTATCACCCCTTTCCTGTCGATCAAAACCGCCGTCGGGAGGTTGGTAGCTCCAAAGAGGAACTGGACAGCCTGGCCCCTGGCGACAAGAAAATCATACGACAATTTCTCCTTTTCACGGAAATTTCTAAGAGCCTCGAGCTCGGCGGGCATTTCGGCCGGCATGCCGCCATTCGGGCCGTAGAATCGGGTGACCCCCAGGATCACGAGTCCATCTCGTGAAAATTGCTCATTCCACTCGATCAGATGGGGGAATGCCTCAAAGCACGGCCCGCACCACGTCGCCCAGAAATCGAGGAACACGACCTTTCCCCTGAGCTCGTTAAGAGTTTTCGGCGTGCCTGGAAACCAGTGTTCGATGGCAGGCAAAGCGGGGGCCGTTTCGCCGAGAAGTTTATAGTGAACACTGCGGTTCTTGAGCCGGCTTACAACGTTAGCCGCGGCGGTCTTTGCCGCCAATTCCTTGCCCGCAAGGGCCATCGACGCGGTGTAGAATTCGAGCGCCTGAGTTTTTCGGCCCGTTTCGATCATATATTTGATCTTTTGGTCCAAAGCATAGTAGTAAAAGCTGGGCGATTCGACGGATGCCGCGGTGGCCCGCATGTCGTCAAGCGCCTCGTCGGCACGTTTTTGCTCACCCGCGTCACGATATGCTTCGTACACCAGCATGCCCGCGTCGAGTATTTCGTCAAGGCCGCGGGCCCGTGACGAGGCCTCCTTGAGCAGCGATTTTGATGCGTCGTAGGCCGTCGTGGCGTGGGGTGCCATTTTCACAAACTCTTTCCGTGCCTGATATGCCTTTGCCATCTCGGCCCCGATGCGGGCGAATTCGGTCGGTTTGGTGGGTTCGGCCTGCCGGTAATCTGCCAGAAGCGTCTCGGCCTGCTCGAGCTTATTTTGCTTGGCAAGGGCGACGATCGATATAGACCGGGCCGTCTGGCGCCGGTCTTTCGCGGCGTCCGCCCAGGTTATGTAATTTCCCAAATTTTCAACCGTTCCATCCATATTCTCGGCGATCCAATGTAGCATGCCGAGGTAATAATGGTCCTCGCCGGCCAGATCTTTTCGGATGGCCGCCAGGGCCGCATATTTTGCCGCGAGCTGCCGCTGCTCGAGCTGCGTGTTTGACAGGAGCTTTTCGCTGAACGGCACCTTTTTAGCTTCGAACTCGTCGGCTTTCGAGCGTAGGTACCCATTGGCTTCGGTGAAAAGATCCTTGACACTTTTGTCAGTCCTGCCGGCACCTGAGTTTATCTCCCCATCCGGCACGGGGCTGCGGCCGGACTGCGCTGCAGCGCTGCCGGCGAGAGCGAATAGAATAAAAAGTACGAAAAAATAACGCATAAAACTCAGTTCCCGACCCGGTTCGCAAGCGACCTAAAACGGTCAGGCCCGAAGACATTTTGGTATCGCGAGGGCTCGTCGTCGATGATCATATCCGCGGCCAGGGCCGCGGTCGCGGGGGCCAGAAGTATCCCGTTGCGGTAATGCGCCGTCGCGAAATAGAGCCCATTGATACCTTCGATGCGTCCGATGACGGGCAAGCCGTCCACGGCACGCGGACGGAAACCCGACCAGTGCTCTTCGATCCTAAGGTTAGCGAGCGATGGGGCGATCCCGCAGGCCATCGAGAACAGCGAAGCGGCCACCGTGTCATTGATCTCCCGGTCAAATCCGACCTTTTCGGTGGTCGAGCCGGCGAGAACACGTCCGTCGACCCGCGGCACGATATAGCCGCTGCTGCCGTATATGACGCGTTCGAATAACCGCTTGGCGGTATGCATCGAGATCATCTGGCCGCGAACAGGCTCAACCTTTATCGGCATTCCCAGTGTTTCGGGCAGGATCTGCGAGGCCCACGCACCTGCCGCGATAACGACCTTGCCGGCCCGCAGAGTTTCATTGCCGCACTTCACGCCGGAAATCCCATTTTCGTCAATACTCAGGCCCGTGACCGTTGTGTTCTCAATGATCTCAACGCCGTTAATTTCACAATACCGTCGAAGGGCGGAGCAAAGTTTGCGATTCTCGACCTGCCAATCGCCGGGAAAATAAAGGGCTTCGAGGACATCGGGGGAAACGAAGGGCTCGGCCCGGCGGACCTCGTCGGCGGGCAGATGTTCGACAGCCAGCCCGGCGGCCGTTTGCCAATGGAACCGTTCCTGCGTAAGCCGGACATCCTCATCGGAAAACGCCAGGTAAAGCGTTCCGGCCCGGTCAAGCTCGATATCGATGCCAGTCTCATCAAGCAGTTCCGCCGCGAGAGCCGGGTAAAGGTCGCGTGATTCAAGGCAAAACTCGAAGAACGCACCCGACTCGTCCGCCTCGACCTGCGGACACAGCATGCCTGCCGCTGCCCACGAGGATTCGCCGCCGCAATTTCCGGCATCTATGACAGTGATCTTCCCGGCCCCGCGCAAGTGCAGCTCCCGAGCAAAGCTCAGCCCGATCACACCACCGCCAACTATCAGGTTGTCCCGGCCACCTATCATCATTTAACCTGCTCGCAATCCAACTTCTATAATCGCAAACCGCCATACTAAAGTAAAAAAAGCTCACGTTCCGCAGGCAATATGGAGACGGCGTCGATTTGGTCGTCGTCGTGGAGGCCGTGGGGAAGGAGCAAATACCTCTTTGCGGGCTTTGCGAGAAACTTCTTTTCTACCGCAGAGGCGCGAAGCCGCAGAGAAGACGCAGAGAGAACGAAAGGGCTTGCGATCGCGTGGCGCTTTTGGATTGGGTTGTCAAAGATCCGTTAGTAACGAAAAGAACCCAGTCGCTATCGCTCCCGGTTCTGACCACTGACCACCGACAACTGACAACTGCTCTCATAAACCCAGTCGCTATCGCTCCCGGTTCTGACATGGTCAGGTCCATTATCCGCCTAGTTCTTCTCTGCGGGCTTTGCGGCTCTGCGGGAAACCTCTTCTCCTCCCGCAGAGGCGCAGAGTCGCAGAGAAGATGCAGAGAGAAGAAAGGGCTTGCGATCGGGTGGCGCTTTTGGATTGGGTTTTCAAAGATCTGTTAATACGAAAAGAACCCAGTCGCTATCGCTCCCGGTTCTGACAACCGACAACTGACAACTGACCACCGACCACCGACAACCGACAACTGACAACTGACAACTGTTCTCACAACCTCCAGAATCTCTTACCTTTTCTGTCGCCGTGCATGCGGACTGCAATTGATACGGCGTCTATTTGGTCGTCGTGGAGGCCGTGGGGGAATGAGCAGGCTTCTTCGATGAAGTCCTGGTTCCAGCGGCCGGCCACTAGTCGGACGCGTCCTTCTTCCGCCAGTGCGATCCAGGGGAGGGCACGGGTTAGCTTGTTTGTCTCAACTTTTACGCCGCGGAACTTGCGGCCGCGGAGTTCGGGGACCTGTCTCAGGTCGTGGAGGATCGCGTGGCCGTTGGCTGAGAGCTCGACGCCTTGTTCGGTGCGTGTCTCAGTTTGAATATAGTGCATCAGCATCTTTCTTTGCAGCGGGTAATTGAGCTTTCCGACGAAACAGCCGTCGATATAGAGGACCCCATCTTTGTCGAAGGCCACTTTGAGTGTCGCAGAAGGGTCGGAATCGGGGTTGGCGGTGAACGAAAGGTCGTATCCGCGTTTCCATTCGAGATTTGGCGGCGGGTGTTGGACGATGTTCTTTGTAAACCATGAACGCTGGAACAGCCCTCCTTCTGTCGGCACCGGTCTTTGCTGGTAGAGGGCTTCGAATGAGTACGTGCCCATTCGTTTTTTTATCTTTTCGAGTGTCTCAATGCTAAAGCGTTCGGGCCACAGGGCCTCGCCGGGACTTCTTGAGTCTAGAGAGTCTGGGGAGTTTTTAGAGTTCGTAGAGTTTTTAGAGTTTGTTGAGTTTATAGAGTTTGTTGAATCTATCGGGTTCTTTGTAATCTCCGTTTCTCTCTGCGTCTCAGCGTCTCTGCGTTGAAAATCTTCGTTATTGGCTAACGAACTGGCCGGCCGCTGACGCTGGCGGTGCTGACGGGCGGCACGGTCGTATAAGTTGGGGATGGCACCCATGGGGAGGCCTGAGGGGTTTTGGGAGGTCACGTATCGGATCGGCGGTTTTTGTTCCTGTTCGAGATATGCGAATTCGGGACGGAGGCCTCCGAGGGTGTGGACTATCTCGCGGCGGCCGTTGCGGTTGATGTAAATCGGGGATCGAGTACTAGAAGAAGTACCAGAAGTACCAGGAGTACCAGTAGTACCAGAGTTGTCGGAGTTTCCGAACGCCCCTTCTGAACTCGGGTACTCTGGTACTCTGTCAACTCTGCGAACTTCTTCGGCTATCGCCGGGAGGCTGATGACGTGCCATTCGTCGGTGCCTTCTTCCTGCTGCTGTTTGAGGAGGCGGCCGGCGAGGTCGTCTTCGTGCCAGCGGGTCTGGATGAGGATGACCTGGCCGTCGGGTTCGAGGCGGGTCATCATGTCGTCGTTGAACCAGTTCCACACTTTATCTCTGTAGCTTGCCGACTCGGCCTGTTCGCGGCTCTTGATCGGATCGTCGATGATGATCAGCTCTGCTCCATAACCGGTGATGCCTCCTCCGACGCCGACAGCCTTGACGCCTCCGCCGTGGCCGGTCTCCCATTCGCGGGCGGAGTTTGTAAACAAGTTGCGAAAGTTTCCGAAGTTTCCGAAGTTTCCGAAGTTTTCAGATCCTGCTGAACTTCCGGAGTTTCTTTTAGTTTTTTGTAACTCCGGAAACTTCTCAATGTTCTGCGACTCTGTAACTTCGCAACTCTGCAACTTCGTTAACTTCGAAACTCTCGTCTGACTTAAGTGCTCGGCGAGGGTGTTTCGGATCGAGCGGGAGAAGCGGTTGGCGAGCTGCTGGCCGTAGCTGGCGATGATGACTTTTAGCGAGGGCTTCTCTTTTAACCTCCATGCGGCGTAGCGGGTCGTTACCAATTCGCTCTTGCCGTGGCGTGGGGGCATAAAGATCATCAGGCGCTTGCAACCG
>JBGTIP010000070.1:0-5987 GCA_041745615.1 Pyrinomonadaceae bacterium | reverse complement strand
CATTACAAGCAACACGGGGTCGAAGACCACCGCGAATTTCTCAAACCCTCATCGGGCCGCTCCGGGGATTGCGTCGAAGGCACGGCAGGCCGGCTTGCTGCCGGGTCACCATCGATTCATTCAAGTTCAAGATCGTTGTGTATGCTGAGCGACGTTGCACAGTGATTAGGGGAGTAGCCTTGATACAGAGTAGTTGTAAATTGCTTCGGCGGGTGAAACAAATGATTGACGAGGGCCTCGATAACCCTACGGCGAAATTGGACCAACAGATCAATGAGGTGGCGAGAGCCTTGGAGCTAACGGTAGCCTTCCTAGCCGCGTTGCGAAGCTCCGACGCCGACGGCGTTGCTCGCGTGAAGGTTATGGTCGGTGAGCTTAAGGGGCGACTCAGAACTCTGCAAAATCTACGAATTTAACGATACGGCACTATCGTTATCGAGCCTGGGAGGCGATATGCTAGTCAATACGATCTTCGTATCCGCCGATGTCGCACACTCCAATCGCAATTTTTCTTTGTTGTAGTCGTCCATGAGGGCCTGACAATGGTCGATCAACTCTTTGTTTTCCGGATTTAATTCTTTTCCCGTATTACAGGAGTCTAAGATCTGGCGGGTCATGCAACCCACCGCATCCGAAAGATCTAGCAGCTTTTTATGAAGCAAGTTGTCCATTTGAAATCGTCGAAGCAGTTCGATGTTATGTGACGTAAACGCCAGCATTCCAAATTCTTAAACAAAATTATCCGACTTAGATTTTCAATTGAATCATTCCACCTGGCTCGGTGTATGTGCCGTGTCGCACACTCGACGTACGAGCTTGTTTACCTTAGCCTTTCTTGATCAACCCGTAGCAAGGGCAGGCAGCGTCTTCCAGGCCTTGGCGATCCATCACCGTTAGTTTGCCGCGACTATAGCTTACGAGCCCCCGTCGTTGAAGATGCCCGGCGGCTATGTTGACCGCCTCGCGTCGGACGCCGAGCATATTCGAAAGAAAGTCCTGCGTGATTCGAAACTCATCCGACCTCATTCTGTCCTGCGTCATCAGCAGCCATCGAGACATACGGCTTTCAATTCGATGATATCGGTTGCATACGGCAGACTGCGAGATCTGCGTCAATAGCGAGTGAATAAACAGACGGACAGCCTTCGACAATTTCTCACTTGACTTACAAGCTGCAAGAAACGCCCGAGGCGACATCGTGCGGGCCAGGCCACTTCCTTGGACAATAGCTCGGTTCGGCGATACCGGAACACCGAGAAATACGGAAACCCCAGCCAACCCCTCGCTACCTACAATTCCGACTTCAAGCGTTGAATCCTCGGCGACCTCCGACAGCAGCGAGATTATTCCGCTTTCCGGAAAGTAAATGCGCACAATCGCCGCCCCGGCTTCGTAGATCGGTTCGCCGAACTCGAGCGGAACGGTCTCCATCTTTGCCGAAAGGATATCAAATTGGGATTTCGGGATTGAGGCTAACAGCCGGTTGGAAGGGATTGCGGATACGGACATTTTTCTGACTCCTTTTTGTTCGGTCTTGTTGTAAAACAAAAGACGGCACATGAAAAGGTTTAATCCAGTCCCGATGTCGAATGATGATTTTGAAAGAACAACTTACACCAACACCCTAACAGAAACATGCATCGCAGTCTGTGTCACCCAAACGTACGAGACATTCCGCGGCCCAAAAGTCGGTTATATTCCGTGTTTACTACCTGGTAACACTCGCACGCCGCGACTTCGAGTGCCTGTCGATCAATCACGGTAATAGTTCCTCGCTTGTTAGTGATCAGCTTCCGGGCTGCGAGCTTCGTTGCGGCCAGCGTCACACCCTCGCGCCGCACTCCAAGCATGTTCGAGATTAAGTCATGTGTCATCACAAGCTTGTCAGTATGCAGCCGGTCATGGCTGAGCAGGAGCCAGCGACATAGTTGTTGGTCGATTGGATGGAGGCGATTGCACACGGCCGTCTGCGAGATTTGGGTCATTAAGGCTTGTGTATAACGCAGCATCAGCTCCTGAAATCTGTCACCTCGTTTGAACTCCTCCTTGACGTCCTTTTCTTTCATTTGTAGGACGCAGCCCGCACTTTGGATGATGCCTCTGTTTGTTGTAGTTTCACCACCCATGAAGAGCGACACACCCACAATGCCATCGTTGCCGATGATACCTATCTCCGCAGTCGAGCCACTTTCCATAATGTACAGCAGAGATATGATCGCAGTTGTTGGGAAGTAGGCGTGCGCGAGTTTTTCCCCGGATTCATAAAGGACCTGTCCAAGTTCCATTTTAACCGGGGAAAGTTTGGGCAAAATGCGACGAAGATCCTCGTCGTGCAATGCGTCGAGAAGATAATTCGTTCGAGCGAGATCCTGCGTCATCTTAGTTGCCATAGTTATATTGATCCCGTCAGGGTCTGAACCCAACGCGGTAAGTCTACCAACAAAATAGAATGTGTGGGTGCGATATCGCACACTCAGAGATCTTTGTAGTGAAATAGCGTTGCTACGTATAGACGCGGTGAAATTCTAGTGAAAAACGGACTTATGCAAGTTATCACTGATTATGAGGCGCGCGTAGGAAGCTTTCGGCCTCAAAAAAGATTTTTTTCGTGCGTGCGTTACCAGACATACCGAGCTGGAGTTTTTATATAGAGTTGATTCTTAGACAACAAGGAAGTTTCCCCGGAGCTCCGGACGGGGTGGGGCCGCTCGGGATCGCCAAGTGGTCGACGACGTCCATGAACGTAGATAATGTTTAGGATGGCTCTGCAATGCCCCTCCTTCTTCTAAAACTAACTTTGCTAGATTCAACGGTAAATTGAGGAGATTTGATGAATCAGCCGGTAAGTTAACGGACAACGAGCAGCAGTCCTCTATCTTCGGGCGAATTGCCCGCGGGGACCTCATGGCGGCTCGCGAATGTATTTCCCTCTACGGAGATTTGGTTTGGTCGCTGTCGAAGGCAAGCACTCGTTCGAACCAAGCGGCTGAGGATGCAACTTGCCTCATTTTCGAAGATATTTGGCGGTCTGCGAAGAAATTTGAAAAATCCGAACTTGGCGAGAAAATGTTCATAGCATTACTTGCCCACCGCCGCCTAAATGAAGAGGTATTATCATCAAGGACTGAGAATTAGCTTGTAGTCGCTACTCAACTGTAGCGCTCTGACTGCCGACATTTGAGCAAGCTAACCTACGAATAGAGCAACATTTGAATTTCGGGGTTAACTAAACATTTCGAAAAAGGGGAACGCACAATGCCATTTATTACAACGGATGACGGTACGAAACTTTACTTTAAGAGCTGGGGAGAGGGTCGCCCAGTAATCCTTCTTCACGGATGGCCGCTGTCGGCCGACAGTTGGGATGACCAAGCCCTGGCTATTGCCGAAGCCGGCTACAGAGTCATTGCTTACGACCGCCGAGGGTTTGGCAGGTCCGATCAACCTTGGTCGGGATATGATTATGACACGCTCGCGGATGACCTGGCCTCCGTTATGCGAGAAACAGGGTCCGAAAACGCTACGCTGATGGGGTTCTCAATGGGAGGTGGCGAGATCGCTAGGTACATGTCGCGGCACGGCGGCAAGAATGTGGTGCAGGTGGCGCTCATAGCGTCGGTCGTTCCTTACATGCTCAAGACTTCCGACAATCCAAACGGGACCGATGCTTCCGTTTTTCAAGAAATGTCTCGTCGGATCAAAGAAGATCGAGCAAAGTTTCTAACGGGTTTTTTCAATGATTTTTATGGCGTCGGGCTTCTTTCGCAGCCTGTCAGCGACGAGTTGATCCAATCATCGTGGAATGTCGCGATGCAAGCGGGTCTCAGGCCCACACTGGAATGTGCGAACTCGTTCTCGACGACGGATTTCCGACCAGACCTATCGGCCCTCAATGTCCCGACGCTGATCATTCATGGTGATGCTGACAAAACAGTTCCAATCGACGCCTCGGCTCGGGCCGCCGCGGAGGGCATCTCGCAGTCGACCTTGATCGAGTACGAAGGCGCGCCGCATGGAATTCTCGCAAGTCACAAGGACAGGGTTACCAGAGACCTGATCGCGTTCCTTGCAATTGAACAAGCTTCCACGGCATCGGGCCATTGAACGCCCAGCCTTCGTTTAACCTATTTTCTAGAGATCGCCTTGACCGGGTCGGCGATCTCTTTTAGATTTCTCCGCGACCGGCTACTCCGGTCTCAGGCCCTGGTCATGGTCGCGATAATCGTCAAAGAGGGATCGGGGGTCTATACGGCGATACGTGCCGACGATGCCGCGTGCACTCTATTCTGAGCATGAATTCATAATCGCCAATAACGATCGAGATTAGTGATTAGAGTAGAGAGCTTGCTGTTCCGTTGCGCTTTTCAAGATGTTGCTCAAATCCTTCAAAATTCCTTCTAAAGGTCTCAAGTGATTGGTGTGTATAGTCCGCGGTTTGTGATAGTTTCGTGTGCCCGAGAGCGGCCTTCTGTGCAAACGGATCGACACCAAAACGGTTTGCCCTAGTGCTGTACGTATGACGCAGCGTATGAGGCGATACGTTCTCAATTCCAAGATTCTTGCATGCCTCTGACAATTCGAGCGTGAACGCTGCGGCCCGATTCTTGATACCGTCGAAAACGATAGTCGTAGGAGCCTTCGTTGTAGCCGCGAATGCTCGGCGCTCAAGAATTCTCCGTACGTTCGAGCACATCACAATCACGCGTCCTTTTGCCGTCTTTGTAGTTTCGGGCCTTAGTCTAATCAGCCCATTCTCGAAGTCAATATCTCTCCATTCGAGTCGAAACAATTCGCTTCGCCGGAGACCTGTGTAAAGTAGAATCTCGAATTTATCGCGCAGATCTTCGTTGTCCTGTAGACCCTTCAAGACTCTGACTTCCTCTTCGTCACTAAGGACGCGATCACGCTTTGGAAGATTGCTGTACCAGCTAACCTTCGAGACCGGATTCTCGCGCAATTCGCCAAGCCTTACAGCCAGTTTCATGATGGCAGAGAGTACAGCAACATCGCGATTAACCGTCGCCTTTGACCGGACCGTTCCTCGTTGTGTAACTTCGCCGGCACGGAGATCCTGGAATTGCTGGACCTTTTCCGTTGTGATTTCACCAAGCGAAAAGTTTCCTAAAGATTCGACCAGAGCCTTGAGAACAGACCGTTCAACTTCAAAGCCTTTCTTATGATTCCGCGCGTGCGGCTTGTAAACCTTTTCTACGAAGTCAGCGAAGTTTCGGCGGCCTGTCTCGCCCCAACGACGTTCGAATACCTCGTTACGCGCTACTTGCTCCGCCCGTTCGGCCTGTCGCCGCGTTCGAGCTTCCTTGATCGCCTTACGGTATCTGGTACCGTTTATCGCGAATGCATAATGCCAATGACCGTTAATTTGATAGACCGGCATGTGCGCCTCACTTAAACAAATTCGCCGTTGCTGGATGAGTGCGCATGACTATGCTACCATCCGCAGTTTCCTTTCGCCACGGCCCAAATCACGTCGAGATTTCACCCAAGCAAGAGCTTCCTCATAATCGAATCGAACCGACTTTCCGAACTGAATTGTTGGCAAACCCTCGGATTGCATTTTGCTGACAGTACTAACCGAAATTTGCAGTCGGTCTGCGAGTTCCTTTTTCAGTAGCAGCCCACTGTCGGAGGACGAAGGGAGAGAGCGAACCTCGGCTCGGACGGCCTGCTTAACGGCCTGTACGATCGCGGCTGAGATTTCTTCAAGCGCGGAGACTGTCCGCTCGACGCGATTCAGTTCGAGTTCGCGAACCTGACGGAGCGCAGAGGTGAGAGCCTCGTTTTGTTCCTGCTCTACTTTCGGTCGCATAGAATAAGAGGGGAAACATATGGCGCACATGGCGCACATGGAACCACCGTTGGAAATAAACAACTTACGGCATGCCGTATCCGGCACCAGCTCCCAAACAGATGGCGCCAGGGGTGGCTGGTGGGCCCGATGCCGTGCCATGTTGCGCCATGTGGTGCCA
>JBGTIP010000069.1:0-61232 GCA_041745615.1 Pyrinomonadaceae bacterium | reverse complement strand
CTTGTAATAGAACCAGTGGCCTGGGAAAGGTACAAGATTTTCAAACTTTAGGAGATTGTGAAATAGAAATGAAAAATCAGAAAGGTTTCTCGCTTATCGAACTTTTGATCGTCGTCGTGATCATCGGCATTATCGCCGCGATCGCTATCCCCAACCTGCTCGCAGCCCGCCGTTCGGCGAACGAAGGCTCAGCAATTTCTTCCCTCCGCACCATCCACGGTGCACAAATGACGTATTCTTCTACTTATGGTAACGGTGCGTACGCAACCCTTCCGGGACTCTCAACTAACGGGCTGGTCGACAGCGTATTAGGTGGGGCAAGTGGCACTAAGAGCGGCTACGTATTCACGGCAACACCTACCGCAGCCGGCGCCGGACCTGCAACATTCTTCGCATCAGCTCATCCCGCGGGGACTGGCGCGATTACAGCGACTGGCACGCGCGATTTTTGTATTGAAACTGACGGCGTTCTAAAGGTTCGCGTACCTTCGACTGGCGCAGTAGCCACCGCCGCTGATTGTACGGCTCTTGGGGCCCTTTCCAACTAACAGTTACCTATTAACAAAATCGGCGGGAGTCGGATCGCAGGATCCACTCCCGCTTTTTGTGAATTCTCAGTTGCGGTGGCGTCAGCGTCATTCTATTTGGTCGAACGTCCGATTCTTCGATGGAAGGATCTGCAAATTAAAAAATCGAACTTCTCCTTGGCAAAACAAGCTACATAATGGTTTATGGATATGCTTGCAGGTATTGTCTGACAGAGGCTTATAATATATCCTGTTGTCGAGGTCGCGATCGCGTCCATTACGGGTCCTAATTTTTTTCCTATCAAATGCCAAATCAGCGAACAAGGTTCCTGCCCCGGATCTTGACCATCGCGAAGAATGCGTTTCGCGAAGCGGTACGGGACCGTGTCTTATACAATCTGATCGTTTTCGTGTTGCTAATCACGACCTGCGCGATTTTTTTAGGTGAATTGACGGCAGGACAGGAAACCAAAGTGATCGTCGACATTGGGCTGTCGGCGATGCTGCTTTTCGGCGTCTTCATCTCAATTTTCGTAGGGGTCAGCCTCGTTTGGAAAGAGATCGAAAAACGAACCGTATATTCGATCCTTTGCAAACCCGTTACCAGAGGTGAGTTCATAATAGGTAAATACTTGGGACTCTCACTAACTCTCTTTGTAAACCTCGCGGTGATGGGGGTCGGAGTTTCCATCGCCCTGCTCGCAGTTGGTGGCCAGACGCTAGCGTTACCCCTATGGGGACCGATAATGCTGATCTTCTTGGAACTGACCATCATCACGGCCGTTGCGATACTTTTTTCTTCCTTTTCAACACCAGCGCTATCGGCACTGCTAACTTTTTTCGTTTTCGTTATCGGACACTTCAGCAGTTCCCTGCGGACTCTTGCGGCGGACATTGGATCTGACAGTGCACGCTTTTTTTTCGAAGCGATCTACTATCTCTTGCCGAACCTCTCCCACTTCAGCTTTATTACCGAAATGTCCAACGGAATCGTGCTCCCGGCTTCAATGATGTGGCAGGCATTCTTGTACGCCCTTGTTTGGGACGTCGTGCTTTTAACTATCACGATAACGATATTTAATCATCGAAACTTCAAATAGATGGTCTCAATTCTCAAAAGCACCGTATTAACGACTGTCATAGTGATTTCTGGAATCACCGCTTCCTCGGTTTTAAGCTTCGGACTCGAAAGTGATCGTCCTGCTCTCCCTGCGGAATATTCAGACAAAGACCTGAATATTCTCGGTTCCCGAATTAAAGGATTCGCGTTCGGTACTGAAGGTTTGATCGCCGACTGGTATTACATGCGGGCTTTACAGTATATCGGCGACAAGATGTTGAACAGCCCCGATCGGGACGTCAATCTCGACGATCTACGATCTTTGAACCCACGTCTTCTTTACCCCCTGCTCAACAATGCGACCGATCTCGATCCAAATTTCCTTGGGGCTTACTATTACGGGGCCGTGGTCCTTCCCGCCATTGACGGTGAGGAAGCAATCCGGTTGACCGAAAAAGGCATAGATCATAATCCGGGGTCGTGGCGACTCTATCAACATTTGGGATACATCTACTGGAAACTCGGTCAATATGAGAAAGCGGCCGAGGCCTATGAAACTGGCTCACATGTACAGGGAGCGGCTCCGTTTATGCACCTTATGGCCGGGGCCATGAGGTCCGAGGGCGGCAGTCGCGAAACGGCTCGGCAGATCTTCCAACAACTGTCCGCCGGCACTGACGACCCCTCAGTGCGGAGTACTGCGCAGCGGCGGTTGACTCAGCTTAATTCTCTCGACCAACGGGAGGCAATCAGCAAGGTGCTTGAAGATTTTAGGACTCAAACAGGGCGTTGTCCCGTAGGTCTAAACGAGATCAAGCCATTGCTCAAATCGATACAATTACCGGGGAACCAACAGTTTCACGTTGACAGTTTAGGCCGTCTATGTGACCCATACGGTACTCCCTACGAAATGAACCGTGAAGATTGCCGACTTGTGCCATAGCCTATGAAAAATGCGGATGAGTTGGATATCCCGGAAACAGCTTCGGTCCAGTCAGATCCAGGCTCCGCGGACTGCGGACGTAACGTCCCGGTAGGACGTTCCCTTTTGATCATACTAGGGGCCGTAGCGGCGTTAATAGGCCCGATCGCCTTTCTCGGTATCCCGGACGGCTTTGATCTCCTGCAGCATATTCGGTTCGCATCTGTCTACTATGATTCGATCCTAAGCGGAAACCTTTTCCCCGGTTGGGCCGCGGATGATAATTACGGATTTGGTAGTATCGGAATCCGTTATTATCCACCCCTTGCTTATTACTTGCTCGCTATTACTAAAATGGCGACCGGAAGTTGGTTTGACAGCTTTTGGATAACTTCGTGTGGCTGGATGCTGCTGGGGGCGATAGGAGTCTTTCTCTGGCTAAGAGAGTGGAGCACTGACTGGCAGCCCACTATCGGCGGGGTTATTTACGTCCTGGCCCCATACCATACCTTCCAGATCTATCAAGCAGTCCTTTACGCGGAATTCGCCGCCGCGGGGATATTGCCGTGGTGCTTTCTTTATTTGACGAGACTTTGCCGACGTCGGCGAGAGATCGATGTTGTGCTGTTTGCGGTAAGTTATTCACTGCTAATTCTTACGCACATACCTTCTACGATCATTGCTTCCGCATGTATGGCCGTTTATGGCCTAATGATCTATGACTGGAAACACTTCGCCGCAACTACTACAAGAATAGCCTCCGCAATAGCAGCAAGCCTTCTCGCCACTGCGTTTCATCTGGTTAGGGCTTTAACAGAAATGAGTTGGGTACTTCACAACTCTGAGCAGTATTTCGCGAATGGCTATTACGATTACAAGAGATACTTTTTCCCGATCATATTGTCGGCTACTCCTACTCGCTATGTTGAAAGCATGTTGTGGCATATTGACCTTCTCAACCTACTCACAATACTGCTGATTTTACCAGCGATCATTCTATTCTGGAGAGTAAAGCCCGAATCGCAAGGACCAGTCGGTCGAAAAATTGACTTAGCAGTGATCTTGACCGGAACCTTTTCCATATTCATGCTCTCAATCGCCAGTTCCGTCGTTTGGAACTCGGTCTCTACGCTGCAGAAAGTTCAGTTCCCCTGGAGATGGATGATCGCTGCCTCTCTCTTCGGCGCCGCTGCGTTTGCCATAGTTATTCAGCGATCTTTAGCCGCCAAGGGTAAGCAGAAGAAGTTTTTGTTATACCCCATCACGGCATTTATTGTTTTGCTCGCTCTTTTTAATATAACGCAGAGCATCCTTCCCTCTACACCACTTTCTCGCACCGAATTCGAAAACAGAATAAGCGAGATGAACAATGAAGAGGCTTGTTCGTGTTGGTGGCCAGCCTGGGCCGACCGGGGAGCCTTAATAAACAGAGAGCTCGCGGTTGCCGGTCCCCGGGATCTGAACATCATCGAATGGTCCGACGAATTCAGAGAATTTGCAGTCGGGCCCGGCGAAGATTCATCTCTTCGAATTGCTACGTTTTACCATCCTCACTGGAAGGCTCATGTGAACGACCACTCGGTTGAGGTTGGTCGGGATGAGAACGGTGCAATTGTGATACCACTTCCGACTGTTGGTACGGCGGTCAAGCTGGAATTTGTCGAGCCCGCATATTTGTACCCAACTAGGGGAGTGTCTATGATCACGTGGTTGATCCTTGGTGGTTTGCTGGCGTTCTTTATATTCCGACGTCGAGGTAAAAGTGGTGCTATCTAAAGAAAAAGGTTCAAACGGCAATTTTGCCGTAGAGATTGAAGGGCTTTCAAAAGAGTACGAGACAGGCTTCTGGAAAAAGAAACGCCTTCGCGCTCTCGACGGGCTGACGTTGAATGTGCGGCCCGGACAGATCTTTGGGTTTCTTGGCGGTAACGGTGCGGGCAAGACTACTACTATCAAGACCCTGATGAGGCTTCAGTTCCCCACCGAGGGCAGCGCGAAGATCCTGGGTCATGATATCTCCGACATCGGAATGCATGCGCGGATCGGTTATTGCCCCGAAAATCCCTATTTCTACGATTATTTGACGGCCCGCGAACTGATGGATTACTTTGCCCAGCTTTTCGGAATCTCGGCTGCCGAGCGAAAGGCGAAAAGCGGCGAACTGCTGACGGCAGTGGGGCTGCCTGAAAAGGACTGGAGTCGGCAGCTTCGCAAATATTCCAAGGGCATGCTGCAGCGAGTGGGCCTGGCCCAATGCCTTATTAATGACCCGGAGGTCGTTTTTCTGGACGAGCCAATGAGCGGCCTCGACCCGATCGGCCGACGTGAGATACGCGAGCTTATCGCCGGGCTGCGGGAAAAAAAAGTGACGGTTTTTATGTCAACCCATATCCTTTCCGACATTGAGGCTCTCTGTGACGAGGTCGCGATCCTTCGCAGCGGCCGCCTCGCCGCCTCTGGCAATTTGCAGGAATTATTGTCGGCAAACGACGAGTCGCGGGCCCTGGAAATAAATATCGAGGGTGTTGACGCGGGATCGGTCCGAGAGCAGATCGATTTTATCGCCGGAGCCATCCTTTCCGCCAAACCAAATGGCATCAGTGTCCACGTCGCCGACGAGGCCGACATTGACGCCGTCCTGCGGATCACACGCGCCGCCGGCGGCCGACTCCTGTCTATTCGGCCGGTTAAGCAATCCCTCGAGGATCTATTTGTAGATCGGGGGTAAGTTTAGATCTGGATCTAATTCTCGACAGCCCTGATCGCCGTCACCCTCCAGCGAATATTCGCCCGGTCGTCTTGCTCTGTAAATCCATCGATCGCCAGGGTGATCGGAATTATTTGTTCAGGCCCGAGTATCGGCTGCTGTACGGGCACGACGAGGATGCGGCGTTCTCTTAAAACTTCGTTAAACGTCGTTACGACGGCAACATTTACCTCGAGAATATCAAACGTTCGAGAACCCCGGTTGCGAACCTTGCCCCTGATGTACATGGCAATGGTTCCCAGGCCCGTGGGCGACTGGACGGTGTCGTCGTCGGTCGAGATAACAATATCTTTGTTCAGCACCTCGAATTCGGGCGAGCCCGGCTTAAAGGAACCCTCGAGTACCCGGGCGATCTGGTCCTCCATCGAGGGCTTCCACGACAACACCCAAACCGCCGCACCGATGATCACGGCCCCAATAAGAAGTGCGGCGATAAATACTTTGTTTATGCCCTTTTTTTCTTCATTGGTATTAAACAGATCTTCCATTAGATTGATTTTACCGCAAAACGTGCTGTAAACCGCAGAGGCACAAAGACACTGCGAATAATATTGATCTATGCGTTTTACCTGCCCCGATCAGTTAGACATCCACTTCGGCAATAAGTTCCCATGCGGTATGATTCAGTCAGCCCGCGATGCCGTCGTCAGAAGCAAAAACTCAAACCCTGCCCGCGTATGTCGAAGCCGTTCTTCCCGTGCCGCTGCGGCGGGCTTTCACGTACCGAATTCCCGATGAGATGCAGGGGAGAATAAAGCTGGGAGCGCGACTGAAACTTCCCTTTGGCCGTCGAAACGTAATAGGTTACGCTGTCGGCCTGCATCCCGAGCTTCCGGCTGACGTCGAGATCGACGAATCCAAGATCAAAGACGTCATAGAGATCGCCGATGACGAGCCCATGATCACGCCCGAGATACTCCGTTTGACCCAGTGGACTGCCGATTACTACGCGAGCTTCTGGGGCGAAATGCTTAAAGCGTCGCTTCCGGCGGGTATAAATTCTGAAAAGGTCCGCCCGAAACGCCGCAAGGCGGTAAAGCTGCTAAGAACTGGATCCGACGAAAAACCGCTGACGGAACAACAGCAAAAGATCATTGAGGTGCTCGCCGCAAACGGCGGCGAAATGCTGTTTACCGAGATTCTCGAACGCGCGGATGTGGGGGCATCTCCGCTAAATACACTGGCAAAACGCGGCATAGTGGAGATCTATGTCCAGGATGTCGACCGCGACCCTCTGGCGGGTGCGGTGTTGCCCGCACTGAACGATCTCACGCTGACCGGCGAGCAGCAAACTGCCCTCGACGCGATAACAACGGCCCTGGGTGAGAACGCTTTCAAGGCATTCCTGCTCCACGGCGTCACGGGCAGCGGCAAGACCGAGGTCTATATTCGTGCAATGCGGCATGCGCTCGACCAGGGGCGTTCGGCGATGATGCTGGTCCCTGAGATCGCCCTCACTCCGCTGTTTTCGCGTCGCCTTCGCTCCGTTTTCGGGGCCGATGTTGCAATTCTCCATTCCAGTCTTTCTCAGGGGGAGCGTTTCGATGAATGGCGGCGGATCCGCCGCGGCGACGCCCGGATCGCCATAGGCACGCGTTCCGCCGTGTTCGCCCCGCTGGAAAATATCGGTCTCATCATCGTCGACGAAGAGCACGATCCGTCATATCGCCAGCATGAATCGCCTTTTTACAATGCCCGCGACGTCGCGGTCATGCGTGCCAGCCTGGCAGGGGCCATCGCGGTCCTCGGGTCAGCGACTCCGGCGATGGAGTCGTTTTACAACGCCCAGTCGGGTAAATACACATATCTCAGGCTTCCCGACCGCATCGGAGGCTTAGGGCTCGCCACTGCCGAGCTGCTCGACATGCGTGAGGTTTTCAGGAAAGCGGGTAAGGATGTAGCCCTTTCGGATGAACTGCTTGAAGCGATCGACGAAACTTATCACAAAGGCGAGCAGGTCATCATTCTGCTGAACCGTAGGGGGTTCTCTCAGTTTGTGCTGTGCCGAAACTGCGGCGAAACGCTCAAATGCCAGAACTGCGATATCACGCTCACTTTTCACCGCGGTGACGGCAAATTGCTCTGCCATTACTGCAATTACCGCGAAAAGGCCCCGCGAGTTTGTCCTCACTGTGAGAGCCAGTATCTCTATTTCGTCGGCGAAGGCACGGAAAACATCGCGGACCAACTCACGAAGAAATTCCCGCAGATGCGGATCGCACGGGTCGACCGCGACACGATGGCGCACAAGGGCGAAATGGAAGACGTCCTGCTCAAATTCGCAGCCGGCGGACTCGATATGCTTGTCGGCACCCAAATGATCGCCAAGGGTCACGATTTCCCTAATGTGACACTCGTTGGTGTTATCTCGGTGGATATCGGGTTAGGACTGCCCGATCTGCGTTCGGCCGAGCGGACCTTTCAGCTTATCACGCAGGTAGCCGGCCGCTCCGGCCGCGGCAAACAAGCCGGAAAGGTCCTTATCCAGACATATTATCCGGAACATTACGCTCTCCGCCATGCTCGCAAACAGGACTACGAAGGGTTTTACACCGAGGAGATCAGGTATCGCGAACGGCTCGGATATCCGCCGTTCTTTGTCCTCGCCTCGATACTTATAAAGCACCGCGACCTATCGTACGCTTCAAAAATGGCGAATATCCTGCGCCGCGAGCTCGATGCGGCAAACGCGGCGAAGTACGTCCGCATTCTCGGCCCCGCACCGGCTTCCCTCTCTCGTCTCAAGAACGAATATCGGCTGCAGATAATCTTAAAAGGATCGGGCCGCCGCGCAATGCGTGAAACTCTCGACATCGCCCTCTCCCACGCCGAGCAGCACGGATGCGACCTCCGAACCGTAAACGTAGAGATAGACCCTGTGAATCTGATGTGAGTTTTGAGTACCAACTTCAGTTGAGTCACACTGCCAACAAAAGCCTGCTTGAAGCAGGGACTCAAAACTGTCAATTTACTGCCTTCGAACTCAACTCACTGACCTCAACCTTGACCTGTGCGTAGACCTCGGCGAGCGAGAGCTTGCAGTGAATGGACTCGAGCGAGATGACATCGTCGCGTTCGTTATAGATGCGATAGATCCATTGCTTTGCGTTCTGCCGGGCGTAGTGCTCGACCCGCATTTCATTCTCGTTCACGAGCAGGCATTCCTTGATCTGGGGCACTGCGAGAAATCCCTCGAGCTTTCGCTGGCGGTCCGATGATTTTGACAAGCCGGAGAAGATCTCAATTATGACCGTGGGATTCTTTAGTACTTCCTGGCTGCTGTCGGTAAAGGCAGGCTCGCCGCTTACGACGACGATGTCCGGATAGCAGATCGACTTAGTACCGAGTTGGATCTGCATATCGTTCGCATATACCTCACAGCTGCTTCGCTGCACACGGCTGCCGATGGCGATAGCAAAATTCGTAGCGATCAGGTTATGCCATCGGTTCGCGGCCGGTTTGGATACGAGCTTGCCGTCAAGAAACTCGTTTTTCAGGACATCACGGCGTTCGGGGGCTTGAAAATTCTTGTTCGGCTTTGCGGCGGATTGGTCTACTGCAGTTTGGCTCATTCTTGGTAATACTCCTGTCAAATTTGCAACGCGGGCGGAAGAGTGGATCGCAAGACTTTGCGTGGGCCTATTTGTTTTGCTAAAAATAGTGTGACATACGCTTGGGGTCCTTTCAAGGAAATTTTAATGAAACTGTCAGAATTGGCCGAAAAAACCCGATCGACGATCGAACAGGGATCGCCGCACCTTGAGATCAGGTCTGCTGCCGGACTCGACATTGCCGGCGAGGATCACATTTCATTTCTGGCCAATCCGAAATATACGCATCAATTGGCGGAAACCAGGGCATCGGCCGTTTTTCTAAACGAGGGTGTGGAGATCGGTCGCGATGATATAGCGGTCCTGCGCGCCGTCGACGCTTACGTGGCGTACGCACGTGCGATGCGGCTGTTTTTTCCGGAGCCGGAGCTGCACCCGTTTATCCATCCGTCAGCCGTCATCGATGAAACGGTCGAGATCGCACCCGATGTCGAGATACACGCAAACGTCGTGATCGGCGTCGGCTGCAAGATAGCAAGCGGCGTGCGTATCATGCCGAACGTGACAATTTACGACCACGTTACGGTTGGTGAAGGCTCAACCATTCATTCAGGTGTATCCGTCCGCGGGAATTGCATCATCGGCCGTAACTGCACTATTCACAACAATTCGACGATCGGCTGCGATGGTTTCGGCTATGCCAAGGACGAGGAAAAACGCTGGCTCAAGATCCCGCAGACGGGTCGTGTCGTACTGGAAGACGACGTCGAGATCGGTGCGAATACCGCGATCGACTGCGCATCGGTTGGCGAGACTCGCATTAAGCGCGGAGCCAAGATCGATAACCTTGTTCAGATCGGTCACTCGTGCACTGTCGATGAAGATGCACTGATCTGTGCCCAGACGGGCCTTGCCGGAACATCTTTCATCGGAAAACGAGTGGTTCTCGCAGGACAGGTCGGCATCGCCGGCCACCTCAAGGTCGGCGATGACGCGGTCATCACCGCAAAATCCGCCACCTCGCACGACGTCGAGCCAGGAAAGATCATCTCAGGAATTCCCGCGTTTGATAATCGCGACTGGCTCCGTTCGACAGCGGCCTACCGCAAGCTCGGTGAAATGGCATCCCGATTGCGAAAGCTTGAAAAGCAGGTCTTCAAGTCAGAACCGCCTGCGTGAGCGGGCGGTCAGTTCGCTGAGTAAAGGCCACACAACAAATATGAGCGATCAAAACTTATCAGCTTCAGGCTACGACATAACCCCATTGGTTAATGAAACTATCGAACGCCTCGCCCTCGGGCTCAACGACGAAGAGCGGCGTATTCTGCTCAATCACGGCACCGAGCCCGCATTTTGCGGCACCCTGCTCGATAACAAGCTCGACGGTACATACGCATGCCGGTTATGCGGGCTTCCCTTATTTAGTTCGAGTCACAAGTTCGAATCCGGCACCGGCTGGCCCTCGTTTTACAGGCCGTTCGACAAGGACCATCTCACTAATATCGAAGACAACAGCTACGGAATGCGTCGCGTCGAGATCCGCTGTGCCCGCTGCGGCGGCCACCAGGGCCACGTCTTCCCCGACGGCCCCCCACCGACAGGACAGCGGTACTGCCTGAATTCGGCATCGCTGGAGTTTTTCCCCGAAGGCGACAACATACCGCAAAAATCCTAACCGCAAAGGAAAATGGTCGGGCGACCTGCCCCGACCATTTTCTCTGCTCTCCGTCTCCGCGTCTCTGCGGTGAACGGCTATTTCCGATCTTTAAAGGCGTCAAACAACCGCGTATGCCTGCTCGTCAGCGGTATCATTCGGCCGTTGATGAACATGTAGCGGATGTTCGTCCTGGGCTCGAGGATGTCGCCGTCCGAAACCACAATGTTGGCGACCTTGCCCGTTTCGATCGATCCCATTCTATCGGCAACGCCCAGAATTTGAGCAGGATACAGAGTCACCGATTTCAAAGCATCTTCGCGTGAAAGCCCAAAGGCCGCAGCCAGCCCCGCGTGATAAGGCAGATCACGTGCCTCGGGCCCGGTATCACCGGTAGAAATGGCGAATCGAATACCCTCAGCCTGCATCTTGGCCGGCGCCTCAAAAAGCGAATCATACGCATCATCCGGCCGGACAGGCAGCGTGTAGATATGCGTGAAAATGACGGGGATATTGTTCTTTTTGAGAACGTCCGCCGCCATCCAGGCTTCCTGCCCCCCGACGATGATGCCTTTTAGCTTCATGTCCTCGACAAATTTCGCTACGCCCCGAATATCCCGTTCGCGTTCGGCCGTAAAGATCACGACCTTTTCACCGCGAAGGTAAGGCGCCATAGCGTCATGCCTGAGGTCTTCGGCAACGTAAGGAAGGGTCTTGTCTTTAGCATAAGCTTCTCTGGCTCGCAGATAATGTTCGGCGTTCGTAAACAACTTCTTAAGTTCCTCGACCTGTGTATCACGCCTGCGAACGGCCTCATTGAAATCGGTGGTCTGGCCTCCGCCAAAGCCGCCGCCACCACCGCCAAAACCGCCTCCTCCCACAGCAATGCGAGGAAAGTTGATCACCAGGCCGAACTCAGGAACGACCGCCATCTCGGCTGGAGTGGCTCCGTTTAGATTAATTATCGCCGCCTGGCCGCTAATAATGCCGCCGCGAGGGGCCGACATCGCTGTCGTGATCCCATTGACCCGGGTCACGTTGATATGTGCCGAATGCGGGTGGATGCCCTTGATCGCTTTGGTATGGGCATTCATTGTCCCTGTTTCCTGCAGGTCGACCGAGCCCGCGACCGCGAGTGTTATTTCGGCGAGGCCGATACTCGTGGCCGAGTCGATCATACCCGGAAAAACGGTGAGTCCGCGGCCGTCTATCCGCTCGGCTCCCGACGGGACCGACACATTAGGACCGACAGCCGCGATCCTGCCATTCTGGATCAATACCGTGCCATTCTCTATGGTTGCGCCCGAAACGGTAACGATGCGGGCATTGACGATGGCAAACGTTCCCGCCCGCCCGATAGCATTCTGTTCGGTACCGTCGTTTTGTGCAAACGCACCGGAGGAGATCACAACAACAGCCGCGATGATCGAGAAGTATTGTAAGACCGAGTAATACATTGAACTTTTAACCTTGAATCCTGAACTCATTATCGTCCACCTCCGTCAATCTCATCGTGATGGTCCACTTCTTCAAAACGCTCGGTAGGAATCCTCGGCGGCCCGCCGCCCGCGGCCGGTGGCCTGTTGACGTCCAGCTTTTCGAGAGCTTCTCGTTCCGCTGCGAGAGTTGCCCGCATTTGAATGTCCGCAGCGCGGTCGAAAAATATTTCGCCCTCGATGAGAGTCGTGTCCACCCGCGAGGCAACGCTGAAAGGATGCATATTCCAGATCGCAATGTCCCCGTCCTTGCCGACCTCGATCGAGCCGGTCCGCTTACCGATGCCGAGCTGGATCGCGGGGTTAAGTGTGATCATCTTCAGAGCTTCCTCTTCAGGAACGCCGCCGTACTTCATCATTTTGGCAGCGTCGAGGTTCAGCCGCCGGATCCTCTCAGCCGAGTCGGAGTTGATCGACACGTTAACGCCGTTCTTCCACAGGATGTAGGCGTTATAAGGTATCGCGTCGTAAGACTCGAGCTTGAAGCCCCAGCTGTCCGCGAAGATCGAAACTGCCGTGCCCCGTTTCGCGATCTCGGGAGCGATCTTGTAAGCCTCCAGTGCATGCTGCAGCGTGCCGATCTTGAATCCGAATTCGTCTGCAAGGATGAGCAGGTTCAGATGTTCGTCCGAGCGATAGCCGTGGGCGTGCACGAGCCGCTTGCCTTCGATGATCTCGACGAGAGGTTCGAGTTCGAAATCTCGACGCGGAGCCACCTTTGTTTTCTTGGCGTTGAAATCCGCCCATGCCTGGCGATAATCGCGTGCTCGCACAAATGCATCCCGCATTGTCTCGATCACGCCCTGACGGGTGCGCGGATACCTTAGCTGCTGTCCGGGCTGTGGAGCCTGGGTCGTGCGGCGGACGTTCTCGCCCATCGCAAATTTTATCCCCGGCGGAGCATCCGCAACCAAAAATTCCTCGACGGGGCGGCCCCATTTGAATTTGACCGTCGAACTCTGCCCGCCGATCGAGTTTGCCGATCCATGCAGAAGGAGTGCACCCGTCACACCGCCGGCCAGGGCCCGGTAGATGGAAATGTCCGTCGGATTGAGCACGTCCCGGATCCGTGTCATTGAGGTGACCGAAAAGGCACCTTCGTTGATCGCACTCACCATCGCATGAGAATGGGCGTCGATGATCCCGGGTGTGACGTATTTACCCGTCGCATCGATGACCCGCACACTGCTCGGCGCCGTTAGATTCTTACCGATTCGCGTTATCTTCCCTTTCTGAACCAGGATGTCCGTTTCGGCCAGTGTCCCGCGGATCGCGGTCATTATCGTTGCGTTTTTGATCAGCACATCCCCCGCCGTCTGCGTTTGTACCGTTGAATGCGATCCTCCTGTGATCAGAAGGAGCAAGATGCAATAAAACGTGATCTTCTTCATATGATTTCTCGTGTATAAGCCTCGCGCTCACGGATTCTTTGTTCCTGTGAAAGTAACCGGTCCCTGTGTCGAGTCGATCGTGCCGCTGATCTGGGTTCCGCTGATAGTGCCCGCGACCCTGATGTCTATCGTTTGACCGCCGAATTCAACGACCGCACTAAAATTAAACCCGTTTGCAGTGACGCGTCCGCCGGTTAACTGTGTCGTCCCCAGCGAGGAGACCATGGTGCCCGTAAACGCAGCCCCCTGTTGATTAAAAGTCCACGTAGCTGTAAGCGGCTGTCCCGGGATATCGATGGCGACCGCGTAGGTGCCCGTCAGATTCGGCAAGCCCGGCGGTGTAGCTCCCGGTCCTCCAGGACCTGGGCCCGCTCCTGGCCCTCGGCCACCCGCCGGCCTGACCGGTTCTTTTTGTTCGAATACCTTTCCATCGATAATGATCTGCGGGACAAACCGATCACGGCCAAAAAGGTCACCCTTGACCAAAGTAAGGTTAGCTATCTTCCCTGGTTCGATCGAGCCGAGGCGGTTCTCGACGCCCAGTATCTCTGCAGCACTCAGCGTCATAGCCCGTATCGCAGCATCGCGACTAAGTCCGCCATCTACGGTTTTTGCTGCGTTGCCAAAGAAATCTCCGAGTGGAGTAACACCACCGGATTGAAACGCGAATTTCACGCCGGCCGCAGCTAACCGGCCCGGCCCTTTTGGGGTTTCCGCCCGGAATCTCAGCATATCCATCGTTTCAGGATCAGCTTCGGGCGAGGTTGCCGTGGTGCGTTTTGGAAAATTCATCGACAGCAGCACCGGCACGTTCTGAGCCTTGAGCCGGTCGGCAACCTTCCATGCCTCTTGTCCGCCCGCTATCACACCGCGCAGGTTCAATTCTCTGATCATGTCGAGAGCCCGGATTATATCGGTCTCTCGGTTCGCGTTAAAGACGACAGGAACTTGCCGGTTCAACGCCGGGTACAGGGCCTCGAGAGACTTGTCGGTCTCCGGCCTCTTCATACCGCGGGGGTCGGCGGCATATTGTTTTTGCCATTCCTGCTGACGCTGCGCGTCATGAAATATCTGGCGGAGGGCAGAAAACGTTCCGAGCAGCGAAACCGGGTAATTGCCGCCGCCGATCGTCGTGAATGTGACATGCTGGGCAAAGGGCGTCTTTACAGCCATTGCCGAGATCGAATCGCCGGCCAGGTTGATAACGGCGGATTGCCCGGTAAAAATACCGGTCCGGCCCGTGGTTACCACCGTTGTAAAGCCCGCGTTTCGAACCGCTTCGAACTGCGTTTCGCTTCCCCTGAGGGCCTCAAAAGTCTCCAGTTCAGGCCGTAAGCCCGCTGGGTAATTCGAGTTGGATTGGGACGCAGCCGCTGCTGCTGCAGCCGCCGCACCTCCGCCACCACCGCCACCGCCGCCGCCAGGCCCACCGCCCGGCCCTGCCGGAGCTGACGGCAATCCCAAACTTGTTAGAGTGTCAAAAAATCCGGGGTAGACCGTAAGTCCGGTGGCGTCAAATATCTGGGCATCCGCCGGAGCCTTGAGGTTCGCACCTACGGCCTCGATCAGGCCGTTTCTGACAACCACGGTTCCCTTTTCGATCGTGGCACCCGAAACGGTCACGATCCGCGCGTTAGTGATCGCGTAACTCTGGGCGTAAGCGGCCGAGCTGCTAAACAGACAGATAACCGCTGCCGAAAGCAAAAATAGCTTTGATCTCATAACTTTATTTTGTAAGTCAAAAATGGTCTTGAGTGAAATTGTTAAGGAGAGAATATATAAAAAGTCTCAGGTACGCAACGCGAGGAGCGTGCGGTCCTGAAACTTACTGAAAATAACATCAATAAGGAAGATCCGCCTACGCGGCAGAGCTCTTCCGTTTTGACTCGGCAATGAGAAGCCGCTCCTTTCGTTCGATCCCCCAGCGGTATCCGGCCAGCTTTCCGTTACTTGCCACTACCCGATGACACGGTATCACCAGGGCGACCGGGTTCGTCGCACAGGCCCTGGCGACCGCACGCACCTTATTCTTATCGCCTAATTCCGCGGCAATTTCCCTGTACGCACGCGTCTCGCCGTAAGGTATCTTTCGCAGCAGCTCCCAGACCTGCAGTTGAAAAGCCGTTGCCCGAAGGTCGAGCGGCAGCATCAGGCGCCGCTGCCTTCCCGACAGATAAGAGATGATGGCGTCGACCGTCGTCCCGAGTTGACTGTCGTCGGCGGATATCGAGGCATTCGGAAACTCGCTAGTGAGGCCCGCCTCCAGTTCGTCGGCTGAATCCCCGAAAGTGACGCTGCATATACCGCGGTTTGTCCTCGCAACAAGCAGTTTGCCAAGCTCGCAATCCGCGATCGTATAGCTGATCTTTATGTCTTTGCCGCCTTTCTTATACGTCGCGGGCGTCATTCCCATATTCTCGACGGCCCTTTCATACAGGCCCCGACTTGACCCGAACCCTGCTTCATACATTGCCGTCGTCACATCGCTGCCGCCTCGCAGCTCCTCTTTAAATTTTTCCATTCTCATTACCTCTGCATATTTTCTGGGGCTCACGCCCACGACCGATTTGAAGCTTCGTTGTAGATGGTACGAACTGAGGCCGGTCGCGACGGCAAGACCTTCGAGCGAAAAAATATCGTCGGATTCGAGCAGGCTGCAGGCCTTTATGATCTTTTTGATCTGCGGATCGATAAATTCGATATCCTTCGGTTTGCACCTCAAACAAGCCCGCAGCCCGCTTTTCTCCGCCGCCGCCCAGCTTTCAAAGAACGCTGTATTTTCCCGTTTAGGCGTCCGAGCCCGGCACGAGGGTCGGCAATATATGCCGGTCGTTTTCACACCGAGGTAAAACGCCCCGTCAAACCGCGCGTCGTTTTCCCTTACGGCCCGCCAATAGATCTCGGTGTCCATGCCTCTCAGTTTATTCGCAACGGCAATTCAAATCTATCCGAATATTGCTGTAGAATTTTATTATGAGTTCGATCGTGCTTTTCGACGGCGTCTGCAATTTTTGCAACGGGGCCGTCAATTTTATTATCAGGCACGATCACGTGGGGCGATTTAAATTTGCACCGCTCCAGTCGGAAACGGGAGAGCGGTTAAAAGCCGAGCACGCGATCCCGGCGGATACCGATTCTTTGGTACTCGTCGAAGACGGAAAAGCCTACACCCACTCAAACGGTGCCCTGCGGATCGCCAAAGGCCTGGGCGGCATATGGCAGCTCGCCTATGTATTTATCATCGTCCCGCGGCCGATCCGCGACTGGTTTTACAACACCTTTGCCAAGAACCGCTACAACTGGTTCGGCAAGAAAGACGCCTGTATGATCCCAACGCCCGATGTACGGGAGAGATTCCTGGATTGATCACTAAATCGCGAATTATTTCTGCCACTCTGCGACTCTGCGGGAAACGCTTTCTTCGCTTTCCTTTGCGTCCTTAGCGGCTTTGCGGGATATCCTTTCCTTTGCTTTCTTTGCGTCCTTAGCAGCTTTGCGGGAAACTAGTGTTATGAAAGCAAAATGGAACGGCAAAGTCTTAGCAGAAAGTGACAATACAGTAGTAGTCGAAGGAAATCACTATTTCCCGCCAGACTCGATAAACACCGAGTTTTTTCAGCCCACAGAAACCCACACGGTCTGCGGCTGGAAAGGCACTGCCAGCTACTACGATATTGTCGTGGATGGAGAAATAAACGGCGATGCAGCATGGTACTACCCGGAAGCCAAAGATGACGCCAAAGAGATCGAGGGCTACGTAGCGTTTTGGAAAGGTGTCGAGGTGACCGAATAATTTCTTGATGTCTTGAGGATATTTCAGTATCCTTTAGAAGCGTTGCATCACTGGTGTGACGTTGCACGGAAAAAACGGTGGTACAGTGCAATTATAGCAGAGCGACGCCATAAACTGAGTGATTACCTATTGTTACAGTCAATACTTAAAGTTGTTTCGTGTCCCAGCGTGGTACAAAAACAGGGGGTCTCGTGGCCTTTTCGCTTGAAACATTAGAATTCGGAAAGCTTCTGGATCTGGCATCTCGCCACGCTCAGACCCCGATGGGCGTAGACCGCTTTGCTAGCCTGAGGCCCTTCGAGTCGCCGCGCGATCTTGACGAATCCCTCTCCGCGATCCGCGAAACCATCTATCTCAACGAAGAACGGCAGATCACATGGTCCTTCAGTGGATTGCAGGACCCGACGGATGCCGTGGCGATCCTGCGTATCCAAAACGCTGCTCTCGAGCCGAATCTTCTCCTTGAGGTCTCGCGCGTCTGCAGCCAGGCGCTTTTCGCCCGCTCGGCCATCCAGCCGGAAAAAGAGGACACCCCGACCCTCTGGCGGATCGTCGAAAGTATCCCGCCAACGCTGCTTGCGGTAATTGACGAGGTCAACAAAAAGCTGTTGCCCGGCGGCGAGATCGACGACAGTGCCTCGCCTGAACTCGCCAAAATACGCCGCGAGATCAACGCCCAGCGCCAGCGGATTACCCGTTCACTCGAAGCGGCAATGCGTGCCGCCGGCACCGCCATCCAGGACGAGATCGTGACCGTCAGAAATGACCGTTTCGTTATACCTGTAAAAAGCGATTTCCGCGGCAAGGTCACCGGCGTCGCACACGGCTTCTCATCGAGCGGCAACACTGTCTTCGTCGAGCCGTTAGCCGCTATCGAGGCCAACAACGAGCTGCAGAGTCTAAAGGGCCACGAGGAACGTGAGGTCGCCCGCATCCTTTTTGCCCTGACAGAAAAGCTTCGCGAACAGCTCCCAGCCGTCGAGGCCGCCGTCGACGCCGTCGCCGAGCTCGATTTCATCAAGGCGAAAGTGGAATTCGCTCGAAAATTCAATGCAGTCGTACCCGAGATCACCGATGACAAAACCCTGGATCTGGTCGACGCCCGCCACCCGCTGCTCGAAGAGAATCTTAAAGATCAGCTATTAGCTAATAGCTATCAGCTATCAGCTAATCTTCAAAAAGAAAATGGAGATTCCTCACGCGGCATAGTGCCTTCCAGCTTCACGCTGACGAAGGTCCGTGCCGTCATGATCATCTCCGGCGCTAACGCAGGCGGTAAGACCGTCGTCCTTAAGACCGCCGGCCTGCTAAGCCTGATGGCGATCTCGGGCCTGCCTGTACCGGCAGCCGCGGCCCGAACTCCCTTTTACCGGTCTGTGCTGGCGGACATAGGCGACCATCAATCGCTCTCGGCAAATCTATCGACATTTTCATCGCATATGTCGAATATCGCATCAATGATCAGCGAATGCGTCTCGCCCTCGCTCGTCCTGCTGGATGAGGCCGGCACGGGCACCGACCCCGAGGAAGGCTCGGCACTCGGCGTAGCGATCGTCGATCATTTCCGCCGAAATTGCGGTGCCCAGGTGATAGCCTCAACCCATTATCGAGGCCTCAAAATGTATGCCGCCAATGACGAGAATATCGTCAACGCCTCGGTCGAGTTTGACCTCAAAACCCTGCAGCCGACATACCGGCTGCTCCTCGGCCTGGCAGGTGCCTCGTCAGGTATCGAGATAGCGAGCCGCTTCGGCATCCCGCCCGATGTGATCGGCACGGCCCGCAAGAACCTGGACGTCTCTGCCCAGGAAGCCGAAAACTATCTGCAGAAGCTCCAAACCGAGACCCGAGTTGCCGAGGACCTCCGCATCGCTCTCGAAGAAGAACGCGAGGCCGTGGCGATGAAATACGCCGGCCTCGAGGTGGAGGGCGCAAAAAAAGAAAAGGCCCGCCAAAAAGAGTTCGAAAGCGAACTGGCCAACGCCGTCGAAGAATTCGACCGCCAGTCCCGGGCCTTCCTGCAAACCCTGGAGGACAAGGCCCTAAAGAACAAACTCGAAAAGGAACGGCAGTCACGCAAGGCCGAGCTAAACCGGGCGGTATTGTCGAAGGTCTCAACGACTGGATCGCACGCGTCCCCGCGTGCATTGAGCGCGAAGCGCGAAAGCGGCGCGTCGGCTTCTTACGAAGCCGATGCAGGCGGGACGCCTGCGATCCAGTCACTGAGAGTCGGATCTAAAGTCATCACGTCCTTCGGCAACATCGGCACCGTCGAGCGTCTGGACAAGGATGTAGCCGAGGTCCTCGTCGGCGGCATGCGGCTCCGCGAAAAGACCGCTGACCTACAGCTCGCCGAACCAGAAACCGCGTTGCAGAAGCCCGCACGCAGTAAGGGCATCGCCGGTGCATCGAGCACTATTCAACGCTCGCTCGACGCCCCCGACGCCAACGCCGAACTCAACCTCATCGGCAAAACCACCGCCGATGCTGAATACGAACTCGACCGCTTCCTCGACGAAGCCTACATGGCCTCAGTCCCCCGAGTCCGCATCATCCACGGCTTCGGCACCGGCGCCCTAAAAAACTACGTCCACCATTTCCTAAAAAACAGCGATCTGGTGGAAAAATTCGAATTCGCCCCGTCATCACAGGGCGGCAACGGGGCCACTATTGCGGAGTTGAAGCAATGATGAAGTCAATCATTTTCGGCATCGTTTTGTTTTGCACGGTGGGAATGACGGTTTTCTCACAAACGATCGACAGAGAATCTAATTGGTCGAAAGAGACGGGGAGAGCCGATGACTGGTATACGCATTTTGATCTCCGGCGGTACACCCTAGACGACGTATCGACGGCGAAGACCAGATTCCTCGAAATCGAAGGCGACAAGACTCTGAATGAATGGGAAGGTCTCTACTATAACGAGCAGATGCTCGGACGTGGGGAGCTGATGTGGAGCGTCAAATCGGGATTCGTCAAAGCTTACACCTATCACACATTAGCATCGCTGGATTACGGCAAGATCGATCGTCACAATTTGCGTATCGTTCTCAAGTCTGAAAAGCGGTCGAGGGTCGAAAGATTATGCCTGGTAAAATTTGGAAACACCCACTTTCTTGTACCCGTGGAATCACTTCGGAGCTTCGCCGAGGAGGCCGCTGGTCTTTCTATCAGGACCGCTGAGTCCGCGGAGGATGAGGAGAATAAGTATTACTGGGTGAAGTCTTCGGATATGGATTCGCCTGTTTTTGGATTACCTGTGTTTCCTAACGAGTTCAAGCAACTCATCCGACAGCCGATTGTGGTTGTTGCCGAGCGTTTCAGTCTCCCGAAGCTGAAGAAGGAGATGTCCGCGGATGGTGCGGTCGCCTGGGAGGAAAAGCGTTACCTCTTAACTTTGAGCGGAGGGCGTAACAAAGGAATTCGAAAGGGCAGGTCTTTTTATATAGACGATTTAGAAGAACGTGTCGATGTCGTCAGCGTCGGAAGAACAAGGGCAACTGCCCTGTTGCTCCGCTCGGTTGAATCAAATCAGGAGATTTGCTTCAAATACGAGAAGACGCCGTCTGGAACCTATGATCAAGTCAGATTTGTTTGCCGGCCAACGAAGTCTGGACTTCCAGCGCGAACCTTGAGCGAAACCTTTTTCCCATAAATGCTCTACCCCCAATACTTCATCGATGATCTTAAGAACCGTGCTGATCTAATATGAATTTATTGACATCAAACTTAAACAGACGGAGAATCTGCTTATGACAGCGACTGTAGAGTTGAAACTGCCTGATAACGTCAAGATAACGGACGCCGAGGTCCGGATGATCGTTGCTGCGAGGCTGTTTGACGTTGGCGAGCTTTCGTCCGGACAGGCCGCAGAGCTTGCGGGTATAACAAAGCGGGAATTCATCGAGTCGGTCGGTCGATACGGCGTTTCGATATTCCAATATTCCGCCGAAGAGCTCGAGCGTGATATGGCAAGGCTATGATGCGCTAGGCAGTTATCGCAGATTCCTACACCTCTCAAATAATGCACTGACGATGTCCGCTTCGCGGACGACTATGTATGCTAATTCCGCAATTCTTCACAAATGTCCTGAAAATCCGTACTGATCGGGCGCAACGGATTTCTCTACTTATAATAGTCGTCATCACCCTAGTCACCTTTAGCACCAGTGCGCAGCAGAGGCCAAAAGCCATTCTGGTCGATGAGTTTGGAGAGGTTTGTAGCGAGTTCTTGATGTCGAGAATCGATAATCTGATGGCTCAACTAAGTAACAATCCATCAGCCATAGCTATCGTGATTTTCCACGGCCGGAAAGACACCGAGGGTAGAAATCAGTTCCTGCTTAGATACATTTCAGTTCTGTACCCAATGATGCGCGGCTTCGATAGATCACGAATGAGGTTTCTGGAAGCTGAAACACGAGATAATCAACAGATTCAGTTTTGGCTTGTGCCGCCTGGGGCAGAGCAGCCGGGTTTTTCCCCTTACAAATCCCCTACGTATACAGAGCCTACACTCTTCGACCGTGCCTGGATAGGGTTTAATCGTCGGGAAGGACAGCTCGATATTTACCGCGATGGGTTTCTAAATTTGGGTTGCAGTTTTTCTCCCAATCGTGGTCGATTCGCTAAGGCGCTCCAAGATACCTCGGATTTGGATGCATTCTTGCTTGTTTACACAACTCGGGAGAATCGCTCTCACGGAGTGAAGTTGGCTTCCTTTGCTCTGAATGATCTTGTGGTGAATTACCGGGTGCCGCGAAAACGAGTGCGATCAATATACGGCGGAATTCGAAAAAAACCTGAGATCGAACTTTGGCTCGTGCCCCGCGGTCAAAAGCCGCCGCGTCTTGATCTTAGCAAACCACCGATCCAAGACTTTTGATGCTCTACCCCCAATACTTCATCGATGACCTGAAAAACCGTGCTGATCTGGTGCGGATAATACAGCCGTATGCTCAGGATCTGAAAAAGAAAGGGGCGAACTGGATGGCTTGTTGTCCGTTTCATCAGGAAAAGACGCCTTCGTTCTCGGTGAATCCTTCTAAGGGTTTTTATAAGTGTTTCGGCTGCGGTAAGGGAGGAACTGCGTTCAATTTCCTAATGGATATCGAAGGGCTTAATTTCCCTGAGGCTGTAAAACGTGTGGCCGAGATATCGGGTGTGATGCTGCCCGAGCCTGAGGATGACGTTACTTACGAACGCACAAAAAAGAAACGCGAAGAAACCAAGAAGATCGCCGACCAGATAATCGAACTTAACCAGATCGCCCTCGATTTCTGGGAGGCCGAGCTACAAAAAAAGAATGCTAAAGCCAAAGCCGCTCGCGAGTATCTCGCTTCGAGAGGCATCTCCGAGGAAGTTCAAAAGACTTTCCACATCGGTTTTTCGCCGGATAAGTGGGATGCATTGTTAAATCTGCTGAAGGAAAAAGGTTCGGATGACAAGCTGATCGAGCAGTCCGGCCTGGTTTCGGTCAATGAGGAAAAGGAGCGCGTCTTTGACCGCTTTCGGGGACGGATCATGTTCCCCGTTCTCGACGTCGACGGCAAACCTATCGCGTTCGGCGCCCGTGCGATGGGCGACGATCAGCCAAAATATCTCAATTCCCCCGAGACACCCGCATACACCAAGGGCCAGCATCTCTACGGGCTTTTCCAGGCAAAGAACGAGATAAGGCAAAAGAAATTCGCCATCCTGGTCGAGGGATATCTCGACCTGATAGCGCTCTATCAATTCGGCATTACGAATGTGGCAGCGAGCCTCGGAACCGCCTTCACTCCCGAGCAATCAAAGCTGCTTAGCCGATTTTGCAAAAAGGTCGTGATCAATTACGACGGCGACGCCGCGGGCATAAAAGCCGCCCGCCGCGCGATCGAGCACTTGCTGCCGCAGGATTACGATATCAAGGTGCTTGTGCTGCCGGATGACAAAGACCCCGATGACTTTATCCGCGAAAATGGCGTCGACGCCTATAACGATGCCCGCGGCAAGGCAGCACCGTTTCTCAGATTTGCGCTCGATGCGGCCGTCAAAGGTCGAAACCTGCATAATGCGAGACAAAAGGCCGAAGCCATCGAGGATTTTCTGCCCGTTATCTCAGCCATAACCAATAACATCCAGCGGCGCGAGAGCTTTGATCAGGCAATGACGTTTTTCCACGTCGAGGATGCCGGGCTGCGTCGGGAGCTTTGGAATTCTCTTAAGGGAGCCGGCAGGTCCGATACACAGTACATCAGCCAGCGGGTATCCCGGGCGGCCCGTGTGAAAGTAACATTAGCCGAGCGAAGACTGCTCGAACTTCTTGTTTTCGATGCTCCACTTCGCGAGATCATCCTTCCCCGCCTTGAGCCGAGCGATTACGAGGACCTCGCCACCGGTGAACTGTTTGCCGCGTTTGTCGCCATCCATCAGGCTGGAGGAGATATCTCCCCCGAGACTCTGATGGACCATATCGGCGACGATGAATCTTCGGTCGATCTGGCTCACGAGCTCCTGCAGGGCACGCCTCGGCGTCAGCCCGACGACACGATCGACGACGTACTCACGCAGGCTGAGAATTGCGTATTTTCACTACGTAATATGGCGATCGCGAATCGTGTTATGGACATCAGCCGCGAGGCTTCGGCAGCCGAGCAGTCCGGCGATACCGAGCTTTTTGGCCGGTTGACCTACGAACAGTTGGAGCTTGAGAAAATGCGCCGTGAGCTTCAGCGTCGGATCGCCGATGTGTGATATACTTTTTCGTTTACACCCGCCCATCCGGTTTCGAAAATTACTGGAGTATTAGGCGTTGTATATTACATATTGCGAACAACGATTATCGCTGCTATCTAATCAAAAATCTTTATTATTTATGCCTGATTACGACGAAAAAGAAGACCTTATGGATCGCCTGCTTGCCCTTGGCAGGCGTAAGAAAGGTCTAAGCCTTGACCGGCTCCACCGTGAACTGCCGGAAAACATGATGTCGGCCGACGACATCGAGGATGTATTGGAGCGCCTCGAGGGTGCAAATATCGCGGTTGCCGAGACCGACGCTCAGCTTCTCGAACGTGCCTCGACCATGGCGCTGGACGATGAGGAAGAGGAAACCACTACTGACGACGACGATCTCGATCTGGACCTTTCTGCCGGTGTTCTGGACAAATCGAATGACCCCGTAAGGCTTTACCTTCGCGAGATGGGGATCGTTCCCCTTCTAAACCGCGAGGGCGAAGTCGTTATTGCGAAACGCATCGAACGCGGTCAGATCAAAACCCATAAGACTATTTCGCGCTCCCCCATCGCGGTCGAGCGGCTTCTGAAGATCGGTGACGATCTGGCCGCCGGCAAGGCCAGCATTCGCGAGACTGTGATCTTTTCGGAACAGGCCGAGATATCGGTTGAAGAAGACAAGGCCGAGGAATATCTTCGCTGGACCCTCGAGGGTATCGACAGCATCCGCCAAAATTATCAGCCGGTCCTGAAAGCGTGGATCGCCCTAATCGCCGAGCAGGAAAAGGCCGCCGGCAAAAAGACTAAGAAGCTCCTTACCTTGCGCAGAAAAACGGCGCGTCTAAGGCTGGACATCGCTCAAGAGATCAAAAATCTCAATATTACCGAGCGGACCCGCCAGGTACTGATCGCGGCCATTCGCAAAGTCGTCGAAGATATTCGAAAGAACGAGCGGAACATCAGCCGTGCAAAGGAAAAGCTCGAGAAAAAGCCCCCGGCACCCGAGAAACGTGAGCTTAACGCAAAGATCGCCGACGCCAAAGCGGCGATAGCCGAGATCGAGGAGCGTTACCACTTGCCGGCCGTCGAGATCAAACGGTCTTATCAGACGATCTTTGTCGGTGAACAGGAGACTAACAAAGCAAAGCGCGAGCTGGTCGAGGCCAATCTTCGTCTTGTGGTTTCGATCGCCAAGAAATACACCAATCGCGGCCTTCAGTTCCTAGACCTCATTCAGGAAGGCAACATAGGCCTGATGAAGGCAGTAGATAAGTTCGAATGGCGTCGCGGGTATAAGTTCTCGACCTACGCAACCTGGTGGATCCGCCAGGCGATAACGCGCGCGATCGCAGACCAGGCACGAACGATCCGCATCCCGGTCCACATGATCGAAACGATCAACAAGCTGATACGCACATCACGGCTGCTCGTTCAGGAACTCGGCCGCGAACCGACCTCCGAAGAGATCGCAAAGCGAATGGACATCCCCGTATCCAAGGTCCGTAAGGTCCTTAAGATCGCTCAGGAACCGATCTCGCTCGAAACGCCCATCGGCGAAGAAGAAGATTCCCACCTGGGTGATTTCATCGAAGATAAGTCGATTCTAAACCCTGCAGAATCAGTGACTTTCTCTAATTTACGTGAGATAACAGATGAAGTTTTGGCGACCCTTACTCCGCGTGAGGAAAAGGTCATTAAGATGCGTTTTGGACTCGGCAACACGGGCTCCGAGCACACCCTCGAGGAAGTCGGTCAGCATTTTGCTGTCACCCGCGAACGCATCCGACAGATCGAGGCTAAAGCGCTAAGAAAGCTACGGCACCCGTCGAGGTCACGGCGGCTTAAGGCTTTTCTCGAAGGAAAATAGTTCTCCCAGGAGATCAAACGAGTGACACGCCCGGCTGTCACTCGTTTTTTTTTTGAGATTCGCTCGTCACGCGATAAAAAGGTCGACTCTATAAAGGCGAAATGGACCCCGTAGCTCACACACTATTCGGAGCCACGCTGGCGGAAGCCGGCCTGAAACGGGCCTCGCGCTATTCGGTCGCCACTCTGATCATCGGTGCAAACTTGCCGGACATCGATGGTGTCTGCATGTTGTGGGGCACGGACGCATCGCTTCACTATCGCCGTGGTTGGACCCATGGCATTCTCGCACTCGTTGTGCTGCCGCTGGTGCTGGCGGGCGGTATCTGGCTATGGCATCGCTGGCGGGGCGGTGGGGGAGGCGGACCCCCGTTTCAACCGGGGAAGATCGTTGGCCTGAGCTACCTCGCCGTGCTCTCGCATCCCGCACTAGACTGGCTGAATACCTACGGCGTCCGATTGCTTATGCCGTTTGACGGCCGCTGGTTCTATGGCGACACACTTTTCGTCATCGACCCGTGGTTCTGGCTGCTGACAGCGGCAGCAGTCGTGCTGGCGTATTCGCACAGCAAATCGTCGACCGCTGGATGGTTGATGCTGGCGACCGCATCCTCCATTCTAATACTCTTCAGCGGTATGGCGTCTGTGTGGGTGAGTATGCTCTGGCTAATTGGTCTCTCTGCCATCGCCGTGCTCCGATGGCTGAAACCTGGGGAAATGACTATACAAAATATTGCTCGGGGCTGTATTGTGACACTGATGATCTATATCTCGGCGGCCTACGGATTTGCCCGGATGGCTGAATCATCTGCTGCCGAGAGATATCCTGAGGTGCAGGCAACACAAGCCAATCCTATACCCGGATCTCCGAATACTCATCGTGTCGTGGGGGTAAATGATGAAAAATACCAGATCCTCCGGGCTGACGGCAGCAGCCTGGAACTTCCTCGCGAAAAGCCAGGCCCTATTATTCAAGCCGCTCTATCCGACCCGTCCGTACGCGGCTTTACGACATGGATGCGATACCCGTATTGGGAAGTCACGGAAGCGGAAAGCGGCTGGACCGTCACGTTTTACGACCTGCGCTATACCGAGCCTGGGCAGCCTGCGGGTGGCATCGGTCGCGCTCAGGTTTTCGTACCTCGGTAGGTCGTCGTTTAATCCGTCGGATCAGCTGCCGGCAGTTTCCTTCCCGCTTATTATTACGCGGGCTTCGTCTCTGGCTTGTTCTAATGATCCAACTTTGCCGTCTAGCTGCATTTCATAGACGGCGTCTAGAATCAGTTTGAACTGCGGTGACGGCTCCATACCCATTTCGATCAGATGTCGTCCCTTGAAGATCGGTTCAGGTGCCTTTCGTTCGATCTCAAGCTCGCGCACCTTCTCGATGAACCACTCCTGGGCCTCAGAACCGAACCACTTTTCCTTCGGCAGCCAATCGGGATTTCGGCCGAGGCTGTCCGCTTTTGCCACGCGATAGAGCAGATCGGGTTCAACCTTCCGTGCGAGGCGGCGAAGTGCTCCATCGCCCACCGGGTTCTTTGATTTGTAATATTCCCCTGGCTTAAGGTGGTATCGGACCAGCTGGATTATCTGATCGCGCACATTAAACCCGTGCAGCGTGTGAATTCCAAGTGTGTTTAGGAAGGTGATCGTGGGCTCAACCCCAGCCTCGTCATGGCCGCGTGACCTCGTTCGGCCATCAACAAATTCCGTTGTCGGGGGCTTTCCAAAATCGTGGGCCAGTGCACCCAGCATGACCGCAACCTTTCGCGGATAGTCGAGTTCGTCGATCAGCTTCCTGGCTTCGTCGACAACCATGAGCGTGTGAACATCGACATCACCTTCCGGATGCCAATCGGGCTCCTGTGGAATCCCGACGAGCGATCCAAGCTCGGGGAATAGCTGATCGACCACGCCCAGGTCGTACAACCATTGCAAGCCTATAGACGGCCGCCTAGCCAGCAACAGCATCTTCTCAAACTCACCCCAGATGCGTTCACTGGGCAGGTCTGTGACGTCCATCGAACGGCAGATCGCTGCCGTTTCATCATCGATATCGAATTCGAGCCTCGCTGCAAACTGGGCCGCTCTTAATACTCGCAAAGAATCCTCGACAAAGGTTTCCGCTGAAACCATCCTCAGCACCTTTCGCTGAATATCACCCTGCCCGTCGTACGGATCGACGATCTCGCCCGTAAGAGCGTCTTTCAGAATTGCATTGACCGTAAAATCCCTTCGCGAACAAGCCTCTTCAAACGACATGTCGGGATCGCCTTCGATAGTAAATCCGCGATGCCCACGGCCCGACTTCCGGTCACGCCTCGGCAGCGAAACATCGAGGTCATGGCCGACCTTATAGACTCTAAAGGCCTCCCCAACCGCGTTGACCTCATCGAACTGGCCGATTATCTCGCGTAGCCTATCGGGCTCGACACCATATACCTCGAGGTCCCAATCGTTGGGTTCAATGCCCATGAGTTCATCGCGAACGCAGCCCCCATTGAGCATCGCTCTGCCGCCCGCATCGCGTATCACGGCAGAAAGCAGTATGACTTTTTCAGGAATATCAGGCATAAGAACCAAGCCCTAATTGTGCCCCATCGCCGTGACGCAAATCAAAGTACGTAGGGCCGATGATCAAGAAGATATGGAAATCCGAAACGCGCCGATTTCAACCTGAGTGGGCTGGGTGTGGTCTGGGGTCTAGAGACTGAGGTTCTAGAGTCTAAAACTTAAGTCGGCTTGGTCCTCTTATCGCCATATTAGCTAATCTTACTGTTCACTATATCCATTATCTCCGATTCCATACGCACCGCGTTCCGCTCGATCTCAGCACCGCGTGTGAGTATCGAGTCTGCGTAAGCTCTGTCTTTCAAGCCGCTTGCGTTGATCTTAACGTTTAGGTACGCGCCAAGCACTGCTGAACGAGCGCATAGGGCACCGACGCCGGCGTCCGAAACGGAATTTGGATTTCCGTGCTCGGTCATCGCCTTTATCACTTCGAAAGAGTCGAAACTGCGTTCCATCGTCTTGAACGGCACCTCCGTGGCGTATTTCGTAGCCTCCTGAATGGCGTCAGTCCGGGTCGCTTTTTCTTCATCTGTGGCCTTTGGCAAGGAAAAGGCACTCATCACCCGGTTGAATGCATTCGTGTCCTCATCCACGAGATGTAACAGATCGTCCTTGATCGATTGGGCACGAACCGCCGATTCAGAAAACTCTTCCCACCGGTCATCCCAGCCGGCCTTGTGAGATGAAAGGTTCGCGACCATTGCGGCGAGGGCAGCCCCCAAAGCTCCCAAATACGCTGCGATCGAGCCGCCGCCGGGTGCGGGCGACTCGGAAGCCGTCTCGTCAGCAAATCCGCGGCACGTCAGATCAACGAGGCTCGCCCTTTTCTCATCCGCGGCGAGTACGTATTCGATGATCTTTTCGTTCGGGTCCCATGGTTTGAGCTCATCGAGCCCCAATGAACGAACTGCGATCATCACCTTTTCGGTTTCCGTGACCCCAAGCGAACGGCTCTGCTTTTTAAGGTAATGGTCGGCAGCATCGATGATGGCCTTCTTCGGGACTAGACCGACGATCTCCATTCCCGTGACGCGAACTCCGCGAGCGGCAGCTTTTTCGCACACTTCATCAAACGCGACGTGCAGCGGCGTTTCTGTCAGGTTTGTAATGTTCATAGAAACCTGGGCGATGCCATATTCTTCGATGAACCAGCCGATGGCTTTGGTACCCTTCAAAGTACCCGGGATCATTATGGGCACGCCGTTCTCGTCAATGATCGGCTTGCCGGTGATCGGGTTCCCTTCGCGTTTTGGCCTTCCCTTTTCCCGAACGTCAAATGCGATCGCATTGGCTCGGCGAGTCGAGGTAGTGTTGAGGTTGAAATTGACCGCGATGAGGAAATCGCGTGCTCCGACGGCGGTGGCACCGGAGCGAGCAATGCTTTCGGTAAATTCACAGGGGCCGAAATCCGGCCGCCATACATCGGTACAGATGCGGTCTTTGACGCATTCATATTCGCCTGCACGGCAGTTGGCAAGATTCCGCCGCACCTCGGTCGCGGCCGCATTCTCGTAAAGATAGATCGGAATACCCAGCTCGCTGCCGATTCGCTGACCCAGTTGGCGCGCATACGCTGCAACCTCTTCCATGGTCACACCGGAGACCGGGACTAGCGGGCAAACATCCGTCGCGCCAAAACGCGGGTGATCTCCTTTGTGGCACCGCATGTCGATCAACTGCTGCGCCTTCTTTACGGCGAGAAACGCTGCCTCGATAACCTCTTCGGGCCCTCCGACAAAGGTCACAACAGTACGATTCGTCGTGACACCGGGATCGACATCGAGCAGCTTCACGCCATCGACACTTTCGATCTCATCCGTTATCTGACGAATGATGTTCATATCGCGCCCCTCGCTAAAGTTCGGAACGCATTCTACAAGCTTATTCATAAAAAATTAATTTTACCTTACAATAGTAAAGATCATCACACCATGTCTAAAGCTATGGACTAATTAGAAGAGCGATGAGGTCTATCTCGTACAATGAGTCGCACATGCACTCGACCTTTGGGCTCAGTCTAGCCTGGGTAGCCCCGCTACCCCTGTTGACCGGAGATCTGCTGCGTATGCTGCTCGGGGATTCGGCACTTGGTCTGTCCGCTTTCTTTCTCTGGATGGGTTTGGTGGCTTTTCTCGGGGTCACCGTGGTACTCACCCGAATGAGCTTTTCCGGCTCACCGCGGTTGGCACTCGGGGCCGCTATAATCTGTACGATTGGCATTATGGCAGCAGCGTGCATCACGGCACTTTACCGTGTCGATGCAGCACTTGATGCAGGTCTGGAGCCCGCGCTTCGCCCGGCGGTAGATGCGGCCCTGCTTGGCTCGCCGATCCTAATCCGCACGATATTCCCGTTTTCCCCTCTATTCCCCTTGGGTCTGCTGGTTCTGGTCGGGCTCCTTTGGCGTACAGGCCAGTTCGGAGCGATGGCCGCTCTCAATTTGATGATTGGTGCTATCCTATTTCCGATTGGTCGCCTCAGCGATAGTGCTATGCTGCAACTTCTAAGTGACTTGGCATTGCTCGTAGGGTTTCTCACGGCTGGGTGGAGAGTGGGCACGGCGGCACCTCCAGTCAAGGAGGATGGGGACGCACATCAAGCCTAAAGGGCGAATGCTGCGACGATCGCGCGTCCATGTTTTTCTGACTCTTCAGATTTCGCAGCAACCCGGTTCGCGTGGAATTCGTTAGACTATCAACTTTGTTTCTAAGTACCGCCCCAAGCCATCAACGGAAACTCGCATTTGTTCCCACGTGTCACGGTCGCGGACGGTGACAGCATTGTCTTCGAGCGATTCATGATCGACCGTAACACAGAACGGTGTACCTATTTCGTCCTGGCGGGCATAGAGTTTCCCAATGCCGCCTGTATCGTCGTAAACGGCCCGCATGGAGGGCTGAAGGTCTTTTTTGATACGCTTCGCCATCTCCACGATCTCTGGTTTGTTCTTAGCGAGCGGCAGCACGGCGACTTTGATCGGAGCGAGTTCGGGTTTGAGCTGTAATATCACCCTCACCTCACCTTTTTCGTTGGTCCGTTCCGTATACGCATCCATCATTACCGCCAGTAAGGTTCGATTGACGCCAACTGACGGTTCGATTATGAAGGGGTAAAAGCGCTCATTCGTGCCCGTGTCGAAATACGAGAGGTCTTCGGTCGAATCGGGGTTGATCCGTTTCCCTTCCGCATCTTCGGGCTTTTTCGAATGTACACGCAGGTCGTAATCCGTACGATTCGCGATACCCATCAGCTCGTCCCATTGCTTCGCCTCGTCCTCACGTTCGGGGAAGAAGCGGTAAAGAATATCGACCGTCCTTTCGGAGTAATGAGCAAGCTCGTGCTTCTCCTGTTCGTAGTGTTTCAGGTTCTCCGGCGAAATGCCGACCGACCGTAGCCATTCGTCAAAGCCATCGATCCATTCCTGATGTGCTTTAGCCGCCTCCTCGGGCCGGACGAAATACTCGATCTCCATCTGCTCAAACTCGCGTGTGCGAAAGATGAAATTCCCCGGCGTCACCTCGTTGCGAAACGCCTTGCCGATCTGCGCGATGCCGAAAGGCAGTTTGCGGCGTGAGGTGTCGAGCACGTTCTTGAAATTGACGAAAATGCCCTGAGCGGTTTCGGGTCGAAGATATGCCACAGCTGTCGGGTCGTCGTCGGCCGACGCAGCTCCGACCGTCGTGCGGAACATCAGGTTAAAATCCTTCGGATCAGTTAGATTCTTTGAACCGCAATTAGAGCAGATAAATTTCCCTTCGCCATCCGCATCGAGCTTATCCTGGCGCAGGCGAGCCTTACAGTCGCGGCAGTCAACGAGCGGGTCAGAAAATGTGGTCTCGTGGCCCGAATACTTCCATACGCTGCGGTTGAGTATGATCGAAGAATCCAGCCCCTCGATATCATCCCGTTCGTAAACAGCCCAATTCCACCAGCTTTTCTTGATGTTATTCGCCAGTTCGACACCCAGTGGGCCATAATCCCAGGACGAGCCGAGTCCGCCGTATATGTCAGACGCCGGATAGACAAATCCGCGACGCTTAGAAAGGGAGACGATAGTTTCTATATTTGGTGCGGGCATATGAAAAGCTAGATTCTACAACGTCTAACGCACTAGTGACAAAGATCAAGTTATCAGGGGCCACAAAAAAGAGACGGGCGAATGCCGCCCGCCTCTATTCTCAGATAACCGAGAATCTCGTTACTCCAATCCTGTAAAGTTGATAGTGACCACACTTTCATTTGGAGTTACATTTACGAAATTGAATCGATATCGCCGTGAAGCGACGGTTAGAACATAAGGCTGTCCGGGTGCGACATTGGTAAAGGTGTAAAACCCTAGCGAACTAGTCGGCACTTGCCACCGAAAGCCATGCTGATCTGTCAAGGATACTGTCGCGTTCCTCAAGCCAAGGCCCCCCGCTGTAAACACCTGGCCGGTGATCGTCGACAAAGATGCCGATATCTTCATCAGAAAGGCGTCGGACGCGCCGCTACGATTAGCCTGAAAGGGCCCAACGGTAGGGAAATCTGCGGAATCCGTTCCACCCGCAACGTAAGCATTTTGGGCCGAGTCGATGGCAACCGCTATCCCGTCGTCGAAACTGCTTCCCCCAATGTAAGTCGAATATTCCAAGCTCAGCCCTGACGGGTTCACCTTCGTGAGGAAAGCATCGGTTTCTCCTCCAAGGGTCGCCTGAAGCGGATCGACAGTCGGGAAGTTGGTGGATGATGTACTGCCGGTAATATACGCCGCCCCTGTCGGATCCACAGCTATGGATGAGCCATATTCTGTCCCGGTGCCACCCAGATATGTTGAATAGACGAATCCTCCCGCAGACGTTATTCTGGTAACGAACGCGTCATCAGACGTGCCGCTGCGTGCGGGCTGGAAAGCTGAAACGACCGGGAAATTTGCCGATGCAGTTACCCCGGTTACATACGCGTCGCCTACCGTATCGAGAGCTATATTAGTAGCCCCGTCGAAGTCATTTCCACCGAGATAGGTTGAGTATGTCAGGCCCGACCCCACAGCATTAAGCTTTGTAACGAAACCATCGAAGAAACCGCCCCCACCGTAAGCCGGTTGGACGGCATTCAAAACGGGGAAATTAGTTGATGCAGTAGCACCCGCAATATGAACACCGCTAACGTTCACAGCTATGCCGAGACCGAGGTCGTCGTTCGAGCCTCCTAAGAAGGTAGAAAATACTATACCACTGCCGGCCTGATTGATCTTAGTCACAAAAGCATCGCTCGCTCCCCCGCCGAATGAGGCCTGATAGGGAGTTACAGTGGGGAAATTCGATGATGCGGTCTCGCCGGTAACATACGCGGAACCTGAACCGTCGATCGCGACCGATAAGGCGCTGTCATTTTGGCTGCCGCCCAGATAGGTCGAATAAACAAGCCCCGAGCCGCTCGCATTTAGTTTGGTGAGGAATCCGTCGTAAGCCGTGCCATTGAGGGCAGCCTGCAATGGGCTCGCCGTCGGGAAATTAGTCGAATTCGTAAACCCCGAAATATAAGCCTGGCCCGCATTATCAACGGCAATCCCCAGCCCGTTATCGTCCCCAGTCCCGCCTAAATAGGTCGAATAGACCATCGCTGTGCCGGCGGCATTCATCTTCGTTACAAATGCGTCATAGTTAACCTGATCCCCACCGAAAGTCCCGTCAAAAGGCAAAAATGTCGGAAAGTTCGCTGAATTAGTGCCGCCGGTCAAATAGGCGTTACCCGATCCGTCAACCGCGACAGCAGTGGCAAAATCGACATCTCCGCTTCCCCCCAGATACGTCGAATATCCGATCACTGGATCGATGATCAGAGGAATCGTCGGATCATACGCTCCAAGCTCAAAGGCGACACGTCCATCGAGAAGCTTCTCGTATCTTGCTTCAACTTTCCGTCTGCCCGCATCGACGTACTGAAATGCAACGGGCTGATGATGCCTGAACTCTCCGGCTTGTGTGCTGAGGACGAGGTCCCCATTCGCTTCGTCAATACTGATCGAATCGGCCCCTGAGAATTTTAAATTGATCCGACTCGAATCTGCGCCGGGAGCGACCTCAAAATCATACTCCATTTGGCCCTGATCATTACCGTAATAGATCAGGTCCACGCCATGGTAAATCTCGCTGTAACGAACAGCTCCGTAGGTCGGAACGTCGGTTACCCAGGCCGCCGGGTCGCTTCCGCGAAGATAATTGACCTTTCCTTCTAACTCTTTCTCACCTGAAATATTCCCCGATAAATTGGCACCTTCAAATTGCAATCGCACAGCGCTGGTTACAGGCCTTTCCCTTAACCCATCCCGATTTTGAGATCGGCTCTGAGGCGCGCGAGTTCCCGAATGCAGAGAACTGTCGCGGGAAATGCTCTTAGACTTGATTGTATTTGTCGACGTACGCTTACCAGCCCGTAGGTAAAACCAGGCAGAGTCATCGGTGAGAAACGTCGTTATTCCCCCGCTTCGCGATAAAAATCTTACTGAGCCGTCTACTTGTCCGACATTCTCCTCAAAAGTAACACCGGGTTTGGAGTGATTGGAGATGGTGGAACCTGATTTTCCTGCTATCGCCAGATGTCGATCGCCTTTACCAGAAGATTCGGAGCGCGATTGAGCATTGAGGATGTTGAGGCCGATAGAATTTATCGTGACCAGAAAAGACAAGGTAGCTGCGACTACCAGAAAAACGTGGTTGCTGATCGGTTTCATGATTTATGCCCTTTAGATGCGGAATAGACAGAGATAGTCGAAATGTGCGACGAGGCGCGCCATTTAGGCGAGACAATATAATTCTCGCATAACCCGCTCAAAAAGAAAATAGGGACGAGCCTTTCGGATCGTCCCCTATCAGAAGAAAAAACAGACACTAGCGTACCACCGGTGGTTGAGCACCAGGCGGAACGATCCATATGTCATAGGTTGTCTTGATCCGGCTGCTTCCTCGGACGATCGAAATTCGTCTCGGATCAAACCGTCTTTCATTCACCATATAATCTAGTGCACGCTTGGAGAGTCGATCATACGTGTTACGGGTCGTACTGATCCGATCGGTTCCTGGATAAATGATGATATAAACCTGCGAATCAGGAATATTCTGTGATTGAATCACGCAGTTATCAAAACGGGCTTTGTCATCATCCGGCGTGCGAGCTTCAAATTCGTCACAGCGGAAGGGCTTTGCCTCTTCGATGGGCGGAATAGCCGTTATTTCAGTGGGAACGGATATCACCTGCCGGCATCGGCTATCATAAACATCGTCATTTACATCAAGCTCAGCGTTAATAGTACGCCCGCCCAACCCGGTGGTATCTACGGTGATAGACGGAGTGCCCAACCCGGCGGTCACCCGGACATCGGGGGACAATTTCCATGCGTACCGAATAGGAATTGGCGCCGTTCCGGCGTTGATAGCAGCGAAGGTGATCAGATCTCCTTCGGTAACGCGGTCCGGGCCTTCAAGATAGAACCGGTATGGGCAAGGGGTTTTGATCGTCTCGCGTACTATCTTTAAACAGATACAATTCTTTTGATCGCGACGGATCTCGACCTCCTGGCGCCAAACTTTCCCATCAGGACCAGCCACTTCTACGGTATGGAAACCAGGTGCGAGAAAGAACTCGGCACCCACGCCGACTCCACTCATCCCGACATACTCTCCATTTACTTTGATCGGATAGGCTTCCTCGGTGGTCCGAATACTAAGTATTCCGGTGTTCTTCGGTCTCTTAGGCGTATCGCCGACGCTTCGAGCAAGGGTTCCCGTAACTCCAAGTGTAAGCAATAGCCCGAGAATAATAATGATCTTTCTTCCGCTTTGTCGCATGTGTTTTCCCTCTTGTGCCACTAGACAGTTGTCGTGGCAGCATATTGCAAAATTCAGAGCGTCAACCGTGCCATGTTCGCCCTATAATAACCCTATTCCCTGTCTTTTTCACCCTCTTCCGAGGCCCTTTTTCCGAAGCGCCGTCTCGCCGCCAATCCGATCGACGCCAGTCCCGTTCCAAACATAAGGATCGTGAACGGTTCAGGTACTGGGACCGTAGACGGGGGGACGGCTTCTCGGGGAAGCAATGTCGGCGAAGGCGTTGGACTCTTTGCCAAGCTGCAGCCGCTAGCCAGGATCTGTGCCCCGGTTTTACCCTCGCCGAAGTCCGTTGACAGATTCCTTGAATATGTCTGCCCTCGAAAGGTGAACGAAGGGATGATGTCATCACCCGAGTGCGTTCCGAGCATCTTTTGGCCCATGTGTCTTTCTACCACGATCTTTACATCCACAGTCATTGGAATGTAAGGGCTGGTCGGGATTCCCGTATAATGACAGATGGTTACACTGCTGCTTGACTCAGGGCTCACTTGAGCTTCCGTCGGTATAGCGCCGGACCAGATCAATAGCGCCAAGGAGAGTGACGACAGTGTAAGCCGCCGCCGCTTGCGCAAGTTTTGATTTGTCCTTGTCATTATCACGTTCTCCTAACAAACTCGTTCAAAATGGCTCCGCTCCAGGCGGAGCCTTATTCGTTAAGTGGACTAGTCCGTCTCGTTTTCCTTGCCCTCTTCTTTCTTTTTGCCAAACTTCCGTCGAGCGGCGAGTCCGACTCCGGCAAGCCCTGTTCCGAAAAGTAAGATAGTCATCGGTTCAGGAATCGGTTCCGGCGGAGTGGGTGACGGCGTGATCATCGGCGTCGGCGTAGGTGTGATCATCGGCGTCGGTGTTGGCGTCGGCGTAATACCCGGCGTAGGTGTCGGTGTAATACCCGGCGTCGGAGTAGGCGTCGGAGTGATACCCGGAGTCGGCGTCGGCGTAATACCCGGCGTCGGTGTCGGCGTCGGCGTCGGCGTCGGTGTGATACCCGGAGTCGGTGTCGGTGTAATACCCGGTGTCGGTGTCGGGGTCGGCGTGGGTGTAATACCCGGCGTCGGTGTCGGCGTCGGTGTGATACCCGGTGTCGGCGTCGGTGTAGGCGTGATACCCGGTGTCGGCGTCGGCGTAATTCCTGGTGTCGGTGTAATGGACGGGGTAGGTGTCGGGGTCGGCGTTCTCTTTCGTCGGATCCAGATAAATGCGATGGGGATCGCGACTAAACCTAGTAGGGCCCACTTTGGAAAACCGCGACGAGCGATATCTACCTCTTCGCAGTCGCACACGTCGTCAGTAACGATGTCTGTTCGTGTTTCGACGATAACCCTGTCATCCTGAGGTAGCGAAACCTTTACCTTTGTCTTATCGTCGTCGTCGTCATCATCCCCGACATTAAAAATATCTTCACTGGCCAATCGAAGTCTTGAAAAACTTCCGGATTGGCTCGCACTCGGACGGGCATTAATGACCTGTACAACCTGATCAAATCGGACCGGGCCCGCCGCGACCTTAGTAAACCCCGCTAAGATCGATACCATGCAGACCGCTGATAAGAGCCCTCTTATCTTGAAGTTTTTCATTTCTATCACCTAAATAATGCGACAAAGTGGAAAGCAGCATTGCTTTCTCTAGTCATCGAAACTCACCGGGGCTAATCGAATTAAAAGGGAGTGATGGTTGGAGTGCGGAAGAACGAATATCTTTCGATCTAATGCCTTCTTTTCCCTAAGCCCAATAGTTCCTGCAATTTCAAAAGAAAAAATGGCTATTCCGGCCTATTTTCCAGAAAATCTTTAAGAATTCCCGATTTTTCTATGCAATAAAAAACCGGCTACCACAAAATAGTGATAACCGGTCCAAGATTCCCGAATTCTCAGGTTTCTGAAATAATTTTATTCTTCGACAGGAGCAGCCTTAGCTTTTTCCTCGGAAAGAATGGCCTTTCTTGAAAGCTTTACCTTGTTTCCCTCTTTCCCGATACACTTAACCAGAATCTGCTGGCCCTCTTTAAGTTCGTCACGGACATCGCGAACCCGACGGTCCGAGATCTCCGAAATATGAAGCAGACCGTCCAGGCCTGGCAGTATCTCTACAAATGCACCGAAATCGACGATTCGCGAAACGGTGCCCATATAAGTTTCTCCAACTTCAGCTTCGGCGGTTAGCGACCTGATCCTTGCTACGGCTGCTTGAGCAGCCTCGCCATCGGCGGTTGCGATCAAGACTGTTCCGTCATCTGAGATATCGATCTTGGCACCAGTCTCTTCCGTTATCGAGCGGATCATCTTGCCGCCCGGTCCAATGACGTCGCGGATCTTATCCGGCGAGATCATCAAGGTAATAATGCGAGGTGCAAAAGGCGAGATATCTTCGCGGGGTTCTGATATTGCCTTAGACATTACATCGAGGATGTGGATCCGGCCCTTTTTCGCCTGTTCCAGAGCCTCCTGCAAGATCATTGCATTAATACCATCGATCTTAATGTCCATTTGAAGCGCGGTGATACCGTCCGCGGTACCAGTCACCTTAAAGTCCATATCACCATAATGGTCTTCCGCACCAGCGATGTCGGAAAGGATCGCGTAGCGATTGCCTTCCATTACAAGCCCCATGGCAACACCTGCCACCGGTTTTTTGATCGGGACCCCGGCATCCATCAGGCTGAGGATTCCACCGCACACGGTGGCCATCGAGGAGGAACCGTTTGATTCGGTGATGTCCGAAACGATTCGGATCGTATATGGAAAATCAGCATCGTCGGGAAGTACAGACTGGATCGCTCGTCGCGCCAGATTGCCATGGCCGACCTCGCGTCTGGACGTACTGCCGAAGCGCCCGGTTTCGCCGACGGAATAAGGCGGAAAATTATAATGTAGAAGGAACCGTCGTTTCACTTCTCCTTTTTCGATATCGTCCATATACTGCTCGTCCATTTTGGTGCCCAGCGTCGTCGTCACGATCGCCTGGGTTTCGCCACGAGTAAATAGAGCTGAACCGTGGACCCGCGGCAGCCAGCCTGTCTCGCAACTAATAGGCCGTATCTCCGAAAACTTTCGCCCATCCGGACGTCGTTTATTACCCAGCATATCGTCACGAAAGATCTTTTCCTTGAGACGACCAAACACTTTCCCAGCCATTTGTCGCTTCGCAGGCTCGTCCTCTGGGTAACTTTCGATCACTTCTTTCTTTAAGGCATCGATCCCAGCGTAAACCTCGATCTTTTCCCGCCCGGTCGAGTCGAGTGCCGCACGCAATTTATCTGTCCAGTTCTTTTCGATTTCGGCGATCAGGCTTTCGTCGAGCGGCGCTACCTCAAACTCGCGTTTCTTGATATCAAGAGCTTTGCCGAGTTCCTTTTGCCATAGGCACAGCCGCTTGATCTCGCGGTGGGCAAGCATTAGTGCCTCTACCATGATCGTCTCGTTCACCTCATGGGCCTCGCACTCAACCATGCAAATGGCTTCTTCAGTACCGGCCACGATGAGGTCAAGCTCGGATTCACGACGCTCGTCGTATGTCGGATTGATGAGATATTTGCCCTCGATCAGGCCAACGCGAACGCCCGCGATCGGATTTTCAAAAGGTATATCCGATAAGTAAAGGGCACACGACGCTCCCGTGATCGCGACCACATCCGGATCGTTCTCCGCGTCGGACGAGACCACTGACGCGACGATCTGCGTTTCAAATCTGTAACCGTCGGCAAAAAGCGGCCGGACCGGTCGGTCGATCATTCGGCATGTCAGCACCTCCTTCTCACTCGGACGGCCTTCCCGTCGGAAATAGTTTCCGGGGATACGTCCTCCCGCAAAAGAATTCTCTCGATATTCTACGGTCAGCGGGAAAAAATCCAGCCCTTCCCGAGCCGTTCGGCCGCTAACAGCTGCTACCAGCAGCATAGTGTCCCCATACCGAATAACGACCGAACCATCGGCCTGTTTGGCAACCTTGCCAGTTTCGACGATCAGGTCGCGGTTTCCGAGCTTGATCGATTCTTTCAAATATTTTCTTGACATTCTTTTTCCTCTAAAAACAAAGACGAAAAGAGCTGTGCCGTGATAGCCCTTTTCGTCTTTAGATCAATTAATGATTTTTTGACGTTGATCTTCTTTTGTTCGGAAGTGTTATGTACTGTCACGTTCAGCAACTACCGGCAAATTCTTCGCGAAGATCTCTTTTTTTAACTGGCCCGAAGCGGCCTTTTCCTGAGTTTGCAGAACTCTCGTGTTTACCCGAGCCTCAACGGCCCGAAAACACGAAGCGCTGTTAACTACCTTCTTAATCCTAATTTCTTGATGATCTCATGGTACTCGCCAATATTCCGACGTTTGAGATAATCAAGTAATTTTCTGCGGCGCGAGACCATTTGAAGCAAGCCGCGCCTGGAATTATTGTCTTTCTTGTGGATCTTGAAATGCTCGGTAAGCTCGTTGATTCGCTGGGTTAGCAGAGCGATCTGCACCTGTGACGAACCCGTGTCGGATTCGTGGGTCTTGTAGTCGCCCACTATCTGTTCTTTTAATTCTTTAACTGTAGACATTTTGTCTTGCTCTAAATAGCCTCTCCTATTGTGTGCAGTAACTCCGTCTGCTTTCGCGAACGGTAACCACAAAATCTGAATTTCTTAACCAAATAACAATCCTAAATTGCCTTTATAAATCTAACACGCGCAGACATTAACGGCAATCGCCTAGTACTCAAACTCTTCCATGAATTTTGTAGAAAATTCACCCTTTTGAAACTTCTCATCGGCCATTATTTTTTGATGCAGCGGTATCGTCGTTTTTATGCCCTCGACAACCATCATTTCCAGCGCCCTCTGCATCCGCGCGATAGCCAGATCACGCGTTCTGGCGTGAACGATAAGCTTCGCGATCATAGAATCGTAATATGGCGGAACGACGTATCCGGGATAAACGGCGGTGTCGACCCGAACCCCGGGCCCGCCGGGAATGTTGAATGCCGTGATCAGCCCCGGGCTCGGAGTAAACTTGACCGGATCCTCGGCGTTGATCCGGCACTCGATTGAGTGCCCGACGATCTGTACCTCATCCTGCGTATAGCCAACATTAGCCCCGGTCGCGATCCTGATCTGGTTTCGGACGATGTCCGCGAGAGTAACCATTTCCGTTACCGGGTGCTCGACTTGAATGCGCGTATTCATCTCCATGAAATAGAAGCTGCCATCCTCATCGAGCAAGAACTCGAAAGTTCCCGCACTCGAATAACCTATTTCCTGGCAAGCTTTTACCGCTACGGCCCCCATCTCATCCCGAAGGTCCGGAGAGATCACCGGCGAAGGAGCTTCTTCAAGTAATTTCTGGTGACGCCGCTGGATCGTACATTCCCTTTCTCCGAGATGGATCACATTGCCATGTTCATCCGCCAGGACCTGGATCTCGATATGCCGCGGACGCTCTATATATCTTTCGATATAAACTGAGCCATTCTTGAAGGCCGCCAACGCCTCAGACTGGGCCGTCTCGAGCTGTCCAACCAACTCACTTTCCTGCCTGACAATGCGCATCCCCCGTCCGCCGCCGCCTGCCGAGGCCTTAATAATTACTGGAAATCCAATCTCGAGGGCGAGTCTCTTCGCTTCAGCGGCTGATTCGATGGGCTCCGGACTGCCGGGAAGTATCGGAACTCCCGCCGCCTTCATAGTACGGCGGGCCTCGACCTTATCGCCCATCATAGCGATAACGTTCGGAGTCGGGCCGATAAACTTGATATTGCAGTCTTCGCAGATCTTTGCGAAAGTTGCCGATTCCGCCAAAAAGCCGTAACCGGGGTGGATAGCATCGACATTGGTGATCTCTGCCGCACTAATAATCGACGGAATATTCAGATAGCTGAGGGCTGACTGCGCGGGTCCAATACAGATAGCTTCGTCCGCATATCGCACGTGCAGAGCCTCGCGGTCGGCTTCGGAGTGCACAGCGACGGTCTTTATGCCCATCTCCTTGCACGTCCAGATTATCCGGCAGGCGATCTCACCGCGGTTAGCGATCAATATTTTGCGAATTTCCCGCATAGGGTAAAATACTTAGCCACGAATTACACAAATAACACGAATTGATTTAAATATTCGTGAGATCTGTGTAATTCGTGGCTACTCTTCTATTTCCGTATTCCAAATAGGGGCTGACCGAACTCGACCGGTTGGCCGTTTTCGACATAGATCTTCACAACTTCGCCCGACACCTCAGCCTGGATCTCGTTCATTAATTTCATGGCCTCAACGATGCATACCGTTGACTCAGGAGAAACCTTGCTGCCTTCGCTTACATAGGCATCTTTGTCGGGCCCCGGCGAACGGTAAAAAGTGCCAACTATCGGTGATGTGATCTTGATCAGGTCCGCGTCAACATCTGCCACGGTTTCAGCGGGCGTGCTCTCCATGCCTGCTGCAGACTGCGATACCGGAGCTGTATGTGATGCCGAGAATGCTGGTGCTGCCTGCACGTACTGCGGATTCATCTTGCTCAGACGTACCCGAATATTCTCATTCTCGAACTCAAAATCCGTGAACCCATTCTCGATCACCAGGCTTGCCAGTTCGCGAAGCTCGTCCATGTTAAGCGACGCATCAGGCACCTGCTTTTGTTTTTTGGTCACGGTTCCGCTTTTCTTCTCAACCACAATTGCGTCTTCCTTTGCCTTTGCAGATCCGATACTATCGCTCATAGGGCAAGTCTCCTAAGGAATTAACCTTTAGCAGCCAACTCACGCGGATTATCTACGAGTTCGATCACCGCCATCTCAGCATTGTCGCCCTGGCGGCGTCCCAGCCGAATGATACGGGTGTAGCCACCGTTGCGGTCCTTATAACGCGGCCCCAACTCGCCAAAAAGTCTCTGTACGGCCTTTACGCCGGCCGTACGCTCGATCGGGTCTTTTGCCTCGCCCTTCTTTCCTCGAAAACGGCTCTGTTCAGCCTTAAAGGTACTGTTGCCGGCGTGAAAGAAACGAGCTGCCTGCCGACGGAGATGCACGCCTCGCAGCACCGAGTCATCGCCAGTAAGATTCTCCGCCTTTCTTGCCAGAGTGATCGCCTTTTCGATAAAGGGCCTGAGTTCCTTCGCTTTCGGTACCGTCGTGACAATATGCTCTTTCTCCGCGTTAATCAATGACGTGGCGAGATTGCGAAGCAGCGAGATCCTGTGCTCTGTCGTCCGGCCCAATTTACGATGTGCTTTTAAGTGTCTCATAACAATAAGTTCAAAATTCAAAGTTCAAAGTCGTGTTCAAGATTCGCGGCTTTGAACCTTGAACTCTGAACCCTGAACCATGTATTAATCCAGATCCCTGCCGCCCGATCCGGGGATCGGGTTTCCCTGCTCATCAAAATCCATCCCGAAGTCGAGACCCATTCCGTGAAGCATGTCCTTGATCTCGGTGAGAGATTTCTTTCCGAAGTTCTTTGTCCCAAGCATGTCCTTTTCGCTGCGTCGAATAAGATCGCGAATGGATCGAATATCGGCATTCTTAAGACAGTTGTAGGATCTTACCGAAAGCTCGAGTTCATCGACCGACTTATCGAGAAGGTCATTTCGCATCAGGGGAGGACGGGCAATGTCTTCGTATTTGTATTCTTCCTCTTCCTCTTCGAAATTGACGAAGATCGACATGTGGTCCTTGACCAGCTTTGCCGCGAGCCCGATCGAATCTTCAGGAGCAACAGATCCGTCCGTCCAAACTTCCAGGGTCAACCGATCATACTCCGTATTGGAACCCTGCCGGGTCTTATCTACAGTGTAATTTACCTTTTTAATAGGAGTATGAACCGAATCGATCGGTATGTAGCCAACTGAGAGGTCTTCGTCGTTATTAAACTCCGCTGAAACATATCCACGGCCCTGACGGAGCCGCATCTCGATGTTTAAGGAGCCTCCGGCGCTGATAGTTGCAATGTGGACGTCCTGTTCCAGGACTTGTACATCGCCGTCGGCCTCGATGTCGGCGCTTGTTACCAGGCCGGCTCCTTTCTTGGTAATTGACAGAGTCTTTGGCCCGCTGCCGTTGAGCGTGAATGGGATCTGCTTAAGGTTCAGGATAACGTCGGTCGCATCCTCTACGACACCCTTGATGGATGAAAACTCGTGTTCCACACCCTCTATCTTTACCGCTGTAATTGCCGCACCCTCGATCGAAGACAGGAGTGCCCGACGGATGGAATTGCCCACCGTCGTGCCAAAGCCACGCTCGAAGGGGGCCGCGTAAAATTTTCCGTATCTGTCTGTTAATGTTTCGGTCTCAACATTCAGGCGGCCCGGCATTTGGAAATCTGTCCAACTATTGCTCTGTGTCATATTTTTCTAGTCCAATGGGTCTAAGAGTTCATAGAATTCATCTGATCTGCGTTATACACAGATCAGATAATCTCCACGAACCCGGCCAACTACTTACTATAGAGCTCAACAATAAGCTGCTCGTTAATATTCGCGTCGACATCTTCACGCCGCGGCAGTCCAGAAACCACAACGCTCAGATCTTTACCATCGGCACTCAACCACGTCGGGCGACCCCGGCCGACAGCTGTCTGCCACGCGCCTTCTACATGCGTATTCTTATGGCTCGCTTCCTTGACGGCCACGACGTCGCTGGCCTTTACCTGAAACGAAGGTATATTCACCTTTCGTCCATTGACCGTTACATGGCCGTGGTTTACAAGTTGTCTGGCCTGACGCCGAGAGGTTGAGAACCCGGCACGATAAACGACGTTATCGAGGCGACGTTCCAGCATGAAAAGCAGGTTTTCGCCGGTAACACCTTTCTGGCGCCGTGCCTTCTCAAAATAGTTTCGAAACTGTTTTTCGAGAACGAAATAGATGCGCTTGACCTTCTGCTTTTCGCGAAGCTGTTCACCGTAGCCCGCAAGCATCTTTCGTCGAGCGGCACCGTGCTGCCCCGGAGGGTTCGTCCCACGCTTTTCGATCGCGCATGACGGCTTGAAGCATCTATCGCCCTTAAGAAATAATTTACCGCCTTCGCGGCGACAAAGCCTGCACACCGCATCTCTATATCTAGCCATTTATTTTTTTGCCTCCGTGTATTTAACGGAAAAGTTTACGAGCCAACGGCCCTTCTTCCTTTCGATAACAATAGTTCTGAGTCCCGCCTTCAGGCGGCTTCACAAGTTCAGAAGGCCTGCTAAAGCAGGTACTCCAAACGAAAAATCAAACTCTGCGCCGCTTCGGCGGCCGGCAGCCGTTGTGCGGGATCGGGGTTGTATCGCGGATCGAATTCACGCGGATACCAGCCTGATTTATCGCACGGATCGCCGATTCCCGGCCCCCGCCGGGCCCTTTTACCCGAACTTCGACCTCACGCATTCCTGCGTCGAGTGCCTTGCGAGCAACTTCCGAAGCCGCCTGCTGTGCCGCGAAGGGCGTCCCCTTTCGCGAACCTCTAAACCCGCGTGCTCCCGAAGAAGACTGGGCAACCAAGTTTCCCTGTGTATCGGTGATCGAGATCAGCGTATTATTGAACGACGCCGATATATGCACGATACCCATGGGGATATTCTTTTTCTCTTTCTTCTTGAAAGTCTTCTTTTTTGCTGCTGCTTTTGCCATGATTATTTGTTCAAGGTTCAATGTTCAATATCCCAAGTCGAGGCTCCAAACGAACTTGGAACTTTGAACCTGGAACAATTGAACTACTTCTTACCCGGTGCCTTCTTCTTGGCCACTGCGGCTTTGCGCGGGCCTTTTCTCGTTCTTGCGTTCGTATGGGTCCGCTGTCCGCGAACCGGTAAACTCCGGCGATGGCGAAGTCCGCGATAGCAGCCTATGTCCATCAAACGCTTGATGTCCATCTGCACACGCTTTCTTAGATCACCTTCGATCTCGCCCTCGGTGTCGAGGATCGAACGAATTTTGTTTAATTCGTCCTCGCTGAGGTCCTTGATCTTGGAATCTATCCCGATCCCGGCTTGTTCGAGGATCGCCGTCGCACGCGATTTACCCACACCATAGATGTAGGTCATTCCGATCTGTGCCCTTTTATTGGGCGGTAAATCAACTCCTGCTATACGAGCCATAATTCTCCTGAATCGTTAAACCAGATTCCCTATCCCTTTCGTCCAATACGGAATCTGGAATTGGAATCTCCTATCCCTGCCGCTGTTTATGCTTTGGGTTCTCACAGATAACGCGCACGACGCCCTTCCGGTGGATCACCTTGCATTTATCACACATTTTTTTTACTGAAGGCCGAACTTTCATCGTTTAACACCCGTCCTATTTATAGCGATACGTAATTCGCCCACGTTTCAAATCATAGGGCGAAAGTTCCAAAAGGATCTTGTCGCCAGGAAGAATCCGGATAAAATTCTTACACATTTTTCCGGATACATGAACCAAAATCTCATGCTGGTTGCCGTCCACCGCAACCTTAAACATTGCATCTGGCAATGTCTCCAGCACTGTCGCGGTGATCTCGATGGCGTCATCCTTTGACAAACCAACAATCCCAACTTGCTGATTAGTTGGACAAACCAATAATGTTAGCCTTTCCGGCCTGTATTTTCAAGTCAGGCTGAAGCACTTTCCGCGTTTCCGCTTCGCTCACGCTTTTGTTCTTTCGTAAGAGTCAGTATCTCCGGGCCTTCGGCTGTCACCGCAAGCGTGTGCTCGGCATGCGCCGACGGTTTGCCGTCAACCGTAACGACCGTCCATTTATCGCTAAGAGTGCGGGTTTCGGCGGTGCCGAGATTAAGCATCGGCTCGATTGCGAAACAATACCCGGCGCGGATCTTCTCTTTCGTTCCGGGGCGGCCGTAATTGGGGATCTGCGGAGCTTCGTGCATCGAACGTCCAATGCCGTGTCCGGTATAATCACGCACAATGCCGTACCCATACTTCTCGGCGTGCTGCTGAATGGCCGATCCGATATCGCCGATCCGGTTTCCTATTCGGGAAGCCTGTATACCCAAATCCAGACATTCTTCCGTGACGCGGATAAGCTGTTTCAAATCTTCGCTGATCGCCCCCACCGGTACGGTAATAGCCGTATCGCCGACAAATCCCTGATACGTAGCCGCCATGTCGAGGGACACTATATCTCCGTCGACCAGTGGGTCGTTCTTAGAAAAGCCATGAACGATCTCATGATTGACAGAGGCGCAAATGGCGTAGGGAAACCCATGATAGCCAATAAATGTCGGTATCGCCCCCGCGTCGCGCATCATGCGGTCTGCGGCGTTGTTGAGATCCATAGTTGAGATCCCGGGCTGGACCATAGCTCGCAGAGACTCGCGAACCTCGGCGATCAACTCGCCGACAACCCTCATCTTGTCCAGATCTTTTGCGGATTTAGCTATGATCATTTCCAATAAGCTTCCGAGCGATTCAAACCAGGTCACTCAACGCGGCGTAAATATCCTCGATATCGCCGGTGCCGTCCACTTTGTTCAGGCGACCTGACATTTCGTAAAAACCAAGAAGCGGCGTCGTAAGCTCGTCATACGTATCAAGACGAACAACTACCTTTTCCTCGGTATCATCGGCCCGGTGATTCAGCGGCGATTCCGGATGTTTATCACAAACCCCCTCGCTCTTTGGCGGTTTTGAGTAAATATTGTATATCTCGCCGCAAACCGGACAGCTTCTGCGGCCCGTCAACCGCTTTAGAAGTTCACTCCGTGGAACATCGATCTCTATCGCCTGGATCTCCCGACCCTGCTCCTTTGCAAGTTCCTCGAGCTGCTCTGCTTGGACAGCCGTCCGCGGGTAGCCATCGAGTACGTAGGTGCCGAGAATGTCCGGCTTCGAGGTCCTCTCCCTAACGATCCGGTAGGTGACCTCGTCGGCGATCAGCTTGCCCGACGCCATTATTGCCTGAACTTCTTTAGCGAGAGGCGTATCAAGGGTTTTCATCTCGCGAAACATATCACCGGTCGAGATCTGCGGTATCCCGCGTCTTTCATCGAGCAGTCTCGCCTGCGTTCCCTTTCCGGCCCCCGGAGCCCCTATCAGTACGATTATCTTATCCATTATGTCTGCCGCGGAGACGCCAAGACGCAGAGTGGAGAAATCAAGAACCGCGAATTCAAAACCCGCCGCAATTATTCCTCCGCGTCTCTGCGTCTCCGCGGTTCAAACTCTTCTAGCCTCTCCGTCCGCGCAGCCGCGAGCCAGCGCCCAGGAACCCTTCGTAATTCCTCATCACAAGTTGGGCCTCGATCTGTGAGACAGTGTCCATCGCAACACCCACCAAAATTAGCAGCGATGTGCCGCCGAAGAAGAACTGATACCCCAAACCTGTGGGTATCCAACTCAATCCCGGCGTGGTAGTGAGAAAATTGTCTACATCCGGGCCGATAAACGGCAGCCGCGCAACTCTGAAACCGCTGAGCAGGACTTGCGGTGCAAACGCCACAAATGCCAGATAAAGCGCACCCACTGTCGTCAGCCTGGTCAAGATAGTATTCAAATATTCGGCTGTCGGGGCACCAGGCCTGATGCCGGCAATGAATCCACCGTGCTTACGCAGATTATCTGCTACCTCGTCGGTGTTGAATATGATCGTTATGTAGAAGAACGTGAATATCACGATCAGCGATATAAATACCAGTTCGTAATATGGGTCGCCCCCATGAAACTGGGTGAAAAAGGCGTGGATCTGTGACAACGTCGAGTCAGGATTATTCGGGTCCGGCGGAAAGGCCGACAGCAACGTCTGCGGCATCGCGAGCACAGACGATGCGAAGATCACGGGTATGACGCCGCCCATGTTGATCTTCAGCGGCAGGCTGGTCTCCTGCCCCTTAAAAGTCTGCGAACCCACTCTTCTGCTCGCATAACTGATCGCGATATTGCGCCGCGCCGATTCTACATACACGACCAGGGCGATCAGGGCGACCATAACCGCTACGAGGAATATGACGCCGAGCGTTTGCATCGGATCACCGCCGCGCACGCGTTCGGATATCTGCATGATGCCCTGAGGGAGGCCGATAACGATACCCACAAAGATCAGCAGTGAGATACCGTTTCCGACTCCTCTTTCTGTGATCTGTTCGCCGAGCCACATGACGAATACCGTTCCGGTCGTCAGGGTGACAACGATCATCAGGGTGGCCCACCACGAGGAGCCGATGATCTGATTTCGCTCCAACCAAGTCGCGATGAAGAACGTCTGGATCAAGCAAAGGGCTACCGTCCCATACCGCGTCCATTGATTCATCTTTTGCCGGCCAACCTCACCTTCCTCCTGCACCTTTTTAATCGCCGGTGAAAGTACCGGCATAAGCTGCATGATGATCGAGGCAGTGATGTACGGCATGACGCCGAGGGCAAAAACCGAGATGGTGCGGAAATTTCCGCCCGAGAAAAGGTCGAGTACGCCGAGCAGTGTCCCGGCTACTTCGCCCCATAGGCGTTCGAGCTGAGCACTGTTTACACCCGGAGCCTGTATGTGCGCCCCAAAACGATAGACCGCCAAAAGCCCAAGCGTAAAAAAGATCCGCTTTCTGAGCTCGGGGATCTTGAACATGTTTTGTACGGCGGCAAAAAACTTCTCCATAACTTTCCTTGAAGGCTAAAATGAACTTTTATTATTCCGCCGCGGCCGGGCCCTTCGTGATTATAGTCGCAGCCCCGCCCGCTTTTTCGATCTTTTCTCTGGCCGTTTTTGTAAACCGGTGGGCCGAGATGTTCAGCGATTTAGTAACCTCGCCGGTTCCGAGGATAACAAGGTCGTGCTTTGCTTTCTTGATCAGTCCGCGATCGTGAAGCACCTCCGGGGTCACGTTGTCGCCCGCGTTGAAACTGTCCTCGATCTTGGAAAGGCTGATCTCGATCCACTGCTTCTTGAAAATGTTGGTAAAACCGCGTTTCGGCAGGCGACGCTGAAGGGGCATCTGGCCGCCTTCAAATCCGGGACGGCTGCTGTAACCTGATCGTGATTTTTGCCCTTTGTGGCCGCGGCCCGCGGTCTTGCCAAGCCCCGATCCAGGACCGCGCCCTACGCGCTTCTTTTTATGGGTGGAACCTTCTTTTGGATGTAAATTATTTAATGATAAAGCCATCTTCTTTCCTCATGCATCGTCAATTGTAAATCGTGACTATTTACGATTCTACTATTTACGATCTACTACTCAACAATTCTGAGCAAATGCGGTATCTTCGCGACGATACCCCTGGCCGCAGCCGAGTCCGGCCGCGTAACCGTCTGATTCAGCTTGGTGATCCCAAGGCTTTTAACGATCTCTTTTTGTTTTTTTGCGTAGCCGATCATGCTCCGGTAGTACTGGATCTTGATCTCACCGCCCGCCTTAATTTCATCTTTCTTTGCCATAACTTTGATGGAACGCCGCCATCCTGGCGGCATTATCGCAGGCAGGATGCCCACGTTTTTCTAGACCAATTCGTCTAGCTGCTTGCCGCGCAATCGCGCAACTTCGACCGGATCCTTCATTCTCAACAATCCATTAAAGGTCGCGCGAATAACATTGTGTGCGTTATTCGACCCGAGGATCTTTGTACGGACATTGTGTACGCCCAGCGATTGCAGTATCGCGCGAACGGCACCGCCGGCGATAACACCCGTACCCTCGGCTGCGGGCTTAAGCAACACTCGTCCCGCTCCGTATTCACCGATCATCTCGTGCGGCAAAGTGCCGTCAATAAGTGGCACGCGGATCAGGTTATTTTTTGCCGCCTCGACCGCCTTTTTTATCGCATTGGGGACTTCCTTTGCTTTACCTGTTCCAAAACCAACGTGGCCCGCCTCATCACCGACGACGACGAGCGCCGCAAACGACATATTCTTACCGCCCTTTACGACCTTCGTCACCCTGTTGATCGAAATGAGCTGGTCCTTTAGAAGCAGACCACCCGGAGAAATTCTCTGTTTCTTATTCATTATTACTTTCCTGCGCCGTTTCTTTTCCAGCCGATTCGTGCTTATTCAGCCCGCCCTCACGAGTTGCATCGAGAAGTGCCTTTACGCGGCCATGATATACGTACCCGCCTCGGTCGAAGACCACGTGTGAGATCCCGGCGGCCTGTGCACGCTCGGCGATGGTTTTGCCGATGGTTTTCGCCGCCTCGATATTTCCACCAGACTTTACGCCAAGTGCTTTCTCTGTAGTCGAGGCTGTCGCAAGGGTCTTTCCACTCTGATCATCAATAACCTGAGCATAAATGTGATTCAGGCTGCGAAACACTGCCAGACGCGGCCTTTCCGACGAGCCCTTTACTTTCTTACGAATCCGGCTGTGAACGCCCTGCCGAATATCTGCTCTACTTTTCTGTGCCATAATCTTTGGATCGCCGCCATCCTGGCGGCACTGCCGGCATGATGCCGACGTTCCTTATTTACCGGTCTTACCCGGCTTCAGCCTGTAAAACTTGTCCGCGTATCTAACGCCTTTTCCTTTATACGCGTCCGGTTTGCGCAGCCTGTTCAACTCGGCCGCAACCTGTCCCAGTAGCTGTTTGTCGATCCCTGAAAGTGTGATCGTTGTCTGATACTGGTTGATCGACGTTTTTGTACCGACACGCTCTGTTTTGGCCTCAATGCCATCGGGAAGCACGTATTCGATCGGATGCGAATAACCTAATGCGAAATTGATCTTCTTGCCTTGAACGTCGGCCTTATATCCAACGCCCACGATGTCCAACTCCTTAGTGAATCCTTCGGTGACTCCGACAACCGCGTTATTTGCCAACGCACGTGCCAGGCCATGAAACGCCGCCTGATCATCACTGGCCCGTTCCGCCGTCAATGTCCCATCTTCCTGTTTAAAGCTTACACCTGACGGTATCGGGGTGCTAAGAGTGCCCTTCGGACCTTTTACCTGCATCTCCGAATCGTTGATCGTCACCGTCACGCCTGACGGGATCGTTATCGGTTTTTTTCCTACTCTAGACATAATTCCTCTGTGGAACGCCAGCATCTTGCTGGCCGGCCGGCATGATGCCGGCGTTCCTTTAATATATTTCCGCCAGGATCTCGCCGCCGACATGCTCCTGTCTGGCTTTTTTTCCGCTCATCAATCCTCTGGACGTAGAAACAATGTTGACTCCATAACCGCCCAGCACCCTGGGAATGTCATTCGAACCAACATAAACTCTTCGGCCCGGCCGCGAGACTCGCGACAAATGGGTTATCGACGGCACGCCCTTAGCATCGTAGCGAAGGAAGACGCGGATCATGTATTTGACTCCTTCGCCCTTGGTCGAAAAATTATTGATGTAGCCCTCCTCCTTGAGGATCCTTGCTACTTCCATCTTTAACTTTGAGCCCGGGATGTCGACGCGGGTGTGATTCGCGGCAATTGCATTGCGAATTCGCGTAAGCATATCGGCTATTGGATCTGTCATTTCTGTTCTACTCCGTCAAACTTATTTCAAATTCCAGATCCGATTCCAAATTGATCTGGAATATGGAAAGTGGAATCAACGATCTTCTACCAGCTGGACTTCACGACGCCGGGAATTTGGCCTTCCAGGGCCAACTTTCTCAAGGCGATACGCGAAAGACCGAATTTCCGCAGATAACCTCTTGTTCGTCCGGACTGTGAACAACGGTTTCGCACTCTCGAAGGGCTCGCATCACGCGGCATCTTCTGAAGTCTTATCACGGCAGCGTCTACCTCTTCAGGCGACGATTTCGGATTATTGATTATCCGCTTCCATTCTGCACGACGGGTCTTATACAGAGCCACCATGTCTTTCCGACGTTCGTTTTTTACTACTTTGCTGATCTTTGCCATATAACTACTGTCTGAACGGCATTCCGAGCGATTTGAGCAATGACCGTGCCTGATCGTCGTTTTTTGCCGTCGTTACTATCGAAATATTCATTCCGCGGGTTTTGTCTACCTTATTAAAATCGATCTCCGGAAAGATCAACTGTTCACGAATGCCAAGCGTATAATTGCCGCGTCCGTCAAACGCCTTGCCCGAGATGCCGCGAAAGTCGCGTACGCGGGGCAGAGCGACTGAGATCAAGCGATCAAGAAACTCATACATTCTTTCACCGCGCAATGTGACCATCGTGCCGATCGCCATTCCCTGACGCAGTTTGAATGCCGCGATCGATTTCTTCGCCTTCGTGATAACAGGCTTTTGGCCGGTTACGGACTTAAGCTCTTCCGTAGCGACATCAAGAATTTTCGCATTAGCACTCGCTTCGCCGAGACCCATATTCACAACGATCTTCTCGACCTTAGGGATCGCCATCGGGTTCTTGATATCGAACTCCTTTGCCAGGGCCGGAGCGATCTCACTTTTGTATTTTTCTCTTAATCTGGCCATTTTTTCTGCCTTTCCTTATTTGTTTTGAGTACCTGCTTTAGCAGGCATCTTGGTTATCGTTGGCCTGCTAAAGCAGGTACTCAAAACCAACTAGTTAGCCTCTTCCTTCTGCTCTTCTTCCTCGTCTACCTTCTTCTTGGCTTCGCGTTTGTACGTCGCGCCTACCGGGATCACCTTACCGCTCTTAGCAACTCGGACCTTTCCACCATCGCGAATTTCATACTTAACGCGGGTCGGCTTGCCCGATTCCGGATCGATAAGTGCTACGTTCGACACATTCACCCATGCTTCCTGCTCGATGATGCCGCCTTCGCGATTCATCTGTGGAACCGGTTTACGGTGACGCTTTACGATCATCGCCCCCTCGACCTTAACCTTTCCCTTTCGAGCGTCGACTTCGATCACTTTTCCACGAAAGGGCTGCCGTTTACCGGCGCTGTAGTAGCGGTTATATTCCTTGCCCGCTATAAATACGACCTGGTCGCCGCGTTTGATCCTGCTTTTTACTGTACCTGTCTTAGCTGCTTTCATTTTCTTATTCGAATTCTGAAGCCGATTTCTTATTTCTGACTTCTGAATTCTGATTCTATTAAATAACTTCCGGGGCCAGACTCACGATCTTCATGAAATTCTTTTCACGGAGTTCGCGGGCGACCGGCCCGAAAACACGCGTCCCGATCGGTGTTCCGTCGTCCTTGATCAACACGGCCGCATTCTCATCGAATCGGATATACGTGCCGTCTTTCCTGCGGACCTCTTTTCGCGTGCGGACGATAACCGCGTTATAAACCTTGCCCTTCTTGGCGGTGCCGTCAGGAGAGGCTTCTTTAACCGTCACTTTGATCGTGTCACCGAGCCTGGCGATCTTCGCCGTCGAGCCTCCTACAGGCATGATCATCTCGACCCGCTTTGCTCCTGAATTGTCAGCGACCGATAACGAGGTCTGCATCTGAATCATAATCTTTCTCCAGTTGTCAGTGGCCAGTTGTCAGTTTTCAGTTTCTCGTCTTCATCTGACAACTGACCACCGACAACCGACAACTCTCTAAAGCTCTGCCTTCTGAATGATCTCGACTACACGCCAGCGTTTCTTGGCTGACAGGGGACGCGTTTCAACGATCTTCACTTTGTCCCCGATCTTTGCCCCAAGATCATCATGGGCCATAAATTTCTTACGCTTTTTGACATATTTGCGATAAACCGGGTGTTTCACCAGGCGATCGACGCGGACAGTAACGGTTTTCATCATTTTATCGGACGAAACGATACCGACTTTTTCCGCACGCTTGCTGATCTTCTTTTCTGGCTCACCGTCACCGGTGATCGCTGAAACGAGGTCAGCTGCCCCCTTGCCAACCGCGACCGCAACGGACTCAACGGCCGAAACGGCGGCATCGACCACAGACTCAACAACCGAGGGCTCCTCTGTGGAATCATCGGCTCCTGCTGCCTCGACTTCTGCAGGCACCTCAACCTGACTCGATGTTTCGACGGCAGGTTCTGTGTCGACCGCGGATGCCTCTACAGAAGTCTCTTCGACCGGTGTCTCTGCTGTTTCGGCTGTTGCCTCTTCGACTTCGTCTTTTTTCTTTCTTGCCATTTTCTTTCCTTACGGCCTACGCGTTCGCGTTTTCAGCCTCAGTTTCCTTTTTACCGAGCAGGGTATAGACCCGTGCCAGAGTCTTTTTTTCGCGGCGTATGTCATTTATGACCTCGCCAACGCCGAGCGTCTTACGAAATTTCAGCCGAAACAGCGATTCTTTCAGTGCATCTGCCTGGTCTTTTAATTCTTCGACGGACATATCTTTCAGTTGGTCGAGTTGTTCTTTCCTTTTCATTCTTAAACAATGCCTCCCTCTAGGTCTGCACGCGATACAAACTTGGTCTTGATCGGCAGTTTCTGAGCGGCAAGACGCATTGCCTCACGCGCTAGGTCCTCATCGACTCCCTGAATCTCATAAAGCACACGGCCGGGTTTTACTACAGCGACCCAATGATCGGGAGCCCCTTTACCGCTTCCCATACGTGTTTCAGCCGGTTTCTTCGTGATCGGCTTGTCGGGAAATATGCGGATCCAGATCTTTCCGCCACGCTTGACGTGGCGTGTCATCGCGATACGAGCGGCTTCGATCTGACGGTCCGTTATCCAGGCCGCTTCTAAAGTCTTAAGGCCAAAATCACCAAAACTGAGCTTTTCACCGCGCGTCGCTTTTCCGCGCATGCGGCCTTTCATGACTCGTCGGTGCTTGACCTTTTTCGGCATTAACATAGCTTTCTCCAGTGGTCAGCAGTCAGTGGTCAGTTGTCAGCAGACAACTTAGACGCACACCGCTCAAATACCTATCAATATCTCAAACCGGCTTGGCCCCAAACTGAACCCTTAACCGGCAACTTATCTATCGCCCCGGTCACGCCGCGGGCCACGATCATTTCGCCGTGCTCCTCGCTCAACCTTTACCTCGTTCATTGGGTCGGTTGTCGTTCCACGTGCCATCGAGGCATTGGGGTCGAGGATCTCGCCGCGATAGATCCAGACTTTCACTCCGATAATTCCGAAGGTTGTCAGAGCCTCCGCGAATCCAAAATCGATATCGGCCCTTAGCGTATGCAGCGGCAGGCGGCCTTGCAGCGACCATTCAGTTCGGGCGATCTCAGCTCCGTTCAAGCGGCCTGCGATCATGACCTTAATACCCTGGGCACCGAAACGCTGCGATTCTTCCATCGTTTTTTTCATCGCACGACGAAAAGCGATGCGTTTCTCAAGCTGCTGGGCGATCTTTTCGGCCTGCAGCTGAGCATTGAGTTCCGGATGGCGAATCTCCTGGATCGAGATCAAAACTTCGCGGCCCGTGGCCCTGGAAAGATCTTCCCTGAGTTTCTCGATCTCAGCACCTTTACGTCCGATGATGATTCCCGGCCTCGACGTATAAATTATGATCTTCAGACGTGTGGCCGCCCGCTCGATATCGATATGCGAAACTCCGCCGCCGCTGAACTTTCTCTTAAGATCTCGCTTGAGTTTGAGATCCTCGGCGAGGAACTTCGCAAAATCCTGCTTGGCAAACCAGTGCGAGTGCCAATCTTTGTTGTAGCCGACCCTAAAGCCGTATGGATGAACCTTCTGTCCCATAATTAAACCTATTGTTTTTCGAGATCCTCGTTCGTCTTTTCCATGACCTCATCGTCCGGCTTTTCCTCATTTTGTTCAGCCGTACTATGCGTCGAGGTTTCGTGAGCGGCTGATACCTCCGCATCGATCTCAGCTTTGTTCTCTTCGACGATTTCTGCCTGTGATTCGGTTTCGGCAACTTCCTCGACCGGAGCGTCTACCGCTTCTTCGGTAGCAGGCGTTTCGACCGGAGTTTCATCGGCAGTTTCAACCATCGGCGTCTCGATCACTTCCTCAGTATCCGTATCCACCGGCGTTTCTTCGGCCTTCGCAGCCTTAGTGTCCTTCTTTGCCGGTGACTTGGCCTTTTCCGCGGCCTTTGCGGCTTTTCTCGCAGCGATCCGCTCAGCACGGAGTGCCTCAAGCCTTATCTGATCCTCTGTCTTCTCTTTTTCTTCGCTCGTCACCTGGATCGTTATGTGGCAATAATGCCGCTGTTCGCGATATGCTCGGCCCTGAGGAGCCGGACGCATACGGCGGCGGCCCTTGGTCGGCCCCATATCGACAAAACAAGTCTTGATCCAGAGATCGTCGGGATCGATCGCGATATTCTGCTGCTCTGCCTTGTAGGTCGCATTTGCGATCGCGGAATTCAAACACTGTGCGATCGGGTCGGCAGCACGTTTATCCGTAAACTTAAGGATGTTCAGGGCTCGCGACACATTTGTACCGCGGATCAGATCGATCACCAGCCTGGCCTTACGCGGCGAGCCTTTAAGATATTTTGTTTTTGCTATCGCTTCCATTTTTCTAGTTTCAAGTTTCACGTTCCATGTTCCAAGTTACGACCGGTTCCAAGACTTGGAACCTGGAACTTGGAACTTGGAACTACTTCCTCTTAGCCATTTTCTCCGCTTTCGTTCCCGGGTGGCCCTTAAACATACGAGTCGGCGAAAACTCGCCCAATTTATGGCCAACCATATTCTCCGTAACAAATACCGGAATGTGGCGTTTACCGTTGTGAACTCCGAATGTCAATCCGACCATATCGGGCGTGATCGTTGAGCGGCGCGACCAGGTTTTGATCGCCGGCGGCTTGGGCCCACCGTCCGAGATGCGGCGGAGCGTCTTCTGCACGCTGAGGTCGATAAATGGTCCTTTCTTTAATGAACGTGGCATAATCTTCGATTCCAGATTCCCCGATTCCAGATTCCAAATTTCTTTAATGTGAAATCTGGAATATGAATTTGAAATTATTTTCTCCTACGGTCCTTCACGATCATATTCGTCGTGCGCTTATTTCGCCTCGTCTTATAACCGCGTGTCGGCTGACCCCATGGCGTTACCGGATTACGTCCGCCGGAAGTTTTACCCTCACCACCGCCGTGCGGGTGATCGACCGGGTTCATCGCTACTCCGCGTACTTTCGGGCGTTTGCCCATCCAACGGCTGCGGCCTGCTTTTCCCAGCGAAACATTCTCGTGCTCCGTGTTGCCGACCTGTCCGACGGTCGCCATACAGACAACTGGCACCTTTCTGACCTCGCCCGACGGCATGCGAAGCTGGGCATGATCGCCATCCTTTGCAACGATCTGTGCGAAACCGCCCGCGGACCGTACCATTTGGCCACCTTTTCCTGGACGAAGCTCAATATTGTGAACTTCCGTACCCAACGGAATATTCTTGATCGGCAACGCATTTCCCGGCAGAATATCTGCTTCCTCACCACTCAGGATCATTGTGCCAACTTTTAAGCCGACAGGAGCTAGGATATAGCGCTTTTCACCGTCCAAATAATTGATCAGTGCAATATGTGCCGAACGGTTCGGATCGTACTCGAGCTGGGCAACTTTGCCCGGGATACCGGCTTTGTCACGTTTAAAATCAATGATCCGGTAATGTCGCTTGTGGCCGCCGCCTCGACGCCGAACCGTAATACGGCCGTCATTATTGCGTCCTGAAATTCTCTTCTTGGCCTCGAGCAGTGATTTTTCGGGTACTGCGTTCGGGGTCAATTCATCGCGGGTCAAGTACGTCTGGTAACGTCTCGCCGGGGATGTTGGTTTTAATCTCTTGATTCCCATAATCTTCCAGTTGTCAGTAGTCGGTTGTCAGTGGCCAGCATGTCTTTTCTGACAACTGACCACCGACAACTGCCAACTGCTATATTGCTTCTGCGTAATCAACCATCGGCTCGCCCTTTCTCAGGGTCACATAGGCCTTCTTAAATCCTGGCCGTCGACCTTCAATGCGCCCCCGGCGCTTCATCTTGCCGTCATACTGGATCGTCCGAACTGAGGCGACCTTTACATTGAAGATCTCTTCGACCGCACCCTTGATATCTATCTTGCTCGCCTTTTTATCGACCTTAAAGGTCAATACCTGACCGGCAACACGATCGCTGTTTTCGTCGGTTGATTCCTCTTTCAGGATCACGCTCTTCTCCGTGACGACCGGCGATCTCAGAACATCCCAAACACCTAATTTACTCATTTTCACCCTCCGACTTCTTCTCAACCGCAGGCGTTTCGTCTACAGCAGGTTGGGTTTCTTCATCCGCAGAAGCAGCTTCTTCTACTGCTGGTGCGGCTTCGACTGCTTCATCAGCCGCATCGACCGCCGGAGCCTCTTCAACAGCCGGTTTTTCTTCGATCGGAGCCGCCTCGAGCTTTTCAGCCTTTGGCTTTGCGGCCTTCTTCGCTTTCGGGTTTTCCTCAACCGGTGCCTCGGCGACTTCCTCCGACTTCCCGTTTTCGCGTTTCGGGTCCAGGAGAGCTGTCAGCTCGTCGAGCGCCGATTTCGAGATCAAAAGTTTCTCATGATATATGATGTCGTAAATGTTGAGGCCAAAGCTATTTGTAACCTTCGTCTTTTCGACATTTCGCGATGACAGGATCAGATTTTGGTTATCCAGCGAATCGACGATCAGCGTCTTTACCGGCTTCTTGCCCTCGCTCAATTTAAGTCCGCCTATAGCACCCAGGAAATCCTTTGTCTTCGGCGTTTCAAATCCGAATTCATCGATGATCAGCAGATTCCCCTCACGCAGCCTTTCCGATAATGCCGATCGCAGAGCGCCGCGTCGCATTTTCTTCGGCATCTGGTAGGACCAGTCCCGGGGCTGCGGTCCGTGAACGTTGCCGCCGCCTTTCCAAAGGGGCGAACGAAGCGACGCGATACGAGCACGGCCAGTTCCCTTCTGCTTCCAGAGCTTGCGACCGGAGCCGGAAACGTTTCCGCGAGTTTTTGTTGCCGAAGTCCCCTGGCGGCCATTGGCCTGATAATTCATTACGGCCGAATGGATCAACGATTCATTCAATTCGACGCCAAATACGGCATCCGAAAGCGTGACCTCTCCAACCTCTTTATTCTTCAAATTGCGAACCTTTACGGTAGGCATAATTCTCACTCCGTTCGAGTTCCAAGTTTCAGGTTCCAGATTCGAAGTTTTTATTAACTTTGAACATTGAACATTGAACTTTGAACCATCTAAGCTTTCTTAACAATAACCAATCCACCATTCGGCCCCGGCACAGCACCGCGGACCATTAATAAGTTGTTGTCGACATCGACCTTAGCAACGGTCAAATTCTGCACCGTTACCCGAGCATCGCCCATGTGACCCGACGACCGCGTTCCTTTGATAACGCGCGAAGGATACGCCGATTGGCCGATCGAACCCGGCGCACGAACGTTCATCGAACCGTGCGACTCCGGCCCACGCTGAAAGTTGTGACGTTTGATCGTACCGGCAAAACCACGCCCTTTTGACTTGCCGACGACATCGATCTTGTCGCCGTCAGCAAAAACATCGACCTTGACCTGATCGCCAATGGCGACATCCGGCTCGTCCGTTTGACGGATCTCCTTGAGAATACGCGTCGGGGGCAAGCCACCGCCGGTCTTTTCAAAGTGCCCGCGGAGCGGCTTGGTCACATTCTTAAGACGAATGGGTTTTTCTTCGACAAGTCCGAGCTGAACAGCGTTGTAACCGTCGCGCCCCGCCGCACTCTTGGTCTGGACAACGACGCAGGGCCCGGCCTTGATGACCGTAACCGGGGTTACCGTACCATCCTCAGCAAAGAGCTGCGTCATTCCGACTTTTCTACCAATGATTCCACTGATCATATTTGCTCCAGTCTGGAGTTTTGAGCTGAGCCGAGCAGTAAATTCCCGCTCAGACTCCAGACTCACCACTCTTGACTAATTCTTTCCAAACGCCTTGATCTCTACATCAACACCGGCCGGGAGGTCCAATTTCATCAACGCGTCAACCGTCTCGGCAGTCGGATCCAAAATGTCCATCAGCCGCTTGTGCGTCCTGATCTCGAACTGCTCACGCGATTTCTTGTCCACGTGCGGCGACCTCAAAACCGTCCATTTGTTTTTGATGGTCGGCAGGGGGATCGGTCCTGCGATCCTTGCCCCTGTTCTCTTCGCCGTATCTACGATCTCGGCAGTGGACTGGTCCAATACGCGGTGGTCGTAAGCCTTTAACTTGATGCGAATCTTTTCGTTTAACATAATCTTCTCGTTTTGAGTCCCGCCTTCAGGCGGCCCTCTTGAGCCGGCTAAAGCCGGGACTCTAAACTGCTATTCCACCACTTCCGACACCGTCCCGGCACCGACTGTTCGGCCGCCTTCGCGGATAGCGAAGCGGAGTCCTTTTT
>JBGTIP010000068.1:0-9555 GCA_041745615.1 Pyrinomonadaceae bacterium | reverse complement strand
CCAAGGATGCGCTCTACCCCTGAGCTACTTGGGCCGGCTTCAAACACTGCCTTGCAAACAACGAATGGAGCGGGAGACGAGACTCGAACTCGCGACATTCAGCTTGGAAGGCTGACGCTCTACCAACTGAGCTACTCCCGCAATCTTGATTTTGGATTTTAGATGGGGATCTTAGATTGCCAGGAAAAGTGGCGACTATTTCGCTCAAATTTTCTTCCAATCCAAAATCCAAAACCCCCGATCCAAAATCGAACTGGTGCATGGGGTAGGATTTGAACCTACGTAGGAAATTAATCCGACGGGTTTACAGCCCGTTGCCTTTGACCGCTCGACCACCCATGCTTGATCACAATATGATTACCAAATAGCCCGCTCACTGAGCCAATTAGCAAATTCTTAATAATACCCAAGAGAATTTCAAGTTGCAAGCGCCAAGAGGCGAGTTTTTATTCCGAAGATCTCGCACGCGGGTGGAAGCGGTCATAGTTTTTCTTGAGATGCTTATTTGTTATATGAGTATATACCTGTGTCGTCGATATATCGGCATGGCCAAGCATTTTCTGAACCGAGCGGATATCGGCATTATTTTGCACGAGATGGGTCGCAAACGAATGCCGCAAAGTATGCGGTGAAACGCCATCGAGCCCGCATTTATCGGCATACCCTGTGATCGCAAGGTATATGGTTTGCCGGTCGACCGGTGAGCCTGTCAAAGTCACAAAGAGATTGTCGATCTCGATATTTTCCTTTTTTCGCCGAAGTGCGAGGTAGCTTCTGATCCACTCCACCGCGCTTGATCCGACGGGAACGCGGCGGGTCTTACTTCCCTTTCCCGTTGTGGTCAATATTCCCGCATCGAGGTCAATATCCCCGATCCGGACATTCGCAGCCTCGGATACACGTAAGCCCGACGCGTACATTAATTCGAGTATCGCCCGGTCGCGAAGTCCTATCTCCGTCGAGGTGTCGGGCACTGCCAGAAGCATTTCAATCTCGGCTTGATTGAGGAAACGTGGCAGATAAACGCCTTTTTGCGGGGCCGCAAGGTCTTCGGCCGGATTTTTGGTTACGTGACCCTCGAACATCAGATACTTATAGAATCCGCGGACGGAACTGACCAGCCGTCTCTTAGAATTCTCAGCCAGTTTTTGCGAACTAAGGTCCATTAGCCACTCACGAAGATCACTGCGAGTAAGGGAGAGAAGTTCGAGCCCGTTTTTTACAGCCCACTCAGATAGACGGGCCAGATCGTGAGAGTAGCTTTCTATAGAATTGGCCGCTAGGCCCTTCTCGACGCGGCAGTAAGAAAGATATTCTCGTACATGATCACGGGCCATATATAAAAAAGTTTAGCACCCTATTCGAACTCAGGCAGATAGGGATTATGATAATAGGCCGGACACTCTTCAGTTTGATGCAGGATCGCATCGTTCACCCTGAGCTGTTTGAAAGCAGCTTGCCGGGAAAAATTGAACGAGCGGACACCGCTCTCCTGGCCCAACTGGCGATACCGATTATGAAGTTCCGACTTTACGGCACATTGCTGCTCGAGAGACATGTCCGAGAGCCCCGATAACAGCGTAGGAACAGCGTCGTCACTGAGCTGGGCGTTATAGCCTACATCAAATGGACGGCCCTGCTGCATTAATTGGAGATTGGACCTTGCGATAAACGCATGGGGGTCCACCAGATTGGTTCCTCCCAAAACAATGATCGCGGACCAAAGAGCTCCCCAAGCAAATTGGTTGCGGCGGCCGCGGAGCACTGTCCATCCGAACCAGATGAATACTATTGCCAGCCAGATCATAATGACCATTGGATAAAATCGGATCGTGGTCCAACCATAACCGAGTTCGCCGGTGAGCAGTACCAACCGCTGCATGGCCGAGGTCATTATCACAAAGAGAAGCCCGATCTGCATCCCGGCAAGGACGCGAAATATCTTTTGATTACGCACATTGTCGCGGCGTAAGAGCCAGTGAGATGCGAGCAGGATCGGCAAAACCAGGAAGGAAACCGCTACCAGCTCACCAAAACCGCGGCGTGCGAATTCCGCAAGCTTGAGATCCGGCGTATTCTGAACAAATTCCATTCCCCCAAAAAGGTACGGCAGTTGGAAGATCACGAAGCTAAGAAAAAGAATATCCAGCAGGCCGAGGATGATCACCGTCTCGACGGTCCCGAGCGTAAATACAGACGGGAGGAAAGAATTATCCCAATTCTGCCAATCTCGCTTTGGCGAGCGGGTTAGGTTGGAAACAGTCGCCTTTACGTCTGAAGGCTCTTGTTCGGCGTTCGCGGCCTTGGGTTCGTGAGCATGGGACGGGGCGTCGTTGAGATTTAGGTGTTCGAGTACCGTTGCATTATTGGGCAGCGGTCCTTGCTCAGCTGCCCCAACACCAGGCTCGGCAACGAATCTGTCGACACGGCTGCCGTCACTTTCCGCAGCATGGGTGGTGGAACCGTCTTTTTGTTCATCCGCTTTTGTATTTGATGACGGCGATGCCGCGGCCGCAAATTGCTCGATCATCACTCCGCGAAAATACCCTGCCGTTAGCCACGCCAGAACCGCGGTGATCATTACGTGAGAGACCACGGTGTCGATCTCAAAATCGATCACGCGGTTGATCATCCCCTCGAACGCTGCGTCTGCCGCCATGAATAACGCTCCAAAGATCATGACCAACGGCAGTGCGATGGCTACTCCGCGAAGGATGGAGAAGACGATCTTACTGGTCCGATTGCCGGGCATCTGCTTCCAATCGATATCGGCCCCCAGGATTGCCACGGCGCCGAACGCAGAGGTCAATCCGGACCAGATAAAGCCGGCAGCGTAATGAAATACTCCTGCAAAGCGTTGGTTCACACCGAAACTCGATAACACCAACACGCCCATAATGATCAGGATCGCAAACGTGTCGAAGACCAAGAGTTCCTCGGCGTCACGCAGCAGGAACATCGCGGCGAAAAAGACCATAGAGCCCTGCAGTGCCAGGGTTCGCAAGGTCAGAAGTTCGGGCCGATACCGTTTGGTGACAACAACCAGCGCGACAGTAAATGCCGTCACGAATAAAAAGGCGTTCAGACCCCACGGCGTTTGCCGCAGCATGAGGTTTCCGAATAAGCCGATGGCTATCGCAGAGCTCACTATCTCTAAACCGGTTCGTGTTCGAACATTCATAACGTTTCCGTCCTTCATTCGGCCGCCTTTTTCATCGCTGAGATCAGCGATTCCATATGGTCTAGGTACCGCATCAATGCGTTCCGGCCGTCTGGGGTGATCCTGTATTCAGTAAGCGGCATGCGGCCCCTAAACGATTTTTCGCACGTCAGGTAGCCGGCGTCCTCAAGTTTGCGTGCATGTACGCTGACATTACCGTCGGTCGTTTTCAGAATATTCTTCAACTCGGAGAAACTCAGCTTTTCGTTTGCCGCGAGAGCACTGATCAGCCCGAGGCGGGTGCGGTCATGGATGATCTTGTCCAGATCATTCGAAACCTTTCCCGCTGCCTTCTCAACGCGCAGTGGGCTAGCGACTTCGTGTTTTACTGCGAAATTCTTTCGTGACATAAATGATCAACTCCCGGCAAAGGGCGTCCCGATCACCCCTACTGCCAGCTCCGCCCATACGACAAGAAAGCCGAACAGAACAGTCGCGCATAGCGCGAGCCGATACCGCGTTTGCTTCACCATTCGCAGGACAAGTTCAAGTAATAGTCCGGTGCCTGATAGCAGTACCCCCATAACGATGAAATCGAACAGATCCCAATCGACCTCATCCGTGAATCGCATCGCGATCAACGGGATCAGCAATAGCATCGCCGCCCCGATCAAAATGCCTAAAAGCCGTAAGTTTTGAAAGCTCATAATTATCTACTCCTATTCCGCGTGGTCAGCTGGCGCCCACAATTTCTCCGACATGCATTCTTACCCGCCATATTTCTTTGCGATGATCGCGCCGAATACGATGTGCAGAATTCCGAAACTCGATGCCATCAGCCAGTTACCGTAAACGGCCGGCAGGGCGAACGCGGCCGCTCCGAGCACCATAAAGCACCAACCCATAACCGGTATGACACGGACCGAATATGCCCCGCCGCATACGACCGCCGCACCATAACAAAGCGCCCAAATTGGGGCCATCACTTCGTACTGCCCGTATCGCCAAAGGCCGAGCGTTACCGCCACGCCACAGACAAGAGGCGGGGCAAAGGCTCGAGCAAACTTCCTGGCCGGAGCCGATACCAGCGGACCGCCCGCTATCTTTGCCTTTTGCCACATCGCAAGCAGGCCGATCGCGAAGGCAAGCCCGGCCTCGACGAGCCAGACCGCCATCCATTCGTACGGTGTTGATTGTTGTGCGGCTATGTAGGCAGCGGCGACCGCGGTAACACCCATCAGGATGCCGCCGAAACCCGGAACGGCCGTAAAATGGACGCTCCGCTCCATCGTGTCGCGAATGAACGCCAGATTATCAATCGCCCGATCGCCAATGTTTACGGCCTTCCCCTGTTGACTCTCGTTCGCCAGGAATGCCCTCTGTCTTCCCATAGTTTATGGATAGTAGCTGATATTAATTCGTAATGTCAAGTACTTTGTATCATAAAGTTCGATTTTTCTTTTCTAAATTACATTTACTGCTTAAAATACCGTCATCCCTTATTTATGCGTTTTGCAGCTTTGCTAATTTCGATCTTCATAGCGATGGCAACCGCGGCCACGGCCCAGTCGGTCGATCTGAAAGAGCCGATAAGGGTAAACACGCGACTTGTAAGTGTGCCGGTCATAGTCGGAGATCGCAACGGGCGATATGTGCCGGACCTGACAGCCGTAGATTTTGCGATCTTTCAGGATGGGGAGCGGCAGAATGTCGAATTTTTTGCATCGGTCGAAGAACCTCTGACTATTGCCCTTCTGATAGATACCAGCATCAGCACTCGGCCTGTGCTGGGTGACATCAAGGAATCGGCGAGGTCGCTGATCAAGCTGCTTTCCCCTCAGGACCGGGCGATGATCGTCGCCTTTGATTACGACACTCACGTTCTGAGTGAGCTTACGTCGGACCAGGACCAATTGCGGCAGGCGGTGAAAGCGGCCAAGATCCCCGAGTTTGTCGGCACGCGGCTTCGCGATGCGGTTTTCCGGACGATCTCTCAATCGTTCGCAGGCGTCAAGGGCCGCAAGGCTGTGATCGTACTCACGGATGGTAAGGACGTCGACAGCCGTGCGTCCCGAGATGAGCTGATCTATTCGCTGCAGGAATCGGACACGCTCATCTACACGATAATGTTCAGGACCGGATCTGCGAGAAATCTCTCGATGCACGACCGCCATTTCGATAGGTACTGGCGGATCCGTGAGGGGCGTAGCGACCCTCGGCGTCGTCCGCCTTTGAGCCGGATGAACGAAAGAGCACTCGAATTCCTTCACCAACTGTCGGACACCACAGGCGGGCGGTTCTATGCCACCGACGACGGTAAGATGAAGAGAGCTTTTGCGTCGATCGTGGAGGAGCTTCGGCTGCAGTACCGTTTGGGCTTTTACCCCCCGGAAGAGATCGATCCCGAACGACTTTACGAGCTCAAGGTCAAGATCGATCGGCCGGATGTAGTTGTGCGTTCGCGGGCTAATTACCGGATACAGAGGTAAAGCACGGCCCCGCATCATCTTTTCCCCTTCTCCAATTCGATCAACTTATCGCCGAGATTTTCCTCGGGCGGTGCCGCAGGGTCGGCCGTAAGAAACGTCAGGCGTTTGCCCTGCAGGGAGAACGTGGTTCCATTCCACTGATAGGTTGAGCGGGTAAAGTGTGTGGGGCAGCAAAGCTGCACCATGTCGCTATAGATCCTGCCTGTCTCGGTTTGACCTAAAATAAATCTATCCTGGCCATACAGCTCTACCACCGCCAAACCGTTCTCAACCCGTATGTCTTTTAGCCCGCCGTCAGATCGATCGCCGGTTCGAATGTGCCAGATCAATTCGGGCGCACCGTCCTTCCAGTCGAAGACGTAGACGATCTGCGGGATCGCGTTCCCGCCTGTTTCGATCTTTACGATAACCACGGCCTCGTCCTGGCCGTCGCCGGTCATGTCAAGATATTTGGTTGTGACGTATGACATGCCGATGCGGCGGCTCTGACGAGCGTCGGACTTTTCCTCATCGCTCATGTCATCGCTGAAGGTCCCCTCGACGGGGGCGATCTTTCCGCCGGTCAGGGTGAATTGGGTAGTGCCGTCCGGATTCTGCCATCCGCGCGGAAGCTCGTAAGTGAAATTTTTGAAATCAAAACTTCCGATCGGTGATGTCGTGGTCTTATTGCGATCATCGAGGATCTCGGCTTGAAGGTCCGGGATCGCCGGAGAGGGTTCTGGCGTAGGCGACACCGGTGGCGGCATCGAAGCGGTGGGAGCTTCGGACGGCGCCTCGGACTGCGTTACGCAGCCCGAGAACGCCAGTAGAAATGTCAGAAGAAAAGCTTGATACTTCACTAAGTTAACTGTGTTCGCCGGCAAGATGCCGGCGTTCTTTATGCCCGGGTCAGGCTCCGGTACTTTATTCGATGCGGCTGGTCGGCATCGTGGCCGAGGCGGCGTTTTTTGTCGGCCTCGTACTCGCTGTAATTGCCGTCGAAATACTCGACGTGGCTGTCGCCCTCAAACGCAAGAATGTGCGTTGCGATGCGATCGAGAAACCAGCGGTCATGGCTAATTACGACGGCGCAGCCGGCAAAGTTTTCGAGAGCTTCCTCGAGGGCACGCATCGTGTTGACGTCGATGTCGTTTGTCGGCTCGTCGAGCAGGAGCACGTTGGCTCCGGTCTTGAGCATCTTCGCCAGATGAACGCGGTTGCGTTCGCCGCCCGATAGCTGGCCGACAAATTTCTGCTGATCGGCACCTGAGAAGTTGAATTTCGAAACGTACGTCCGGGCGTTCATCGTTCGCGTGCCCAGGGTGACGTTGTCGAGCCCGTCGGCGATCTCGTCGAACACCGTCTTCTCCGCCGCCAGCGAATCTCTCGACTGGTCTACGTATCCAAGTTTCACGGTCTCGCCCACCTTAAAGGTGCCGGCGTCGGCCTTATCCTGGCCGGTGATCAGGCGAAACAGGGTGGTCTTGCCGGCGCCGTTGGGGCCGATGACCCCGACGATGCCGCCCTTTGGCAGCGAAAATTCCAGGTCCTCGAACAGCACCTTATCGCCATAACCCTTGCTGACGCCGTGGGCCTCGATGACGATATCGCCAAGCCGCGGGCCGGGCGGAATGTAGATCTCGAGGTCGTCAGCGTGCTTTTCAGACTCGGTCTCGACCATCGCCTCGTATTCATTGATGCGGGCTTTCGATTTGGCATGACGGCCCTTGGGAGACATGCGGATCCATTCCAGCTCGCGTTCGAGCGTCTTTTGCCGCTTGTCCTCGCTGCGGGCTTCCTGGGCAAGCCGCTGAGATTTTTGCTCAAGCCAGCTCGAATAATTTCCCTTGTACGGGATGCCTTCGCCGCGGTCGAGCTCGAGTATCCAGCCGGCGATGTTGTCGAGGAAGTAACGGTCGTGCGTCACCGCGATGATCGTGCCTTCGTATTTCTGCAGATGTTGTTCAAGCCAGCCGACGGATTCTGAATCCAGGTGGTTTGTGGGCTCATCGAGCAGCAAGATGTCGGGTTTTTGCAGCAGCAAACGGCAGAGAGCCACGCGACGTTTTTCGCCGCCGCTAAGCGTGCTCACCAATGTGTCCGGCGGCGGACAGCGTAGTGCATCCATCGCCATCTCGAGCCGCGAATCAAGGTCCCACGCATCGGCGTGATCGAGCTTTTCCTGCACCTCGCCCTGGCGTTCGATAAGCGCGGTCATCGCGTCATCGTCCATCGGGTCGGCGAATTTGGCGTTGATCTCCTCGTATTCCTTGAGCAGATCGACGGTCGACTGGACCGCTTCCTCAACCACCTGCTGGACGGTTTTGGACTCGTCGAGCTTCGGTTCCTGTTCGAGGTAGCCGACGGAATAGCCCTTTGAAAAGACCACCTCACCGTTAAAATCCTTGTCGGTCCCCGCGATGATCCGCAAAAGGCTCGACTTCCCCGCGCCGTTCAGCCCGAGCACGCCGATCTTGGCCCCGTAGAAAAATGAAAGATAGATGTCCTTGAGGACAGGCTTCTTATCGTAAAACTTCGACACTTTGACCATCGAAAAGATGATCTTGTTTGGTTCTGGAGTACTCATAAAGAAAATAGACATTCTATCAGAACACGGCTGCTTACGCCCGAAACGGGTTGATTGCGGATCGGCGTGAGACTTATTTTGTGTCCTTTGTGTCCGCACTTTGAGCCCTCAGTGTTTTGGCCTTCTTTTTCAACACGGAGGGCGCGGAGGGGAGACACAGAGGTCGCAGAGAGGTATTTGGTTGCGAAATTTGGCTGTCGATCCGTCTGGATCCTGTGTCCTTTGTGTCCGCACTTTGAGTCCTCTGTGTTTTGGCCTTCTTTTTCAACACAAAGGGCGCGGAGGGGAGACACAGAGGTCGCAGAAGGATATTTCGTTGCGAAAAATGGCTGTAGGTCCGTCCAGGATCTATTTTTGTGTCCTTTGTGTCCGCACTTTGAGTCCTCTGTGTTTTGACTTTCTTTTTCAACACGGAGGGCGCCGAGGGGAGACACAAAGGGCGCGGAGCGGTACTTCGTGGCGAAATTTGGCTGTCGATCCGTCTTTGTTCTGAGTCCTTTGTGTCCGCACTTTGAGCCCTCTGTGTGTTGGCCTTCTTTTTCAACACGGAGGCCGCGGAGGGGAGACACAAAGGTCGCAGAGAGGTATTTTGTTGCGAATTTTGGCTGTCGATCCGTCTGGGATCTATTTTTGTGTGCTTTGTGTCTGCACTTTGAGCCCTCTGTGTTTAGCCTCGCCTTTTCAACACAGAGGGCACGGAGCGGAGACACAGAGGTCGCAGAGAGGTATTTCGTTGCGAAATTTAGCTGTCGATTCCTCTTTGATCTGTGTCCTTTGTGTCTGTACTTTGGGACCTCTGTGTTTAGCCTCAATTTTTTAACAAAGAGGGCGCGGAAAGGGGACACGGAGTTCCCAGAGAGGCTTTTTGTACAGTTAGGTCGACCAATCGCCGAGTTCCGGCTCATCCCCATCCCACGTGGGACGGGGAATGGGACGCGTAACCATGACTTTTTGCAACAATTAAGCCGGTTCATCCCATTTTTCGAAAAGTGCGTAACGTGTTTCATGTATAATACATTGCACAACTGCCGCAACTATGTTATTTTATTCGTCCGGGCCGGTCAAGGGTTTTGAGCGGCGGAAAAGGCAGGAAGATCTACCACCCCGTCAGCCGAAGCGGCTGCCACCCCTTGTATCTTTGACATTCAAATGTTGACTGATCAATAAGGGCACTTGTTGATTGGAGGGAAAGGTAAGTCTGAGCCACCCCTAGAGACCGTTTGAGTCCGTTATAGGAGATTAAGACCGCCTTTCCCATGTTTAAAGTTCCTCGGAAGCCGAACAGTATCGAGAGACCATTGAGTCCGAATCACAAGGTTGGCTGAGGGAACATTTTTGGA
>JBGTIP010000067.1:0-21526 GCA_041745615.1 Pyrinomonadaceae bacterium | reverse complement strand
CTATCATCGGCTTCTTCGATGAACCATTGGCGGAAGAGGGTTTGGGCTAGGGATTCGAGGGTTTTGTTTTGGCGGTGGAGCAGATCGATCTTATCGTCCAAACTGCTAAGAACTTCCGCGATGGCTTTTTGTTCGGAAAGGGGCGACAACGGGATTTCAATATCGTTCAAAAGTGTAAGCGTTAGAAATTTCGTCGCCGATCCGTGCGAAATGTTTTGAAGTTCCTTCAGCTGCGTTCGAAGATTATAGAAAAGGTAACCGTAACTAAGTTTTTCGGTATCTCTAACGGTTATAACGTATGTCCTTTGATAAGCGTTAAATTTGCCTTTGTAGTACTTCAAGGCAAATACGCCTTCGGCATTGTTCCCTGCGAGCAATAGAGCCTCACAATCGAAAGCATAGTTGTCGATTCGGAGTGTCTCCGGTGAACAGGTAAAGAACGGATATTGTCCATCGTCCACAGCAGCATTTGAATTGAGCTTTCCTGTTCTGAAATGAACTAGATGTTCCAGACGTGTTTCTGTAGCTTCACCCATTCGCCGCGACCTCCAGGTCAAAGTCACCCTCTCCGTCTCTCTCAGAGGGAGAGAGAATGATTTTCGAAAGATTCGCCTTGATTCGATTGTTCAGATCTTCTTCCTCGGCCATTTGGCTTTCGAGTTCGGCTTTTAGAGAAGCAAAGCGTTCGGCAAAATTGAAATCGTCTTCGTCATCGGCGAGGCCGACGTATCTGCCGGGAGTTAGGACGTATCCGAGTCTTGCTACTTCTTCTGTGGTTACGCTCTTACAAAACGCCGGGACATCTTCATACCCGCCGGAAGAGAGAACCACCTCGTCAGCCGAAGCGGCTGCCACTCCTCCTTGGTAAGGAGGAGAGCCTGAGCCTGAAGGACTTCGCCAGTTGTGATATGTTCCGGCGATCTGTTTTATGTCTTCGTCGGAGAGGTCGCGGTTTTTTCGGTTTATCAGGAAGCCGTGGTTGCGGGCGTCGATGAAAAGGATCTGGCCCTTGCGGTGTTGTTTATTTCTTCGCAGGAACCAGAGACACGCGGGGATCTGTGTGTTTAGGAACAACTTGGTCGGCAGATTGACGATGCAATCGACCAGATCGTTTTCGATAAGAGCTTTTCTGATCTCGCCTTCGTTATTTGTTTTGGAAGTAAGCGAACCTTTGGCAAGGACAAATCCGGCCAGGCCGTTTGGGGCGAGATGGAAAAGGAAATGTTGTATCCACGCGTAATTGGCACCATTTACCGGTGGCGGCAGATTTTTGCCGGTAACTTTCCAACGGGCATCGTCACGCAAAAGCTCGCCGCTCCAGTCGCTGTCATTAAAGGGCGGGTTGGCAATGACGAAATCGGCTTTCAGGTCTTTGTGTGCGTCATTGAGAAATGAGCCTTCGTTATTCCATTTGACGTTTGAGCTGTCGATGCCGCGAATAGCAAGATTCATCTTCGCCAGCCGCCACGTCGTCTGATTGCTCTCCTGCCCGTAAAGCGAAATGCGGTCTTTCGGATTTATCTTTAGCCCGTTTCCATTCTTATATCTGTCCTGATGTGATTCGACAAACTTCTCGGACTGGACAAACATACCGCCCGAACCGCAGCACGGATCAAAAACACGGCCCTCGTAAGGCTCAAGCATTTCCACAAGCAGCCGAACAACGCTGCCCGGCGTATAGAACTGCCCGCCTTTCTTTCCCTCGGCCAATGCAAACTCGCCAAGGAAATATTCGAACACGCGGCCAAGAATATCTTTGCTCTGAGCTTCTTTTGTACCAAGCACAGCAGAACTGATCAGATTGATCAATCCGCCAAGACTCGCTTTATCAAGTTTTTCCTGAGCAAAGACTTTCGGCAAAACCCCGCGAAGCGACGAAGGATTATCTTTCTCGATCGCCTCCATCGCATCGTCAACATCTTTGCCAATAGTCGGCAATGTCGCGCGTCCCTGGATCCATTTCCACCTCGCCGAAGGCGGAACATAGAAGACCTTTTCTGCCGAATACTCGGTCTTATCCTCAGGATCAGCACCTTCGGCCTTCATCTCAGGCGACGAAAGCTTTTCGTAAAGCTCCTCGAACGCATCCGAGATGTATTTGAGAAAGATAAGCCCGAGCACAATATGCTTGTACTCAGCCGCGTCCATATTCTTACGCAGCTTATCCGCAGCTTTCCATAGCTTTTTCTCAAGAGGTTCTTCTTTTTCGACTTTAGGTTGTTTAGGCATGTTGGGCTTCGCCGAAATGAGAGAGATCATTCTGGGAAAAATTAAAGAAACATTAACACAGAAGTATGATTATTTCGACGAAAGGCGAACGTAGCTGGTCGTGATATCGGTCTGTGTGAGTCAGGCGACGAAGATCAGGAGAACTCCGCAGGGGTCCCAGACGTGGAATATTTTTGCATCGCCGATCGACTCGACGGCTTTGTCATAGCGGGCGTGGGCAAAATCGCCGTTGTCGATGACCTCTTTCGCGTGAGCGTGCCAGGCTTCGATATCTTCGACGTCGAGCTTGATCATGAAGTTTTCGGCCCAGTCTTTGTTGTAATAGTTTTGAAGGCGAAAGACCGCGTTTCCCAGCCGACAGTCCTTTGTACCGCCCCAGCCGTCTGTAAGGGTAAATCCAAGCGCGGCGTAGAACCGCTGGGAGATCTGAAAGTTTTTCGAGGGAACATAGACGACTAATTCTTTGATGGTTGGCGGCATGGGAGAAAGTTAGCATAATTTTTGGCGCGTTTGCGACCTGGTCGGGCAAATAACGCTAAAGTGACTGGATCGCGGGCGTCCCCGCCTGCAACGGCGGTTCCTCCGGCGTGGCGTTGTTTGGTGTGGGTGAAGTTGAATAGTCGCTGTGTTCGTCAGCGTCCTTGGGACGCTTGCAGGTGGGGACGCCTGCGGTCCGGCGAATGACAACTTCGTTCCGGCGAGGTTGAATGGTTGCCGCGTTCGTTAGCGTCCTTAGGACGCTTGCAGGCGGGGACGCCTGCGGTCCAGTCGAATGGCAGATTTGTTCCGGTGAAGTTGAATGGTCGCCGGGTTCGTTAGCGTCCTTGGGACGCTTGCAGGCGGGGACGCCTGCGGTCCAGTCGAATGGCAGCCTCGTTCCGGTGAAGTTGAATGGTCGCCGGGTTCGTTAGCGTCCATGGGACGCTTGCAGGCAAAGGTGCCTGCGGTCCGGCGAGAGACTGCAGAGTAGCCTTCGGGTTGTGATCGAGCAGGATCTTCAATTCTCTGCGATTTCCTTGATCAAGGATCTTTCGGCGATTTCTAAAACGGCGATGGCTTGTTGACGCGTGACGGGTGGAAAGCCCTCGAGAAAATCTTCGAGGCTGTCGCCGCCTTCGAGGTAATCGAACAGGTTTGTGATGGGTACGCGGGTTCCGACAAATACCGGGGTGCCGCTAACCTTATCAGGATTTACTTCGATCACACCGTTCTTCATAACGTGATTTTAGCATAGTCAGCGCCTTAGACGGCAGGGCCGCAATTCCTCAATTCTGTTAGCCATCTCGATCTTTCTAGACGGCAACTTCTACGGAATGGATCGCTTTCGTAAGGGAGCGGAAGATGTCGAGGCCGTCGGAGGAGCCTAGGGAATCTTCGCAGGCGCGTTCGGGGTGGGGCATCATGCCGAGGACGTTGCGGTCGAGATTGCAGATGCCGGCGATGTTTGCGCGGGCGCCGTTCGGGTTTGACGCGGGCGTGACCTCGCCGTATTCGTCGCAGTAACGGAATACGATCTGGCCGTTCTCTTCCAGCGAATGGAGCGTGGCGTCATCGCACTGGTAATTCCCTTCGGCATGGGCGACCGGGAGCGACAGAATCTTTTCCGGATCAAGCTCGGTGGTAAATGGGGTGTTTCGATTTTCGAGCTTGACGTTGACGTGACGGCAAATGAAATGGAGACCGGCATTTCGGATCAACGCTCCGGGCAAAAGGCCGGCTTCGCACAAAATCTGGAACCCGTTACAGATGCCAAAGACAAACTTACCTTCGTCGGCGAAGCGCTTGATCCCGCCCATCACCGGCGAGAACCTCGCGAGTGCCCCGGCACGAAGATAATCCCCGTACGAGAAGCCGCCGGGGATGATAATAGCGTCATACCCGCTCAGGTCGGTCTGCTGATGCCAGATAAAATCGACCGGCTGGCCTACGTGTTTAGACACGACATGATAAGCGTCGTGATCGCAATTTGAACCGGGGAATACTACTACGCCAAATTTCATAGGTTTGTTGGTTGTTCGTGGTTCGTTGTTCGTGGCTGTTTTTCTACTCGCGGTTTGATCGAGTTTATGTACGCATTTAATTTTGGGCCAAGTTCATCGATGATCAGTTTTAGCTTGTCAATCTGATCGCTGGACAGCAACTTTCGCTTATAAGCCCGACGCAGCCAGTGTTTTGTTTCATTTAAGGACCCGCGAGCAAAATAACAGAAACGCTTGTTGTCCTGAAAACCGTAACGTCCGGTTCCTTCCGCGATGTTCGCTCCTATACTATCAGCCGATCTGACGATCTGTTTTCCAATGGTATCCCGGTTGAATGCGTCCCATTTCGCCGCAATCTCCCATATCGCATCCGCGAGTTCCTCGGACAGCGTATAGACCCTGAGACTCTCAAAATTAGTTCTACTCATCTATTTATAACGTCTGCCTAAAAACAGGGTCACAAAACCACGAACCACGAACTACGAACTACGATCAACCTCGACCCTATAATCTTCGATGACAGGATTGGCTAGTACGTTTTTCGCGATCTGCTCCGCGAACTCGCGGGCCGCGCTCTCGGGCACATCCTCGGCCAGCGTGATCTCGAAATATTTACCTTGCCGGATGTCCTCGATGCCCTTGTGGCCGAGCAATTCGACCGAGTGGTGAATGGCCTTTCCCTGGGGGTCGAGCACGCTGGGTTTGAGAGTTACGTATACCTTTGCTTTCATTTAGGGCTCCTGAAATAAATTTTAGATTCTGACGCACTTTCTTGTATTTATCAAAGTCTTGTGTTAGATTTCAGCTGAATTTTCCGTCTGTGCAATTCTATTTTCAGCCAACAAAAGGAGATCTCTAAGTTATGGAAAACCCGTCAGTAGGTAAGACCGCACTTGGTTTAGATGCAAACGTCGGAGCGGGGCTTTGCTACGTAGCAAATCTGGTTTGTTATCTTGGCCTCGTGTACAGCATTATCGTTCTGGTCACTGACAAAGTTAATAAATTGGCCCGATTTCACGCCATGCAGTCGATAACGCTCTTTGTCGCCCTTTTAGTAATCACGATCCCGGGCTACTTTATCGCATTCGCTCTGGCTTTTATGGGCTCGACTATTACGTCTATAATGAGCACCCTACTTTGGCTGGTTTTGGCACTTGTGGGGCTTGGGGCTTTCGTATTTATGGTTATCGCGGCGATAAAGGCCTTTCAGGGAGAGGTCTACAAGATCCCGTTCATCGGCGACCTTGCCGATAAATGGGCTAACGGCTAAAGACCCTTTCAAAAACCTTATCGACATTGCGACGCGGGCAATTTCATCACCTTTACGGTGTGATGAGAAGTCCGCGTCGCTCAATTTGGAATCAGCAGATGCCGCCCTATCAGGTAAGGCAGTTGCTAAAAGCGATCGAGGTTATGGAAGATGAAAACTAAATACACTATCCATATCTTTTGGAGTGACGAAGATGAAGGCTTCATCGCGGTCTGTGACGAGTTTCCGGGACTTTCAGCGTTTGGCGAAACACGTGAAGACGCTCTCAGAGAATCGCAGATCGCCATCGACGCTATGGTTCAGACGTACCTTGAAAGCGGCCTTAAACTTCCCGAGCCGAAAGGCGTTCTGATCGCGGCTTAGCTGAAAACTCTGTCAAAAACCTTATCGACATTGCGCAGGTAATGTTTTAGATCAAAGACGCGGGCAATTTCATCATCGGTGAGGAGCGATGAAATGTCCGCGTCGCTCTTTATCAGATCGATATACTCGCCGCCCTCATCCCATACTTTCATGGCATTTCGCTGCGTCCATGCGTAGGCGTCTTCCCGTGACACACCCTTCTGAGTTAAGGCAAGCATCAGCTGGCCGCTGAACACCAGGCCACGAGTGAGGCCGAGATTCTTGAGCATGTTCTCGGGATATACGACGAGAGTGTCGAGCAAGCTGGTCGTTTTGGCGAGGATATAATCCAGGGTCGCGCTTGAGTCGGGCAGCACGATGCGTTCGGCGGAGGAATGCGAGATATCGCGCTCGTGCCAGAGGGCGACGTTCTCGAGACCAACGATCGAGTTGGCCCTAACGGTCCGTGCCATTCCGCAAATACGCTCCGAGAGAATGGGATTGCGTTTGTGGGGCATCGCCGATGACCCCTTTTGCCCCTTCTTAAACGCTTCCTGTGCCTCGCGGACCTCGGTCCGCTGCCAGTGCCTTACCTGCAGCGCCATTTTCTCGAGCGTAGAGGCGATGATGGCGAGAACGCAGAGGTATTCAGCATAACGGTCACGCTGTATGACCTGCGTGGAAACATCGGCCGCCCTCAGTCCAAGCCTTTCACAGACGCGCTGCTCGACGCTGGGGTCCAGATGAGCGAAAGCCCCTACAGCTCCGCTGATCTTGCCGACCGATATTGCCTCTTTTGCATTATCGAGCCGCCGGCGGTTCCGCTGCATCTCGGAATACCATAGCGCCCAGGTCATTCCGAATGACGTTGGCTCGGCATGTATGCCGTGCGTTCGGCCGATCTGGGGTGTCTCTTTGAATTCAAATGCGCGCCGCTTAAGCACGTCGAGCAGAGCATCCACCTTCGCCAGCAGGATATCGCATGATTCTCGAAGAAGAAGTGCGTTCGCGGTGTCCACGACATCGCTCGACGTCAGTCCGTAATGGACGAAACGGGCAGCAGGGCCGATATTCTCGGCAAGGTTGGTCGTAAACGCGATGACGTCATGGTCCGTCACCTTTTCGATCTCGCTGATCCGTTCGGGAGTGAACGCCGCCTTGGACTTAATTTCGCCCAACGCGTCGGTCGGTATTGTCCCATCCTCAGCATGCACCTCGCAGACGGCGATCTCGACATCCAGCCACTTCTGAAACTTGTTCTGCTGGGACCAGACGGCCCCCATTTCGGGCAAGGTATAGCGTTCTATCATGTTTCCTTGAGTTTATCGTCGACGACCGATGCGTCACCCAGAACATCCTGGATATAAACCAACTGGACCACAACCATTATCACCGCCAGCAGCGGAGTCGCCAGGATGAGGCCCATAGCCCCGACCATGACTGCCAGAGCCAATTGAAATACGATCGTCACTGCGGGCGGCAGCTCGATCGTGTTGCGTTCGATGATCGGCGTCACGATATTCGATTCTATAAGCTGGACCCCTATGTAGAGAAGCAGTACGTACAGTGCCGTCATTGGGCTTTCGATAAACGCAAGCAATAACGCCGGTATCGCGGAAAGTATCGGTCCAAAATTGGGAATGAATGAAAGCAGGCCTGCTATCAACCCGAGACTAAGCGCGAGGGGCACACCGAGGATCGAGAGCCCGATCCAGGTCAATAGTCCGATAAATATCATGGAGCCGACCTTGCCGATCAGCCACCAATGCAGGGTATGGCCGATCTGATCCAGCACCTCTCTTACCCGTTTGCGTCGGTCGATGGGAAACAGCTTTGTAAACCCACTAAGATAAAATTCCGGCTCGACCGCAAGATAGATCGCCAGCAGGATCATGATGAAAAAATTAGTAACAGCTCCGGCAGTCGACGAGAATATTCCTCCAACACTCTCCAATATGCTCGATGTGTCGAGGTGACCGAGCACCTCGTCAATACCGGGCAATTCGGCAATGATCGCCCGTCCCCACTGAAACTGAGAAATGTACTCGGCGGCTGCCTGGGCGGATCGGGGTAATTCTTCTCTTAGATTCCTTACTTGTTCCGATACGCTGGGGGCAAGCAGAGCAATACCGCCAGCCAGCATCCCCACCAGCAGCACTGAAACCAGCAGTACACGCCATGTTTCGCCGATCTTCACGAATCGTCCGATCAGATTCGCCAGACCCCGTAGAAAAACCGCTAGCAACACCGCTGCAAAAAACAGCAGCAGAACATCAAAGGTATAATAAATAAAAAGGAGCAAAAGGACCGTCAGGACGCCGATCCCCAGGGCCAACATAACTCGTCGAGCAAACGATAGTTGCGGCTTCGCGTTAGAAGTCATTCTCAATTTGGCTTTCCCTGATAAGTCTAATTTAGGAGCAGTAAAAACAAAAGACCCGGGCCTTTATGTACGAGGATGCTGAATATAACCCTCGGCGACCAGCAGTTCGGCGTTCAGCACCGCGCATCCGGCGGCCCCGCGAACCGTATTATGACTGAGCGCAACAAAACGGTAATCGTAAACATTATCCGGGAATATCCGCCCGACGGTGATGGTCATCCCATCTCCATTATCACGGTCGAGCCGCGTCTGCGGCCGTGACGGCTCATCGGTGACATCAATGAAACGGGCGGGAGAGGAATGGAGATCGAGCGAAGGAAACGTCCTCATTGCATCGACGATATCTTCGAGCGTAGCCGTCTCCTTGAGATTCACCCTGACGGATGCCATATGGCCATCGACGACGTTGACACGAAAGCATTGGGCGGAAACCGTAAAATCGGCCTTCTCGATGCCTGTGTCCGTCAGGGTACCGAGGATCTTCTGTGATTCCGTTTCGACCTTTGGTTCCTCGCCGGGGATATACGGATAAACATTGTCGGTGATATCGAGCGAGGGTACCCCGGGGTAACCAGCACCCGAGATGGCCTGGAGCGTCGTCACGATCGCGGATTCGATGCCAAATTTGCGGTGCAGCGCAGCTAGCGGAGGGGCAAAGGTAACTACCGCACAGTTTGGATTCGTTACGATAAACCCGGCATCAAACCCTCGATTACTACGCTGTCGGTCTATCAGCCCGATGTGATCTTGATTGATCTCCGGGATCAGCAGCGGGATGTCCTCATCCATCCGGTAACTCGACGAATTGCTGATGACGGGATAACCCGCCCGGGCAAATGCCTCCTCTGCCTCGCGTGCAACACTGGACGGCAGGCTCGAAAAAACAAAGTCGCAATCGAGCGGCGGGACTATCGGCTGGACGATGATATCGCGTACTGAGGCGGGCATCTTGCCGGTCAGTTTCCATGCGCAGGCTTCGGAATACACCTTCCCCGCCGACCGTTCCGAGGCCGCCATGGCGGTGATCTCAAACTGCGGATGTCCATCGAGAAGCTGGGCGAACCGCTGGCCGACCGTACCCGTTGCTCCCAACACTCCTACTCGAAATTTCTGGACCATAAGGAATAAAAGCTAGGCTAAAGACGGGCCGAAGTCAACAAGGACCATTCCCCGGCAGCAACCGCCTAGGAGGTCGATCCTGGAAAGGGGATGCGGACGTAGAGAACCGTACCTTTTCCATGCGCGGATTCGATCTCAAATCTACCATGCAGCAACAGGCATCTTTCACGTATGCCCGTCAGACCCAGTCCAGTACGCGCATTGCCGTTCGAAAGCGAGTCGGGGTCGAAGCCCCGGCCGTCGTCTTCCACAATTAGGGCCAGGTCCTCATACCGTTTCTCCATTATCACTGTAACCTCCGACGGATCAGCGTGTTTCAGGATGTTGTTGAGGGCTTCCTGAACTATCCGATATACGTTGATCTCGATCTCGGGGGTCAGTGTATGGCGATTCAGACCTGACGTATGAAATTCGGCCGGGATCTCATGATTCTGGGACCACTCCTGAACGAAATGCTCTACAGCGGCAACCAGTCCAAGATCGTCAAGAGCGACCGGACGCAGTTCCATAGCCAAAAAGCTCACATCGGAATCTATCTGCCTGGCAAATTGTTCGGCCTGGACTACGTGCTGGAGAAATTCGGGGTCGCGGCCGCAAGCATCTTTGACAGCTTCAAGTTTTAAACGAAGCGCTGTAACCTGCTGACCCAGCTGATCGTGCAGGTCTCGACCGATACGACGTCGAGCGTCTTCCTGCGCGGTTACAAGCTGGTGCAGTATTCGAACCCGCTCTTCTTCAACCTGCAGGCGTTCGCGACTCTCAGCACGCAGCGTCTCATTGACTATTGCCAATTCAGCGGTTCGTTCGTCAACGCGACGTTCGAGCTCGTCCTTGAATTCGTTCAGAGCTCTCTCAGCACTCGCGCGTTCGATTGTATTCCAAATACGAGATGCTAGTTCCCGTGTCAGGTCGATCTCGTCAGTTTGCCACGCGTGGGGCTCGGATCGATAAACGATCAGAAGCTGGCGACATTCTCCGTCTCTAATCAGCGGCACGCTTAAGAATGACCGGATATTGAGTTCGGCATATTTCTGATCGTTGGTCCGATCATCGCTACGGGTATCAGAGACTATGAAATCTTCCCCGCGCCTGGCCGCATCCTGAAACTCCCGAGATAAGAATTGCTCTAAATCATACGTGCCTGAGATATTTGGGACATCCGGTCTGTTCCATGAGTGGTTGACCTGGGCCCAGTCCTCGGTTTCGTTGACCTCAACGATCGCGCAGATCGACAGATCAAGATATCCGCCGATCTTATTTCCCACGGTCTGCATTATCTCTTCGATACTGGAAAGACTAGTCAGATCCTTGCTGATCTCGGCGAGGAATGTGAGATTGCCCTCGAGCCTTTTCCGGGTCGTGATATCCCTGGTGGACCCTGCAACGGTATGGATCGTGCCGTCGGGGCCGACAACCGGATTGAAAATATATTCGTAGTAACCGCCTGCTCCGGTAGGGCTCGTGTACGGGGTTTCGTCAGTCACTACAAGCCCTGTATCGAAAACCTCCTGAATCTGTCGCTGAAGCTTTTCCGCAAGTTCATCCGGATACTTGAGATCAAAAAAATTCTTGCCGAGAGCCTCTTCGAGGTCCAATCCCCAGAGATCCAGTAACGCTTTGTTTACGTAGGTAAACCGACCCTCGCGATCGAAGGTATAGGCGAAGTCCGTGATCGATGACAGAGTCGTGTCGAAAATGCGGGCCTGCTGTTCGATCTCCTGATGAACATTTCGGATCGCCTCATCGGCCTCAACTCGTTCGGTGACGTTTCTGAAGTAGACCGTTATTCCGTTTGCTGCCGGATAGGAATGGATCTCGTACCATCGCGAATGGTCCGGATAGTAGGACGTGAGAGTGAGCGAAGCCCGGTCGTTCATCGTGCTAATGTACGCCTGCTCGAATTCACTTCCGGCGAGTCCCGGGTATTCCTCCCATAGCACCTTCCCCAGCAGGGTCCCTTCTTCGCGTCCTAAAAGCCTTTCAGCCTGACGGTTCACATAGGTAAACCGCCAATCACTATCGACTGCGAAAAAGCTGTCCGTGATGCTTTCAAGGATCTCAAGATTCCGACTCTCGGATTCCCGCAAGGCTTCCTCGGCCCTCTTGCGTTCGGTTATATCGCTGAACACGAGATTGATCCTGTGGCTCCCATCCCCGCCGATTCGGGACGCAAAGACACTGAACCATCTGTTCATTGACACCGCATGGTTCTCAAATCGGATCGGTATGCCTGTAATCGCAACCCTGCCGTAAGTTTCGAACCAGAATTCCTCCAGATCAGGTACCAGTTCGCGAGCGGTCTTGCCCACAGCATTTTGTAAGCCCGTCATCTTTTCGAAAGCAGGATTGTATTCCTCGAAACGATAATCGGCAGGCTTGCCCGATTCGTCAAAGATCATTTCGAGGACGCAAATGCCCTCATCGATGGAATTGAAAAGCTCCTGGTACCGGGTTTCGGACCCAGCGGAGAATGACGGACTGAAATTCATCTTTTGACTTTCCGAACAACTCCCTAAGGAACGCCGTTATGAAATCGTGAGCGAATATTATAAGGGATTTTCAGGACAATTGTTAAAAATCAAACGAGGCGGCAACTTGTGGACACGCTCAAAGAAGTGCTTCTTTCATTCGTCGGACGCCTTCTGTCATTCTTTCCTCGGTATTACAGAACGAAATGCGGAGGAAGCCCCTGCCTTCTGAGCCAAACGCCACGCCTGGGACGGTAATCACGCGGTTTTGGAGGCATTTTTCGGCGATCTCAATGTCATCGCCGAGGGACCGTACGTCAAGCATGGTGTAAAAGGCACCTTCGGGCGAAGTGGCGTGGAGGCCCATCTCCTTTTCGAAAAGATCGACGAGAAACTTGCCCCGTTCGCGGTAAACATCGCGGGCGTGCTGTTTAGCCGCCTCGGCCTCCGCGGTCCAGCCGAGAAGGGCAGCTTTTTGAGTGATCGCCGATGCGCAAACGGTCAGAAAGCCGTGGAGTATTTGGATCGCATTCACGATCTCGGATTGTGTACTTGCTGCCCATCCGAGCCGCCAGCCTGTCATGCTGAGCGATTTGGAAAGGCCGCTGATGATGATCGTTCTCTCGTAAAATTCCGATGCCGAGCGGGGCCGGTCGCCAAAATACAGATCACTGTATATCTCGTCCGTAATGAGATAAATGCCGGACCCGTCGAGAGCCTCTGCGATCTGCCTGAGATCATCGGCCGTAAAGATCTTGCCGGTCGGGTTCGACGGGCTGATGACGACCGCAGCTTTCGTTTTCGGCGTGATCGCTCGTCTGAATTCATCGATATCGAAGGCAAAATCTTTATCTGACGGCAGGCGATAATAGACCGGGTTCCCTTCTGAGATCTTGACGCAGGCGTCGTAAGCCGGAAAGCTGGGATTTGGCAGCAAAACGTCGTCACCCTTGTCAACGATCGCGAGGAATGCCGCGGTCATCGCTTCCTGCGAGCCGCACGTAACCACAACGTTGGTCATCGCCAGATCGAGATGCGGGTATTGCTCCGCGATCTTAAGACGCAACGCGGGCATGCCGGGGTGCGATGTGTATCCGTTCTGCTCGTCCCGGGCCACTCGAGCTGCCTCGTCACGCAGGAATTGCGGGGTCGGCAGATCCGGCTCGCCGAGGCCGAAATTTATACTGTCAGGCAAGGCCCGTTCAAAAAATTGGCGTATGAGCGTCGGCTGGAGCCCCTGGAGCCGTGATGGCAGCCGAAACTCAGTCTTTTCAACAATTGCTTTCATTCAATGAAGAGGGGGTCGTTATCGATCTTCCCGCTTGTTTGGAGGCTCGCTGGCTTCGAGGTCGTCTTCGGTCTCGTCCCGCAGTTCGCCGACCTCAACGTTAAATTCGCCTTCGGCCGCCGTATTGGGATCGGCCGTCAGGATACCGCCGATCCGCTCGATCTCCCCGATGATCCGCTGACCGACGCCGCCGATGTGTTCCTTGATCCCCTGGTGCTCGGTTTCGTCCGATTCTTCCGGTTCATTACTCATAATTTAAGTTTAGCAGTGAAGACAGCCCATTCAAATCAGCGAAGATAGTCTTCAAGCTGAGTAGAAGTATCGGTCTTTTCGTCACGATACTTGACGATGATCGGGCAATATATCGAAAGTCCGTTCTCCATGCCAAAGCCCTTGGTGATGGCTCGTGACCCCTGGACAACTACCGCCCCCGCTGGTACCTCGAGGGGCCGGTCGGCATCGGATTTAATTACTCGTTCATTCGGCAGATCGAATAGCGGAGTTGATCTCGTAAGAATGACGCCTGAGGCCAGAACTGCGCGTTCACGGACGATAGTGCCTTCGTAAACGCCCGTGTTGCCGCCCACGAGCACATCGTCCTCAATTATGACAGGCAATGCCCCGACGGGTTCGAGAACGCCGCCGATCTGGGCCGCGGCTGAGAGATGCACGCGTTTGCCTATCTGGGCACATGACCCGACGAGAGCGTGCGAGTCGATCATCGTGCCTTCGTCGACATAAGCGCCGACGTTAATATACGCAGGCGGAACCACAACCACGCTGGGTGCTACATAGCTGCCGTCCCGTATAGCCGAACCGCCGATAACGATCCGCACACCGTCATCGAGCGTCATCGGCCGCAAAGGGAAGGTGTCTTTGTCAAAAAACTGCAGCGTCTCAGTCGATTGGGAGATCTCGACCATATTTCCCATGCGAAAACCGAGCAGTATGCCTTGTTTTACCCAGGCATTCGCCTGCCAGTTGCCGTCGGCGTCTTTTTCGGCAGAGCGGATCTCGCCTCGACGAAGGGCAGATTTGAACTCTTCGTAGATCTCGCGATCGGCGGAGTTGAACTCGGCCTTTGCGGACAGCTCCTCGATTCTTTCGCGCAGGGTCATTTTCTCGATGGCTCCGACAGCCGATTATACTTTCTCAATGCCTCTTTAAGACGATCATGCGGCAAAGCGTACACAGTGTTGCCTTTGTAACCGGTCATCGTTTCGGCGGCGACCAATGCGTTGATTATCGCTTCTTCGGTTGCCTGAACGGTCGCCCAAAAGAGCGGGTTGATCCGGTCGTTTGGAAGCATTTGGATATTAGCGATGCCTTCGTCCTTCGCGGCCTCCGCAGCATTGGCCGTGGAAAAGGCGATAAAGATATCACCGGAGGAATTATGTCCACGACCGCCGACGCTGCCGATGCCGAGGGAGATCCGGTATGCGATTCGTTTGAGTTGGTGCGGCAGTAGCGGTGCGTCCGTGGCGAGCACGACGATGATCGATCCGGCGCCTTCGTCGAGCTTCTTGTGCATCGACGCTAGTCCCGGCTGGCCGGGCTTAAACTGCAGATCGGTGATCTCACGCCCAACAGGCACACCGGCGACCGTGAAAAGCTGACGAGCTCCGTAATTTGCCTGCACAAGCACGCCGACGGTATAGCCCCCGAATTCTGCGGCGAGGACTCGCGACGCCGTGCCCGTCCCGGCCTTAAAGCCGTGAGCGACCATTCCGGTACCGCCGCCGACATTGCCCTCTGAGATCGATCCTGTTTTGGCGGAGTCCAGCGCCTGGAACACGTGTTCCTTCTTTACGTGAAATCCGTTGATATCGTTGAGCCCACCGTCCCACGTTTCGGCCACGACCGGGAGTGAGAAATCGCCCGAATAGCCGCCGCCGGTGAACTTCTTAGCCCCCCATTCGATCACCGCATCGCGGACGATGCCAACGCTGTGAGTATTTGTGATAAGGATCGGCGAACCGAGGCCGCCCGATTCCTCTATCCAGGTCGTTCCGGTCATTTCGCCGTTACCGTTTAGCGTATGCCACGCGGCGAAGAGGCGGCCCGTGAAATTCTTCCCTTGTGGAAGTATCGCGGTAACGCCTGTGCGGACGGCCTTGTCGCCGCTGCCCGACACAAGCGTTGTGTAACCAACCTCGACTCCTTTAACGTCGGTTATAGCGTTATTTGATCCGGCCGTTCCTTCAAAGGGCACTCCGAGATCTCGAGCTCGGGGACGCACCTGCGAAAACGCCGAAACCGTAAGAAAAACGAGGACGACGAGTGAAACGAATTTATTCATAATAGGAACCTATCCGTGCGATACAACCGCCTTCGCGATCAACCCTATACCGCCCGCAAACAGAACGAGCATTACTATCGTATTGAACAAACTGGTCGGCTGAAAATAGATCTGCAGGTTCATCAATATCCCCGACGCGATGACGATCACGCTGATGAGTATAAGGAGCCAGCCGATCAACGATCTGCCATTGAAGAAAACGATACCGATGCCAAAGATCATGGGCACAAGTGACAGGCCAAAGGCGTTATAACCGCCCCAGTTCCAAAAAGCGCTGGTGACGATCACACGGCTGATCAGCATATATGCCCCCGCGATCGTCATTGTGAAACCGATCAGGAATTCGGCCAATCCACCCGACGTGCCGCCAACATTTTTTAGATCGTCGATATCCATTGGTTGTGTTGTTTACTTCAGGTCCAAACTAATATCCAGGACTATTGGGACGGACGGCTGGTATGCAGCGCGATTATCTGCCAGCGGCCATCTTCTTTAACGAAAGCTGCGGTATAACGGAAGGCTGTATTCATTAGCTTCTGATCCTGAACAAAATTTATGCGGCTCTCACCGGTTGCGACCGCGGCATTGCCGAAAACCCGTACCTTTATATCCTCATTCTGAACCGACAAGGTACGAATTTTGGGATCGGGTTTCAGCAGTTCGAGTTCGGCGACCTTTCCCCGTGTCTTGCCGTCGAAGGTTGTAATAACCACATTTTCCTCGAAGATCTCGTCGAGAGTCTTTGTGTTTCGGGCCCGCACGGCCTCGCCCCATTTGGCGATCGTAGCGAAAACCTCTTTTGCCACGCCAGTATCGCTCTGATATCCCGCCGCCTGGCCGAAACTCAAGGCCGGTGCTGCCAGAAAAACCACTAACAATAAAATGCTCTTCCTCATCTAAACCCCTCCTTAGATCTTTAGATCTTTAACTTCTTCAATACGGATTTTAGCTTCGTTCTCGCGGCGGCCGTAACCGGCACGAGCGGTAACCTGAGATTCTCCTCCAGCAGGCCCATTTCCTTCATTACGAACTTGCACGGGGCAGGGGACGATTCCATGAAATTGGCCTCTATCAGCGGCAGGAACTTGTAATGAATTCGCCGGGCAAAATGAAACGACCCGTTAAGTGCAAGGTCCACCATTTTGACCGTTTCCTTAGGTATCTCATTTGCGCAGACTGAGACCAGGCCATCTGCGCCGAGAGCGATCAGCGGCACTGCGGAGGCATCATCCCCGGAAAACACTCTGAAATTCCGTGGGCGATTTTGAATTATCTCCATCACCTGCGAATAGTTCCCGGACGCCTCTTTTGTGGCGACGATGTTATCGAATTTGGCTGCGAGCTTCAGCGTCGTCTCCGCCGAAATGTTCGACGACGTTCTCGACGGCACGTTATAGAGCATTATCGGAAAGCCTTTAACCGACTTCGCGATCTCGCCGAAATGGGAATACATCCCTTCCTGAGTGGGTTTGTTGTAGTAGGGCGCGACCACAAGGGCAGCGTCGGCCCCGGCTTCCCTTGCGCGACGAGTAAAATCGATCGTCGCGGCGGTGTTATTGCTGCCGGTCCCCGCGATCACGTGTGCTTTCTTGCCCGTTGCGGCCGCGACAGTAAGCTTTATGACATTAAGCCTTTCGGCGTCGCTCATTGTGACGCTCTCGCCGGTGGTGCCACATGGAACGAGCAGCCTAACGCCGCCCTTTATCTGACGTTCGACCAGTGAACTAAAACATTCCTCATCGACCGACCCGTCCTTTCTAAAGGGCGTAACCAACGCCGTCGCACAGCCCCGCATCCAGTCAAGTCTTGAGGTCATATTTGAATACTATCGCGATCTGGGCCCTTTCCCACAGTCGGCTCCGAAACATTCAGGGATCTCGCCTGAATGACCACAGCCTTACTCCGCTCGATGGCTCGATCACATCACGCAGAACTTTGAATCCCAGTTTTTCATAGAATAGTACATTTTTCGGCTGAGCTGTCTCCAGGTAGATCGGTGTTCCGTCAATGGCGGATCTCTCGAATATCGGCTGCATCAAGGCCGGGCCATAACCGTTGCCGTGCAACTCAGGCTCGACACCGAGCACCATGGTGTACCAATGCGCCTCGGGGACATCTTTTTTATGGATCTCTTCCGCAAAGGATATCGCCATAAAGAACCGATTGAATGCATCTTCGCCGATCTGCGCTGGTAGGTCCATAAAACCTGCTTCATTTGCCCGCTCAGGGGTGATCTCGGTTTCGCCGGGCTTCAGCCAGATCGAAGCGCCCGGCACACCCTCGATAGTATAAACCTCGCCGAATTTGTATCCATACCGCAGCGCTGCAGCAAAATGCTTGGGCGAATGGGCAGCTCGGTCCGCATCGTCGGGAAAGGTGTAATTCTGCAGGGGATCACGGTAGAATGCCCTAGCCAGCACCTTTGCCGCTTTGTCGAGTTCGTCCTCTCTGATCTTTCGTACTGCTTTCATAACAGATGCTGTGTCACTTACTGGCTCCTCTGACCCGCTGTTCATCTCCTTATGATCTCGTCCATTACTTCCGCGAATTCGAAAAATCCTTTCTTGCCGATAACCCACTCGGCGGCCATCAGGGCCCCCTCTGCGAATGACTCTCTCGAACGTGATGTGTGCTCGAGAAGGACCTGATCGGCGGGGCCATCAAATCCGACCCTATGGGTCCCGGGAATATGACCTGCGCGTGTTGATGCGATCAAAATGTCGTTCTGGATGTGAGCATTGACGATGTCCTTGAGTTTTAAGGCAGTACCGCTGGGAGCATCCTTTTTCTGCGAATGATGCTGCTCCTCGATAAAAAGCTCATATTCAGGGAATTTTGCCAAAAGCTCCGTGGCGTGCTCTACGACACGATAAAAAAGGTTCACGCCGATCGAGAAATTAGCTCCGTATGCAGTTGTCCCGTCATACGCAGTAACTATCTCCCGAACCTCGCCGAGTTGGCCATGCCAGCCCGTGGTACCTTCGACGATCGGGATTCCTGCTTTCATACAGGCTTCCACATTTCTCACGACTGCGTAAGCCGCTGAAAAATCGATAGCAACGTCCGCAGCCCTGAGCGACTCGGCCATATGCTCGGCATCCAGACCCGAATGATGTTCGTTGACGATCGCAACGATCGCATGGTCGCGCTTGATTGCCTGTGCCTCAACCATATGCCCCATCGAACCGTAACCGATCAGTGCTATGTTCATAATTTTACCGCGCCTTCTTACAGGAATCCCATTCGTCTCACTAGATTTACAAACCTGGGTTCGGATCGAAGTTCATCCCACCTGGGTTCAACTTTCAGGAATACCAGAAGAGCCTCTCGCTGGTCGAAGGATCTTTCTAATTGATCCAACGCTTCCTTTTTATTGCCGAGGCCAAGGTGTACCTGGGCGACCGCGTAGGCTGGGACGAACTGGGACTTGGCCCGGCTCTCAAGATCAACTAGGATCTTTCTCGCTTCGTCGGTTTGACCTGATCTCGCCAGCAGGTAACCGAACGTCCCGGTGGCCTCTGAATTGCCGCTGGTAATTTCTTTGGCTCTGGTGGCCGAAGCGATCGCTTCACTCCACATGCCTTTGTTCATGTAGGTTCGAGCAATGAACAAATGGGCCAGCCAGAATTCAGGGTCTAAATTGATCGTCGACCTTAGTTTTTGTAATGACTCATCGTCCCGACCAGCAAATGAGAGGACCTGTCCTTCGAGGATATGGATGAAAAGATTGATCGGGTCCAGCTCACGAGCCCGCCTTATTTCTGCGATTGCCTCATCGTGTCTTCCGAGATTAGAAAGGAGGTGGGCGTAGAATGCGTGTGCACGAGCACTTGTATCGTCTATTTCGATCGCCCTGATAAGGGCCTTTTCCGCGGCGGACCAGTCCCACTTATACCAGAACTCGCTGTTTGCCAGGGCTATCCAGGCTTCGGCAAGAGTCGCGTCCAATTCAACGGCTCGGGCCGCCGCCGCGCCAGCCTTCGGCATCATCTCAACCGGCTGCGCATCGTTGGTCAGGACCATAGCCCGATAGGCATTTGCGAGTTCGGCGTACGCAAGAGCGTAGCCTGGATCGATGGCGATCGCCTGTTCGTAGAACGAGATACCTTTCTGGACCTCGGGCAAGATGAGGCGGGACGCGTGCAGCTTGCCTCGAAGGAAAAGCTGATAGGCCTCGACACTGTCTGTGTACGAGCGATCGGACCCATTCGTCAATGAGACCCTGAGTGCGTTCGCAACTCTTTTTGAGATCGAGTCCTGGACGCTAAAAATATCGCCGAGCGGCTCATCGAATTGTTCGGCCCACAATTGTCTTCCATCCTCGCTCCTAATGAGCTTAGCAGAGACTCTAACTCGGTCCCCTGAGATCTGGACGCCGCCATCCAATACAGTTTCGACCCCCAGTTGGCGTCCCGCATCGGCGGGATCTTGTTCTGGAGAAGAAAATCGCCGCACGGCGGCCAGCGGCCGCACAGTGAGTTCCCCGGTCCCGCTCAATTTCATTATTAACGTATCCGCCATCCCGGTCTCGAGTGCTTCGTCTCGATTCTCGGCGGTTATAGGTTTGAAAGGTAGGATTGCGATCGATCTGATCGATCGTGCGGGCGTCTTAGAACTTTCTCGAAAATAAAGATAGCCGACCGCGACGATCATCAACAGTAAACCGGCGGACGATCCGACGAGCCACCTTCTCCTGTTTTTATCCGTTCGATGTGCGGGTTTGGCGTTGAGATCTTCGGGGTATGCAGGCTCGACCTCCACTTCTCCAGCCTCCTTCACTACGGCTACAAACTTGTATCCCCTGCCCGGAACAGTCGCGATAAATCGATTTTCCCGATGTTTTTCCCCCAGAACACGGCGGATGGCGGATATATTTTGTGTAAGATTGTTTTCCTCAACGGCAGTGTCGGGCCAAATGGCCTCCATCAACTCCTCTTTCTCGGCAACAGTTCCCGCATTTTTTACCAGGTAAAGCAGTATCTCGAAGGCCTTAGGCATCAGCGGTACTAACTCGCTCGATTCGTCAAATAGCAATCGTTTGGCAGCGTTAAGCCGGAACCCTTCGAACTCGTAAATTTGTTTCTCACCGTTATTCACCATGCTTCAAACAAATTCTCATAAAGTTTCACACCGATTCTAACGATTTTTATATAGCGGTGGCGAGATTATTTCATACATCAACCGAACGACCAATTTTTCGGCTGAAATCCAAAAACGAAAGAGAGGAAAAAATGAAAAACAATCTAATGACTTTAATCGGGAAAATAGTCGCCTTCACGGCGATCGCGATAGTTTTCACAGTAACATCATCTGCACAGTCGATAATCGTCACTCCGCCTGCAGTTGGACAGAACGGAAAGGGCGGCAAACTCGTAGGGACCTGGGACGCCGTAGTTACGATCAGAAATTGCAATACCGGAGCTGTAATAAACACATTTGCGTCGATCGCCAGTTTTAATAAAGGCGGTACAACCATCGGCTCGACCTCGGGGATCCCACAAGCTAACAGAACGCCGGAACACGGTGTGTGGCGCCATGTATTCGGTCGTAACTATCAGTTCAGCTTTAAGAGCTTCAATTTTGACCCGGCCGGGGTCCCTACAGGGTACGCGATAGTAACCCACGACCTGCGGCTGGATCACGGCGGTGACTCCTACACCTCGGAAGGTATCGCTCAGTTCTTTTTGATGAACGGGATTCAGGTCGGCCAGGGATGCTCCGACGGTGTAGGAACCAGGTTTGGTTTCTAACCCATCACCGGAAGCAAGAGGAATAAACAATGAAAGTATTGATCACAATTTTAATGATGCTGTTGTCTGTGGACGCTGCATTTTCTCAAGGAGAGGCATCGCACAAGTCAATTACCGAAGAGATACGGGGACTCGAACAAAGGCAGGTGAAAGCGATCCTCGAAAGCGACATTGCTTTTCTTAATGACCTGCTTCTGCCTGACTATGCTGTAAATGCGCCGATCAACCGAGTGACCAGCAAGGCCGACGTCTTGCGGCTAGTTAAGGAGATACTGTCTTGATATTTAACAGTCAAATGGTCAAGCCATGTTTGGATCGAAAGGTCGGTTGTTTTTGATAACACCGAAGGCAATATGGAGCAGTTTGCGCATAGCAGCACAGACTACCTGCATAGGTGCC
>JBGTIP010000066.1:0-127910 GCA_041745615.1 Pyrinomonadaceae bacterium | reverse complement strand
CGTTCGTTGACTGCGGTTCGTTGAGTTGGGGGTGTTCTTTGTATTCTCAGTTTCTCTCTGCGTCTCAGCGTCTCTGCGTTGAAGGTGAATATCCCAGCGGTATTTCTCGATCCAGCCGGAATTGATACCGCGTGGATAAAGACAGCGGCGGTTAAAATCTGAAAAGCCTATCGCACGCATCTCGCGTTCGATGCGTGAATGCTCGCGGCCATTGTACTGGAAGAAGAGCCTTCGGCAGGCTTCGAGGCGGGCTTGGAGATATTCGGGAGAACGTTTCATTGGTCTGAAGAAGCCATGGGTATCGTTGGCAGCTCTGTCGGTCTTGTTAGTGGCGACTACTTCCTCGTCATTTGTTTGGCTGCTATCGCAGCCATATGGACAAGAGTGTCCGCGCTCCTGATATTCAGACTATGAAAAACCGTATCACAGATGCAATACCAAATGTCTCATTTGTCCCATTTGTCCCAAAAGTCCCATTTGTCTCAAAAAGATCTGAGGAAGAGAGGGGATAGGCATCGATCAAAATTAATTACTAATTTTCAAATTACTAATTAGTAATTAGGTTTGAATTAGCCCTTGGCGGGTAGTGATAAGCTATCGGGAAGAATATTCACGGTGGAGCGCTAATTGATCAGCCTATGCCGGCGAGGTGCGGGCGTGACGGCGACGAGAATGTCGATGTTGCGGACGGTGTTTTGTTACGCGATAGCTGGATTCTCACCATGCAGCCTTGTTTGGACGTAGCAGCAAGGGTGACTGCCCCATCCGGGCGGAGCCGGCAGGATGCCGGCGTTCCTGGGGTGGTTCGATCGTTATTCGAGGGCTATGATCTCCAGCTGGATGGCGTTGCCGGGGGCGATGCTGATGGCTTGGGGGGCGAACCTGTACCGGCGGGATTCTGCCCGGACGGTGTAGGTTTCGCCGATCGAGAGGCCGGATATTTGAAAGAAGCCGAGTGTGCTGGTTACAACGGTCCGCTGGTTCCCACGAGTGTCGGTTACCGTGACCAGGGTGCGGCTTATGCCGCCGCCCTGTGGGTCGAGCAGGCGGCCGTTGATCGTGCCGCTGTCGGCGGATGCCGCGATATTTACGAGGCCATTATTGACCTCGAATCCGATCCCGCCTTCGTTGAGGCGGAAGTGTTCCCAACGCAGCTCTGAGGCGGAATCGACCGTCCCGACGACGTTGAAGTGCAGATCGAGCAGATGGCCCTGGCCCTCAAGCGGGAGCGCACCAAAAATGACGACCCTCAAAATACCTTTCTCAAGAGAGTTGACCGTGACGGTGCGGCCCTCGCTGATCCTGCCGGCGGTATCAGCTGCCACGGCGGCGGGCTCAAGAACGTTCGCGTCATAATGAAGTTCGAATTCGTACGAGCGGATGCCGAGACCGGTGATGTCACCGATCGTGACGGGTACTTTCAGGGCCGTTCCGGGAGCGGCATTTAGCCGGGGTGCGGAGATCGCCAGCGCCTGAGGATCTTCGTGCAGCTGAGCTATCGACGCGGCCGGCGGAGGCGGCGGGTTCCAGTTGCCCGTGACATCGCCCATAAGGAGGGCGACGTAATCCTGACCGGTGTGATCGGTATTCAAGTTCGGGTATACGGTGCTGGCCGGCAGGAAACGCCATGTGCCGGTCGAGCCGGCATCGGGAAGTTGGGCCACGAACGAGGCCACCAGGGCGGCGTCGAAGGAGGTGACGGTGCCATTGCCGCTGACGTCGGCGACGATGAGTTGATTAGTCGTTAGTTGAAGCACACCGACGGCGTGGGCGGCGATGTCGGCCGCGTCAAAACCGGAGATCGCGTTCTGCACCTCGCCTGTCTTTGAGGGCGTCACAGTGTATTGACCAGCGCCCATGTCGGAGAGGTTGTATGTCCCGTCATTTGCGGTCGTGTCGGAGGCCGGTGACGATCCGGCTGCGGTTATGGTGACGTTCGGCACCGCCTTTGGAAAGGGCGCGGTGCCGGTGTTGCCGTATGTCACTTTTCCGGAGATAGAGCCCGGAATAACCGTCACCGAACCGTTTGTGGCTGCAGCACAGGGGTCGCCCTCGTTGAAAATAAATGAGGTGAACGAGACGGCCGTTGTACCAGTGGGATCGCCCACCACGTTGAAATTGAGATCGACGAGCGCTCCCGCACCTTCGAGATCGTTTGTGCCGAAGAGGGACACGGATAGCGTGCCCGGCGAAGGCCGCGAAACGGTCATCGTGCGGCCTCCGCCATTCGAGGTGCCGACCGTGCCGAGCGTGACTCCCCAATTGTTAGCGGAATTTCCATCCGGCTCGATCACGTCAGGGTCAAAGGTAATTGTGAAGTCCGCCGATCTGGCGACCATCCCAGCCAAGTCGCTCACGTTAACCGGCACGGCCAGCGGCACGCCGGTCATCGACGATCGACCGGGCATTGATACTTCGGCACAAGCGGCCGCGGCCTGGTTGTCGAAGCAGACGTTGACGTCATTCAGGGTGGGCGTGTTGGCTGCGTTCGTGGTGCTAAGTAGGGCCTTGTAACGCAGGTAACGTTGGCCGTCGAACTGTGACAGCGAGCCTCCGTTTTCGAAGAATGTACCGCTCGTGCCGTCGGGACCGACGAAATTAAAAGGCCCGGCGGGTGACCTGCTTGCCGCAGCGTGGAACAGGATGTTTGTTCCGGTTGGCAATGCGGCGTTTGTCCAGGTGAGATTCCCCCAGACCGGAAGGCTGTCGGCGGCGGGATTGGCGTCCTTTATTTCGGAAATGAGGCTACCGGAAGGTGCAAATCCGGTATCCACGTAAATCCGGAAGCCGAAATCGTTATTCGCGCTGCCAGCACCTGTCCACGAAGAGCCGTTGTTAGTCGAAGTTGCCCGACGCCCGCCGGAATAGGGGTTCCCGTCGCTGATGGTGGATATGTAGCGGGGATTCCCGTCGATAGAGACTCCTGTCAAGGTGCTCCGCCAAACGATCGCGTACTGCGTACCGGCATTGATGGTTGCCGGGGCGGCGAAGTTGGCGGTATAGTACCGGCTGGTGCCGGTACAGAAACCGGGGATCGTCGTCACGGCCAGATCGGGTCCTGTCGGGAGATTGCCGGAGGCGGCACGGATCGACATCGTTATTGAAGGCATCGTCACCTCGGAGCAATCAGCGCTGTAAAGGTGGAGGTCGAGCCGTTTGAGCGGCCCGGTCACGGCCGCCGTGAAGGTCTGGGCATGCCATGCCGTTGTAAACGAAAAGCCCGATCCGACGAGGAGATCGAGGTTCTGCTGATCGAGCACGGGATCATTCGAAAGTGTTACCTCGCCGCCGGTGGTCAGTACCACATTCTCGGGAATGCCGTTTTGGAACTGAGATTGTGAAGTGTCGGGCAGGCATCCGCTTTCCGGAGCGCTGGCGAGAGAGAAATTCTGTGTGGTGATCGCACCCTCATTCACCACGATGCTGTTGACCGCGTCGGCGTCGAAACCTGGTTTTGCGGCGTTTACTTCTGAATATAAACCGGCGGGGAGATCATGGAAGGCGAAGGAGCCGTCCGGGCCCGTCGTGGCGGACCTCGAGCCGAGTGACACCGTGGCGTCTGGCAACGGAACGCCGTTTGAGGTCACAATTCCCGAGAGCGTTCCGCTGCCCACGACGGTGCATTCATCGAATTTGAAATTACCTACACGTGTTCGATAAAGCGTACCGGTGGCGGCGTAGTATTGATTCGTAAACCAGAAAGTGCAGCCGTCGGGATCGAGGGTCATGTGGGTGTAATCGCCCCATCGACTGGTGCTGGTTTGGCTGCCGGTCCCCGCGAACATTGTCTGCTCGGTCAGGCTGAATGTGTTTATGGGGTCAGAAGAAAGGCGGCCCGCATACCGTATGGACGGATGAAGTGCACTGCCGGAAGCGGTGTAACCCATTGCCAAATTGCCGGCACGATCGACAGTAAGGCTGGGCATATAGCGATGGATGCTGTTATTGCCGTCGGGGTCCCACGTCGAGGCTTGGAGCAGGTTTGATGCTACGCTGCCGCCGGTGACATTTATCTGATACCAGCGAGGGGCAGCGGCCCCGGATGTGTTCGCGCGGCGAACCGTGTGCGGCAGCCATAGCGATTCAGAGCCGCCGATGCGGCTATATGTGTTCTGCATCATAGCCCGGATCTGGACAGTATCGAGCGAGGTCCCGTCCATGGGAACCGCCGCACTGGAAACTTCGTTATTCGGCCAGCTCGTGGCCGCCAGGGGGATCTCGGGCCCGGTAAAGGTCGAGAGCGAGATCCTGTTCCAATCGACACTGAACTTGTAAACGCTCAGGGCATTGAGGAAATTCCATGTCGAAACGAAATAGTTTGGGGTGCCGGGCGGCGGCGTGCCGGTCTGCAGCCGTGCATTTGCGGGGAGCAGGGAAAAGTCGCCCGTTCCGATGTCGAACGACACGATCTGTACGTTGGGATTGCCGGCGTACATCTGGGCTTTGTTCAGTGCCCACACAGTGACGCCGCGGTAAAAACCGCCGCTGGAGAAATCGAACATATTCGCCGACATGTAAATGCCGTCGGGCCAGACGCCGAGTTTGGGATAGTCGTTCAATGCGTCGGTGCGGTTAATGGAGTAAAAATTCCAGCCTCCTGATACGGGATCGCCCGTTTTGGATACTGCGATGCACTGAAACGATCCGGGAGGATTGACCACAGTCGAGCCGCTCAGGGTGAAGGCAAAATCGGACACGATCCAGCGGTCCTCGAACGTGTCGTAGAGGACCACGGGGTCTCCGAAATTATCGGTATCGCACAGATTGCCGAAATTTCCCTGACTCATGAAAGTGTCGAGATTCATAGGGCCCGCGAGGAGCGTGCCGGTCTTGTCATAGATCGCTAGTGCAGTATTTATCGCCTGGACGTAATGGTTTGGGCCCACGTCGCCGGTTGGGTCGGGCGGGTAGCCGTTGCCCCAGCCGCCGGTGCGGCCCAGGGCCTCGAATGTGTTTATGGGCGCCGGGGCTGGGGCGGTCGCTCCTGGGGCGATGCCGGAATGCGGCGGTTCTTCGATCCGAGGATCTTTATCATCCCTCCTTGCGCCGAAATTTTGCGGATTTGGGAGGACCCGCTCGTTAGGAAATCTGACCCGGTCTTTTTTGGGTTTGCTCACGAGGTTTCGCAGATTGCCGTCAAAGCTTTTTCTGGATTTAACTGCGCGTCCCTCGTCCGGACGAACTTTGATCGGGCTCCTGAATGGATCCAGCCTTTTCCATAAACGTCCGTCCGGTGTCTGGCCCTGGCGGGCCATTGTCGGGGCGGCAAATCCCGCTGCGACGGGCGCGTTGTTTTCGAATGTGAGTGTAGGCTCGACGTCCGGCTCACCCTCGGAAATCGGTTTATTTTCGATGGCTGTCTGCGAGTGGCGGTCGGCACGCGCTGGATTGGGGGTCGAGATGTTTTCCTCGGAAACGGCGGGAAGCGTTAGATCAGGATCCGGATCCGAAGGGGCCTCGGTTGCATCTACCGTTTCTGGCGAGTTCGGCGCCGGTTGGCCTGGTTCGACTAAGGCAGTGTGCCGCTCGGGAGGGGGTTTGTAAAACCCGAGTGTTAAGGCTATGGAGTTTAGAACCCCGCTTCCCAAGCCAGTTGATCCGACCGTCAGGATGGCCGATAACAATGAAAGAGCCGCAACAATAAGGAGGCCTTTCCCGCGAAAGCTAAGTGCCATGATGATCCAGGAGAGCAGGCTGCTCGTCGATTATTAATTGTTTTGATTTAAAGTATTGAAACCGAAAGCCGGCTCAGATCTTAAGCCCTGACGTCCGCGCACAGTCTCGGATCAATTGGGAATAAGAACGGTTTACTAACTTTATATTTGGAAGAATTTATACATCAAGTCGGATGTACCGGTCAAGAATGGATGCGGGTCTTTATTCTCGCGATGGACCTATCATCTCGCGCGAAGATCGCCCTTGCTAACGCGCGGGCTTGGGTGGGGCCTATGACCGGAAGCTGGAAGACAGACTGCCGGTTAATTTAGCCGGGATCTTACGGCTTCACTGAGGGCTTTGCCATCGACGGAGCGGCCGGCGAGGCGGGCGGTGGCTGCCTTCATTACGGAGCCCATGTCCTTTATGGATGAGGCACCGGTTTCGGCGATAGCGTCGGTGACGGCGGCGTCGATCTCATCGGGTGTGGCGGCGCGGGGCAGGTATGCCTCGATGACGCCGATCTCGGCCATCTCGACGGCGGCAAGCTCGGTGCGGCCGGCCTTTTCGTACTGCTCGACAGAATCGCGGCGCTGTTTTACAAGGCTTTGAAGCGCCTTTGTGACCTCTTCGTCGGTCAGCTCGCCGCCTTTTTCGATCTGGCGGTTCATCAGGTTTGCCTTTACCATCCGCAGGGTCGAAAGACGGCCGGCGTCCTTGGCCTTCATGGCGGCGGTCAGGTCGGCGATGATCGTATCCTTTAAGCTCATGGGAAGAGTTTAATATTCCAAGTTCCAAGTTCCAAGTTCCAAGTTCCAAGTGAGAGTTCAAAGTTCAAAGTTCAAGGTTCAAAGTCGGAGTTTTGGGATGAGGTTTGAAGACCCACGGTTCGGGGCTGTATGCTAATCTGTCTGTTCATCAACCCGGAACATTCAACCTTGAACGTTGAACTTTGCAATCTGACTCTGGACATCGTATGAAGCTGCGTTGGCGATTCGGTATTATTGCGGGCCTCTTTCTGGCCATCTTTTCGCTGTATCCTCAGCTGAAAATGGTCTATCTGCGCGGAGACGCGTGGAACGGGCACTACGCATACAACGATATCGACGAGGTGGCGTACGCGGCCTATCTGAAGGCGCTGATCGACGGACGCCCGCGTCGAAATGACCCCTATACCGGTCGTGACGATGCACCGGGAGCCCCACAGCCGGAATCGCTGTTCTCGATACAGTTCGCGGGCCCGTACACGATCGCCATCCCGGCCCGCATTCTCGGTATCGGAGCACCGTGGGCCATGACCATATCGGGGGCCGCGGCCGCCTTCCTGACGGCACTCGCGATCTTTTGGCTGATCGGAATGTTGACTCGTGATTCGCTGTTTGCGATGGCCGGAAGCCTGACGGTCCTGGCCGGAGGTGCGCTCTTCGCCGGTGAAGGGGCGATCGGCGAGATCAGCGGATGGAGCTATGCGTACCCCTATTTTCCCGGCTTTCGCAGGTACGTGCCAGCGATGTCGTTTCCAGCATTCTTTCTGCTTGTTGCCCTGGTATGGCGACTCATCGAAAGCCTGTACCGGAAAGAATCCGGCACGCTTTCCGAGAAAAAGGGCCGCCTGGCAGTACTCGATTCGCCGGTTTTCCTGGTAATTCTGGCCGGGGCGGCGTTCGGTTACACGGTCTTTTCTTACTTCTATGTGTGGACCACGGCGGCGGCGTGGCTGGCGTGCCTCGAGCTTTGCTGGCTTGCGGCCAGGCCCGCCGGAGTGTGGAAAGATCTCAGATGGCTCGCGGGGCTGGGCGGAATATGTGCGATCGTTCTGATACCGTACGCATACCTGCTCTCTAACCGGTCCCACACGATGGATGACGTTCAATTGCTGATCCGCACGCATGCCCCCGACCTGACGAGGCCTCCCGAAGTGTTGAGCTATGTCATCATCGCCGCGATATTGATCGGGGCGGCGTTAAAGATATTTTCACTGCGCGACCGGCATACGCTCTTTATTGCCTCGCTGGCACTTACGCCGATCGCGGTTTTCAATCAGCAGATCATTACCGGGCAATCGCTGCAGCCGATCCACTATCAAGTGTTTATAGGCAATTACGTTGCCGGGCTGGCGGCCGTCGCCACTATCGGGCTCTACTGGATGAATACCGATCTCCGTCATGGAAAGCCCGCCCGGATAGCGGTTGCCGTATTTGCCTCTATTGCCGTCGTATGGGGATTTGTGGAGTGCCACTATACGGTTCGCATTCTCGACGACGTCAATGTAGCCCGTGACGAAGCATATCCTGTCGGCAGACGCCTGACCGAACTCGGCAGCGGCGATCCGGACGCTCACAGGCAGGTGGTGCTGCATTTTGGAACGGCCGAAGCCGACGACCTGCCGACGATCGCCCCGCAATCGGTGCTTTGGGCGCGGCATCAACATGTATTTGCAGGGGTCACATGGGAAGAGAACAAAGAGCGATATTTTCAGCAGTTGTATTACGAGGGTGTGAGTCCGAAACAGCTCGGCGAAGGTATGAAGCGCGGCGGGGATTTTGTCTCGATGATCGCAATATTCGGCTGGGGCCGCCATACGGACCGTCTTAATGCCGACCATAAGCCGTTAACATTCGATGAAATAGATCATGAAGTCGACAGATATGCGAAATATATCGAGAGCTTCAACCGCGAGATGACGGGTGTGGTGCCACTGAATTATCTGGTCGTTTCGAACCAGAGCGAGCCTTTTCTAGACAATGTTGACAGATGGTACGAACGGGATGCGGGCGAGACGCTCGGTAATTATGTTCTGTACCGCCTGACACCAAAATGACAAAAAAAGAAACCGCCCAAACGGGCGGTTCAAATGAGTACTGCTAAGAAAAAATTATTAAAACTAGGCGGCCAAGAGATCGTTAGAGGTCTCGGCAAATACACGACGTCCGTTAAGAGCATCGTCGATGATCTCGCGAACGGCGGACGCATCGGGATTTACGTCCATACGGGCACAAGCCCGCAGGTGACGGATGATTCCCTCGGCTGCGATCTCCATCGCGTCGCCCGACAGTTTTGAAAACCGACGTGCCTGTATATGGTCAATCTGCAGAACTCTGTCCTGCAGGGTAATGGGTCTAGCTGCTGCCACTTTATATTCTCCTTTGTTCCAAATTTTTACCCTATCGGGGGGACGGGTTCGTTTTAATACTTCATAAAACGATTCGGACTAGCGTGAAACACAACGCTCTCCGAACTAACTAAGTTGAAATTTCCAGCTAAAAAGTTGCTGAAAAGTTACTTTACGGCCTTGATCTCAACTGTAACGAAATGGTAACAGAAAAAAGATAAGATGTCACTACTTTTTTTTCATCAAAGGAGAAAAAATCAAAACCGGCAAACCACAAGATTTGCCGGTCGTGAAAAACTCAATCACATTATGATGTGATAGCTATGCCACAGCGTCCTTCATCGCTTTGCCGATGCTGAACTTGACAGTCGTCTTCGCCGGTATCTTAATTACAGCTCCGGTAGCCGGGTTGCGTCCCTCACGGGCCTTACGATTTGTCTTTTTCAGTTTGCCGAATCCCGGCAGGGTAAATTCGCCATTTTTCTTAACTTCATCGGTGGCGAGGGTTGCCAGAGCGTCAAACATCGCTTTGACCTCTGTTTTCTTTAGTCCGGATGAATCAGCTAAGTTGCTGATAATTTCCGTTTGTGTCATACGAGCCATAATTTAAGTAACCTCCAGTTGGTTTTGAATAATAGATCAGATTGCCTGAATAGAAGCCCCGGCAAAGAGGGAAGTCGACCAATCTGAAAAGAAAAGATTGGTCGGGGCGGCAAGATTCGAACTTGCGGCCTCACGGTCCCAAACCGTGCGCACTACCAGGCTGTGCTACGCCCCGTGTTTCGATCAGAAACGATTCCAAGTGTCGAATTCTAAGCCTGAATGTTCCACAGGTCAAGTCAATTCGCCATAAAATCCTGTAAAAATGGGATTATTAGGCGAAATGCCTGAGAGCGATGGCTGATTTCGTGTTTTATGGCCGCGGGGAGCTCGGCAAAGGTCATCTCGTATCCGTGCGGCACAAAGATCGGATCATACCCGAAGCCCCCGGTTCCGCGCGGTTCGGACGCGATCAGACCGCTGCAAATGCCGTCGGCCTGGTTAACGATATTCCCATCGGGATCGGATATAGCCATCGAGCAGACAAATCTTGCTTCCCGGCTATCATTCTTAGAAGAGGCTTCAGAAAGCTCTTGGAGGATTAGTGCCATTTTCGATCGAAAGCTCGTTTGCGGACCGCCGTATCGGGCTGACAAGACGCCGGGCCGCCCGTCCAGAGCCATGACCTCGAGCCCTGAATCGTCCGCAAGCGCCGTCATTCCGGTCTGAGCTGCATAACCCGCGGCCTTAAGCCGGGCATTTTCGCGGAATTTAGCACCCGATTCTGCCACTTCGGTGATGTCGGGAAAATCATTCAACGAGATCAGTTCGATAGGGAAATCGAGGAGCATCTCCCGCAATTCTGCGAGCTTTCCAATGTTATTCGTGGCGATGAGTAATTTATTGATACTGCCTGTCATAGCTGATCGTCGATGATTTGGTATTGTAAAACCTATAGTAAACGGGTTATAAATTATATTGGCGGATTTCCCGCCCCTTTCCGATCCAACAAATGTCTTTTTGGAGAAATTCCATTTTGGAAAGCATTGTACCCGACAATACCGTCGAGGTGCGTGTGGCAGAGGCATCTGTGCCCTTAATGACCGCTGACGCCGTCGAGATGGATGAAAAGTTGACCGAACTCGGAATATGGCTTTCGGGGCTCAGAAGTTACCTTGGGTCAGGCAACTATCTCTTACAGAAACCAGATGGACATGCGGTCGGGCAATATGCCGCGACGGAATTCAGGATCGTTCATCCGGGATTGAGCCGGTGTGTGCTTTTGATCGCACATATCCGCAGCAGTATGGAAAGCTCGGAAAGAGCCCTCTCTGCTGAAGCAGAAGCCGTGGGCGACCTGCGTGAAATGGCCGAAGCCCTGAATGAAGCTTTACAAATTAGCGAATCGCTGATCCACTCAACGGTCCTGGGGCCGGGACAATGGCGTGCCTGGTCCGCTATGTTGAACCGCCGTTTGGGCGAGATAGACTCTTTGTACGAGGTTGTGCACTTCGCGGAGAGGAAAGGGGCGAGGTTTTTGCCGAAACGGCTGGCCGATCTGGGCTCGGACGCGAGGTCGATCTCGGCCGAACATGCCGAGCTGATCCTGATCCTGCCTCGATTCGGCATGGTCCTCAAATGGCTTAGCGTGATCAGGAAAATGCTCGATGCGGACAAGCCGCTCAAATCCACACTGTTGATCTTTGCACGTGTTAACGAGCTGATACTCGACCTGACACAATATATAAGTAATCGCCTCGACCGGTTCCAGGACCACGATGCCGAACTGTTCGGCACGCTTGACGCGGCGTCGTACACGGCGTCGATCGAGTTAAAGAAAGTCTATTCGCTGGAGCTTGCCGGTGTGGCGTCGATGCGGCCACCGCCATCGATCTATGCTCGTATCGAAACCGCTTACTCGCTCCTCAATGATGGTTTTCAGCAGATACTGGCCGGCTTTATGCGGATCGTCGAGCCCGACATAGATATCATCGATGTTTTTCCCGAATTTCACTCGAAACTGGAAAAATCAAAAGTACTTAGGGCGGACCTTTGGTCGACATTGGAGATCGTCAAGACCGCGGAAAAGGCGCCGGAGCCCCGCAGTGTGGAAACAATGAAGCGGGCGCTCAGCAATTTCAGACAGGGATCGATGAGATATCTGTTCTATAAAGATACCGAGACCGTGGAACGATTTATCGAGGAGATCCTGGTGACCAGCCAGAATAAAGATCTCGTGCCCATACTCCACCGCTTCGGGGCCTTCTTGGAAACATTGTTTGGCCAGGTGAATCTCCGCTCGGTTTTGGAAAGACATCCGTTTGAGCGAGCAGACGGTATGTGATCATGCCCATTCACTGCGACCTTAGCGTCGCAAGTGGTTTTCTGAAAAGCACATCGAAACTAGCAGCCACGCCGACGATGGTGACGAGGAGGGTTGTGACGAGCAATCCGCTTATCGCCAGCAGGGGATCGAACTGCCATTCGATATTCATAAGATAGGTTGTTACGACGAATGAAAGCACGATCGCAAAGCCGGTCGCTATCAATCCTGCAAGCAGGCCGAGGAGGCCGTATTCGGTGACGAGGATGGTTGCAAGGGCGCGGCGGTTGGCGCCGAGCGTTTTGAGAACGGCATTTTCATAGATCCGCTGTGATTTGGTCAGGGCGACGGACCCGATAAGGATCAGGATACCGCTGAGAAGTACGAAACTGCCGACAAAGGAGATCGCGATAACAAAATTGCTGACCAGCCGGTTGACCGCCGCAAGAATGTCCGCAACATCGAATATCTGAATATTGGGGAATGTATCGAGCACTTCACGCTGGAGCCGCTGCCTTTCGGTTGCCGGAATATGGTTTACGACCGTTGCGGCGAAGCTTTGCGGGGCGGCATCCAGGGGACCCGGCCTGAAGACGAATACGAACGCCGTACGCATATTCCCGACGTCGATCTTTCTAATGCTGGCGACCAGGGCCGTTATCTTCCGTCCGGAAATATCGAATGTTATCGAGTCCCCCGGAGCGATCTTTAGCGTTTCCGCCATTCTTTCTTCGACCGATACCTCTGGAATATCTCCGCCGGATTCGGCGGTCCACCATTCTCCCGAGAGAAGGGTTTCATTTTCCTCCAGTTCCTGCCTGTAGGTAACCGAGAATTCACGCCCGATCTGGCCCTGCTGCTGACGAACTTCACGGTTCTCGTAATCGATGGGTTGGCCGTTGACAAAGGCAATCCTTGCGCGGATCGTCGGGACCTCCTCGGGCTTTTCGCCCGTGCGCTCCTCGATCAGCGAGGCCACGTCCCTGATCTGGCTTTTCTGAATATCGACAAAAATAAGGCTCGGGAGACGGTTGTTTCTTGTCAGGTCGAATTCGCGCACCAGATTAGACTGCATCGCCTGGACGGTAATTACCACAAAGGCACCGAGGCCGACGGCGAGCAAGATCACACGTGTTTGATTTCCCGGGCGGTAAAGGGAATTGACGGCCTGGCGGAACGAGAACGAATTTATCCGTTTCAGATTCTTGAGCAGCAGCGTAAGGACCGTAGCGGAGGCATAAAGAACAGCCCCGGTTATGGCCAGCCCGCCGAGAAAGAATACGCCGACCCGCACCGACCCCGCCTGCCATACAGCGAGGCCGAGCAACGCGGCGAGGCTGCCGGCACCGAAGATCCATTTGGTCCAGTCGAGCTTTGAAATGCTGGCGTTATTCTCATCGCGGAGCAGCAGCTTGGGCTTTATGGTGCGGATCTGCAGCAGCGGAAGTGCCGAGAACAGCAGCGAGATCAATATTCCCAGCACGGCGCCTTCCGCGGCCGTAGATGGGTTGATCGCATAGCTCATCTGGGCAGGGAGTTCGTCCGCAAATCGCCAGTGAGCGAGCCACAAACCTAATTGTGCAAGTAGTATCCCGAATAGGCTCCCGATGGCGCCGAGGGTCAATATCTGAAGCAAATAGACCGTGATCACCCGGTTCCCGCTGGCACCGAGGCACTTGAGGACGGCAACCGTTTTTCGTTTTTGTTCGACGAATGCCCGAGCGACGTTCCAGACGCCGATGCCGCCGAGCACCAGTATCAAGAGGCCCGTAAGTGAAAGATAGTTCTCGGTGCGTTCAAACTGTGCGCTCAGGTTGTCCTGCTGTTCGCGATAGGACCTGACCTGCACGGTCGACCCTTTGAGAGCCTCGCGCAAAGCGGCTACAAGCTCGGTTGGATTGTCCGATGTTCGGTAAAGGATCCGCCGGCGGACGCGGCTCGAGTTTCGCGTAATCCCCGCCTCGTCAAACGCCTTTTTCTCGACGAAGACGCGTGCCCCCAGTCGAAACCCGGAAGAACCGCCGGGCTCCTCGTCGATCGTACCGCGGACCTCGAATTCGGCCTCGCCGATCCGGATCTTATCACCGATCTTGACATTCAATTCCTCGAGCAGTACACGGGCAAGTACCGCGCCGCGATTCTCCAGGAGCCCAAAGTCAAACGGGCTGCCGTCCGACATTGAAAACGTCCCGACCAGAGGAAATGGCGGCTCGATGCCTTTAAGCTCGACGAATTCGAGACTTTCGTTTTCCGGGTCAGACGGGCGGGCCATTGAGAGGGTCGTAATGATCTCATTGCGATCCTCGACGATGGGGAATCGGGCGATGACCTCCTCGATAGACGCTATATCGGTCGGGGCAAAATCATTCGTCGAACCCACGTCGATGTCTGCAGTCATTAACGCACGGGCATCATTGCCGACCACCTGCGTTAGGTTTTGTATCAGCGAACGCAGGGCAACGACCGAGCCGACACCGAGCGCGATGCAAAGGAAGAAAAAGAGCAGCCGCTGCCAGGAGGACCGAATCTCGCGTCGAGTAAGGTTGAAAATGAAACGCATTATTTTAACGCAGAGCCGCTGAGAAGCGGAGGGAAGAACTGCCAAAGTTAGAAGAACCCGTATATCGATAAAATCGCGATTTCATTATTCTTACCTCTCCGTCTCGGCGTCTCCGCGGTTCAATTCGTCCTTTACAACACGACCGTCCGCAAGCACTAGCTGCCGTTGGGCCTGGGCGGCGAGGGCGGCGTCGTGGGTGACGAGCAGCAGGGTAATATTATGTCGTCGGTGGAGGTCCGTCATTAGATCGAAGATATGCTGCCCATTTTTTGAATCAAGGTTACCGGTTGGCTCGTCGGCGAGCAGGATCTTAGGCGAATTGGCAAAGGCCCTGGCGATCGCAACACGCTGCTGTTCGCCTCCGGACAGCTCAGCAGGGTAATGGTGGCCGCGATTAGTCAGATCGACCGACTCGATGAGTCGGGCGGCCCGGTCACGCACGTTCGAGAGGCCGAGGATCTCCATCGGGATCAGTACATTTTCGAAAGCCGTCAGGCTCGGGATCAGGTGAAAAGACTGGAAAATAAACCCGATCTTCTCGCTCCGCAGACGAGCGAGACCGTCTTCGCTAATTGACGTGATCTCGTCATCATCGAGCCAGACCTTGCCGGACGACGGAGCATCGAGGCCTGCGATCAGCCCCAAAAGCGTGGATTTTCCGCTGCCGGACGCACCGGTAACGGCAACAAACTCGCCGTCCGCGATCTCAAAAGAAACATCGTCGAGTATGGTAAGCAGTTCTGCGCCCGATCGGACGGTCTTGGTAACGTTCTTTAGCGTGATCATTTGTTAATGTCTATTATTGTATAACGTGTCGGGCGGCGGCATTCGGTTAACATGCAAAGCAGTTTAAATTGTGTGCATCTTTAAAATTGTGTGCATCTTTAAATAGGAGTCCGGCGTATACAAAGTTCAATGTTCCGCATGAAATATACTATTCGAATATCGGCACTTTTAAGTTTCATGATTCTAACGGGGATGTCTTTCGGCTGCGCCGGGGGTAACCGCCCCGGCTCTGGTGACAGCTCGGCGAAAAAGCCGGTGATGATGCCGGAGACCTCGTCTGACCGACCAAAGATACTCGCATTTGGCGACAGCCTGACCGCCGGGTTTGGACTTTCTGAGAAGGAATCGTACCCATACCTGCTGCAGGAAAGGTTGAAGGCCGAAGGTTATGATTATGAGGTTGTGAATGCAGGAGCATCTGGCGACACGAGCCTCGGCGGCCTCGAAAGGGCCGATTGGGTGCTGGATCAGGACAATGCCGAAATACTCATCCTGGAATTAGGGGCAAATGATCTGCTGCGTGGTATCCCCGTAGCTAAAATGAAGTCAAATCTGGATCAGATCATACGAAAGGCCAAGGCCCGCAATCTCAAGGTGCTGCTTTGCGGAATGCTGGCACCTCCCTCGATGGGAGCGGAATACCAACGCGAATATACACGTGCCTTCCCCGATCTCGCTGCCGAACACAAGGTTGCGTTCCTTCCGTTCCTGCTCGAGAACGTTGCAATGAACAGGGAGCTAAATCAGGGCGACGGCATTCACCCGAATGCCCGCGGTACACAGATAATGGCGGACAATATTTACGCGGCGTTAAAGCCGCTGTTAAATGAGCAGCCGCGCTAATCGATCTTTTAAGGCAGATCGATCTTCTTGAAGTGGCTGCCTCGTTTATTCAACACTCCCGTTCTTCTATCAACTCTTAACTTAATCCGTCTGAAAATAGCGGCGGGAATACGTCCGATCTTCGATGACAGGCTTTTCGAACCGCGCGGACATGAAGGGATCGAGCTGATGTCGCCGTTCCAGGCCGACTGGTAATCGGATTGCTGTGGGTGGTGGCTGAATATCTCGACAGTCGATATTTTCCGCGCGATAATAAGCAGCATCGTCGGATATTCATTTACCAGGGTCACTCGCTCTTTTAAGGTTTTGGGGTCTGCGACCTCGTACCAGGGGGAATTAAGGGTTTCCTCGAAGACGATGAGATGTTCCAGATCGAAACCGTTCTCCGCCGAAAATATCCTGAAAAACAGCTCCGGGCTGAACTGATAAAAGCCATGGCCTGAGTGGTTATTTGTGGGCGTGATGGCCAGAAAATGCCCGCTCTCGGCAACCATTTCCATACAGTTTTTGATCGCGGCGGGAAAATTGAAGATGTGTTCGAGCGTCCCGCCGTCCAGGACGACCGAGAAACGGCCTTTGGGTTCGTCAGGGATCGGCTGGTTGAGATCGTGTATTACCGAAGCCCCTTCGTATGGCGAGGCGTCGAATGAAACAATTTCCCTTGCGCCGAGAGATCTGAGAAACCCCTCAGCGTAATGGGTCGGTCCGGTGAACATTTCCCGCAGATCATCGTCGGAAACCACATGATCGAAGCGGCGAAGATTCTTCTCGAGATCTGCTTTACTGAGAAGAAGCTCCTGCCGTCCGATCATTGCCGTCGCGTCGAACGACACGCCGCGGGCGCGGGCGTATAATAAGAATTTCGTGCCGTTAATATCCAGGCCCATGATCGGGATTCAGTATAGCTTATGAATGTAACTCATCTGGAATGCGCTCTGTGCGGGCTTCGCCATGAGGCCGCCATGCTTCAAAACCTCTGCACCGATTGCGGCAAGCCGCTGCTTGTTCGCTACGATCTCGACAAAGCCGGGGCCACGCTGACGCCGGATTCCCTGGCCGGACGCGAATCGAGCCTCTGGCGGTATGCTGAAGTGCTGCCGCTCGTCGATCCGTTAAACCGAGTGAGCTTCGGTGAAGGATGGACTCCGCTGCTAAAGGCTGACCGGCTGGCGGCAACGCTGCCCATTGACGTCAACCTTTTTATCAAAGACGAGGGGCAAAACCCGACGCAGAGCTTTAAGGCACGCGGAATGACGGCCGCCATTTCGATGGCAAAAGAACTTGGTGTCAAGAAAGTAGCGGTCCCATCAGCAGGGAACGCAGCCGGTGCAATGGCAGCCTACGCCGCCCGCGCGGGAATGGAAGCGTTTATCTTCATGCCGTCCGACACGCCGCGAGCGAACATTGTCGAATGCGAGCAGACCGGAGCTCACGTCACACTTGTCGACGGCCTGATCACGGATTGCGGAAAGATCGTCGCCGAGAGAAAGGAGGCCGAAGGGTGGTTTGACGTTTCAACTCTCAAGGAGCCTTATCGTGTTGAAGGAAAAAAGGCAATGGGCTATGAACTCTTCGAGCAGTTTAGAGTCCCGGCTTTAGCCGGCATGCCGCCTGAAGGCGGTACTCAGAACAGACTTCCCGATGTGATTCTCTACCCGACTGGCGGCGGCACCGGGCTGATCGGAATGTGGAAGGCCTTTGACGAGATGGAGCAGATGGGCTGGATCGGATCGGAACGGCCGCGTATGGTCAGCGTGCAGAGCGAAACATGTGCGCCGATCGTGAGGGCATTCCACGCCGGTGAGCGCTTTGCCGACGAGTTTGAAAATGCTTCGACCGTCGCCTCGGGCCTGCGCGTGCCAAAGGCGATCGGCGATTTCCTCATCCTCGACGCCTTGCGGGCCTCGGGCGGCACGGCGATCGCAGTCAGCGATGAGGAACTAGTTGCAGCCGTTGCGGAGATCGGTGCCGCCGAAGGCATATTCGCCGCGCCCGAAGGGGCCGCATGCCTGCCTGCCCTACGCCGGCTGATCGCAGAGGGCGTGATCGTCGAGGGTGAGAGCGTAGTTATCTTCAACACCGGGTCAGGTATCAAATACCTCGAGGCATTTGAATAGGCAGCCGAGGATCTCAAACCTTCTTTCGCTAACGTAAAAAAAGTCTCGCAAAATAGTGAGTTCTCTGATATGTTAGCCGGTAAAAGCATTATAGATTCCCGGTCAACTTTAAGGAGAACCTACTATGAAGCATCAACGACTTACCCGGTTCGTAGCGATGTTTTGTGCCATATTTTTATTTCAGATCGCGTTACCCGCGCAAGAGGTTAAGACGGATGCCGAGGCAGACACAAGGGCGAAGGCAAGAAAACTCTTCGAGCTTGGTGTTTCCTACGCAAAAGAAAACAAAATTGACCTTGCAATCGAAACTTATCGTGAGGTGATCAGGCTGGAACCCGATTTGGCTAGCGCACACTACAATCTGGGTCTTGGCTACGCCAACACAAAACGTCGTCAGGAAGCGCTTGAGGCTTTCCAAATGGCTGTCAAGCTCATGCCGGGATATGCTCTTTTTCACGTAGGTCTTGCCGGTACGTATATGGGTCTTGGCCGATGGGATGAATCCGAGGCTGCGTATAAGGAAGCCATCCGGCTCGACCCCAATGACGGCGATATATACAATCATTACGGGTTTTTACTCGACAATACACGTCGCTTCGACGAATTGCTTATCGTTAACAGAAAGGCGATCGAACTCGCACCGCAAAATCCAGCTAATTTCCATAACCTCGGACTAACCTTCATAAAGCTTGGCCGTCCGGCGGACGCCATAGAGCCGCTTGAGACGGCTCTGAAAATGTCACCGAACTACAAGAGCGCCCGCTATCACCTGTCGAACGCGCTCAGCCGTCTTGGCAGGTACCGCGAAGCGATCGATTCATTCAGCAAAATAATTCACTTCGAGCCTGATAATGCCGAGATCCTCTCAACGAGGGCCTGGAATTATTTGTATCTCGGCGGATCCGGCCTCGAAGCCGCGGCAGATGCAGAGCGATACTTAAAACTGTACGGTTGGCGGACCAGTTCGTCTCCATTCCAAGCTCTGATCGCTGTAATTGGTTTTCGAAGCAGGGGCATGGAGGACCGTGCCGCCGCCATCCTCGCCCAGGCCCAGAAAAAAGCCGATCCGGCGTCCTGGCCGTTCAATATCATTCGGTTCTATGACGATCAGATATCCGCCGACCAATTGCTAGCAATCGCGAAGGATAACGACCAGCGAACCGAAGCACACGCATTTATCGGTATGGACCTACAGTTGAGAAACAAATACGCTGATGCTCGTAAGCACTTTGAATGGGTGAAAGAATACGGCACCCGCACGTTCTACGAATACCCGCTCGCGGTGGCCGAGCTTGAACGGCGGCGATAGGGGATAAGACGAGTAGCTTTCGCGTGGCCGATTTAGATTGTCAAAGATCTATGGAACTTTAATTTCCGCCCTGCATCAGCTTGGCCAAGCGCTTCGGGCCGCGTTTCTCGGCGATCGTGCGGGCCGACTCTCCTTCTGAGTTTGCTACTTCCGGATCGGCGCCGAGGGAGATCAGCTTTTTGATGAGGTCCTCATCCTTTCGCTTGACCGCGATCATGAGTGCGTTCACGTCCTGCGGTGCATAGGTGTCTATGTCGGCTCCCCGTTCCAGCACCCACCAGGCAAATTCGAATTTCTTCCAAAATATGGACGTTACAAAGAGCTGACCGAGCAGCGGCTTATCCAGCTTTGCACCGTGGCTCAGGAAAAGCTCGGCGGCCTCGATATCGTCATACCAGGCGATGGCCCACCAACAGTTGTCTGGGTTGGCGCCGCGCTCGAGCAGGTAGCGGTAAAGCCGGTCGTTTCGGCCTTTGGTGTACGCATACCAGAGCGGCGTCGCCGGAAAGATGCCGCCGTCGTCCGGGATGTTGTGGATCGAGTTGATGTCGATCCCGCTCTCGATCAGCATCTTAACGATCTCAAGACTAGCCTTTGCCCGCTCCTCGTCATCACCAACCGGCACCCCGCACGCATAATGCAAAGCGTTCTTCCCGGTCGGCTCGGCCCAATTTACCCATCTTGGGTTCTCGAGAAAGCCCCTGACGCCGTTGGCGTCGAGATTCGTGACGGTTGTGATGTATTTATTCACGATTATTTTTCCGGCAAAGGGAGGCCATGAAACCGCAGGAATGAGAGCTTATCCCAGTAGCCTCGCTGGAAGACGATAGCCCTATCAACGACATGGAAAAAGCCGCAGCCGCGAAGCCCGAGCGGGTCACGCCACTCGAGAATCGCCCACTCGCCGTCCTCGAATATGTTCTCGACAATGCAGACCATCTTCGCTCGAGCGAACTCGCTCTCGAACATGAGCCGAATATTGTCACGCCCCTCGATCGGTTCCTCCGCCACCTGATGGTTGACCGCCCGGGCGTCGTACAGAGACGCCAGGCGATCCACGTCGGCCTTGTTGAAGGCCTCAACCCATTTCTCTACGATCTGCTTCGGTGTCGTCATCACTCCTAGTTACGATTTTTGTATGGAATATTAATCCTTTAGCCGCTCGCCAAACCAGTAACACAACCCATCGGGAGCCACGACAAAGAAAACATTGAATTTCGTTCCATCGCCGCGAGATTCGCAGTCTATCTTGCCGATGCCTGTTAAGCCGTTAGCGATGAACTCCTCACGCAGGGCGTGGACGTCGTCTGTGTGAAAGGCGCAGCCGTCCTGTTCGGGGGCTCCGCCGTTCTCAGCGATTGCGAACTGGACGCCGTCGCGTTCGAGCCGGGCCTTCTTCACAGGGGTGTCGGTCCGCTTGATGACGCTGAATCCCATTTTTTCAATATAGAACGGCAACGCCTTTTCGACATCCGCGACGGGCAGGTTCATCGCGTCGCCCTGATAACCGTAAGCTGATAGTAGTTTTGCCATTGGTGCAGTATAACCTCAGATTCGGCAAGAGCGTACGTACATTTTTTCCTTTGCGTTCTTTGCGATTTGCGTGTGAAGAGTGTTTCACGCAAATACGCTAAGACCGCAAAGAAGCCGAAAAGAAAAACGTTGAAAAAGAAACTGCATTTAAATTTGGATCAGAACGAAACGCTGTAATTCAGTCCGGGCTTTTTACCCTCGGCGAGGATGAAGCCGAATTGGTGACGGCCGCGGCTGTAATTCAGTGTCGGGTGGACCTTTACGCCGTCGAAAAGGATCGTTGACGAAAACCCGCAGGGCAGATAGACATTTAGCCCACCGATAATGCGGGCACGGTCCTCATATGTGCCGTACGTAAACCCGATATAGGGGGCGATCGGCAAACCGGTTTCCTGCTCGAGGCTTTTGCTCGCTGTCACATAGAACGATTGCCCTGAGGGCGTCCCGATACGATCCGAGCTCGTCCCCAGGATTATCGCAGGCCGGTTTTCGGTTTCTTTCATGGCGACGAAGTTTGCCAATGGCGAAACTTTGCCGGCGAGCGGATTGTATTCGACACCGAGCGAGAGCCTGGAATTCACCTGATAGACAAGCGTATTGCGCCACTTGGCGCGGTCGATCATGTTCGGGATGAACCGCACGCCGTATGTCCATTTATATTGTGAATGTCCCGTCCCGCTCACGGCGCGACCCTCTCCAGGTCAGAGCGGTCAGCTGGGAACGGACGAAACACGATTCGGCTTTTGCTTGTTTTCTGCTGTTACACCTTCATTGGGAACTCCGATCTCGGCCGTCGGGAGCATCGCTTTGATCCGGGCTTTGAGGTCAGCCGGGTCGACCACTCCTGAGATGACGTGGGCGATCTTTCCGTCGCGGCCGATCACGGCTGTGCCGGGCAATGCCTCACCGAGGCCGAAACGGATCATATCGGCGGTGCCCGCCCCCATCCATATCGGGAAATTGAGCTTGGTTTCCTTGATAAACTGCAGGACCTTGGGCCTGTCGGCAGCCTCGTCGGTCGAGGCACCGATCACCTGAACGCCCATGGCTGCAAATTCATTCTGGATGGTCGCGAGATCGGGCATTTCCTTTCGACAGGGCAAACAATAGGTCGCCCAGAAATTGAGTATCACTATCCGGCCGCCGTATTGCGAAAGGTTTACGTCCGCCCCGAACAGGTCTTTGAGTTCGAGTACTGCATCCTTACCAAAGGCGGCCCGGGCGTCACGTTCGGCAATGCTCGGGGCGATAACCTCAAGCGTATCGACCACGAAGGCATCCTCTTTCCTGACCTTTTTCTTTGTGCCGGTGACATTTACTCGTTTGCCGACATAGCTCAGCCAATTTTTCTCCTTAAGCCTGAATTTACCCTGTTCCAACCGGTAGAGCGTAAAGTCGTCGCCCTCGCGCACCGCAAGCAGCGTCGGGTCGCCGCCCTCGACGCACGACTTTGCCTTCATCAGGTTTTCCGCCGTGCCGAATTCAACCTTAGTCCGGTCGGCCTCAGCCCAGCACTCAGCACAGCAAACCACCTGGCCCTCGAGACTCACAGCCGTTTGGGCAAAGGAAGCAGTTGTAAATAAGAAAACAGCTATCAAGAAAAACTTCATATTTCGATTCGTATCATTGTTTCATGAGCGTTCGAAGGGCCACTGATTGTCGTAGGAACATTGAAGCGAAATAAATGCCTCAGTCGATACCTTCGTGCTCCTAATAAAGGCGGTTCTCCTCGTCTTGCTTGATTATCCCTTCGAGGAACTCGACGGGGCCCGGTATCGAGGCGGCGTCTTTCATCGTTTCGGCGAGGGTGGGCAGGCTCTCGATCGACGGCCATTGCTCGGGCTGCCAGAGGTGCGAGCGGATCATGCACTTTGCGCAGTGGAAGAAGGCTTCCTCGACATGGACGGCGATGGCCAGCGCCGGGGATTTGCCGCTTGCCGCCATCGTTTCGAGCAGCTCTTGATCCCGTACTACTTCTGCCGTACCACTGATGCGGAGGGTCTCGCGTTTGCCGGGGACCAGAAAGATCAACCCGACCCGCGGCGATTCAAACAGATTTCGAAACGTGTCGAAGCGTTGGTTGCCCGGACGATCCGGGATCACCAGCGTGTTACTATCCAGCACTTTAACGAAGCCGGGAGCATCGCCCTTAGGCGAAATGTCCATTCGGCCTTTTGCGTCCGTGGATGAAACGAAAACAAAGGGCGAGCGTCCGATAAAGGCCAGGCAATGCCGGTCAAGCGCTGCCAGTGTCTTCTCAACCACAGGCGGAGCGACAGGTGCACCCATCAACTCCCGCAATTCCACCTCAGAACGGACGACGTTGTTGAACTTCATATCAAATTCCTCCGCAGCCATTGGGCCGTTTCACTACTTAAATACACAAACTCCCTAGATAAAATTGAGGCTCCGGATAACCTGCCTATACGAAAAGGCACTTTCATCTTCCAAACCTCGAATGAACTCCTCAAAATTCTCAGCCACAGGCGTAATCTCGTATTCGAACTCTTGGTCAACGTGCACGACCTTCGGCTCTCCGCTTGGACCACAATCTCTGTAATCCAGACACATCATATCGTGTCCCGCGGAGGGGCAATCGGCAAAATAGATTCCGATATCTGGGTAGCCACACTCTTCGATCCAAAATTTACTACTGAACTCGCCGCACAATGATGACGCCATGCTTCGGTCAACGCCGTAGATACCAGCAATTGCAACATGGTCGTCTGCCCACGAAGTAGGCTGTAACGTACGGTGCTGCGTATTAGTCGGAATCCCTCCGTTCTGACTTCGAAGCAGCTCGATGTAGGCCTTCGGTAATCTGTAACCAAGTTCGGCTTCCACGCCTTCGATCATCTCATCGGTAATAGGTGCACCAACATACATTTTTAGTGCATAGTCCGAATCCTCCCAAAAGCTGTTTAAATCGAAGTCGCTCATATAGATATTCCCTTTATAATTAGTTCATACCGATGCGTTGGCCCCAGCCTTAAAATGAAATCATATGTGCCGCGGGATTCTCACTATTCAGGACATGGGCGTTGTCAAATGTCGTCGTCTTTTGCATTCTGATTGGTATTAATAAGTTCATTCTGCAAATATCTGGCCTCCTGCCTTTTCCAGAACGGGAAGACGATCAAACCTGTGGTGCTATCTTCAACCCATTCCCCGTTGTCATTAGATTCGACAGTCCATTTATACGCGAACGTTCCGCGCCTGTATTCTCTCAGTCGGCAATCGGAGGATAGGCCAAAGGAGAAGCAATTCAAGGCTTCTTCTTCGCTCTGGAATTTTTCATGCCAACCATTGAACGAGACTGTTAATGAATCTGGATCGACCTTTATGCTGACTTTGAATCCATCCTCTGACATCGGGAATACACTGATAGAATTAACTTCGCTTTCATACCTAAGATCAGGGTATTGCCTGATCTTGGTTTTAATCTTCTCAATCGTGTTCATCTTAAGTGTCCGAGAGTTGAAGACATGTCGCCCTCGTTACTTAGTCTTAGACAGTTATGCTGATACATTGAATGGTTGTTCGGTGCGGCGGTCTCAGTTTGCACTTTTTCTATAGGACTTCCTCAATTTGGCGCAAGCAAACCATTCGTTTGTTTTACATTCTTCCCGCTCGGAATCGAATTCTTCACCTATAATGTCGTCTATCGCTTCCATCTGCTCGACTCCGGTACACTTTCCACCTTCGCGCATTCGATAAGTACGATAAATTTTATTTTGGTTAATTTCGACCACGTAGTTTGTTCCATCCAAGCCACTGTCCTCGCAATTCGTTTCCGACGGATCACGAAGAGTTAATAATCCCAGGTGGGTGACATTATTCCAGAAAAGATCCCAACCGGATCTCGGATCACTCAGTTCCTTTGCCTCTACCTGTTGAGGGTGAAAGTAGTCATCCGCTTTGATATGAAAAGCCCGCCATTGATGATTATGGCGTTTTAAGATCACTCCTTCCAAATCATCCACTCCGAACCCACGCCAGATTCGAACTTCAATGTTATCTCGGTTCAATTTTGTTTCTCTCAAATCCGTCAGTCCGCTAAGTTCTCCTGTCCGGTTAATCAGCGTGAAGAAAATCGGCTCCCAACGATCGTTGGGCAATTCAATTCTTACCGTCTGGGATTCTTGATAATACAGCCAGCCTCCTGCGACAGAAATGCCGAGAAAGAATGTCAGGATGGAGATCAGAATTCTAAAAGGCTTTTTCTGCATACGAATGGTCGTATTATCCCCGTAAGTATTTACCGCCGGAATCGCGCGGCGAGCAGGCTGTAAGATACGAAAGGATTAGCGTTCGTCATAAACTAAATCGCTCCGATTGAATGTTAAATTACTCGGTCATCGTTAACCTGCCAAAATTTTCTTACCCCGCGTTCCGCATCGGCATAATAACTGTAGAATCTCTCGTCATTTTGAATCTGTTCCAAAAAACTCGCGACCGCAGTAATTTGATCTGGCGTAAATAGATTTAATCTTGCGCGATAGCGAGGATCGTCAACCGGTGTCTTTGTGGGACTCAAGCTATAAACAGAGAATTGCAAGACGTCATTATAAGGCTCAAACGAACTTAGTGCGCGAAGCAAGAAAGCAGGTAAATAGTAATGGTAAGCCTCTGAGGTAAAGAGAGGCAGAACATCATAATTATCATCAATCATCGAGCTATCCGCAGACCACCATGCGACTCCGTTGAAATCATCTCTTAAGCCATCGCATTCAGCACAACTATGTTCGGTTAAATTCTCCGGTTGAGGCGGAGCCTCCTTTGGAAAGGCCGCCAGAATTCTTTGGCGTAATTCGAGAATTTTATCTGAAGAAACAATCATAGCTCTTGCAGCGACGAAATGGTCATGTCCGCGCTTTTTAGGGCCATCAAGGCAGACAAAACTTCCTGCCCCTTTACTACAAGTCCAGATGTGTTCTGATGGCTTGCTCGACTTTTTGAAGGTCGGCCGCCGATAACCTGCCTTCAATGTTTGATAAGCGCAACTTGCTGACGGTGGTTAGCTGATCGGCAACCGCTTTGCTCTGTTTTCCGTTGAGCATTACATACGCTTCGCTCGGATAAAGTCTGTCAACGTTTGAGGTGAGCGGAACGACTTGAACCCGATTTAGATGTTTGTTTGCAGCATCGTTGCTGACAATTATGCCGGGCCGTTGCTTTTCGATCTCTCCCCCAACCGAGGGCGTGTTGAATCTTACCCACCACACTTCACCGCGTTTCATCTGCTACGTCTCCTATGGTCGATTCGGTCCATTCGAGAGCTTCTGATTCACGCGCTTCGTCGAGTGCCATTTCCTGATAAGCAGATTCAAGGCTGTGTTTGATTACATGCGGGCGCACCAGCGATTCGATAAATTGGCTGATCTTCCCCTGACCTATCACGCGGTGGAGCCCTTCGTATACTCGCTCATCCACAGTTATGGTTAACTTCTTTTTCATTGGCTTTCTCGGTCTGGCTACACGTATCCTACACGTAGAGTAAAATATCACCTACTATTTTGCAAAGAGAAACCGCCCCTTTCGATTAGGCCGCGTGGGCGAAACTAGTAAATTACCATTCTTCAGAATTTTTATTGCGCTAACTTCCAGATGTCCTCCCTCATAAATACTATCGTTGAGAAAATAGATCACGCTTCTGGAAAAGCACAAACTTTGGTAGAATCGGCCTAAGCCAAAGTGTGTCTTACGGCCATAAACATTATGTTCAGCGATAATTTCAGACGCGGCGAGGGGAAAGGTAAGGGCAGGAAGGGGTCGAGGGCGGTCTCTAAGATGGCGGATCTTGGGTGGAGGGCGTTTCAGGCTGTTAATACGCTCGTGCCCGAGGGGGAGTCGATCCAGCCGAAGTGGGCTGCCGAGCCGCTGCTAAAGTCGTATGAGCGGACGGCTCCGCCGCTGGGGTTTCCGCGCGAAACGGACAGCCTATGCCCTGCTTGCGTTAAATCGGTGCGAAACGGCGTGATCTCGGGCGATATTCCGCTCAACATCCTGATGGACGCCCATCCCGGCGAGATCAAGGCACAGATCTTCGAAGAGGACGGGCAGGTCCTGATGCGGAAGGAATGTCCGACACACGGGATTTTCGAGGACGTTTTGGCAACCGACGCGAATTTTCTCGAGAGGATCGAATCGCTATTCTTCGGGCGCGATTTTAAGTCAGCCGAGGACGATCATGTGCACCATCACGGCACGTCGGATATAAAATTTGGCCGCGGGGCGGTGCTGACCGTCGACCTGACCAATCGCTGCAACATGATGTGCAATCCTTGTTTTATGGATGCGAACCAGGTCGGATATGTGCACGAGCCCACCTTTGAGGACACTAAGGCGATCCTCGACCGCGCCGTCAGCTTCAAACCGAAACGCCAGATCATAATTCTTTTCTCGGGCGGCGAACCGACACTTTCGCCTTACTTCCTGGATGCCGTCGCGTATGCAAAGAAGGTCGGCTTTTACCGCATTCTGGCTGCCACCAACGGCATACGGTATGCTGAGGACATCGGGTTTTGCAAGGCAGCGAAAGAGGCGGGCCAGCACGGCGTTTATCTGCAGTTTGATGGGACGAACGAGGAGGACAACAAGCACCGCGGGGTCGGAAATCTCTTTGACGTAAAGCTGAAGGCGATCGAGAATCTGGCCTCCGTGGGGATCAAGGTCACGCTGGTCACGACGATCGTTAATTCGTGGAACAACGGCGGCATCGGTTCGATCGTGAAATTCGCGGCCGAAAATATTGATAAGGTCCAGACCATTGCCTTTCAACCGGTTTCGTTCACCGGACGTGACGAGGATGTGTCCGACAAGGACCGCAAAGAGCAGCGTTATACACTCGCGGGGATGACGCACGACCTTAAGGACCAACTCGGTGGGGTTCTCGAACCGATGAGGGATTGGTTCCCACTTTCGAGCTATTCGGCATTTACCTCGGTGATGGATATGCTCCAGGGTGCTGACGCTCCGTGGGGCTGGTCGTCCTGCAATTGCCATCCGAACTGCGGCATTTTCACGCTGATCGTCGTCAACAAGCAGACCAACGAAATGCGGTCGCTGTTCGAATTTTTCAATTACGAGCAGTTCATGAAGGACGTTGCCAGGATCACCGATACGGCCCGCGGCAAAAAGCTGACGATGGCACAGCTCGGGATGGCGATCATGCGGAATTACGATGCCGGCAGAGCACCCGAGGGCTTCCCGATCTCGCAGATACTCAATCTCTTTAAGCCGTCGTCCACTACTTCGAATTCCGACCGCAATGACCGGATGCAGGCCGAGAAAAAGGAAGAAGACGTTTGGCGTGTTCTGTGTGTCGAAGGGATGTGGTTCCAGGACCTTTTTACATACGATTTTCGCCGCACTGAAATGTGCGTTATCCCGTATGGCACGCAGGAGGGCGAGATCAGCTTTTGTGCCTACAACACGGGCGTTGGCTGGAGGCAGATCATCGAGGAAATGCACAAAACGGCGTCATTGAGCGAATGGTACAAGGAATATGGACGCCACGACGTTTACGCCAAGGGCAAGGCGGTGCCTGGGATCGGCAAGACACGGTCACTATCGCTCCCCGTGATCGCGAAGATCGTTTCCGAAGATCTCGATGCCCCCGCCGTATCACCGTACCTTGTTGAAGGGGAAGAATCGGTCGGGTTTTGAATTAATTTCTACAGTGAGTAGTGGTTAGGGATAGTGGATAGTTTTTATGACTATCCACTTTTCACTATCCGTTATCCACTGAACTATATGAACAGTCTCGTTTTTTCAAACATGCTACACCGCCCGGCGCGGACGATCGTCAGCATCGTCGGCATCGGTATTGGTATTTTGCTGATCGTATTTACTGTGGGGCTCGCGAATGGCACCATGCGTGAGCGTGCCCAGCGCGAGCAGAATGTCGGTGCAGAGATAATGTTTCGGGCTCCGGGGAGCCTGGGTTTGAGCGGGTCGGACGCGATCAGGCTGCCGGTGGAAATGGCGGCGGAGGTAAGGCGTGTTCCCGGCGTTGCTGCGGCTGTGCCAATTACACAGAACAGCGTTTCGGCGAAGGACGGTTTGACTGGCGGCAGGCTAATCGATGGCATCACGTTCGACGAATATGCGGCGATCTCGGGCATAGTTGTGGTTCAAGGGAGGCAATTCGAACCCGGCAAGGATGAAATGATGACAGACGTCGCCTGGCTCGAACGGCGCAAGCTGACGATCGGCGATAAGTTTGAGATCTACGAGCGTGATTTCACTATCGTCGGATCCTATGAGCCGAGTGCCGGTGCCCGGATAAAAATACCCCTATCCACAATGCAGACACAGCTCGGCGTGGAAGGGAAAGCTTCGGCATTCTTAGTCAAAGCGGCTGACGGCTGGACCGCCGAAACGGTCGGCCAAAACCTGCAGGATGCATTTCCAGATAACCAGATCCTTCTCACCAGCGAGCTTGAGGAGCTTTATATGCAGGGCTTCCCGGCTCTCAATGTATTCCTCGACGTGGTCATCGGGGTGGCGGCTGCTATCAGTGCACTGATCATCCTGCTGACGATGTACACCACGGTGACCGAGAGAACGCGTCAGATCGGGGTCCTGAAATCGCTGGGGATGTCGAATGCTCGGATCGGGTTCATCATCCTGCAAGAAGCGATATTGCTAAGCGCGGGAGGAATTATTTTCGGAGTCGCAGCGACGTATATTCTGAGAATGGTCCTTGCAAAATGGACGAACCTGACCGTAGTGATCGATCCTCAAACAGTGATCACGATCATTATCGTTGGTCTGCTAAGCGGTGCTATCGGTGCCCTGTATCCGGGGTTGCGTGCCGCCAGACTCGACCCTGTGGACGCTCTCAATTACGACTGATCACGGCGAAAGCGCCCGCAGGCTTTGGGCCGCGGCGTCATCGAGCACGTATACGGACACGGCCGGCACGCCGCCGAGATCGAATTCTGCCGTTGTCCATTGCTCTTGCTGCAGGTAATTGTAGTAGGCCGTGTTACTCATATATCGGCGGCCTTTCGCCAGGACGACGAAATCGTTCTTTGACAATCTGTTTACTTCGCTTTTGTCTGAGAGGGACACGAATCGGAGATCGGGGCGGCCCTGGCGTTCGGCGTAAAATGCATAAAGGCCGGGGGTTTCGGAAGCGACCGCTGCTCCCTGCACGGCGTAGTTCGCGATCAGCTTCATCGCTTTTTCTGTGGCACCGTCATAAAACTCGTCGTGCGGAAAATAAGCGCCGCCGGCCATTTCCCCTCCGCCGATCACGTTGGTAAACATCCGGTAATGGGGAGCGGACGATAGGCTGTTTAGCACGGGGACAGCAAGGAGCACCGCGAAAAGGGTCGTTTGCAGTGCCGGCCTCGTCATACCGTTAAAACGCTCGGAGAGCCATTTTATCAGGAAATAGAAGCCGACCGCCGCGATGATGAATATCAGCGGAGTGACGAACGCGAAATATCGCGTGAACTTGCCGCCGAGAAATGTGAACGGCAAAAACCACATAAATGCCCAGAAAAATATGAGGAATCGCCCGTCTCCCATTCGGCGGCGAAAAATCAGAGGCAGGCCGATCAGAAAGAAGATAAGAGTGGGTAACGATGTTTTGACCGCCAGAAATACGTAATAAAAGGTCCACGGAACACCCGCGAGCCATGCGCTCATCTGATTACGATACAAGGTGCCCATGTATTCGTAGCTGTCGTGTGCGATGCGGTTCTCGCTTGAGAACTTCAGCATCTCTCGCCATGTTTCGGGCAGGAGTATCGTCGGATTCAGAATTACGAACGTTATGCCCATCACGAGGAAAAATATGATCCATCGCTTGGCACGCATGTGCCAGCGGTTCGCGGGAACATACTTGAAAATGTTGTAGTACGCACCGGTAACGGCCAGAAGGTGGGGATAATATTTCGAGGCCATCAAGCCGGCGAAAGCTGCCGCAGAACCCCAAGCGTACCAGATCCAGTTCGAGTCTTCACGCTGCGCCGCCGCCTGGCTGCGGACCCACAGTATCTGGGCGAGAAGAAAAAAGAAAACTACAAGGCTGTCCTCTTTGGCGATCCGGTCAAAACCTATCGCCATTGGTTCCAGGGCGTATAGCCCGGCTGCTACGATCGCTATCGAACGGCCAAAAAGTGCCGAAGTAAGCAAAAATATAAGAAGTATGGAGAAGGTCCCGAATAGCGCGACAGGAAAACGCAAAGCTGCCTCAGTCGGAATGGTAATGGACGAGACCGAGTTCCAACGTTCGGCGGCCACTACGCTGACGGTCTGGAGTCCCTTCATCAGGAAGGGATGCTCGCCATTTTTGCCTGACAGGCCGTTCGTCCGGTATTCCTCGACGGTCTGCAGCTTGTTTAGCTCGTCTTCGCCAAGGCTCTCAGAACCCAGGCCACCGACCCTGAAAAAGAACCCCGCGATCAGAAATATCGTAATAATGAGCACCGCCGATCTTCGGCTGCCGGCGAAGGCCAAATCATCTGAAAATGCTTTGGGGTCTATGCTCGCGGTTTGAGGCGGAAGGATCGATGTAGCCAAGAGATTAAGATTCTAATTCCAAGTAGTTCAATGCCGGGATACGGACTATACGAATCTGCAGAGTATCTAATTACTATTTGGCCTGTCAAAATGTCACAGAGGACGGAAGGATGAGCGAGGAGGTAAAATCTAGTTAGCGGTGAGCCGCCTAGATGGAGTAGATCATGCTTCGGATAATAACTGGAATTCTGCTTTCTGTATGGCTTTTACTGGTTTTTCTCGGAAAAGGCGGTTTTGTTCATCTCCTGCTTTTTTCTGCCCTCGGCGTTGCTTCGGTCGAGATCATGACGATCTTGCGGGCCCGCCTCAGGCAGTAAGTCAAACCAATTACACGGGTTAAGCATCCAACCCCAAGTTCTGGTCACCATCGTTCTTTGTGCCGGTGTTATTCGGGCCGATTTGGTTTGGAAGTAAAAATCGTCTATGTCCCTACCCTCTGCACTTAAGGCTACACGATTGTCTGCATTTTGTTGGTGCCTTTGCCTTTTTATCTCGTCGACGGTGGTGAGCGCTCAGGCGCCGTTGTCGGTGGTCCCGGAAAAGAAGCCGACCACGGCCGTGTCGGATAGTCTCTCATCCCTCTTTCGCGTGGAAAAGCTAACGATGGAGGTGGGAGCTGAGCTGATTACCATCCTTGCCCGGCGATCTGACCATGAGGAGGAACTTCAGGGACCCGGTCTGGATATGCCTTTAATAAGCGTGCTCAAAGACACGCTTGGAGACGCCAACCCTCACAATGACAGGCTCCGGTATGTCTGGTTGCACTCTTATACTCGCCCCTCGATACGACAAAGGGCGACGGCCTTTGTTCCGTTCCTGTATACAGGGGGCGCCAATCGAAAAGTCGGCAGCGGACCGCCCCCGGCCGTTATCGATCTTCACGCGTCAGATAGAGTCGTCTGGAACTCCGTGTTTTGGTATCTCTTCAAGCGAATGGTCGTTAACGGGCTCAGCATTACTCCCAAGGCGTCGGTAATGCAATACCGACAAAACAGCGTCGATCATCGCAGGACGGCCGTGGCCGATTCGCTTGCGGCGTTGGCGGTGTTCCAGGCAATAGAGGGAGAAAAGCTGCTTTCAGATTCGGAGCTGAGAGATATACAGGCACGGCTCTCCCTGACCGAGAAGATGTTCGGCTGGAAGATGCAAAGCGAAAATCTAGAGCGGGTATACGTGGAGGACCTGAAACTGGAACGGGATTACCGCGCCCGAAACTGGGAACTTCTCAGGCAATACACCGAAGCGCAGGGACTATACTTCGATCCTCTGGTGATGGACGATGGATTTGCCCGCCACGCGATCGTGTGGACAACAGAATCGGACGTTAGGGCGAATCAGGGAAAAGCGTTTGAACGGCGCTTTTTGAACATCAAAAACCCGTGGCAGGACAAGAGGCTGCTGGATTGGAAGGGATACAAGCAGGTCCGATGGTTCGATGCGGAAGACCGTGAGGTAGACTCGGACACGCCGGGAGCGAGAGCGAAAACGATGATCCCGCTGGCCCTGTACGGACTCGACCATCCAAAGGTGCCGATGATCCTCGTTGATTTTCGCGACGCCAAGAACCCAAAATATCGTGAATTATCACGCCGGATCCTACTGGACGTGACGAACAACGTCCTCTCACTTTCGCAATTTCATAGTATTCCGTACTTTTTCGGCCGCATGCTGTATGACTTTGTAACGGGACGACGCGGGATGGACCTTAATCAGTCGTCGAGGTTTCGTTTGTATTCGCAGCTAAAGCTTCTGTTGGCGATCGACGAGTCGTTAGATCCGGAATTCAGGCGAGAGATATCGCAGCATGTAAAATCTGCCTCGATCAACCCTCTCGGCAACGATCTAGATGCCGAGCGGCGGATCGCAGTCAGGCAGTATGACAATCTCCTTGCGTATGCCCGTCGGCCGGATGGGCTCGCTAAAAAGATCAGCAATGATCGGCGTGAAGAAATGGTGCGGATAAGACATTCGGGACTTGAACGCGCATTTTTCACTGCCGCTAATGTCTTTAGTCTGGGTTTGTACACTCACCGGGAAAAGGAGACGCCCGAGTTGTTTGCCCAGCTCGATCTTCGCCGGCAGCTCGATCAGCACGAGAGATTTGTTAGAGAGGTAGCAGCGAAATCGGCCCGCCCCGAGATCGATACAAACATGGAACGCCTAAGAGAATCGTTAGGCTTCATCGCCCGCAGCGGAAATGCCGCCGAAGTCAAAACGACCCGGGCCCTGGCCAAGATCTACTCGATCACCGGTACCGACGAGATCCGTATGCTTTGCCTCGCCGGACTTTACCGGATAAACAATTCCTCTGCAAAGAAAGAGCTGCTCACTATCTATAGGTCGGAGCCGTCCACTGAAAAAGCGCGGGGTATCAGTGCCCGCTATCTCCAGCGCGCGCTCGGCGAGGGCCAGCGGATCTCGAGGCGCGACGTGTCCTCAATAAAAGCTATAGGCGAGTTCGCCGCCAATTAGGAGCAATGGTACTGAGACGTTTAATCTTTCAGGTCTTTTCTATTAGTGCGGTCCTGGCAGCGGGCTTTGTTTTTGGATACGGACAAAACGTGAAACGAGTGGTACTCGTCAAGATGGATGGGCTCCCCGGGTATTACGTGGACCGATTTGTAAACGAGCGCGACCCGTCCACCGGCAGATCGCAGCTTCCCTGGTTTGAAGAGGTCTTTTATCGGAACGGCACGCGGGTGCCTAATTTTTATACTCGCGGAATGAGCCTTTCGGGCCCCGCATGGGGGCAGTTAGATACCGGACGTCGCCTGCAGATAAAGGGAAACGTCGAATACGACCGGTATACGCTGCACCCCTACGATTACCTCAATTTTTTTCCATACTACATCAGCTATGCGAAGGGCCTGAAGGTTGATATGCCTGCTATGGAGGTAATGGACCAGCTCGAGATACCGATACTTGCGGATGCATTTCCCTGGGAAAACCGATATACAGCGTACCAGCTATATCAGCGGGGGAATGACTGGGGCGTCCTAGCCGGCGGTTTTGTCAATCTCTATCCGGGCGATGTTGTCGACTTTATGAACGAATGGACCATCGGGCTCAAATACCGTTCGGTCCCGGTGAAGCAGGCAAAACGTGACATTATCAGTAAACTATCAAACCGGCCTGAGATCGATTATTTCGATTACTACGATACCGAGTTTGATCATGTTTCCCATCATAACAACGACAAGGAGTCGAGATTGGCTTCCCTCAAGAGTATCGACCGCCTTATCGGGCGTCTGTGGACGGCGATCCAGTCGTCTCCGAGGGCCGATGAAACGGCGCTGATCATTGTCTCCGATCACGGATTCAACTCTGCGGAAAGTTCTTACAGCCAGGGATTTAATATCGTTAAGATGCTGGCAAGCGCACCGGGCGGGGGGCACCACGTGGTCACAAAACGACGTTTGATGCTGGATTATTCGGTAAGAGGTCTTTATCCGCTGACGCCGATAATCAGGACTGTTTCGCCAAATTCTTATTATCTCAAGGGACAAAGCGAACCGTATCCGACCGCGTTGGTCGATTTCGACGGAAACGAGCGAACCTCCATCCATCTTCGCAATAGCGACCTTAACCTTCTGCACTTGCTTCATCAGCAATTGAGGAGCCGAAAGCTGTCCCCTGAGGTGCGGGCGGCAGTCACGCGGGAATTTAACCAGGTCATATCCAGGAACGCCCCGGTTTGGAGTCGGAAGGCGGGGGAGCTTAAAGAGGAGTTGGAGGCACTTCAGCGGTGGATCATAAAAGAACGGGGAAGCTTACCCGCGAAACGGCCCGACGAGGACCTGAACCGAGGCGAGTCGGAGGCGATACGCCGCGTGGCAGAGCTGGTGCGGATCGCGGAGGACAACGAGAAGCAATACAGCACTTATCTGCGTTCCCTCCGTGCACTGCTTGCACTTCAGCAGCAGGGCACTGACCTACACCGCATCAAAATCGAGGACATCGTAGCTCCGGGGGCGATGGGAGAGCCGAATTCTCTGTATCAACTTCAAAACTACATCGTTGGCCTTTCGCGGGAAGGGTTGACCCTTAATTTGGAAAAGGAACTCGATCTCGCGAGAAGTTTCGCTCGCGTGGATTATTTCGATCTGCTTTATGGTCAGCGGGTCAGAAACAACGTACAGCCGAAGCTAAGCAATCGTCCGATGGACATGGTCGCGATAAGGCTGCCCTTGGCCGGGTTTAAGGATTTGGAGGGCGGCGACGGGATGAAAGACCCAGTGTGGCTCTATGGAGGGCCCGACAGACAGGCCTTACTGCTGAAGCGCACTGGCCCGAACGGCGAGAGAAGTTATCGCTACATGTCGGTTTCACGCCTAAGATCGGACCAAAACGGCTCTTTCTCATTTGAAGAGCGCGAGATCGACGCTGGATTTCCTTTGAAATATTACGAGGACGCCGAGCTTGCGATAGACGCAGAAAGGCGTGCGTGGCTGACTTCCTGGCACAGTGAGATCGAGTGGATGAGGGCAACGCATAAAACGAAATACTCAAATTCGATAGTCGGACTGCATGAGCACGTGCAGCGGCATCCGCTGTTTGAGGAGATGGATGCCAGTGCCGCACCGGCCGATCAAAAGCTGATCCGCCGATTTCGCCAGCGGCAGCGAAATCTCACCGAGGCCGACATGCTTGTCCTGGCGCAGAACCACTGGAACTTCGACGTTCGCGGTTTTAATCCTGGGGGAAACCACGGTTCCTTTCTACGCGTATCGACGAATTCTACATTTATGATAGCTGGCGGAGACAAGACGGGTATTCCGAAAGGAGGTGTAGTAGAGGATCCCTACGACAGCCTTAGCTTCATGCCCACAATACTGCGATTGATGGGAAAGATCGATGAGAACAACGAGCCTTCGACGGAGCTTAGACGGCGAGGGTTTAGAAGATTCCCGGGACGGGTCGTGCGCGAACTGACCGATGCTAAAGGATCCGCTTCGAACAAGTAAGCTATTGGGCTCGAGTTTTGGCCAGGTGGCGGGTGCCGCGCGCAGCTGTTCGATATATCAGGATAGTTAATCCGATCGATGTGGAAAACAATATCGCTCCCCGCCGGACCAGAGCAAGGGCGACGCCAACTGTCGTGGTATAGCCGAGCGTGCTTAAAATAAGCCCATTCCCTCCCTCATACACACCGATCGTACCCGGTATAAAACTGAACGCAGCATTTATGACCTTTGTCAGGCTTTCGATGATAAAGGCGTTGGTCACCGCAGACTGATGTCCCAGGAACTTTAGTGCGAAGAAAACCTCGGTCACGCTGATCGCGTGTACTCCGAGGCTGATACCGAAAATCGTAAAGAAATCGCGCCTGCGATTGTGATAGAACCTGAAAACCTTATTCTCGACGTTCAGGATATTCTGCCTCTTTCGCATGACAAAGCCGGGGGCCATACCGCGGCGGTCGAAGAAGTCGATGAGATGAGTTAATGGGGTGACCCGAAAAATGATCGCAAGCGAGATCGACGTGAATATTACAAGGGCAACGCTTACGATGGCGATCAGAACTCGGGTTTCGGTGGAACTGTGGCTGCCGTAGGTCAAAAGCAGCAAACCAATGCCGCTAAGCACCATTAGGATCACCGTTACATAGTAGAGAATGTTGTCGATGATAATGGCCGAAGCCCCCTCGGTGAGCGTCAGGTTCTTTTTGAGGAGTACTGCCTTCGTTGCGTCGCCTAAGAACGGGCCGGCAAACGAGAAGATCGTCATTGCCTCGCCCCCGAAACGGGCAGCAAGAGCGCTTCGGTATTTGAATGTTCGCACCTCCGGAGCAACCGCGATATAGAGCGTTGCAGCCCGCAGCATATGACGCGTCAGATTGAGCGAGATGATCAGAAGAATGCCCCAGCCGACATTTGACACCGAGTCGAGCAGATCTCGATAGCCGATGCGGTATATGACGACTGCCAGAATGGTAGCGCCGATCAGGAAAGCTATCCCGTTTATGGAGAAGAGAAGGTTTCGATTGGTGGTTGATTTTTTTAGCGCGGCTTGCGGCTCCATTTCTGGATCTGGAATGATTGGATTATCGCTCTGCATAGGCCTGCCGACGGATTAAAGGTCGTTCCTGAACAGTATATCGGGATTACAATATGAAGCATAATCACCGAGGTTTCGGTGAAACTCTGGCCGGAACCGTCTATCTCAGTCAAAACAATTTGATAGTTTTTCAAGACCTTTCGTTACATCGCCGTTGATATGAACACGAAGAGCCCGGCGGCCGCGGTCGAGAAGGACCTGAAAATCACCGCGTGCCTGTGCGGCCTTGACCACCCCGAACGTGTACTTCTGACCGGGGACCGGCAAGTCGAAAGGGTCATCAGCGGTGATCTGGAGAAAGACCCCGTTATTCGCCCCTCCTTTGTAGGCCTGGCCGGTGGAATGGAGAAATCGCGGGCCGAATCCGAGGCAAGTGGCGTTGCCTCGCCGTTCGAGGACTTGACGCCGGATCTCGGTCAGGGCCCTTTCATTTGCCTCGTTCATTTCTACAAAGGCCAGAATTGCAAAATAATCATCTGTCACCATCTGATTAAGGTGAGCGTTCAGCAAATCCGTGACCGAGGATTCATTCGCGGCAGCAGTCAGCATTGAGGCGTATGCCTCGCTCGTGAAAAGCGAGAATCCCTCGCCCGTGTAAAAGGGCGTTTCGACGGGCAGTGAGCCGGTCTGCTCGTATTCATCGGTGATCTTGCGCGCCTCGATCTTAGCTGCCTCTACATCGGGCTGGTTGAAGGGATTGATTCCCATTATCGAGCCGACGACGGCGGTAGCAAATTCCCAGCGGAAAAATTCCTGCCCCAGCGAATCGATATCCTGCAGTTCGATCGCGATCGCGGGATGTCCGGCCGCCGCGATCGCCGCGATCGGCACTTTAAAATCGCCTTTACCATTTAAACTCAAGAAGACAAAGACCCGGTCGTTAGAGTAGTTTTGAGTCCCGCCTTCAGGCGGCCCTCCGCCAACCGATTGCCGCCTGATGGCGGGACTCAAAACGGGTTCTCTATCGACCGGGATGATCGCGACTCCATTTTTTCCGGTCGATTCGGCGATAAGCTGCTCAAGCCATGCACCGAGATTCTGGATCTCGGGCGATGTGAAGATCGTCAATTTATCTCGGCCGTGTTTGTGGCAAATACCTAAGATGATGCCGAGCAAGGCTCCCGGATTTTCGGCAGCGCCGTTCGACCTGCAGGCGTCGACCATTGGAGATGCTGTTTCGAGAAACCTCCGAACGTCGAGCCCCATGGCTGCCGCGGCTGTCATTCCAAACGCTGAAAGGGCCGAGAAACGCCCACCGATCTCGGGTTTACCGTAAAAGATATGTCTAAACCCGTCATCTTTGGCAACTTGCTCCATTTTCGATCCCGGATCCGTGATCGCGATGAACTGCTTTCCGGCATTTTCGCGTCCGACTTTTTCCGCTACTCGATCAAAGAAATACTGCTTAAAACAATTCGGCTCAAGTGTCGAGCCCGACTTGCTGGCAACGATGAAGAGCGTTTTTGCTAGGTCGAGCTTGTCCTCAACAGCTTTGACCTGAGCTGGTACGGTCGAATCAAGAATGTGGAAGTTTGGTTTTCCAAAGGTTAGAGCCAGGACCTCGGGGCACAAGCTGGAGCCGCCCATGCCCATCAGCAAGACGTCCGTAAATCCCGCATCGTCGATGTCTCTGCGAAATTCAGAGTATTGGTCCGAGCCGTCCAGCTCTTCGGCGACAATGTGCAGCCAGCCGAGCCATTTGGCTTCGTCTTCGCCCGTCCAGACGGCTGGATCCTTCGCCCAGATTCGGGCGATCTTATTGCCGGCATTCCATCCGGCTGCCTCGCTCTCGACATCGGCCCTGATCTCCGGAGGGAGCGAATAACTCATTCTATTAAGCATTGAAATATCTTGGGCAAATCAGATGGCGGTGTCAAATATTTCGATTTGAGGTAATATCGCCGTATGAGGTCAATCGTACTCGTAATGGTCGTGGCAGCCGTTTGTGGAATTCCAGTGTTCGGGCAGACCTGTGCCGATACTGCGAAAGAAGTTAGACCACAGCTTTCGAGCGCCGCTGAAGCCAAGTATTCGGAAGATGTGTCAAACGCTGCAAAAAAAGCGGCGGAGGAGCCATCGGCGGACAATGTCATCTGGCATGCCCGTCGACAGGGTTATTTAGGGCAATATAAGGACGCGATAAAAACTCTATCGGGCGGCATCGCGAAATTCCCCAAGGATGCACGAATGTATCGCCATCGCGGACATCGGTACATTACGCTGCGTTGTTTTGACGACGCAATAAAGGACTTCGAATTGGCGGCCAAGCTTGTAAAAGGCAAATCGGACGTGATCGAGCCGGACGGAATGCCGAATGCAATGAATATTCCTACGAGCACGCTTCAGTCAAACATCTGGTATCATCTCGGCCTCGCGTATTATCTGAAGGGCGATTTCAAGCGCGCTATCAATGCTTATAAAGAGGCTATGAAAGTCTCAAAAAATAACGATATGCTTGCCGCGACCTCACACTGGTACTATATGACGCTCCGCCGCGTCGACAAGAACAAGGACGCCGAGCGGATCCTTGTTCCGATAGATGGTGATTTCGAAGTCATTGAGAACGCGGATTACCTGAAATTGATGCGTCTTTACAGGGATGAGGTTCGCCCGGGGGCCCTCCTTGATGAGATCGGCGACAAGGCAGAAACCCTCGGTAATGCGTCGCTCGGTTACGGACTTGGCAACTGGTATCTATATAACGGGGATAAGGAAAAAGCGATGGACATTTTTCGCAAGATCACTGCCGGGAACCAATGGGCGAACTTCGGTTTTATCGCTGCCGAGGCTGAACTAAGGCGTTAGCCGGATCATTATTGCACACCCAAACATTGGACTTAGGTCGACTTCATACTACTATTCATTCTTTGCCTTATAGAGAGTGTATTGGGGGTCGATCTCTGCCCACTATATTCAGACAATATTTCAGGAAAGGAGACCTCGTGAAACTAAAGAAAATTTTCGCTGCGGCTGCATTGATGGCTGCTATCTCAGGAGCCGCGTGTCAGCAGACCGACAATACTACCACCGGTAACAACACATCGCCCGGTAACACATCGGCCAAAACGGCGCCGGCCCAGACTGAAGGCGCGGCCCCTGTCACCTCCGACGCAGCTCCGGGCTCGCCCACAGCTGCTTACCACGCCGCGTACCAGGCGCGAAAGAACAAGGACATTCCCACTCTGCGTGGGCTTTTGTCCAAGGATATTCTGGAATTTTTCGAGCTTATCGGATCGGAAGAAAAGAAGTCGATTGACGACATGCTCGGAGAACTGGCCGCTCGGCCACAGGCGGACAAAGCAGAAGTCAGGAACGAAAAAATAAATGGTGATAAAGCCACTATTGAATATCTGGACGAAAACGGGAAATGGAGCAAGATGGGCTTCGTAAAAGAAGACGGGGAGTGGAAGCTGACCCTTGACACGGACGATCCGGAACCTGCCAGCTCAGGCAACAGCAACCCCAAAGTAGATAGGGAATAAGAAATAAGAGGCCGCCTTTCGGACAGCCTCCATCAGAATACACTCGATTGCTGGCCTAGTTTACCGAGATCTTGTCTGCCAGGATCCATTTGTCGGGATCGATCTCGATCTTTTCCGGCTTCATGGGGAGCTTTAGCTGGATCGGAGTGGTCGGGCCGTATGCAGCGATCGTTCCTGTGGCAAAACGGTTACTGCCGAAGCTGATCCTAACCGGTATTGGCATAAAGAAGCGCTCGTCGACGCCAGTCTGCGTCACGGATCCAACTAGTTGAAAAGAGCCGTCGGGAGCGGATTGTACCGAATGCTCAATTTTGTATGATGGCATCTCGGATTTGTAAACCCACTGCTGGAAAAACCAGTTCATGTCGGTGAGCCCATATCGTTTCCCGATCGGCGAATTGGCAAATGGGCATTCGCCACTACGCGGAAATCGTCAGTCGACGCCGCTTTATTCCTGTACTTTTCAACGAAATCCTTCATCATCGCGAAGAAAGCTTCATCCTTGCCGGTTGCGGGGTCGCTGAGTAGAAAGTGCATCATCCGCAACACGAGAGCCCCTTTGTTGTAGATAAGAGACTGATAAGCCCCTAACGTTTTCGAGGAATGCAGCCGATGCCCGAGGATAATAGGGCCAACGTCGTTCAGCTTTCCAGACCCTACGCCCGTAAGAGTTCGCGGGGAGGACTTCAGCGAGTTACGCATGTCGTCCATCAATGAGCGCCCGGAGCCTTTACCATCGCGAAGTCCGGTGTAAAGTACGCCGGAATATTCGGCGAAGCCTTCACTGAGCCATTGGTCGCGATATGATCGCCACGAAACAATGTTGCCCCACCATTGATGGGCGGTCTCGTGTGAAATGAACGCAAAGGTATATTTACTCGATCGATCAGTCGGCGGGATCATCAGCATTGAGGGGAAACCCTGCCCGAAGCCGAAAGGGTGAAACGTCGCGCTGTAGGATTCATACGGGTAGGTGCCGAACATAGCATTGAAAAAACGCACGCTGTTGTTGAGCTCTGCAAGAATAAAGCTCTCCTTGATCGGCAGGACGTCGCCCATAATGGAATTAAATTCCAGCGGGATCGAGATATCGGTTCCTTCAAACTTGACTGTTTGAACATGCCTCTGCCACGGGCCCAGGGCAAAGGTGACCAGAGCCACTGGCTGTGTCATCTTATAATTGGTGGCCACAACATTCTTGTCCTCGGGCCATTCAACTTCGCTGTGCCGCAATCCCACGGTCGCTACCTTGACCCTTCTGGGGTGCAAAAACCGCAGGTCATAGGTGGCCCTGTCGAGATATCCATGCCTGGGATACCACGTCGTATTTGAGATCGGATAAGAACAATGAGCGATGACCTCCCCGTCGCGTAAGAAATCACCCTCGATATCAAATTCCAGTTCGATCGCCTCGTTAAGCGCCGCGGCCTTGGGAAGGAACACCGTCAAACCGCCTTCCCAGTCCTCCTGTATGAATGCAACGTCGTTTTGGCCGCTGCGAACGGCTTTTACGCGCATCTGTTTTTTCAGACGGGAGTTTTCGTACTCGCTCAAAGATTCTCCGATCACAAACGGAATGGCCGAAACGCCGTTAGCCAGCGATCTCATTTTCAGGTTCGACCGAAGTCTCATTTTGCTCTTTGGCGTGCGGAGGTCCACATCCATACTGTAATGCTCGACGTCGACTAGATCGTGCGTGTCCGAATAGGTGGCCATCGAACGCGAATAGTCGCTTTCCGAGTAGAAAGCGAGCGATGGCTCCGCGCTGTAGATCGTCGAATTGTAGGAATAAATGAGCCCTTTTTCTCCCCCATTAATAGCGAAAGACGAGGTCGGGATCCGATTTTGATGATCGAGTACATAGCTGAACCGGTCTGGTCTGCCCCCTTCGAAGGTTCCGAAAAAGAAACCCGGATCTTCTCGGTTTATTAGGGAGATAGCTACGCGTGAAGCGATGTTTGCCCCCGTCTCGCGAAGGGTTCTGGTATTTGCCTCGGATGCTAATTTTAGGGCTTGCTCACTAGGTGCCCCTGCGCGAGGCTCCGCACCGATCAACTGGGCAGTATCATCGGTAAAGCGAAAAAAGGCCCGTTTAAAATCGGAAGAGATCGTATCCGTTCGCGACAGTCGTTTAAGGTTAGCTCTTTCAAATTCGTTAGGTGGCGGATCAGCCTTGAATGTGCCGGTTCCGATAAACACCGCACCCGTTACCTTACCGTGAACGGGTTTGTCGAGATAAAAGGTTCCCGTAAACGTCATTACGGCGCGGTCTCGTTTGATAACAAGATTCGAGACCTCTACCGTTCCTCCGTCAAGGGGAAAGGCTTTGATTTTTTCGTATAAGTCGCGAGCTTGCGGCTCGGTCTGAGCTCCTGTCGCCTGCACGAGAGTGAGCAGAATTGCGATTGAGATCAACGCAAGTGGAAAAACGCGGGAAAAGGTCGGCATTAGATCCTCCAGGGTCTTATTGTTTTTTTGTTTGATCAGGACTTTATTGATCACCGACAGTATAACAGTTAACCGAGAATTGCCACTTTATTTTTTTGGATCGCAAGTATGCACAGCTGATCGATACGCAATCGAATTCAGCTTTCATGACAGCTCTCAGAATGTCGGTGGATATTGATATCGATCACATACGATTCGACGGGAATGCCCTCGGCCGGATCTCAGATCGGTCTGTCTTGTTAATTTTGGAACCTTTTGGGCAGAATTATAGTATTATATCCGTGATTCGAGAGCAGCTTTGATGATCGAGACAGGCACATTTTTGCAGCAGCGCTACCGTATTGACCGGCAGATCGGGCAGGGCGGTATGGGTGCGGTTTATATTGCTAAGGACGAGCGTTTTGACAGCACAGTTGCTATTAAAGAAACGCTTTGTTTCTCGGACGAGAATTTCCGCAAGGCGATCGAGCGCGAGGCACGGCTGCTGAACAGCCTCAAGCATTCGGCCCTGCCTCGGGTAAGCGACCATTTTGAGGAGCAGAACGGGCAGTTTCTGGTGATGGAGTACATCCCCGGCGAGGATGTGGCCGCGATGCTGGAAAGCTCAGGCAAGCCCTTTCCGGTCGATCAGGTCCTAAAATGGGCCGACCAGCTATTGGATGCACTCGATTACCTCCACAACCAGGAGATGCCGGTCATCCACCGGGACATCAAGCCGCAGAATCTGAAGATCAACTCCCGGGGTGAGGCGATCCTGCTGGATTTCGGACTCGCCAAGGGAAATCCGACGGATGCGGGACATTTGACAGCTGCCAAAAGCATTTTCGGGTATTCGCGAAATTACGCTTCGCTCGAACAGATCCAGGGGACGGGCACGGATCCGCGCAGCGATCTTTACTCGCTGGGAGCGACTCTCTACCATATGCTAACCGGTCGGGCCCCGGAGGATGCGTTGACACGTGCGATGAGTGTGCTTAGCAAAAAGGACGATCCGCTTGTACCCGCTAGCATAGTCAATCCAGATATTTCCGGCGGTGTTGCCGGTGTTCTGCAGAAGGCCCTTGACCTCGACGCCGGTGAGAGGCCATCGTCTGCCGCGGAAATGCGGGAAATGCTGCATGACCACCAGAAATATGCCTATTTGGCGGATACCGTTACGGAGGTCGTCAATTTAACCGACCACCATATTTCTTCGCAGCCCACAAGGTTGATGTCTGAAAAGACCCGTGCGGCCGGCGGTCCTTTGACCGGCGTTGCAACCGAGGTCATTCCTCCAACGTCCTCGCAGCTTTCACTGCTTACATCAGTAGGCTCCTCGGGCCAGGCCGACAAAGCAGGAAATCAGACAACCCATTCGATAGCAGAAATTGGCGCGTCGAAACGGAGCAAATCGGTCTTTGCCGCTGCCATGTCTCTTGTTTTGGTCGTCGGAGCAGTCGCCGGGATCATTTATGTTGCAGACCCGACGGTTTTCGGGTATGCCGAAGATTCAGAACGACAAACTACCGTTCCTGACTCGGATACACGATCTCCGGCCGATGCGAACACTAGTTCGATCGATCTCGATCAGAACTTTGAACCCGGGCAAGTTGCGGCACCCGTGGTTTCGGAGCGGCCGAATACAGCGGCTAACCGGCCGGCCCAGTCTGCAAGCAAGAACGGAAAAACGGCCGGTAACCCAAAGAAGCCTGATGAAAACCAGGCAGGCGTCCTCGATATCGAGGTTGATGACCCAGACATTCCGAAAGGTGGCGTAGTGCTGACCGATAGGGACGCGAATGGTAAGGTCACAGTGATGCGCGTAATGCCTAAGGTTCCCAAACCACCTGATCAGGGGCAAAACATTGATCGCAGGTTCGATCCGTTTCCGAACGGCTTCGATTTTAGGTCGCTAACTCCCGCCCAACAACGCAAACTTCAGCAATTACGGCGCCAGAAGCTGCGGACGCAGATGGATCCCCCGCCTCCGGCAAAGCCTAAACCCTCACCATGATAGGCAAAGATTGGGTCAGGCTGCAGCCTGCTTTCGCACGACCTTTTCGATCGGAAATTCGTCATCCAGAAACTCGAGATGTACCGTCGGGGATTCCCCCGTCGTGGTGTTGCGGACGATTCCGATGGCGTAAAAGTTCAAACCTTTGCAAGCGAATTTAACCTTGTCACCAACGCTGGCATTTAGGGAACTTGCGACGGACACTCCGCTGGCGCCGATATTTCGTGTAAACGTTTCTTCACGGGTGATCGATTTGTCTTCTTGCTGGATCAGCGATACGGTCACCGGAAGCGAAATCCAATATCTAGGCTTTTTCCGGTTTTGAAACCGACGTCCCGATTCTGTGATATCCCACAGGCCTTCCTTATTCATACCGGTGATCCGGTAATTTTGCGTCGGGTCTTCTTTGAAACTTTCGGGTATTTCCTTTCCGATAAATCCTGCTCCGACATGAAACACCTTGTCGGCCCCGACCATACCTTCGTTACAATATTGGACTATGCCCATCACGGGATAGAGCTCTTTGTCCTCATCATAAGCCCGCAGCTCCCGCTGCAACGGAAGTACCATTGTGATAAGACGGCCAACGACGCACGATCGGGGAAGGGTGAATCCTACGCCGTTACGCGATACCGTTGAGATCTGAACTACTTCTTTCCAGATCTCGCCATCTCCTTCTTTGACTTGAATGACGGCCCTCAGCTCGGCTGGGACCCTATCCTCTATTCTTGGGTCGATAGCGACCTCGTTGAGTGTAGACATAAAAATTAATGGGAGCTTTGATCTACTCGATTCCCTCCAGGGGGAAGAACTTATCTATAAACTCGAGATGCAGACGGGTGATACCGTCTGCCCCGACACGCGATCCACGCACGACCGATAGGATGGTGACATTAAACCGATCGCTTGTAACTCGAACAAAGGTTCCGGCGGCTGCATTCATCGACGTAAATACCGATGCTCCGCCCAGGCTGATATTTTCCGTTACGGTCGACTCCGATTCCTGAACGTTACCCGTTTCATCGACCTTTTCCAACCGCAGAGCCTCAGGGATAAAAAATCGTGTTTGTTTTCTAAGATCTTTAGGCTGATTGCTTTCGTCGGCCTGCAGATCCGCGGGTACCAAATGCCAGAAGCCCTCTCCCTCAGTTCGGTGGACGATGTCGTAGATCATCGAAGGGTGATCAAGATAGCCATTTGGTGGCCCTTTGCCCGTGAAAGCTACGCCGATCGAGTATTCGGGATCGCGGGGGCTTTTGCCTGTGAACATGCAACGTCTTACTACGCCCCAGATCTTGTACTGTGCTTCGCTGTAATCGAACGAGCGCAGCTGCCTTGGCATCGGTATGGTCATCAATACCATTCGGCCTCTTTTAATAGGCCTCTTCAGCGAAAAACCTGCACCAAAAGCAGACACGTCGCTGAGGCGCGTGATCTCATTCCAACTGACTTTGGGATCTATTCGAACCTCTACACGCACGGGGAGCGGCAGGGAGATCCGCTGTATTCTCCGATTTTCTTTTTCGACTTTAGGAGCGGGAACGGCCCGGTCGATCGCGCGTGCTGATTCTGTTGTGTGAGAAAGCATGGCTTATCCTTAAAAGCGTTTGAAGAATGGGAACTTACGGGGATATCGCTGTTGCGATTCAAGCAATTAGGCTGTAAAATAAAAACAGCAAAGAAGCAGTATTTTCCAGTGCCTTGGGCGGCTCACCGTTCTGCTCAGATCAGCAAGCCTTGGTCATTATAACCTTTTCAACAGCGTTTTACAATGGATTCTCTTTCAGATCGCAATCAAATAAATATCGAAGACGAGATGCGCCGTTCGTATCTCGATTACGCGATGTCCGTCATCATCGGGCGGGCACTTCCAGACGTCCGCGACGGCCTCAAACCGGTGCATCGCCGCGTGCTATGGGCGATGAACGAGCTTGGCAATACATATAACAAGCCGTACAAGAAATCTGCCCGCGTCGTGGGCGACACTATCGGAAAATATCACCCGCACGGCGATACAGCGGTCTATGACACCGTCGTCCGGATGGCTCAGGAATTTTCGATGCGGTACCCGCTTGTCGACGGGCAGGGGAATTTTGGCTCGATCGATGGCGACAACCCCGCGGCAATGCGTTATACCGAGGTCCGGCTTGCCCGGATCACGAACGAGGTCCTCGACGATATTGAGAAGGAAACTGTCGATTTTCAACCGAATTACGACGAATCCCTTTCTGAGCCGAAGGTACTGCCGACTCGCATTCCGCTGCTGCTAGTAAACGGTTCCGAAGGCATCGCGGTGGGGATGGCGACCAAGATCCCGCCTCACAACCTGAATGAAATTTTGGAAGCGACGATCGAGCTCATTAAGAATCCCGGCATTACTGCGGATGAGCTGATCAATATCATTCCAGGGCCGGATTTTCCGACGGCGGGATTCATATATGGCCGTGAAGGTATCATCAGCGCCTATAAGACGGGCCGCGGGATCTTGCAAATGCGGGCGAAAGCTGTGGTCGATGAGATCGGCCGCGGCGACCGCGTCCGCGACGCCGTAGTGGTTACAGAAATACCGTATCAGGTAAACAAAGCACGGCTGATAGAAAAGATCGCGGAGCTGGTGCATGAGAAGCGGCTCGACGGTATCTCCGAGATCCGCGACGAATCAAACCGCGAGGGCATGCGCATCGTTATCGAGCTCAAACGCGATGCGATCCCGCAGGTCATCCTCAACAAGCTTTACAAGCTGACGCCGATGCAGTCTTCATTCGGCATTATCAGCATCGCGATTGTCGATGGCCAGCCGAAAGTGCTGACGCTCAAGCAGATGCTCGAGGCGTTTGTCGAATTTCGCCGTGAGGTCGTCCGTCGGAGAACAGAGTTTGACCTGAGAAAGGCTCAGGCGCGGGCCCACATCCTGGAAGGCCTCAATAAAGCCATTGACGCATTGGATTACATCATTCCGCTGATCCGGAATTCGCGGTCGGTTGATGAAGCAAGGCAGTGGCTGACCGCAAATCTCGCGACTGCGGGAGAGATCGATAAGTGGCGAGGTGTTACGGGTGAAAAATCTAAAGAGCAATTCGTCAAGGAACTCAACAAGGTCGTCGCGAGCCTTGAATTCTCAGATATTCAGGCCCAGGCGATACTCGATCTACAGTTACGACGCTTGTCCGCTCTTGAACGACAGAAGATCCTCGACGAGTATGCCGAGATCATTAAACATATTGCGGAACTCGAGAATATACTTCAGAACGAAAGCGTTCTCCGTCAGGTGATCACGGATGAGCTTGTCGAGGTTAAACGTCAATTCGGCGATGCTCGCCGGACGGTCATCGTGGACGCCGGCGCCGAATTTAACATCGAGGACCTGATCCCCGATGAGGATGTCGCGATCACAGTAACAAATGCAGGCTACATCAAACGGACGCCGGTCACCGCCTACACGCGGCAGGGCCGCGGCGGAAAGGGGCGTCTCGGGGCAAAGGCGAAAAACGACGATTTTGTCGAACACCTCTTTATCGCATCCACCCATGCATTCCTGATGATCTTCACGGACGACGGCCAGGTCTTTAAGATGAAGGTCCACGAGATCCCGGAAGGCGATACCTCGGCCCGAGGCAAAGCTGTGGTCAATCTCGTCCAGCTTTCCGGTGAACGAAAACTGGTGGCGGTGATGCCGGTCCGCGATTTTAGCGAGGAGATATATCTGACAATGGTCACCCGTCAGGGCGTGATCAAGAAATCGTCGCTTGCCGACTACCAGAATATCCGCGCATCGGGCATAAATGCTATCAACATCGATGAGGGTGACGAGCTGCTGGATATCATACGCACCGACGGCAAGTGCCAGATCTTTATTGCAACGCATGACGGCATGGCGGTGAAATTCAACGAGTCTGACGTAAGGCCGATGGGCCGGGTGGCCCGTGGCGTACGCGGGGTAAATTTACGACCTGGGGATTTTGTCGTTTCGGTCTGCGCGGTTGCTCCTGAGGGAACTCAAAAGATACTCTCGGTATCTGAAAAAGGATTTGGAAAACAAACACTTGTGGGAAGCTATCGGCTGACGAAACGCGGGGGCATAGGTGTCATTAATATGAAGACGACCGACAAGACCGGCAAGGTCGTTGCGGCGTTTCCGGTCGAGGACGACAGCGAGATCATGATCATCACGCAGCAGGCAAAACTGATCCGCCTCGGTGTGGATAAGATCCGTGAGACGGGCCGAAGCGCACAGGGCGTAATGCTTATCCGAACGGGTGAAGATGACCTGGTGACTAGCGCGTCGCTGCTTGCCGTTGAAGAAGAAGACGACTAAGCTGCGGCTGCGTATGGTCCGATAATTGTTAATCTACGAAACCACTTGTGAAAGCCGGTGGTTTCATTTTTTTAACGGGAAAGTAAAAATCAACGGTAATGAAATTTTTGAGCACGCAGCTGACGTACATTCTCAATCAGGGACAGATGCGCCGCAACATCGCCGCGCTTCTCAAATACGTGCTTTTCGTGCTCGGCGTGATCACCATCTTTTCCGTCCTTTTTCACGTGATAATGCTCTATGCCGAGGAGCGTTACTTTTCATGGGTTACTGGCCTTTACTGGACGTTGACGGTAATGAGCACGCTCGGGTTTGGCGATATCACGTTCGCGAGCGATATAGGACGTATATTTACGATCGTTGTCCTGCTCTCGGGGATCGTGCTGCTGCTGATAATGCTCCCGTTTGCATTTATACGGTTCTTTTACGCGCCCTGGCTCGAAGCTCAGATCCACACGCAATGCCCGCGCTCTGTCCCGCAAGGCATGGAAGGCCATCTAATTATCTGCCGTTACGATTCGATCGCCCCAAACCTGATAAAACGGCTTATCCATACACGGATACCGTATTTTGTGATCGAATCGGATTCGGCCAAAGCTTCCAGACTCAATGACGATGGTATCTCGGTGATCCAGGGGGAAGTCGACAGTGTTTCAACATATAAGCGGATGAACGTCGGGGCCGCCCGAATGGTCTTTGCGAATGCGGGCGACACGGCAAATACGAACATAACACTTACCGTACGCGAGATCGCTCCGGAAATACCGATAGCGGCGGTTGTAGCCAATGAGGATTCTATCGATATCCTCGAGCTTAGCGGAGCGAACCACGTCCTGCCGTTAAAGCAGATCCTCGGCGAACACCTCGCGAACCGGATCAGTGTAAATGGTGAGCGTGCACGCGTAGTGCGGACCTTCGAAGACTGGCTTGTGGTCGAATTTACGATCCACAACACGCGATTCGAGGGCTTGAAGATACGAGACTCCGATATTCGACAATTGACGGGGATGAACATCGTAGGGGTCTGGGAGCACGGGCATTTGCTGCCTGCGGACCCGGACCATGTGCTTGCCGATCTGAGTGTGCCGGTCGCGATCGGGACCCGAGAACAGGTAGATAAGCTCGAGACTCTTCTGACGCCCGAAAAACCGGAGCCGTCGGACGCATCGGTATTGATAATCGGAGGCGGCAAGGTTGGCTACGCCGCCGCTAAGGCGCTCAAACGCAAAGACGTGACGGTGTTTATAATCGACTGCGCAAAAGAGCTTCGCGAAAGCCTGTTGCTGGTGGCCGATCGCGTTACTATAGGAGATGCGGCTGACCGCGATGTCCTGATGAAGGGAGGTCTTCGCGACGCCTCGCTCGTGATCCTGTCGACTAATAATGATGCTGTAAATATCTATCTCTCCATATACTGTCGCCGACTCAACCCCGACATTCGAATTGTCAGCCGGATAACGCATGAACGCAATCTGGAGGCCATTCATAGGGCCGGTGCGGATTTCGTCTTGAGTTATGCGCCGCTAGGGGCAGAATCGGTGGTTTCCCTCGTGCAGGGCCGCGATCCTGTCGTGATCGGCGAGGGTGTTGAACTGTTCAATGTGCGGGTGCCTGCAAAGATCTCAGGCGAAACGCTCGCCGAGAGCCGTATCGGCGAGGATACGGGTCTTGTGGTCCTTGCGATCCGCACGGACGAAGATGTGGATGCTAATCCGCAGCCCGGCACAGTACTGCCCGGCGGTGCTCGCCTTAGCGTTCTCGGTACTCTGGAACAATTTGAAAAGTTTAAGGAGAAGTTCGAATAGCGAGCGTCTCAGGATCGAGCCAGCCAGAAGCCTGAGCGAGTATTACTTATCCTTCATATTACCCGTTTCTTCGTCATCCTGCCCATTCTCGACGACCGGCGTGAGCACCCGCAGCGTAATCAACATCATCACGCTCAGGATAATGGCGATCTCTTCTCTTTCGAAGGCTACGGCGGCCCCTATAGCGCCTGTACACCAGATGCTCGCGGCTGTCGCGAGCCCGCGAACATTCGTTCCGTGTTTGAGGATCGCACCGCCGCCGATGAAACCGATTCCGCCGATGAGTCCCTGGACCAGCCGCGCCTGGGATTCTGCGTCGGCTCCCGGCAGGTTTTTTGCGACCAGCATAAAGGCGCATGCGCCCATTGCCACGATCGGAAATGTTCGCAGTCCGAGATCGTGGTCAGTATCATCGCGCCTTTCCCACCCTATCGGGACGGCGAGCACGAACGCCAAACCTATGCGGAGAAAATCGATCACCGTTTGACGCAGATCGAATGAAAATGCCTCAAATAGAAACTCCATAACCTTCTGGACGAATTACGTGATATATAAAAGTATCCGATTTAGAGCGGACAAACTGTCCGTTCGATTACCAATCTTCGTTGTAACATCTAATAAGATGGAGTATGGTTCGAGTGATCCAGTTCGGGCCGAGCAGGAGTGTAAGATGATAAAAAGAATAAGTATTTATTTGGCCGCTGTATTAGCGGTCATGACCGTAACGTCTGGCGTATTGGCCCAGCGGATCACGATAACCGGCGACCTCGCCCCGACTGTAGAGGCCGGGGGATGGCTGATCGTGGCGAAGGAGCAAAAGTATCTAATACTCAATTCCGGGAAATTCTCGTCAGAAGCATGGTTCAAGACTGGAATGACGGTGACGGCAACAGGCGAGACCAAATCTGATGTGATGACGATCTATCAGGAGGGGACGCCGTTCGAAGCGGCCACGCTGACGCCGGCACAAAATTCCGTCACCGCAAGACGTACGACACTCGTTACGGTTACAGGTGATGCGCGGATCAGCGTGCAACCGGACACCGCGACAGTTATAATCTCGGTCGTCACGCAGAACCCGAGAGCTATCGAGGCTCAGCAAACGAACGCCGCTCGGACAACGGCCGTCATCGCGGCAGTGAAGAGTGCCGGCGGGCCCGGTGCCGAGATAAAGACCAGCGGATATGCGCTCATCCCGCAGCGTGTATATAGACAGAATGAGCCGCCCACGATTACCGGTTACGAAGCTCGAAACAGTGTTAATGTCACGATGAATGATCTCGCTCGGGTTGGCCCGGTGATCGACGCGGCGGCCAAAGCAGGGGCAAACAATATAGATGGAGTGAGCTTTACGCGTCGTCAGGATCGCGAAGCCCGCGGGCAGGCACTTGCCGAATCGACCCGTGCGGCAATGGCAAAGGCAAATACGCTCGCCCAAACCCTCGGCGGCCGTGTGACGCGCGTCGTGTCGGTGAACGAAGGAGGGATCCCGCCGCGGCCAATGATCTATGCCCAGCAGGAATCTTTTGCGAGAGCAACGGTGGAAACTCCGATCGAGCCTGGAACTCTGGAGATCAATGCGTTCGTCCAACTCACTGCCGAGATCGAGATTCCTTCCTAAGAAAGTGGTGTTCAGGCGGAAATCGACTTTCCCGGATCCGCTCGCGAAAGAAATTAGGCTACTTTAGCGATGGAAGACTGAGTAGGCAAGAAAAAATAATTATCCGATGCGGCGGCGAAGGTCTCACGCATCGAACAACAATGGCCCCTGATCGCTTCGTGTCAACGCATCGAGCCCGAAATGCCGGTAAGCGAGGCGTGTCGCCATTCGCCCCCGGGGAGTGCGGTTGAGAAATCCGATCTGTAGAAGGTAGGGTTCGATTATCTCCTCGATCGAGTCCTTCTCCTCATGAATTGCTGCCGATATGGTGCCGAGACCTACGGGACCACCGTCGAATTTCTCGATTATCGTTTTTAAGAGCTTTGAGTCGCGTTCGTCCAGCCCGTAGCTGTCGACCTCCATTCTATCGAGTGCGTCACATGCCACTGCCTTTGTTATCGTGCCGTCATGATCGACCTCGGCAAAATCACGAACTCGTCTTAGCAGGCGGTTGACGATACGCGGTGTTCCGCGGCCGCGCCGCGCGATCTCATGTGATCCTTCGTTATCGATCTCAACGCCGAGGATCTTCGCAGAGCGTTCGCATATTGTCTGCAGATCCTCGACAGCATAAAAATCAAGGTGGAAAATGATGCCGAATCGCCCCCTCAAAGGGGCAGTTATCATACCTGGCCTGGTCGTGGCTCCGACGAGCGTAAACTTTGGCAGCTCAAGCTTTATCGACCGGGCAGCCGTGCCCTGGCCGATCATGATGTCAATATTGTAATCCTCCATTGCGGGGTAGAGGATCTCTTCGATAGCGGGGTTGAGGCGGTGGATCTCGTCGATAAATAGCACATCGCCTTCGTCAAGATTGGTCAAAATAGCCGCCAGGTCGCCTGCCTTCTCGATGATAGGCCCGGCCGTCGATTTGAGCGAGGCCCCCATTTCATTGGCTACGATATTTGACAGGGTCGTTTTGCCAACGCCGGGAGGACCGGTAAGCAGAATGTGATCGAGGACCTCCCGCCGCTTTAGCGCGGCTTTCATGAAGACACGTAGGTTTTCTTTGACCTTGGTCTGCCCGATATACTCAGACAGTTGGGCGGGACGAAGGGTCACGTCGAGTTGAGCTTCGATGTCTGTAAGGCCCTCTGTTCTGATATTTATTGCCTCGGCATTCTGCATCGCATTTACTATATTCTACCGTGAGATCAAGTGCGAGGGGCATGTGATAACGATAAATTTACTACTAGAAACTATTCCCAAGGCCTCAAAGCTTGTCTTACCATCGACTCTCTGCGCCTTTCCGAGAGATCTTATGATTCAGAAATGAACTCCGGAACGAACGACTGCTTCGACCTGTCATTCAACGCTCTGCGTGCTTTGCGGCTTTGCGTGAACCTCCTTTATTCCCATAAATCATTCACGACCCTCCTTATTCCGTCTTTGATCAACGTCACGTTGAAGTTGATCAACAAGCCAAGTCTCAGGTCGGCTAAACGTAGATAGGTGAGCAAAATCTTGCCATGAACCGGGGCCAAAGCTTCAATAGATTTGCACTCTACGATGACCTTGTTCTCAACGATAATATCAGCTCGAAACCCCAGTTCAAGCCGAACTTCTTCGTAAACTGCAGGTATGCCCCGCTCAATAGCAACACGTAATCCACGTTTCTCTAATTCGTAGGCCAGGGCCGCTCGATACACGGTCTCGAGCAGTCCGGGACCGAGGGTAGTATGAACTTTGAAAGCGGAATCGACAATCGCCTTTGATATCTCGTTCTCGTGCATAAGGGTGTAAGTCTATTTCTCTCGGCAGCTCTATTTATTCACGGAGTCATATCTTCTCACGCAGAGACGCAAAGCCCGCAAAGGAACGCGAAGCAAGGTTTAATCTAGAGCAGCATTGCTCCGGACCAGAACGATATTCATAATCGTCAGGTCTCCTCACGAGGAGACGCGAAGCCTGTAAAGAAGAAACCTAAGCAGCGTTGATCTATAGTAAATTGCTCCCGACAGGGCGATAGTACGTTCTTTAAGATTTTCTCACGCAGAGACGCTGCGCCCGAAAGAAACACCAAGAAGCGTTTATCTAAGCACATTGCTCAGGATCAGGTTGAATTCTAGAATAAAATTCCCTTATTCCACAAAGCCAAAACATCCATCGAAAATGCGACTGCGCAGTGCAGGATGAGCCCTAGCCAGATATTGCCGTTCTTATAGCTCAGCCAGCCCAGGAAGATCCCCGCGAAGATGGCGGCGAAGGTTTCGGCCATAGGCTTGCCGAAATGGATCATCGTGTACGGCACGGTCATTGCGAATATTGAGTACAATCCAAGAGCGGGTTTTAGGCTATGCAGCAGAAATCCGCGAAAGAAAAATTCCAACCCGAAGAATTGTGCGAAATAGGCTACTTCCCAGACGAGCAGCGTCCAGCCGATATATGAAGAGTCGTTATATATCTGCAGGAACGGGTATTTAGCGGCAAAGCTGCCCGTTAGCGACATCAGATAAACTATCGGCAGCATGATGGCGATACAGAAAATAAGAAGCTTCAAAAAACCGCTTTCGATGGAGAACGACAGCCCGATCTCGCCCAAACTTCGCTTCTGCACAAACTTGACAAGTAACGCGGGTACCGCTAAATAAAAAAACACTGAAACAAATACCCACCACAATAATGCTGGCAAATTGCTGTCGTCAGGGAATACCGCTGACTCGCCAAACTCTGTAAACGGCATCGCGGCGAGGATCTTATTCAGGTAGTCAGGATTTTTGAAATAAGCGATGCAGGTCAGTCCTATGGCCGTGTACACAAACGCGAAAATCGCCCGTCGGTCGAGGACCGAAAGGTCGGCTCGCATGTTTCTGATGATCTCGAGCATTGACAGCGGTTATTTCGCGAGTATCTGCAGGCCGCGGCGGAGCAGTTTTTGGACCGTCACCTCCGTCCCCTCGGCGGCAGCCTGATTGAGGGCCTTTTCGGCGGCGTTCTTTTGATAACCGAGATTTACCAGGGCTGAGAGGGCATCCTCAAAAACGGCGTCTTTAGGAAGAATGGTTCTCGATGCGGCATCGAGCCCCGAGCCGGCCTCTGAAAGCTCGCCAACCTTGTCGCGAAGTTCGACCACGAGACGTTCAGCGGTTTTCAGCCCGACACCCGGGATAGATTTGAGACGCGCCAGATCGTTGGATCTGATAGCGGCAATAATCTCGTCGGCGCTCATTCCGCTCAGCATGCTGATACCGGATTTCGCCCCAACGCCCTGGACCGAGATCAGCTTTAGATAAAGATCGCGCTCCCTTCGGGTCTTAAAGCCAAATAGCTGGATCGCGTCTTCGCGGACATGCGTATAGATCCGCAGGTTAACGTCGGAACCTACTTCACCGAGTTCATAGAATGTCGACAGCGGTATCGCGACCTCATACCCGACCCCAGCGACATCCACGATCGCGGTATTCGCATGCTTTTCCAACAATTTTCCGGAGAGATAAGCGATCATGTTGCACACTTGAAACGCGATTGTAATCCAAATCGAATGGGTGAGCAACGTGTACTGATGGGTTTGCAACAAATCAGGAGAAGCCGGGTGTTTTGAAAAAATTATCTTTGCGGGAACGAGCCAAAGGTATAAAATAGTATTTAGCGAGTAGCGCGGGCGGAACAAAAGACCGGATTTTGCCGTATTTATTTTTAGGGAGTTTAAAGAGTCACATGGGTACCAAGGGATTTTTGTTAAGAATGTTGCCGTTTTTGGCCACTTTTACACTCGGCATTTTTATTGCCAGTTTTTTTGTAAGCATCGCGGCACCGCGTTTAGGCAATAATAATCGCAGCTTCGGGCACAAGTATCACAAAATGAAGAAGCTCCGCGTAGAGAATCAACGATTGCGCGATGAGAATCTTCGGCTTCGGAATGAGTTGGAGAGTGTTCAAAGCACTTGGCATAAGCCTGCCCCCGGAGAAACGCTGGAACTGAAAGACGATATCTTCTCTAAGGTTCCCCCGGTTCCGGTAGCTCCTGCCGCTCCGCGTTTGGCCCGGTAAATTTTTTTTCGACGGATCTTGACCACAGATTAACGCGCCGCAAAGCGATGTGTTAATCTGTGGTTTTCCTTTTTATGGACGAATCCGCAGCCCGAAAACTGATCTGCGAGGTTGGCAAACTGCTCTATGAACGCAGCTATGTTGTCGCATTTGACGGCAATGTTAGCATCCGGCTCGATGAGAACACGGTGCTCGCGACTCCGACGATGACGTCCAAAGGGCGGATGACCGAGGAATGTCTCGCCTTGACGGATCTCGATGGCAGGCCGCTGTCGGACAAGAGGGCTTCGTCAGAACTCGCAATGCATCTTCTTATCTACAAGATGCGGCCCGATATTCACGCTGTTTGCCATGCACATCCGGCACACGGGACAGCATTTGCAGTTGCAGGCCTGGCGATCGATAAGCCTATCCTTTCAGAAGTGGTCTTGACGCTCGGCTGTGTACCTCTGACGGATTATGGCACGCCGTCGACCGAAGAACTGACCGATGCAATGAAGCCATTTGTGCCGCATCACAATGCGCTTCTGATGGCTAATCACGGTGCGGTCGCCTACGGCGAACACCTATGGCAAGCCTTTGACCGGCTTGAAACGCTTGAACACACAGCGAAGATCGCGATCCTCGCCAAGGCCCTCGGCGGAGCGAACGATCTTCCTGCCGACGCAATCGAAAAGCTCATTCAGATCAGAGAAAAGGCAGGTTTTCTCGGCGCCAACGCACGATGTCAGGCTTGCGGATATCTTCACGACGCCGGCATTAGCTGTGACCTCGATGTTACGTACCCCCGGAAAAGTGACACAAACGGCAAAAAAATATCATTCACCCGCGAAGAGTTGATCGAGCTTTTGAGCCAGGCGGCGAAATTGAGTTAAACTAACTCCGCCACAGTCATTAGAGAAACGATTTAGGAGCAAACACAAATGCAGGAAGCACTTGGAATGGTCGAATGCAAGGGCCTAGTAGCCATGATCGAGGCCGCCGACGCCATGGTCAAGGCGGCCAATGTCCAATTGGTCGGATATGAAAAGATCGGGGCCGGATTTGTTACGGCAATTGTCAGAGGGGATGTAGCTGCCGTCAAAGCGGCCACGGACGCTGGGGCCGCTGCGGCCAGAAGGGTCGGCGAGCTTGTTTCAGTTCACGTGATCCCGCGTCCTCATTCGAGCGTCGACGAAACCTTGCCGGTTGTTATGAAATAACGTTTGCCTGCTGAACGTTAATAGCTCAAATGATAATCGCACGCATTTTAGGCACCGTTGTCTCGACCCAAAAAGACGCACGGCTCCACGGGAAAAAGCTGCTCATAGTTAAGCCGATCAATTTGGACGGCAGTGACCAGAGCGGCTATATTGTTTCCGTCGATACGGTTGGTGCCGGATATCACGAAAAAGTTATTGTGGTCAGCGGTTCGTCAGCCAGGATGGCCGAGGGCAACAAGGATTGCCCGGTCGATTCCGCGATAATCGGTGTGATCGACACCATTGACGTTGATTCCGGTTCCTCACGCTAATGGCATCTGCAGATAAAGATCGTAAAGCCGTCATTGCCGTCCGCGTCGTGCTCGCGGCGATGATGTTCATCCACGGTGCTGCCCGGGTATCCGCCGGCACCGTCGGGGGATTTGGCGAATATCTAGGTGCGCAGGGCTTTCCGCTCGGGTTCTACCTTGCCTGGGCGATCACACTTTCCGAACTGATCGGCGGCGTTCTTTTGGCGGTCGGGTTCTATTCCTGGATCATCGCCCTCGTTTTTGCCGCAAAGCTAATTGTCGGTATCTATCTTATACACTGGGCAGAAGGGTGGTTCGTGGTCGGTGCCGGCCGCAACGGTATGGAGTTCAGCGTCGTGCTGATCCTGTCGCTTTTGGCGGTAGCATACGCCGACTATAAAAAGCCCGGCAGGTAATATGCAGATAGCACGCGTCATAGGAACGGTTGTTTCCACGGTAAAGAATCAGGCCCTAGAGGGCCGAAAGTTCCTGGTTGTCCAAACACTCGACGCCGATCTGGAAAATAATGGCCAGCCGATGATCGCACTTGACGCCGCCGGTGCAGGCGTCGGCGAACTCGTATTCTGGTGCCGCGGCAAAGAGGCGTCGTTTCCTTTCAAACGTGACGAGACCCCTACGGACTGCACCATTGTCGGTATTATCGATTCGGACGACCACGTTTTTAACCGAACCGGAAATAGAAAGAAAATCGTTTAATCGCTATTGGCTCGGGTTCACCTATGCTTATTGCCCGTGTTATCGGCAACGTTGTCGCCACTCAAAAAAACCAGCGGTACGAAGGTGCCCGGGTAATGCTGTGCCGCCAGGTGACTCCTGAACTCGAGGACATGGAGTACACATGCATTGCACTCGATTCGGTAAACGCCGGCGAGGGTGACATCGTAGTGATCGCCCAGGAAGGCTGGTCTGCCTCCACGGCTGCCACGGGCCGACCTGGTGCTGCGATCGACTCGGCCATTGTGGGAGTTGTTGATTACATCGATCTCTTGTGAGGAGTTTTATTTTTCTTCAGTGAATAGTGAGTAGTGAATAGTGGATAGTGAAAATCGAAGAATGGATCTGAACTATTCACTTGTCACTATCCACTGAATAGATCGAAAAATGAACAACAGCATTGTCCTTGAAAAGGCGATCAAGTTCGCCCTTAGAATAGTCAAGGTTTATAAGTTCTTAACCGAAGAAAAGCGAGAGTACGTAATGTCTAGACAACTGCTGTTGTCAGGCACACTAATTGCCAAGCACGTAAAGGCGGCGCTTCATTCGAGGAGAGACGGAGGATTTTCAGCTGAGATGTATACCGCTTTGGAAAGGGCCCTCGATACGGAATTATGGTTACTGCTTCTGCATGAGGGAGAGTTTCTGAGTGATATGCAGCACGTCTCGTTAAATGAGGACTGCGTCGAAATGATCAAGCTTACGTCTTCGATTTCAAAGACATCGGCTTTGAGTGAGGAACGGTGACGCACGATACCGAGAAACTAGCGGCGAAGATCGCAAAGCTGCTTAAAGCGGAAACAGAGGAGAACAATCTCGCTGCCGTTTTTGCGGTGATGGAGAAGATCAATGATCGTCTTGACAAGCTTGAAGCGGCGGCTGCGAGTGCTTTTCGTCATCCGCAACCCGACCATCCGAGTCTCGACAAACTAAATGTCGCCGAAGCGATCGCCGGAGCTATCTTTGACAGCCGGTACAAGGAAAAGGCTTGCCAGTTCGAGCCCGACAAGCCTTGTGATCACTGTTCCATGTGCAGCTCGCGCGGATTCTGATCAGGGGTTTGCCGGCCGCCTCAGTGAATTCGCGTCGCCGACAGTTGGAGCCGACCGAGAACCCGGTTCTGCCTCGAAATGCGGCTGCTCCTTAAATCCAAGCAGACTCGCTGTTAACACGGCAGGAAAAGAGTTTCGCAGCGTATTATATTGACCAACCGCCTCGGTATAGTCGATACGTGCCGTGTTGATACGGTTTTCCGTGCCCGAAAGCTCGTCCTGGACCTTCATAAACGCCTCGTTGGACCTAAGCACCGGATAATTTTCCTGCAGCATCAGCAACCGTCCGATCGTGCCGCCAAAGCTATTATTCGCGTCGATCACGGCCTGCTTCTGTTCCGGCGTCTTATCTCCATCCTCCCCTGCCGGTGCAGCGGCGGTAGCATTCAAAAGTCGCGAACGAGCATCGGCGATCTGCCCGAAGACTTCCTGTTCCTGGACGCCGGCCATTTTCGCAGTCTCGACGAGATTAGGGATCAGGTCGGCCCGCCGCTGCAGGGCGCTTTCCACTTTTGCCCATTCTGTTTTTACTCTCTGTTGTCTTTCATTCAGCTCGTTATAGCTGCAACCGCTAAGGCCAAATGCAGCCACCATAATTACTGATATTAGAATCGCTCTTTTCATTTTCATTCTCCTTCCTGCCGTCAATTGCCGGCCGTATCAACCGCACGTATTACTGCCTCTATCTGTTCCAAATAATGGCCAAACAACGCGTTGGCGCTCTTTTCGTCCAGCACTTCGGTGAAATTATTCTCACGAATATTGAATATTTTTTCAAACGTTGTCCCATCTATCTTGAGATGCTGGGCGGTTAACGCCACGATCTCGTGTTTTGTTGCTGGCGGATGCATTCCGTGGAGGATCAGAACCGCCCGAAACAGAGCCGCGAAGCTCGGCAGGCTCTCGGCCATCAGCCGCTTTAGACCATCTACCGATGAAGATGCAGGAATATACTGCCTTCGAAGCTGGATCAGTTTGCTGCGAAGTTCGTATTCGGCTTGATGCCGCAGAAATTCATCCGAGATCACTACCCCCGCCAGGACATCCGGGCCATATAGCACTTTGTGCGCGTCACTCATCTGGTGAAACTCGATGGGGAAAACATCTCCTGCAGTTTGCAGTTCAGAGACGGTGAAATATACCGGTATCGGATTGCCGAGCCGAGCCCATTCGCGTATGCAGGCATGTGCATTACGAAGATCTTCGGGCGTGATCCGCTGAAGCGCGATCAGAATATTGTAGTCGGACTGATGCGGAACAAAATCGCCGGCTGCGGCAGACCCGTACAATATGACCGAGGTCAGATTGCGCCCGTGGGTTGATTTCAGATCGTCAATGAAAGAGTCAAAAAACGAATACATGATCTACCAGTCTCCTCCAGCTCCGCCGCCGCCGAAATCCCCACCACCGCCAAATCCGCCCCAACCGCCGGATGAACCGCCCCAGTCGCTCGATCCGCCCCAACCGCCGGATGATGAGTTCCCCGATCCACTTGAAGCGATTATGCTGCCGATTATCCACGGCAGCGCCCCCCCGACGCCACCACCGCCACCGCCAAATCCGCCGCCGCCCCATCGATCGCGATCACCCTTGGTCGGCCCACCCTTAGAACGGCTAAGTATCAATATCAAAAGAATTAACCCGATCGCCGCGCAGCAGAAAAGCCCCGAACCGCCGCGGTCGGACACGGTGCGTCCGGCGCCCGGAGTCTCGCGTGGAGCCGTCGGGAGATTGGTTTTCTGTATCGTGGCGATATAGGCATCTATTGTGTCTGAGATGCCCTTGCCGTAGTTGCCTTTGCGAAATTCCGGCACCAGGTATTGCCGCTGGAGGCTGCCGGCGACGCCGTCAGGCAGCTCATCTTCGAGGTCACGGCTTATCTGTGTGAAGTACTTCCGGTCTTTGACCGCTATAAGCAGCAATGCGCTGGGGTTGTCGTCCTCTTTCGAGCCGATGCCCCATCCGCGGGCTACTGCCAGGGAATAATCAAAAATATCGCGTATTCCGGTGGTCTCGACGGTGACAACAGCGATCTCGACGGGAGGGTTCGAGGTATCGCGGAGCGTTTTTAATTTAGTTTCGAGCTGTTCCTTGGTGGCAGCGTCGATGACCCCTGCATAATCATTTACGAATCCTGTCGGCGTGGGGAGCGGCGAAACGTTCTGCGACCAGGGCTGCGATTCCTGTGCGGCTGCAGAATGCCACAGCACCAACGCCAAAAGGCCGGCGATCGCGAATTTAAGTTTTATCGGCAAAGATCCCTGTGTCATCGAATAAGACAATAATATCGTCAATTCACCATGGAATACGAATGCCGGCTGTCTGCGGTTCGATAAATCGTGATTGCCACTTCCGACTAATCGATCGACACATCGACGACCTTCGCGCGGAAAACACGCATCACTGAGCGTACCGAGGGATGGGCTCGGGCATATTGCTGAAGCAGCTCCGGGGTAGGATTGTCGCCGAGTTCGGGCAATGGCACATCGGGCTCTTCGGGAGCGATCTCGGCCTTGAAACGGGCCACGTCGAAAGCCGGTTTCGCGGCGGCTGCAGAAACCGAAACCGCCGCTTTCGGATATCCCGCAGGTACTGTACCTGCCGTTTCGCCGAAAAGCATCTTTATGAGCGTATCGGAGCTGCCGAGCGGCAATAAGTCGTCCCCGGTGAGCAATAGCCGCTCTTCGTAAGCGTCATCGAGCCTAGCAACGTCGTGATGTTCAAGCTCGTCTGAGGAAAGCGGCGGCAGCCATACGGGCAGCGGATCGTGTCGCGGCGGATCAACCTGACGGGGAGCAACCCGCGAATCGTCGATTAATGGGGCCTCAAATCGGTCTTCGAAATCGGGAGGCTCCGACGCGGCCGGGTCGAAATCAGCGAAATCCGGCGGTTCCTCGGGCGTGTCGATTGAGGTTGGCTGAGAGTCGTGGGCCCGAAATTCCTCTTTGGGCTCTTCAATTACCGGAGCCGGAGGTGCCGTCTCGGTTTTCAGAGTTTTTTTTTCCGCGACCGGTGGGGAAACCGGGGCAGACGGTGCTCGCTCGGCTGTCGTGATCTCGGGCAGCGGATTTCCGGCGGCGAGGGCGTCGAGCCGCTCAATGATACTCTCCATCGATGTCACGGAACGCATCTCGATGAGTTTCACGAGCCCAACCTCAAGCACATATCGTGGGTGAACGGCCTCACGCAGGCTGGCCTCGGTCTCGGCGAGTGAATTAAAGACCCTCAGGAGGTCGGCTTCGGTGAAATGAGCGGCCATTGCCTGCATTTCGTCACGGCTGAAGGCGGCTCCCTCGAAAAGATGGTCTTCGCCGGTGGCGACTTTGAAAACAAGCAGATCGCGAAAAAGGCCGAGCACATCGCGGCAGAAGTTTCTCAGATCGTTGCCCCCGGAAATGAGATCGTCGACGACCATCAGTGCCTCTTTCGGTTGGCGTTCGGCGATGGCGTCGAGCGTCTTTCGGAGAATTTCGAGGCCGGCAAAACCGAGAGCGTTAGTCACATCGCTCGATGTGATCTTCTCACCCGAAAAACTGATAACCTGATCAAAATTCGACTGCGCGTCACGCATCGAGCCCTCGCCCGAACGAGCAAGCTCGCGAAGAGCATCGTCTGAAATGTCGATCTTTTCCGCGTCGGCTATCAGCTTCAGGCGGTCGAAAATCTTCTGCAGCGGGATCGTCCGGAACTGAAATTCCTGGCATCTGGAAAGGATCGTGTCGGGCACCTTGTGCAGTTCGGTCGTTGCCATGACAAAGACCACGTTGCCGGGCGGTTCCTCGAGCGTTTTCAGCAGGGCGTTAAATGCCGGTTTCGAAAGCTGGTGGACCTCGTCGATGATAAATACCTTGTAACGGTCGCGGGCGGGATTGAAGTTGATGTTTTCGATGATCGTTTCCCTGACGTCATCGATCCCGGTGTGCGAGGCGGCGTCGATCTCCAGCACGTCCATCGAGCGGCTTTCCGCGATCTCCAGGCATGAAGGGCAAATGTCAGAGTCGGTCAGCAGGCAGGGCTTTAGATTGGGCCCGTCCGTCTTGTGGCAATTGAGCGATTTGGCCAGGATGCGGGCGGTTGTGGTCTTACCGACACCGCGTGCGCCCGAAAATAGATAAGCGTGATGCAGCCGGTCGTGCTCGATCGCATTACGCAGCGTCTGCGTAATTATTTCCTGGCCAGTAACCTCGTCAAAAGTCTGGGGCCGCCATTTTCGTGCAATTACTTGGTAGCTCATTCGATGTGTAATTGTAAATCGTACGAGGTGCATTCAGCAATTAGCGGTTGAAGGGAGTCACTGGAGATCAATTAAGCGAGGCAGTGCGATCGACCGATCATCGCCAGGCGCGAGCCATTGTAATTAGGACTACCAACGATTGATATACAATCAAAAGTCATGGACATTCTTTGGGAAGAACTGAGCTTTGGAATGCCAGGATCGCGCGAGTTGACTCAGGTGATTTTGCGGCTGCTCGCAGCGGTTTTGGCCGGGGCTGTTGTCGGTTTCGAACGTGAACGCGCCGGTAAAGCCGCCGGGCTGAGGACGCACATTCTCGTCAGCCTGGGCACGTGTCTTTTTGTGCTGTCGGGCACGGGCTACGGGATGTCTTCAGACGGGCTCTCGCGTGTGATACAGGGCATCGTTACGGGCATCGGGTTCATAGGCGCCGGCGCGATTCTCAAACTCGAGGATAAAAAAGATATTCAAGGACTGACGACCTCGGCGGGTATCTGGATGACCGCGGCTATCGGCGTGGCGATTGGGCTCGGTGAGATCGGCCTCGCTCTCATATCGGCGGTGATCGCTGTTGTGGTGCTTTCGCTGGTGAGGTTTTTCGAGCCTAAGCCGACTGATACGGTAATTGCCGATCAGGAGCTAGGAGACAAAAACGCAAAGTAATGGACAATAAATACCAAATTCCCAAAAGGAAAAAACCCGAGACGAGGGCCGAAATTCTGCAGCAGCAGATCGAAGAACTGGTCAAGAAACGTGACAAGGAAAACGACCCGGTCGCGAAACAGGCGATCCATAAAGAGATCATGGGGTTGTATGCCCAATGGGAACGCGCGAAATTATAGGCGTCGGTCGTGCGTAACTTGATAAATTCGCGATCAAACCGTTAGAATCAAAGGTTCGCGCGGAGAGGTGCGAGAGTGGTTGAATCGGGCAGTCTCGAAAATTGCTGTACCTTAACGGGTACCGTGGGTTCGAATCCCACCCTCTCCGCCAGTTTTTTTGTTGTTTGAGAATTTATAGTGTGATCCATCCGGCTTTATAAATAAACGTTTTGGAGGATACGCGTTATGCCTATTTCAAAGAGGTTATCTGCCGAGTTTATTGGGACGCTGTGGCTCGTTCTCGGGGGATGTGGGAGCGCCGTTTTGGCGGCATCGCCGGATGGTCGGGGATGATGAAGTGCCGCCTGCCCCCGCCCGTTGTGGGCGAACCGAGTGATGTGGATGGGCCTGCAGCGGATGTAGTCGTGGTCGAGGAGACGATCATCGAAACCGTCACCGACGATGCCGAGCCAAGGGAAAATGACGAATAGGCGAAACGCGGTTTCGCCCGCTATAATTGAGTTAGGGAAAGGTGCAAGAGCGGTTGAATTGGCAGCATTGGAAATGCTGTGAACCTCAAAAGGGTTCCGTGGGTTCGAATCCCACCCTTTCCGCCATTTCGATTTTGGATCGCGGATTTTAGATTTTGGAATGAACAAGGACCTTTGTCCTTTGAATCCAAAATCCGAAATCCAAAACCTAAAATCCACATGGCTTCAGGCTCCGCACAAGGTTTGAGTCGTGAACTCCGCTAGGCGAGGAATCGAGCAACGGTAGCGATTTCAACCTGTGTTGCGATCAAGTCTGAAGCCACCAGATCAAGGTGAGATGCGTCATGCAGCTCACCTTTTTTACTTATAACGGCTATCGCCGTGCGCGGAAGAATTCCTGCATCAAAGCCCGGCAGTTATCTGCTAGCACGCCGCCGGTGATCTCGATGCGGTGATTGAGCCCAGGGCTGTCACAGATGCGAAAGTGAGTCTCGACGGCGCCGAAGCGTTCGTCACGGGCGCCGTAGATCAGTCGGGCGACCCTTGCATTCACCAAAGCTCCCGCGCACATCGCGCATGGTTCGATCGTGGTATAAACGCTACAGTCAGTGAGCCTGTAATTGCCCACGCGAATGGCCGCCGTCCGAAGAGCGAGTATCTCGGCATGGGCCGTGGGATCGGTATCAGTTATGGTTCGGTTCGAGGCGGCGGCCAATATTTGGCCCTCAGCATCGAGAACGATGGCCCCAACGGGGACCTCGCCGAGGTCGGCGGCCTCACGGGCGATGCCGATGGCCCGCCACATCCATTTTTCGTGCTCTTCGTCCATCGATAGAGAGTTTATCCGAAGGGCGAGATTCTTGCATCCACGCACCTAAAATGTGAAAATCGGCCAAAGTATACGAACTCAGTATAGAACCGAAAAATAAGGAGAAACACTATCTATGCCGATCGATTTGGAAGACCGAGGACAAGCACTCGAGAATGAATATTTTCGACGCAAAGAGCAGGAGCTTATCGCCAAGATGAAGGCGAGGCTTGAGGACGAAAGTGCACACAGCCTTGAGATCAAATGCCCTAAATGCGAGGGGACGCTGATCGAAACCGATTTCGAAAATATCAAGATCGACGTCTGCGACAAATGCTCCGGGGTTTGGCTCGACCCGGGCGAATTGACGCAGATCGCTGAAAAGGATGAGGATAAGGGGTGGTTTGGAAAGGTATTTGGATAAATCAATGAATAAGCCACACTCGGTTCTCAGCAAGTATTGCTTGATGATCGCCGCCGTACTCCTGACGGTGCCGCTCGCTTTAGCTCAAGTAGCTACTGAGCTTAAGGCCAGGGATGCGGGCGCATCAGCAGAGGTCGTCACACTCAAGCTCGACAGTAAGCTGATGGCTCGTGAAATGCCCTACCGGGTCATCTTACCCGCAGACTATAAAGCTAATCCCAATGCCCGTTACGGTGTGATCTATCTCCTGCACGGCCTCACCGGCCATTACAATAACTGGACCGATAGGACGAAACTCGCTGAATATGCCCTGAAGCATCAATTCATTATCGTGACTCCCGAGGGCGACAACGGCTGGTACACCGATTCCGTAACCATTGCGAATGACAAGTACGAAAGCTACATCGTCAAAGAGCTAATCCCGGAGGTCGACAAACGGTATAGGACGTTAGCTGATCGGGAGAACCGTGTTATCGCCGGGTTGTCGATGGGAGGCTATGGAGCCGTGAAATTTGGATTGAAATACCCGGCGATGTTTTCGATCGTTGGTTCATTCAGCGGTGCCCTGGGTGCAGCCAGCTTTACTGAATCTAATGCCGGGGCGATCGGCAAATCGATGGCAGCAATTTTTGGCACCGGCGAAAGCGAGACTCGGCGATCGAATGATGTGTTTTCCATAATTCGCGAACTCACACCCGAACGCACCAAGCTGTTACCTTTCATCTACCAGTCCTGCGGCACAGAGGATTTTCTCTTTGCGAATAACCGCGAATTCGTAGCGCTCCTGGTAGAGAAAAAGGTCCCCCATGAATATCGTCAGCATCCCGGTGGTCACACGTGGGATTTTTGGGATACTCACGCGAGGGAGTTTCTGGCTCTCGTTAGCCAAAGGAAGAAGAAATAGTATGTTGAAACGCATTGCATTGGTTTTTTGTTTCCTGGCGATGGCCGCCCCGCTGGTCCTCGCCCAAGAGCGCACGGTTGTACGCGATCGGAAAGCCAAACAGATGCTAATGGGACGCCATATGATGTCGCTGCAGTGGATAAGCTGGGATTATTTCGGCACTGCGACGGTGACAGAGCGTGGCGGCGTGATGTATGTGAAGGGACGGCAGGACGGCCGCGGCGAGTCGAAGGGAGACTTCGTTACGATCGATGGCGTTGTAACGGAGGTCGACGCTAAGCAATTCACCTTCGACGGAACGGTGATCACAAAGATCAGCCACATCAACGGCGGCGAGGAGTGCGAACGGAAGGGCATATTGAATTTCCGCATTACCGGCACCCGCAAATACTGGCGGCTGCAGCAAATGGACAATCCATGTGACGAAGCAACTGATTACGTTGATATTTATTTTAGGTAGCGATCGGCGGTAGGCAATAAGCAATCAGCGGTCAGCACTCGGCGCTCAGCATGAAAGATTTTAGAACTCTTACTATTTGGGAAAAATCTCACAAGTTAACGCTCGAGTTATATTCGGCTACCAAGACTTTTCCCAGAGAAGAGCTTTTCGGGTCATATCCGTCGAGCCGCAGCCTCCATTCCCGCAAATATCGCCGAAGGATGTGGAAAAGGTTCAGACGCCGACTTTTGTCGTTTCCTGCAAATAAGCTTTGGTTCCGCCAGTGAGCTCGAATATCATCTCATTTAGTCGAAGGATTTGGGGTTGCTATCAGATCCCGTTTATATCGAAATTAATAACGAAATTGTGTCGGTGAAGAAAATGCTCGCGTCTTTTATTTCAAAAATCAGAACCGAACGCCGAACGCCGATCGCTGACCGCTGACAGCCAATAATGCTTAATTTCGCCATCGAAACCGCCCGTGACGCCGGGCAGATATTGCTCGAGAAATTCGGTCGAGGGATTTACGTCACCAAGAAAGGTGATATTAACCTGGTCACCGACGCCGATCTTGCCTCGGAAGAATTGATCATCGAGCGCATCAAATCCCATTACCCGAAACACTCGATCCTCGCCGAGGAAGCCGGAAATGCCGTTATAATCGGGGGCGACAACACTTGGAAATGGATCATCGATCCACTTGATGGCACGACAAATTTCGCTCATGGTTATCCATGCTTTTGCGTCACGCTGGCCCTCGAGCATGACGGCGAGATCGTGTTGGGCGTAACCTTTGACCCGACACGCAATGAGCTGTTTGCCGCCGAACGAGGCCGCGGTGCCAGCCTTAATGGCAAGCCTATTCGCGTTTCCGACACAGCGGACCTTTCGGAATCGCTGATCGTCACGGGATTTCCATACGACTTCAAACGGCGGGATGATTTTGCCCGTCATCTGACTGCGTTCCTACTGCAGTCGCGCGGCGTTCGGCGGGACGGATCCGCGGCCATAGACATGGCCTACGTCGCGTGCGGGCGATTTGACGGTTTCTGGGAAGAGGGCCTGAATCCCTGGGATATGGCGGCCGGCCTGCTGCTGATCGAGGAAGCCGGGGGGCAAGTCACCGGTTACAATGGTTCGAAATTCAACATCTACAACCCCCCGATCCTGGCCAGTAACGGACTGATACATTCGCAGATGCTGGAAATTTTGCGCTAACTGGAACGGCAACCTACTTGCCGTGTGATAACCTTAATTCGAAATGAACAAAATCGGTGGTTGGCTAGACGTTCTTAACGAACTTCCGACAACTAACCACTGACAACCGACCACTGAATTTATGTCATGGTTCCGCAGAGATAAGCCGAAGATCGGCGAGCAAGGTGACGACGAGGAACAGATCGTCCGCACCGAAGGGATTTTCGTAAAATGCCCCGAGTGCGAGAATCCACTGTATAAACGGGAATTGACCGAGTCGCACGAGGTCTGCACGCATTGCGGCTACCATTTTCGCTACTCGGCGGAGGGCAGGCTTAGGGACCTGTTTGACGATGGAAAATACGAGAAGTTGGATGAGGAAGTGACCTCGGGCGACCCCCTCGGCTTTGTAGATTCCAAACCGTACAAGGACCGTATCGAACAGGCAAAGGCAGTCTCGGGCCTCGCAGAGGCGATCGTTTCGGGTTCGGGTACGGTGGGCGGCCATCTCGTCTATGCCGGAGCGATGGATATGTCGTTTATCGGCGGCTCGATGGGTTCGGCAGTTGGGGAAAAGATCACTCGCCTGATCGAGAGGGCCGTGGAGAACCGGGGTGCCGTAGTGATATATTCGGCGTCTGGCGGTGCCCGCATGCAGGAGGGGACGCTTAGCCTGATGCAGATGGGCAAGATCTCGGCGGCGCTTTCGCGGCTCGACGAGGCGAGGCTACCCTTTATTTCGGTCCTGACAGACCCGACGACGGGCGGCGTTACAGCAAGTTTTGCGATGCTCGGCGACGTTATTATTGCTGAGCCCAAGGCACTTATCGGCTTTGCGGGCCCGCGTGTGATAGAACAGACGATTCGCCAGAAGCTGCCGAAAGGTTTCCAGCGGAGCGAATTCTTGCTCGAGCATGGAATGGTCGATATGGTTGTCGACCGCCGCGAAATACGGGATACAATAATCCGTCTTCTTAGTTTTATGATGAACAAGACGCTAGCTGCCTGACATATGCTCACAAAGATTTTGGGGGACCTTTACGAACGCGACCTGGCAAAGCTCAAAAGGGAGATCGAAGAATATTCGAACTCTTCGGATCTATGGTTGATCGATGGCGATATCGCCAACTCAGCGGGAAACCTCACACTTCATATTGCCGGGAACCTGAAGCATTTTCTCGGTGCCGTGCTGGCCGGTTCAGATTACGTCCGCGACCGCGACCGTGAATTTTCAGACAAGGGCATCCCGCGCGAAGATCTGGTTAGCGCGATCGACGAGGCCAGGGCTATCGTCAAAGCAACCTTTGAAAAGCTGAGCGACGACGATTTAGAACGGAACTATCCGATTGACGTCTTCGGCGAGCCGCTGACGACCGGGTATTTCCTCGTGCATCTCGCAACTCACCTCAATTACCATCTGGGGCAGGTCAACTATCACCGCAGGATACTGGCTAAGCAGTTCAAGGGCGAGACGAAGCCGGATTGACCGTTTGGCCGCAATAATGGATTTTTCACGTTCGGTCGAATATCTGCTCTCCCTGGGAAACGAAGTTTCCGCGATGAAGCTGGGCCTCGAGAATATTCGGACACTTCTCACTGAACTAGGAAACCCCCACGAAAAATATCTGAAGGTCCAGGTAGCCGGGACCAACGGCAAGGGTTCAGTGTGCGCTTTTCTCGATTCGATCTGCAATGTAGCTGGTATCAAAACGGGAACCTACACGTCCCCCCATCTAATCTCGATCACCGAAAGGATCAGGATCAATGGTGTCGATATTAGTGAAAACGAATTCGCCCGCTTCGCAAATGTTGTTCGCGAGACGAGCGAAAATCTCCTAAGGCAGAATCGCCTTGAATACCGCCCCACCTTTTTTGAGCAAATGACGGCGATCGCATTGCTTGCCTTTGGGGAGGCAAAAGTCGAACTCGCGATCCTCGAAACGGGGCTTGGCGGGCGGCTCGATGCCACGACGGCTGCAGAAGCGGAGATCGCGGCGATCACACAGATCGCGCTCGACCATCAGCAGTATCTGGGGGAGACGATCCAGAAAATTGCTGCTGAGAAGGCGGCGATAATTCGGCGGAACTCGAACGTGGTGTTAACTCATCAAAGTCGGGCGGTGGAGCAGGTCCTCATCGGCCGCTGCCGAGAGGTCGGTGTCGATCCCGTCTGGGCCTCGACGGATATTCAGATCAAAAACCAACATGATGTCGCTCCCGCTTTGGTGGGTTCGATTACGACAGATCGCGCTCACTATGACTCTTTGCTGCTATGGGACATGCTTGGACGCCATCAGTTCGAAAACGCAGCTCTTGCGATCGCCGTTGCCGAAATGCTCGACGAGTACGGGCTTAAGCTTTCGGCGGGCGACATCGTGACCGGGATCGAAACATCGTCGCATCCCGGCCGTCTTGAGCATTTCGAAGAAAACATTCTCCTCGACGGGGCACATAACGTCGGCGGTGCCCAGGCGTTGTCAGATCATCTCGATGAATTCTATCGGGATACGCAGATAATCCTTGTCTTCGGGTTGATGCGTGAAAAGAACGTCGGTGAGATCACAAATATATTATGGCCGAGGGCGGAAAAGATCGTTCTGACCCAACCGTCGAATTCTCGTGCAATGTCGCCCGACGAGCTTGCCGCAGCAGCGCCTGATAACATCGACCCGACCCGAATAGCCAAGACCGACTCAGTCGAGGAAGCTATCGAAATAGCAAGGTCATTAGTGAGTGATGACGGCCTGATCCTCGTCACAGGTTCGCTCTACCTTGTTGGTGAGGTGAAGGAACTGTTGCAAGAGAAAGCGAAAGCCGAAATTTGAGATTTGGAATTTCAAATCTAAGATATCTGTATGTACAAACTTGTATTGATCAGGCACGGCGAAAGTGAATGGAACAAAGAGAATCGATTCACAGGCTGGAAGGACGTCGATCTGTCCGAGAAAGGCAGGGAAGAGGCGAGGGCCGCTGGGCAACTTTTGAAGGCAGAAGGGTACTCGTTCGATGAGGCGTATACTTCGGTTTTAAAACGCGCGATCCGAACACTCTGGATCATCCTCGACGAGATGGACTTGATGTGGATCCCGGAGACGAAATCGTGGCTGCTCAATGAGCGTCATTACGGAGCTCTGCAAGGCCTCAACAAGTCGGAAACTGCGGCGCAATATGGCGAAGAGCAAGTGCTCACCTGGCGGCGAAGCTATGACGTTCTGCCGACTTCTCTTGACGAAACGGACGAGCGTTGGCTGGGCAAAGATCCGCGTTACGCGTCGATAGAGCCGGACTTATTTCCAAGGGCAGAAGCCCTAAAAGAAACGGTCGAACGCGTCGTTCCCTATTACCTGACCGAGATCGCGCCGAAGATACAGTCAGGAAGACGAATTATCATTGCGGCCCATGGAAACAGCCTAAGAGCATTGGTCAAATATTTAGATACGATTTCGGACGAGGATATTTTGAGCCGAAATATTCCGACCGGCATTCCGCTGGTGTATGACCTCGATAAAGATCTCAAGCCGATAAAAAGCTATTATCTTGGCGACGCGGAAGCGATAAAGGCCGCGCAGGAAGCGGTAGCAAATCAAGGAAAGGCAAAATAACCTTTGGGTCTCCACATGGAACAAATAATGAAGTACTTAAGAAAAATAGCCGGAGCCCTGGTTGTGGTCTCGATCATTTCATCAGCAGGAATGGCTCAGGTTTCACGGACAGGCAGAGGAGCCGGCGTTGCCGACAGCGATATATCTAGAGGCCTAAAGGAAGCCCTTGGAAAAGGCGTCAGGTTTGCCATCAACTCGCTTGGGAGGGAAGATGGATTTTTCAGGAATCCGAGCGTCAAGATACTACTTCCCAATTCTCTGCAGAAACTTGAGAAGGGGCTGCGATTTGCTGGACAAGGTAGGGCCGTCGACGAATTTATTCTGTCGATGAATCGAGCCGCGGAAAAGGCCGTCCCAGTCGCAATAGACGTATTTGTTGACGCCATAAGCCAGATCACCTTTGACGATGCTCGTAAGATCCTCTTCAGTGGACAGGATGATGCGGCCACGCGATTCTTTCGCAGGACAAGCGAGGAAACGCTTCGTGAAAAGTTTCGTCCGATCGTAGAAGAAGTTACTGCAGAAGTAGGCGTTACCCAGAAATACAAGGTAATGATATCGCGGCCTGGGTTTGCTGCGCGACTGCTCGGCGATGATGCAACTGATCTGGACGGTTACGTGACTCAGAAAGCACTCGACGGACTATTCCTTTTGATCGCTGATGAAGAAAAGAAGATCCTTAGAAATCCGTTAAAAAGAACCACCGATATTTTGCGAAAGGTCTTCGGGGTTCTGAGATAGTGAAGCCTCAATGTTCTGGCAAAAATTCCTCTTTATTGCAGCCGTCCTGTTCTGTTTGAGTGCGTATGGCTCGCCGCCGGCAGCTCTCGCGATTGGTATCCTTATCGCCTTTACGATCGGAACCCCTTATCCGAATCTCAGCGGAAAACCAACGAAATATCTACTCCAGGCTTCGGTCGTATTGCTTGGGTTTGGGATGAACTTGCAGGCTGTCTATGAGGCGGGAAAGGATGGTGTACTATTCACGATCGCCACCATTTTTGGGACGTTGCTGCTCGGTCATTTTGTGGGCAGGCTGTTGGCGGTGAAGTCGAAAACCTCAGCTCTGATCGCGTCGGGCACCGCCATTTGCGGAGGCAGTGCCATCGCGGCCGTCGGCCCGACGATTGACGCCGATCCGGACGAGATGTCGGTCGCGCTCGGAACCGTTTTTGTTCTCAATGCGATCGCATTATTCTTATTTCCGCTGATCGGGAATGCTTTCGAAATGACGCAGGGGCAGTTTGGTATCTGGGCTGCGATCGCTATCCATGATACGAGTTCGGTCGTCGGCGCGGCCGGAACGTACGGCAGCGAGTCGTTGGCGATCGCAACCACCGTCAAACTCGTCCGGGCACTGTGGATCGTCCCCGTGGCGCTAATGTTCGCTTATCTCTATCGAAAGAGCGTCAGCGGGGAGCGAAAGGGGATCAGTTTTCCGTGGTTCATACTTCTGTTCGTGCTCGCCGCGGCTGCGAGAACTTACGGATCATCGATCATTTTTCCAAGCATTTTCGACGCGTTTGTGAATTTGGGCAAGGCCGGAATGGTGGTAACGCTGTTTCTGATCGGCGCGAGCCTGTCGCGTGCGATGCTGAAGAATGTAGGAGCGCGACCGCTGATACAGGGTGTGGTTCTATGGGTCGCGATCTCAGCCGTTTCGCTGTGGGCCGTAATGAATTTGCTATAATCGCCGAATGGGCACCGACGATCCCGACGTAACCGTCAAACTGAAAAAAGAAACACGCGGCGTGATCAACCCTGAAATGGTCCGGTGGATCGCGTTCTTTGTGATCACTGCGTCGCTCGTTGCTTGTACCGTCCTATGCATCTTAGCGATCTGGCAATTTACCGAATCGGACGCAGTGTGGCGTGCGATCGCAACATTCATCGTCGTCAGCATAGCGACTGCCATCTTTACATTTGTAAATGAGAAGCTCGGCTAGCCGCCGCTGCCATACGGCCGGGTAATGATCTCGAGCATGTGCCCGTCGGGGTCGAGGAAATAGAGCCCCCGTCCTCCGTCATGTGTATTTATCTCGCCGGGTTTGGTCTGTGCGGGATCGGCCCATATCTCTAGCCCCCGCTCCCTAAGACGCCCGTAGATCTCATCAAACTCGGTCTCACTCAAGAGAAAAGCAAAATGCTGAATGGCAATGTGCTCAGCCGTTTCAAAATAATCGATCGACACGCCATTGGAAAGGTCAACCACCAGGAAAAGTATGAAACGCCGCGGTGCCGGCAGACCAAGGATCTCGGTGAGAAACTGGGCCGATTTTTTCTGATCGCTGCACCAGGCAATTGTGTGATTTAGCTCGACAGGCATAGTTTTATTTCGCGATCATATTAGCATTTCCTCGATGGCCTCAGCAGCTTTGTTCGCATTGCCCCATATTTGTTAGAATACTCGTTTCGGCTATGGGCAGGATTTTCGTCTGTAATGAGTATTAAACAGATCTCGGTCCGCGGAGCGCGGCAGCATAATCTAAAAAATATCGACGTCGATATACCGCGCGACAAATTTGTGGTGATCACGGGCCTGTCCGGATCGGGCAAATCGTCTCTTGCGTTCGATACGATCTATGCCGAGGGTCAGCGCCGATATGTCGAATCGCTCTCGGCGTATGCACGGCAGTTTCTCGATCAGTTAGAAAAGCCTGATGTCGACTCGGTCGAGGGGCTGAGCCCGGCGATCTCTATCGAGCAGAAAACGGTGTCCCGCAGCCCGCGTTCGACTGTCGGCACCGTTACCGAGGTCTACGATTTCCTTCGTCTTCTCTTTTCATCGATCGGCCAGCCGCATTGTCATCAGTGCGGTGCCCCGATCACTCGTCAGTCGGTAGACCAAATAATCGCAGGCGTCGCCGAGCTCCCCGAGGGCGAGAGGGTGATGATTCTCGCCCCGATCGTCCGCGGCAGGAAGGGAGAGTTCAAAAAGGAATTAGAAAAGCTCCATAAGGACGGCTTCATAAGGGCGCGAATCGACGGCGAGATCCGCCAGCTCGATGAGGAAATAATCCTCGACAAACGCCGCAACCACACTATCGAGGTCGTCGTCGACCGGCTATTGATGAAGGAAGGCGTCCGCGAGCGTTTGGCCGAGTCTGTGAAAACCGCGCTCAAACTCACCGGTGGAGCCGTCCTGGTGTCTATCATCGACGGCGAAGAAAAGCTCTACTCCGAAAAAATGGCGTGCGTCAATTGCGGCATCAATATCGCAACGCTTGAGCCGCGGTCTTTTTCATTTAACTCGAATTTCGGAGCATGCAGGCGTTGTCAGGGTATCGGAACTGTGATGGAGATCGACGCGTCGAAGATCATTCCCGATGGAGATGTGCCGGCGGGAAAAGTAGATTTCCTGAGCGGCGTCGACAAATCGGGGGCCACCTTCCTGCGTTCAGCGCTTTTGGCAATCATCGAAAAATTCACTGTCGGCGATCCGCTTGAACCTCCAACGGGGAAGGAAAAGCCCAGAAAGCGGTCAAAGCTCACTAAACTCAAAGATCTGGTCTTTGGTGCGGAACCAAGCGAGCTTTTGAAGGTCAATTTCAACGATCTGCCGCAGGAGATACGCGATGCTTTCCTGCACGGGACCAAACGGCGTCTCACATTTCGCCACGGCGATTACAAATTTGAACGCGATTGGCGCGGTGCTACGCGAGCAATGCGCGAAAGGATGGAAAACCCGCCATCCGAAAAGATCAAGGCCGCCCTGGAAGAGCTGATCGCTCCGATACCGTGCCCGCAGTGTGGCGGCGACCGGCTGCAGCCGGAGAGCCTGGCCGTAAAGGTCAACGGCCTTGGCATCGCCGATTACACGCGGATGGCGATCTCTGACGCAGTTAAGAAGCTCGATGCGATCAAGCTAAGCCCGCGAGACCAAAAGATCGCGGGTCTGGTGTTGAAAGAGATCAAAGACCGGATGCGATTTCTGGATGCCGTTGGCCTGGGTTATCTGACCCTTGACCGCGGCTCCGCCAGCCTTTCCGGCGGTGAAGGGCAGCGAATAAGGCTCGCCACGCAGATCGGTTCCCAACTGCGGGGCGTGCTTTACGTCCTCGATGAACCGAGCATCGGGCTTCACCCCAGGGACAATCAGCGGTTGCTTGAAACGCTCCATGCCCTGCGTGACCTCGGCAACACCGTCCTCGTCGTTGAGCACGATCAGGAAACCATAGAACACGCCGATCATGTGATCGATCTGGGGCCGCTTGCCGGCACACACGGCGGTGAGGTCATCGCAACCGGCGCGCCAGAGGAGATCGAGGCCGCGCCAAATTCGCTGACGGGCCAATACCTTCGCGGCGACCTGAAGATCGAGGTCCCTGAATTACGCCGGCTCCCGAACGGCAGCCGTATCAAGGTCAAGGGGGCAAAGGCATATAACCTCAAGAACATCGACGCGGAATTCCCGCTGGGATTGCTTACCGTAGTGACAGGCGTGTCGGGCTCGGGGAAGTCGACGCTTGTTGAGGAAATTCTCTACCCGGCACTTTATCGTCACGTATATAAATCAGCCGTCGAGCCGCTCGAACACGATTCCATCGAAGGCTTGGAACTCGTCGATAAGATCATCGAGATCGACCAAACCCCGATCGGGCGGACGCCGCGATCAAACCCAGCGACCTACACCGGTCTGTTCACGCCGCTCCGTGAACTGTACGCGATGCTTCCAGAATCTCGGACCCGCGGATACAAAGCCGGGCGATTTTCCTTCAACGTAAAAGGCGGCCGCTGCGAGGCCTGCGAGGGCGGCGGCTTGAAGCGGATCGAGATGAATTTCCTGCCGGACGTTTACGTCACTTGCGATGTCTGCCGCGGGCACCGTTATAACCGCGAAACGCTCGCCGTCAAATACAAAGGGCTGTCGATCGCGGACCTGCTCGACACGACGATAGAGGACGCTCTACCTCTGCTGGAGAATATCCCGGCGATCAAGCAAAAACTTTCGACCCTGCTCGATGTCGGCCTCGGTTACATCAAGATCGGCCAGTCATCGACAACGCTTTCAGGCGGTGAGGCTCAGCGGATAAAGCTTGCCAAGGAACTCTCAAAACGCGCGACCGGCAAGACGATCTATATCCTCGACGAACCCACAACTGGCCTCCATTTCGCGGACGTGCACAAGCTCCTCGATGTCCTCCAGCAACTCGTCGACACCGGCAACACCGTCATCGTCATCGAACACAACCTCGATGTCATAAAATCCGCCGACTACATCATCGACCTCGGCCCCGAAGGCGGCTCAGGCGGCGGCAAGGTCGTCGCTACGGGAACTCCGGAAGAAGTGTCGAAGGTTAGGAAATCGTATACTGGGCAGGCGCTAAAAGCTGTTCTGAATTAGAACCTCGTTTCGATAAGCGAAAAATCGACCTTTAGTTTCCCAACCCGTACAGCACGGATTCAATCGCCTTCAACTTTTCGTAGAATCGCGACGAATCGGTTTCGGATATTAACCCTCTTAACTTAGAAACAAAGTGAGATGAAACACCCGTTGGCGAGATCTCAATTAAGTATTTAAGCTCTGCTAAAATCTTCTGACGTTCATCTGCCCCAACCCACTGATGGTACAAGATCAACTTGAGTTTCATCCCGACGCTGAAAAACCATTGTTCAGTGGGTAATAGATTCAATTCGGTGCGAATTGAATCGACAATCTGAGTAGTTGTCTCATTCTGATCCAGGTAAGGAAGGGCTCTCATTGACTTCAATTGACTGCGCTGTGATTCGAATTCGGGAGGTAGATACTCGATCAACCTCTCTGGCACGTCGAAAGAATACCCCAATTCCAACCAATTCATTCGCTCCGGCAGATAGTTATAGACGATGATTCCGTAAACCCAGACTGGATTGCCGCTAAGCCTTTGCGGTGAGAATGTCGACTTCTTAGCTGCTTCATTCGACGATGAGCGTAGTAAAGGGTGCCCAAAAATCACTTTTGTTTCGTTTACGCAGCCCCGGGGGTCGATCAAGACCTGGACCTTAACGGAGCCACGAACACCAACGGATCGAGCGGCCGGTGGATACTCAGGTTTGACGAGGTCTACCGCCTTTCCATTAATCACTCCGAACGAGATTATTTTGTGATTCTTGGGTCTGAAAATTCTTGCGTCTGTCGAGCAGTCAATTGTGGTTCGAGGAGCCTGAGCAAATGAATATAGGCTCGTGCTAATCGTAAGAATGAACACGAGCGTAAGGATCTTTGTAGGATTTGCCGATAGGTACTCCATAAAAAACTTAGAAACCGGCCCGCATAGTTTGTTCCTCTTCGGAGGGAAATTGCCAAATTCATTTCTCCTACAGCCTGTTTCAATCTAATAAAACCCGTGCGAGAGATTATGTTATGCCCAATGTTGAATTCGACGACCTCCGAAACGCGGCAAGGGAGCACCGGGCAAGCATTGCGCATCGTTGATTAACTAGTTTCCCGGATCTCAACGGCCATCAAATGCGATCTCACCGCCAACAACCGTCATCAGGCATCTGGTTTTCAGGATGTCGCTTTCTCTGATCTTCATTATGTCGGCAGAGAGTATTGTCAGGTCCGCGAGCTTGCCGACCTCTATCGATCCCCTCAGATCGTCTTCAAACGCCGCATAGGCAGGCCAGATCGTAAACATCTTCAGAGCTTCCTCGCGAGAAACGGCCTGTTCAAGATGCCAGCCAGCACCGGATTCGCCGGTTAGGCTCTTTCTGGCAACAGCGGCATAGAATTCGATCATCGGTTCGCCGCGTTCGACCGGTGCGTCCGAGCCGCCGGCGATGATCGTTCCCGAACGGAGAAATTTCTGCCACGCATATGCTCCTTCGAGCCGCTTCATACCCAAACGGCTGGGGGCAAAAAATAGATCGCCGATCGCATGCGACGGCTGCATCGATGCGATCACGGCGAGTTTTTTGAATCGCGGAATGTCTTCGTCGGTAACGATCTGTGCGTGCTCGACCCGCCACCGAGGGTCTTTGATCTTTCGCTGTTCGGGCGGCACGGCTTTGAAGGCCTCTTCGTACAGATCCAGGATCAGCCTGTTAGCCCGGTCACCGATCGCATGCGTTTGGACCTGGATGCCATTTCTTAATGCCCCGGCAAGCATCGGACGGAGCTCGTCGGGCTTCGCGGTAAGTAGTCCTGTCGTGTCCGCATCGGAGTATTTTTCTAGCAATGCGGCCCCACGCGAACCAAGTGCACCGTCGAGGACCACCTTTATTCCTCGGTGGGTATATCTGTTCTCATAGCTTCCGATCGCGGCCCCCTCCCTGATCAGCCGGTTCGAAGATTCTCCCGGGCCGTGCGTGACCAGATAGATCCGGAGCTTCGCCTTGCCGCCCGCAATCATCTTCTTAAAGAGATCCGCGTCCGCGTAATTGCCGCCAGCCGTTTGCACCTGCGTCCAGCCCAGCGACAAGGTCCGCTGGATACCGAGCAGAAGTGCTTCTTCACGATCGGATTCTGTCACCTGCGGCAAATGGCGGCGAACGAGGCCTTGCGCACTGTCGATCAGCATTCCTGTCGCTTCGCCTGATGCCTTGTCGCGCAAAATCTCGCCGCCGAAGGGATTTGTCGTGTCTTTGTCGATGCCCGCGACCTTCAGCGCCGCCGTATTGGCGACCGATGCATGTCCGTCGGCGCGGGTTAGCAAAACCGGATTGTTCGGCGAAATGCGATCAAGGTCGTGCCGCGTCGGGAACGTTTGCGGCTTCCAAAACGTCTCGATCCATCCACGGCCGGTAACCCATTTGCCCGGAGCGGTTTTATCGACACGCTCTTTCACTTTAGCCAAAAAGCTGTCGAGCGTGGTCGTACCTTCCAGATTGAGCGTCACTTCTCTCGTGCCGACGCCCATCAGGTGGTAATGCGAATCCGTCAGGCCGGGTACGACGGTTGCCCCTTTTAGGTCGATAACCTTGGTTGCTTTGCCAATATATGCCTTGCCGTCCTCGCTGGAACCGACAAAGACAATTCGGCCCCCTTTAACAGCGATCGCCTCCGCCCGCGGCTGCTTTTCATTTACCGTATAAACATTGGCACCGGTAAATACAAGGTCGGCAGGGTCGGCACCGCTCGGCTGCAATGCGAAAGCAAAGTTGTTCAACGCCGCGACCAGGATCACTGAAAAGAATCTCATTGTGGTTTCTCCGGAATAAGTGCGTTCAAATCGCAGAAGGGCTCGTTTATACTGTCTATTCGCAGTCCTATCAGCCATTTATCGCTCTTAACATCTCACGCACAGCCTGATTCAGGCCAACAAAAACGGACCGGGAAATTATGTTATGTCCGATATTGAACTCTGTGATCTCAGGTATCGCTGCAAGGGCGTTTACGTTGCGATACGTGAGGCCGTGGCCGGCAGCGACGATCATGCCGAGGCCGTTAGCGTGGGCTGCGGCAGAGGCAATTCTTGCAACCTCGGCTGCTGCCTTTTGGGCTCCCTCACCGTGGGCCGCACGCGAGCTTAGGGTCAATTCGGCGTATTCAGCCGTGCAAAGCTCGACCTGTTGAGCACCGACGCCGCTTGCTGCCTCGATCTGCTCAAGATCCGGGTCGATGAAGATGCTGACGAATATCTCCGCTTCCTTTAACTTATCAACGACACTCTTTACATTCTCAAAATTTCCGACGACGTCGAGGCCGCCTTCGGTCGTGATCTCATTCGGGCTTTCTGGAACCAGCGAAACGGCATCGGGCTTCGTGCGAAGAGCGATGCCCACCATCTCTTCGGTGGCGGCCATCTCGACATTTAAATAGGTCGTGACCACATCCCGCAGCAATTCGATGTCCCGGTCCTGAATGTGCCGTCGGTCACCGCGAAGATGGACCGTGATCCCGTCCGCACCGGCCTGCTCGCAGATAACCGCCGCCGTAATAATGCTCGGCTCAATGGTTTTACGAGCCTCGCGAATGGTAGCGACGTGGTCGATGTTTACGTTGAGCTTTGCGGTCATAACTTTTTTTGCCGAAACCGATGTCGTCTAACTACGCTGAACTGGCGCTCGAAACATCCGGGGTGCTTCATTTCGTAATGAAGGATCAACTCAGCGGGTTCGGTTCTAGAGTATTTGCCAAGTCGGAAGAAAATTACACCTGTTCGACATTCAAGTTCTTTTCGATAAATCAGTTCTCCGAAATCGCTATCGCAGGTAATAATGATTCGGCCCTCGTCGTTTGCTAGTTTAAGTATCGAGGAATCAAGCAGCGAGGGATAATCGTCTCCGACCGAAACTACATCATGGCCGGCTTCGCGAAGCAAACGCACACTGTCGGCCGAGATATGCTCATCGGCAAGAAAGGCTGTCATTCACTGAGGCTGGGTGCGGGCAAAAACAGACCATCCTTCAACGACTCAGACGCGTATGCGAACACCGCCCGAATATCTTCCGGCGTTAGTCGGGGATAGCTTTCTAAAAGGTCACGCTCGCTCCACCCGTCGGCAAGGCGCTCAAGAATGAAATCGACTGTGAGCCGGGTACCTTTGATACAGGGCTTTCCGATCATTACCCCTTTATTAGAGACGATCCTTTCTTCCCATTTCATGCATTTATTATACGCCTATCGAACAAGTAAATCATACGTCCCCCTCTTTGCATTTCGTCTGATTTGTATCAACTCGGTCACCATCCGCCGGCTGTCACGTACGACACTTACTTTTGAGCCCGCGACATCATTCCATCGGACAGGGATCTCACTCAACCTCAGCCCGTTGTGTGCCGCCACAAACAAGAATTCGACGTCGAAACCGAAGCGGTCGATCTGCATTACCTCAAGCAGCGGCCGGAACTTCTTCATATTAAATGCTTTAAAACCACACTGGGTATCGTAAAAGGGCAGGCCTGACATCTTACGAATTATCAGGTTCATTACTTTTCCACCCTGTTCTCGACGCCATGGCTGGTGAGTGCCGATCAAAGTGCGGTCGAGGGCTCGTGAGCCGAAAGTGACATCTTGATCACCTTTATGAAGAGGCTCGACGAGTTTCGACATCTCTTCGATCGGTGTCGAAAGATCCGCATCGGTGAAAAGTGCAATGTCAGCTTTCGCTGCCGCGAGCCCTGTTCGAACAGCGAAACCTTTTCCCCTGTTTTTCTCGTATCTTATCAAGCGGCTATTTTCTGAAGGGAACAATGCAAAGGTCTGTTCAGCTACTGCGGCGGTGTCATCGCTCGATCCGTCATCGACCACGATGACCTCGATCTGTTCACCTGATTCGGCGGCGAATTCAAGCACTTTTGCCAGCGGACTGCCCAGACGATCGCTCTCATTATAGGCCGGGATCACTATAGATATGTCGGGTTTCATTAGACAAAAAGCTAATGGTAAATTTTATGCGGCCAAATGTAAATTTACCGCGAGCTTAGCGAACAACTTTGTCATACGCCTTACGCGTCTATGTTATATTGGCTATGATCGGCATGGGGCCGAGCTTTTATGAATAAAGGAATTATATTGATCGCGTTACTGATGATCGCCGTGGGAGCAGTAGTTGGCGGCTTGTTCGGACATTTGCCGGCCCGGATCTCTGCTGACGACAGCGTCACTTCCCAGCGAGTAGTGAAAGATTACCAGGAAGCCCTAAAGGTTATCGAAGACGGTTACATCGGCACCGTTGACCATGAAAAGGTCACGGACAGTTCGATGCAGTCAATGCTCTGGGCTCTCGACCCGCATTCCGCATTTTTTACCCGCGAAGAGTTCCGTAAGCTGGATGAGGAGCAGTCATCCCAGTTTTACGGGATTGGGGTTTCCATTCTTCGGCATCGCGACGGGGTCTATATCCAGTCTATTATTCCGAATACACCGGCCGATAAGTCGGGGCTTCGATATGGCGATCGTTTTCTGTCGGTTGAGGGCAAAGACGCGAAGGAATGGACAAGTGCCGAAGTATCGCGGAATGTTCGCGGTGAGCGGGGGTCAACGGTCAACCTGGCCATCGAAAGGGTCGGCAGTTCGACGCCGATCAATTTCGAGATCGTCCGCGGCGGCGTGCCTCTGCCGTCAGTGCGAAATTACTTCATGCTCCCAAATTCGGTTGGCTATGTCGGCCTGACCGGCGGTTTCCAGCAGACAACATCCGAGGAGCTTACAATGGCCATGGCCGAACTTAAGAAGCAGGGGATGAAAAGCCTGATCCTCGATCTGCGGGGCAATCCGGGCGGAATTCTTGAGCAGGCTGTCGGTGTGGTCAGTAAATTCGTTTCGGGCGGACAAACGGTCGTCTCGGTGAAAGGAGCCGGCAGCCAGCGTGAACGTGAACTTCGTGCGACGGGCAGTGACCCTGAGAATCTTCCCCTTATCGTGATGATCAACGGCGGTTCGGCATCTGCGTCTGAGATCGTCGCGGGCGCTGTTCAGGACTATGCCCGCGGGCTAGTCGTCGGCAGCGAAAGTTTCGGCAAGGGTCTGGTCCAGCGCGTCTTTCGGTTACCGTTCGGAACGGGTATGACCCTCACGACGGCTCGGTATTATACCCCGTTCGGACGTTCACTGCAGCGTGATTACTCGAGCGGCTCGATCTACGATTACTACACTCATGGCGAGGAACCGGACGATGCGGCAGCTGTCGACGCAAAGCCCAAACCAGCCGGTGTACCCGTCACGACGGCCAACGGACGCGTCCTGTTTGGCGGGCGGGGAATCGAGCCGGATGTTATCGTTCCGGCTGCTCGGTTCGATACCTTGAAGGGCCGGCTTAATGAGGCCACGTTCTTTTTCGTCAGGCAGCTCGTTGCCGGCAAAGTTGCGGGGCTTGAGGATTTCAAGGTCGATAAGCAAAATTACCGACAGACGCTCCAGCCAAATGAGTTCGTTGTCAGCGACCGCGTTTTCGAGGCGTTCCGTTCGTATGCTATCGCGGAAAAAGCTAACGGGTTGTCTGCGGAGAATATTTCGAGCGAGGCTGAGTATGCCCGGCGGAGGCTGCGCGAAGAGATCGCGACGGCCAATTATTCGACCGAGGCAGGGGTTCAAGTTCTTCTCGAGTCGGACCCGCAGATACTGAAGGCGATCGAGGCCATGCCTCAGGCTGCATCGATGGTCGCGACCTACGCGCGGAATAATCGTTAGGCGTATGATCTGGCCCTTACCAGGGCGTCGAAAACCTTATCTTTCGCATTTGTGAGTGCGTGAAGTAAAATAAACAATTGCTTTACGCACTCGTTTTATGTACAAACAGATCGGTATTTTGACAGGCGGAGGGGATGCACCGGGGCTAAATGCGGCTATTCGGGCCGTCGTAAGGACCGCGATCGGCGAATTCGGGATGAGCTGCATCGGTATCGAAGACAGCTTCGAAGGCATACTCGGCGAGACCCATACAGTCAAATTGACAACAAAGAGTGTGAGCGGGATCCTGCCCCGGGGCGGAACCATTCTTGGGACCAGAAATCGAGGAAGTTTTGTCAAAATGGTCGACGGGAAGCCGACCTACGAGCAGCTTCCAATTGCCGAGGCCCTCGCAAATCTCGATATTCTTGAGATCGAGGCCCTCGTTGTCGTCGGAGGCGAAGGCACACTTGCGATCGCCGAGCAGTTTCACAAACGCGGGTTTCCGGTCATAGGGGTCCCGAAAACGATCGATAACGACCTGGCCGCGACCGAGCTAACGTTCGGATTTATGACCGCGATCGATATCGCGACCGAGGCCCTCGACAGGCTGCACACAACGGCAGCATCACACGATCGAGTGATGATCCTCGAGGTCATGGGCCGCAATACCGGGTGGATCGCTCTGCATGCGGGCCTGGCCGGCAGTGCGGATATCATCCTGATACCTGAGATACCGTACTCGTTCGATTCCATAGTACGGAAGGTGCAGGACCGGGAGCAGAGTGGGTCCAAATTTACGAATATCGTCGTCGCCGAGGGTGCGACCGAGCTCGGAAAAAGCGAGATGTATCAGGACGCCGAAAATATGCGCCTGGGCGGGGTCGGGGATTATGTGACGCGATGTGTGGAGAGACTGACCGGTAAAGAGTCACGCTGTGTTGTCCTGGGGCATCTTCAACGAGGAGGGACTCCGAATGCCTTTGACCGGGTGCTCGGAACTAATTTCGGTGCCTGTGCCGTCCGGGCGCTGGCAAATGGCGAAACCGGTAAAATGGTGGCCCTTCAGGCTGGTACGATAGTTACCGTGCCCCTGGATGAGGCCTGTACATCCATCAAGACCGTTGCGGTTGACGGCCAGTTGGTTCGCACGGCCCGGGATATCGGTATCTCGTTTGCGGCCCCTCGAGAATCAAAGGCGAGCGTCGGGAATTTGAGATAATTTTAGGCGGCCTGCAGGGTCGCAAAATGATTATGGAAGCAGTAAAGAAAAAACTTCAGGACGAATTAGACAAACTCGAGGAAGAACTCCATTTTCACCTGCCAAAAGAGATACAAAAGGCTCGAGAATTCGGAGACCTGCGTGAAAACGCCGAATACAAGGCCGCGATGGAGCGGCAATCGATGGTCCAGGCGAGGATCATGCAGGTGCGCACGCGGTTGGGGGAGGTCGAATCGATCGATCTCACAAAGATCCCGACAGACAGCGTGGCTTACGGGTCCAATGTAGTCCTTTATGACCTGGAGCGCGACGAGAAGATCAAGTACCGCCTCGTAACGTCGGAGGAAAGCGACCCGGAAAATGGATTGATCTCTACGGTGTCTCCTATCGGCCAGGCGCTGATGGGCAAAGAGGAAGGCGACGAAATAAAGGTCAAGACCCCCGGAGGATGGAGAAATTTTGAGATCAGCCGGCTAAAGACGATTCACGAGTCCAATGATTAAAAATAGGTCGAAGATCGAAATCGAGAGCAGCGAAATTCAAATTTACTAAAGTGCGACTGAACCAATGCTAGGCGCCGAGATCGGACGAGTTGCAATGCGGATCATCAACTCGATGGTCCGCGCTCTGGCATCCGCCGGTATACCACCGAATGTATTAACGACCATTGGTTTGATCATAAACCTGGCGTGTGGCGTCCTATTCGGATTCGGCGAATTTTTCTGGGCAGGGATCGTGCTGATCGTCGCGAACCTCTTTGACATGCTGGACGGCAATGTCGCACGGCTTAGTGGGCGAGTGACACGGTACGGAGGGTTCCTTGATTCCACGCTGGACCGACTCTCGGACATGGGGGCCTTTCTGGGGATCATTATTTTTTACGCCCGGGACACTCCTCAGCATTCGGTCCTGAATGTCGGCCTTGCCGGGGTTGGAATGATAGCGTCAGTGCTGGTGAGCTATACGACGGCACGCAGCGAGGGGCTCGGAGTAAAGGCGAATGTGGGATTTCTCCAGCGGCCGGAACGGGTTGTTCTTTTGATCATCGGGGCGTTGTCTACATGGAGCTGGGCCTCCGACAGTTTCTGGGCAAATCGGATGCCGCAAGTACTTTGGGTTTTGGCGATCGGATCAGTTTGGACACTCATCCAGCGAATGATCTTCATTCGTCGAGAATTGATGCTAATGGATCAGAACGGACAGGTTGATAAATGAGTTGGATCACGGCAATGTGGGAATCCTTGACGTTAACTGGCGTTGCAATTGGCGTTGGGATGTTTCTCGTGTCTCTGTCGGTCAGTTTCGGTGCGATAGTTCTCGTGATGGTAAAGATACCGGCCAATTATTTTAGCTCTCATTACGTAGACGATTTTCTGCCCGGCAAGCCGTGGATAGTCAGATGGAGCGCGGTCATACTTAAGAATATTCTCGGGGTTTTTCTGATCGGCCTTGGGATCGTCCTTTCGCTTCCAGGCGTTCCCGGGCAGGGATTACTCACAATACTGCTTGGCCTCATCATGCTCGACATCCCCGGAAAACGACCACTCGAGGCCCGTATTATTAAGCGTCCGGCCGTTCTCTCGGCGATAAACAAATTGCGCGCCCGATTTAACAAACCGCCGCTGATAATGGACTAGACGATGGGGTTTCTGGATAAATTCCGAAAAAAGAAAGAGGTGGACCCAAACCAGCGAAGGATCGACCTATTATCGAATGGACGGATCACCGACGGGGTGATCATCGACACCGACACGACCCCTGACGGCGGCGAGATCGTTTATTATGTGTATACGCTTAACGGAGTGGACTTCGAATCATCGGACCTGCTTACCACGGAGCAGTTACGACAGCCTGTGAATTACGCGCCGGGAGCAAGGGTGGGAATAAGATACGATCCGAAAAACCAGGGAAATTCGATCCTCGAATAAATGTTCTCCAAAATATTAATAGCAAATCGTGGTGAGATCGCCTGTCGTGTGATCCGTGCCTGCCGAGAAATGAAGATCGCAACGGTTGCGGTATATTCTGACGCGGACCGCGATGCCCTCCACGTTAGGATGGCGGACGAAGCGTTCAATATCGGGCCCCCGCCATCGAGTGAAAGTTACTTGCTCGGGGAAAGAATAATCGAGACCGCGAAAAAGGCCGGCGCTGAGGCGGTCCATCCCGGGTATGGCTTTCTTTCCGAAAATGCCAATTTTGTGCGCCAGGTAAATGCGGCAGGCATCACTTTCATAGGGCCTCCGCCGGAGGCCATGGAGGGCATGGGCGGCAAAATGTCCGCGCGAAAGATCGCGGTAGAGGCGGGAGTTCCTATCGTTCCCGGGACGACCGAGCCGCTGGGATCATTCGAAGAGGCCCGGGCCACTGCCAGTGAGATCGGCTACCCGATAATGTTAAAAGCCTCCGCCGGCGGCGGCGGCAAGGGGATGCGTCTGGTGAACGATGAGTCGGAACTGCGTTCGGCGCTCGACGGAGCCCAGTCCGAGGCATTGGCCGGATTCGGTGACGACGCCGTATATATCGAAAAAGCCGTCGTTCGGCCGCGACACATCGAGATACAGACGTTCTCAGACACGCACGGTAATCATGTTTACCTGGGTGAGCGCGAGTGTTCGATCCAGCGGCGCCACCAAAAGGTCATTGAGGAAGCCCCGTCGCCCATCGACTCAGCAGAGCTTCGCCGCGAAATGGGCGAGAGTGCCGTAAAGGTCGCCCGAGCGGTGAATTACATCGGAGCCGGAACGGTTGAGTTTCTGGTTTCTGACCTCGATCGGTCGTTCTATTTTCTTGAGATGAACACGCGGCTTCAGGTCGAGCATCCCGTTACCGAGCTTGTTACAGGATTGGATCTGGTCCGCGAACAGATACTCGTAGCCGCGGGCGAGAAATTATCATTTGATCAGGAAGATATCAGGCTGACTGGCCATGCGATCGAATGCCGCGTATACGCCGAGGACCCGGATAACAACTTCATGCCTTCACCGGGCAAGATAACCAGGCTTCGCGTCCCGCAGGGACCGGGAGTGAGGGATGACGGGGGCATTTATGAAGGGGCAGAGGTTTCCATCTATTATGACCCCATGATCTCTAAGCTGGCAGTCCACGGCCGAACGCGGGCAGAAGCCATAAGCCGAATGCGGCGGGCCCTTATGGAATATGAAGTGCACGGCATCAAAACAACGCTGCCATTCTTTCGCGAGGTCATGGATGATCCGGAATTCATCGAGGGCCGGATCGACACCGGATTCATTCAGCGTTTTGCGGAACGAAGAAATACAGCTGGGCCGGACCAAAATTCCACAGACATGGCATTGATCGCAGCCGCGCTAAAATATTACGAGGCTTCCGGACCACGGGACGCAAAATTTGTCGATCCGGCGTCCTCTTCGAGCGGATGGGCCCGTTCAGGCCGGATGGCTATGATCAAGAATCGACTCTGAGCATACAAAATATGGAAGAACTCTTAAGACAATTACTTGGTAAAAAGATCGATGTAAGCTGCGGCACAAACGCTGCATTTCGAGGAGACATAGTTGACGTCAAGACCGGAGTGCTCTACCTTCGCGATGAGGAGGGCGAGGTAGCGTATGTATCCATCGACAAGATCGCGGTGATATACGAATGCAAAGACTCACATCCGCGTCCGGGATTCATCGCCTGACTCGAACAAAAAAATGCCCGATGTTCGTTAGCAACATCGGGCTAGCTATTTTGCTTGGCAGGGAAATTATTTCGCTTCAGTCGTTAGGTCGCTATCTAATATAAGCTTTCTGAATCCGGTGATCCTTTTCTCCCAGTAACCCTCAAAAGGAGAATACGTTATACCTTTGCTGGACGATGCGTGGTAAAAACCTTTTTCGTCGGCCACGATGCCCATGTGCCCCAGGCCATTGAGGAATACCAGCGTGCCGTACTTAAATCTTTCATCACCCTCGACAGGGATCGAGGCGGCCCATAAGCTGCGGGCACTTGTCCGTGTAAACTCGAGGCCGGCTTCCTTAAATACTGCCCAGACAAACCCCGAACAGTCATATCTGTTTGGGCCCGACGAGCCATAAAGGTAGGGTATGCCGTAACGAGACTTTATTGCGTTGTCGATACGTGATGATGTAGAGGCTGCGTAAACGGCTTTTCCGCCCGCCGCCATACTCGCGGCGGTGTTGACTGGCATCGACGAAGCCGTTTTCTTGACCACCGGTTCCCACGCTGCGTTTGGCGGCTGGGCGACCCGGATCTCGTTGGTTAATGTCGGACGCGAAGTGGAAGGTTTGATTACTCTTGTGGGCTGACTTTCGACGGCTGGGGGTAAATTTGTCGGCTGGCTCGAATTGGTTCTTACTACGCGATCCCGTGTCTGGGATGACGCCGATGTGGGGGAACAAACGACAGCGAGCAAGGCACACGCTGAAAGAAAGAGCATCTTCTTTAAAACTTTCAAATTATAAAACTCCGATTATTGAATTTGTGCAGAAGGGAAACCAGAAGGAGGTGATGAATAACTCACCTAATAATAAAAAATTGATAACAAACGAACATTTCCTGAAATTCAAGGAATTTCGTTAGAAGCAATTAAATTGTACCCTTGGATTCGCCTTGAAACTAGCAATGGAAAGTATGCCTCAAAAGCGATACGAATGCAAATGGCAGGAAACACCCAGGAAATCGGAACTCATTTTCGTAGGCGCAGCAACTCGCTGCTCCCGTTGGGAAAGGCCCCGCCGCCCCCACTACTCCGTTACCTCGCGTCCTTAGTTGTCGATTGTGATATCAAGAGACAGACTCAATCGATACGTGCTTCCAGCAAACGCAAAAAAGACCTGAAAAATAATCTTCAGGCCTCTTTCGAAAGGGAACTATGCCGAAAATGACGTGCCGCAGCCGCAGCCGCCGGTCGCATTCGGATTTTCGAACGTAAAGCCCGAACCCATCATATTAGTCGTATGATCGATCGTAATGCCATTGAGGTATTGTGCTGAAAACATATCGACGAAAAGTTTTATGCCTGCCTGGTCGAGTACGAAATCGCCGGTTTTCGATTCCTCCTCGATATTGAGGCTGTACTGGAACCCCGAACATCCGCCCGGCACGACGCGAACCCGCAACCCCGCTGATTCCGGAAGGTCATCTTCCCCGGCAAGAAACTTCTTGATCTCTTCGATCGCACTGTCTGTGACCGTCAATTCGACGGCCGGTGCTGCAACTGCTGACATAAATTACTATAGCTCCTTATAATACGGACCCGCCGAAAGCGAATCCTTACCTAATAATCAATATTAACCGAAGATTCGTTCGAATAACAACCCTTGAGTGACGGGCCAACGATGTGAAGAAGAAGTGATCTATACTCTTGCTGCAACTTCTTCTGCCCCAAACCGTTCCAATAGCAGGGGGAATACCCGTAAGCGGTGCCTTGAGGTACTTATGAAAGCATTTATTTTTACTCTAATAGCGATAGTCATTTTTGGCGGAGCCGTACAGACTGACGCTCAGACGGAGGAAACGGTTACGGTCGCACTTGGTAAACGCACAACCGCGGACCGTGGACGATTAAAGATCAAATTTCTTGAGATCGTCGAAGACTCACGCTGTCCGCGTGATGCTACGTGTATATGGGCTGGGAACGCTAAGATACGGATCTCAATTTCAAGAGGAACCTCATCCCCCAAGATCATAGAGTTAAATACTCTGACTGAACCCCGAAACCATAAGCTATACGGGTATGAATTCGAGCTAAGGGACCTCCATCCGCAAAAAGGGGATACCGGGCCGTTTACCGCCGTAATTTCTGTAGTGCGCAGATGATTGCGGGGGAACCGTCGTTGGCAGGCGGGGACGCCTGCGGTCCAGTCGGGGAGCGTTTGTATAAATGAAACCCAATACGTCGACGGATCGAATTTCTTGATTAATGTACGCAATCTTGTGCTATAGTTGCAATGCTCTGGATCATGTCCGGATCGATCTTTGATAATTTGGGAATATAGCTGCTCGTAGACGGTTAATGTGCCTGATGGTTGATCGGGGTTCGTCGATGGTGTCGGGAACCTGAACTTCCGGGTCGCTGTAATGCACAATTCAGGAAAATACCTGGTACACGGTAAAAACTGCGAAGTGCAACATTAAAAAGCAGTTATGGCGAATTCTTTGTCCCAGGGTGGTACAAAAACAGGGGGGGACCCTGAGTGCAGAGTGCAGAGTGCAGAGTGGAGAGTGGAGTGTGAAATGGAAAGTGGAAAATGGAAAAGGGTTGCGATTGCCTTTCACTGACTGACCACTGTTCAAATTCATCACTGACACCGACCACTACCACTACCTCACAACTGACCACTGACCTGCCCGCTACCCCCTTACCGCGAGCGTAATATCTCGTGGAAAAATAGGTGGTACAAGGCCGAAACCTGTAACTGTAAGACTAATCGACTGTTACGGCGATTTTCATGTCCCGAGGTGGTACAAAAATGGGGGGTCTGGCAAAGATGGTTGTTCGTTGATCGTGGATGGTTGATCGTTGAATTTAATGCCTTGATCTTTAATTTTTGACTTTTGATCTTTAAGATTGGCGTATGCCGACAACCGACAACCGACAACCGACAACTGATCTCACGCTCGCGACATTATTACCAACTCGGGCTTCATTGCTTCGATGGATATATGCCGGGCGACCTCTTCGGCGACTTTGTCAAAAGCCAGAGATTGCGGCGATTCGGGGAATGAAACGACGACCGGAATGCCCTTGTCACCACCCTCGCGGACTTCCAGTCCCATCGGAACCTCGCCGAGGAAATTGAGGCCGTATTCGTCGCAGAGCTTCTGCCCGCCGCCGCGGCCGAATATTTCGTATTTATTTCCGGTGTCCGGCGCAATGAAATACGACATATTCTCGATGACACCCAGGATCGGGATGTTGACCTGCTCAAACATCTTCACGGCACGCCGTACGTCCGATAGCGAAACTTCCTGCGGCGTCGTCACCAGGACAGCACCCTGTACCGGTACGAGCTGCGCAAGGCTAAGCTGGACATCGCCGGTTCCGGGCGGCATATCGACGATCAGATAATCGAGCTCGCCCCAGTTAACATCCGTCAAAAATTGCCTGACCACACCGTGAAGCATCGGCCCGCGCAGGATCATCGGTGTATCGGGCGGGACCAGCACCGCCATTGAGATCATCTTGACTCCGTGGGCCTCGATCGGCACAAGTTTGCCTTCAAAGATCTCCGGCTGGTCATAACCAGTTCCAAGCATCATTGGCACATTCGGGCCATAAACGTCAGCGTCCATTATGCCGACCTTGGCCCCGTCTTTCGCGAGCGAGACCGCGAGATTGACAGCGACGGTCGATTTGCCGACACCGCCCTTGCCGGACGAGATCGCAATGATATTTCGCACACCGGGGATAGCTATGTTGTTCTTAACGCCGCGTCCCTGCGGGACCTCGGCGTCCATCGTTATGGCGACTGCCTTAACGCCCGGCAGGCCACTCACGATCGAACGAGCCTGAGCCTCCATCTCCTCTTTTACGGGGCATGCGGGGGTCGTTAGCACGATCCGAAACGAAACGGCTCCGTCCTTAACAATGAGATCGTGAATAAAGCCGAGTGTGACAATATCCTTCCGCAAGTCAGGGTCGATGATCTGTTTAAGTGAATCTAATACGAGTTGTTCTGATAGTTCAGGCATTTTGATAAAGGGCTTCCGGCTACTAAAGTAATGTATTCGATTGTAACAGAACGAGTGTCTACATTGTCCAAATCCGATTTGTTCAGGAAGCTATACATGGAGGCACAGGCTTGCCGTATCTGTCCGGACCTCGCCGATAAGACTGCGGTTTTGAGCGAACTCAACGGCTCGCTTAACCCAAAGGTCTTTTTCATCGGCGAGGCTCCGGGCCGTGTCGGAGCCGATCGTACCCGACGTCCGTTTTTCGGCGATAAGTCTGGAGACAATTTTCAAACCCTGCTCGATTCCATCGGCCTTACTCGCGAAGAGATCTTTATAACAAGTGCCGTATTGTGCAGCCCGCGATCGGCGACCGATGCAAACCGCCGCCCAACTCGCCGCGAGATCGTCAATTGTTCATCGTATTTGATCCGCACAATGGAATTTATCGACCCGCCCGTCATCGCCACGCTCGGCGGCGTGGCCCTGGAGGCCTTAAAAGCGATCGAATTGCACGATCTCAAACTAATGACCGACGCCGGCCGGCCGATGAAATGGAACGGCCGAACACTCATTCCCCTGTACCATCCCAGCCCCCAGGTGATCGCCGCCCAGCGGGGCCTGCATTTACAGCTTGAACATTTCCAAAACCTGAGCCAACTGATCTCATAGCATGATCTCCGCACTTATCACTTCTAACCTATAACTTTTCACTTATTCCGAAGTAGTCTCTCGCCCCCTGATTTTCTAATATGAAGTCAATGGACATCGAAAAGTACAATAAGATCCGCGGTGGCCGCACCGGTATATACGAGCAGCCGCGCGGCCTGATCGCCGTTTGGGGGAAGGAAGCGGTCCAGTTTCTCGACGGGCTTATCTCGAATAACGTAAAGGCGCTAATCGACGGCGACCAGATGCTGGCGGCATTCCCGAACGCCCAGGGGCGCCTTCTCGCGGTTGTCCGGGTTCTCGGACAAGGAGATCGTCTTTTGTTCGAGACCGAAGCCGCCACACGCGAAAAGGTCTTTCAAAATCTCTTCCGGTTCACGTTTGCCGGCGAATTTTTTGTCGAAGACCTGTCGGACAATCATCGGGTTATAGATGTAATTAATTTTCCTTCTCAGGTCCCCCCGACGGCATTCCGATTTGCCGGACGCGGGTTTGAGACTATCGCGGTCCCGCTGGATGAATGGCCGGGTTTTTATGAACTGCTTAAGGAGAGCGGTCACATTGAGATCGACGATGAACTCTATGACACCCTCAGGATCGAATCCGGTATCCCCAAGTACGGAGTTGATATGGATGAAACCACGATCGTGCCTGAACTCGGGCTCGACGGTCTCGTCTCATACAACAAGGGCTGCTATATAGGTCAGGAGATAATCGCGCGGATCCATTTTCGCGGCCACGTTGCAAAGAGCCTGACAGGGCTTGTATTTGACTCCCCGCCTCACGAAGGAGCGGTGGACGAAGGCAGCAGCGGTTCATTGGCGGATGCGGAATTGGCGACCGCCGAAGGCAAAAACGCCGGCCGCATAACATCTCTGACTTATTCGCCAAAACTAGGTCGCTCCATAGCGTTGGCATACGTGCGGTACGATTATCTTGCAGAGGGCACCGAACTAATAGCGGGTGGACGGCAGGTAACAGTGACACCCCTCCCGTTTTTGTAGGCTTGCGCGTGCAAGATTTGATCTCCCGCGGCGTTCTATATTCGGCAGGCTCTCCTAATATAACCTCTGCCGTCCTGATAAGGGGGAACCATGAATAATGTACGAACAATATCATTTCTGATCGCAATATTAGTGTTAACGGGCATTTCGGCCATTGCCCAAAACCGCGGGCTGGACGGTGTCAGGTGGGAATTGATCAAGGTCAATAATCGGACAGTCGTCAATTCGTCGGCATTTGTCGAGCTGGATACGGCTGCCGGCCGGTTCACAGGCAACGGCGGGTGCAATCAAATGTTTGGCCCGGTCCGGATCAACGGTTCACGGATCACATTCTCAAATATTGGCATGACCAGGAGGATATGCAAATTAACACCGGGATCAGTGCCGGAGACCAACGTAGTGCGAGCATTGGAAAATACGGTTCGATACCAAGTATCCGGCCGTGTGCTCACTTTTTATGACCGACGTGGTCGAGCGATGCTTCAATTTCGAAGCGATGTCGTCCTCCGGCCGGAACGGATCGCTCTTGAAGATCGTAAATGGATGCTCGAATCCATCCACAAACGACACTCGGCGTCTGATATCGAAGATGCGTTTGTAGTATTCGACGGGCAGAAACGGAGTACCGGGGGCTATTCCGGATGCAATTCGTTCGGCGGCAATTATACGGAAAGAAACGGAACGATCTCGATCACAAAGGTGATCTCGACCATGCGTGCGTGTGAGGAAGGGGACAAAATGGACGTACAAGGAAGCCTGTTCGAAGGGCTTCGAAACGCCAACCGCTACGAGATCCGCGACGACCGTCTCTTGCTTTATCGCGGCAGTAACCTGCTGCTGACATTCCGAGGCGAGCGCATGTAAACGCCTTGGATCTTAACACAGGCGACAGATATCCTACCGGGCATCTGTCGCCGGTCTAGCTTTTGCTATCCTACCGGCCCGGCGTGGTAAAATCAGTGTTTCATGGAAAACGATATCGATCTGCCCAATGCAAAGCTGGCGTATACCATAATCCTGTCCCTCCTCGACGGCCACGAGGCCCTCAGCGACCTGCTTGTGCTGATGTCGCATGCTCTCGACGAGGACGTCTTGAAAGCGCTCACAAACACCGCCGAGTGGGAGAAATATCTCGAATCGAAACGGAATCTCGAGACCACAAAAGTGCAGATCGAAAAATTAACCGAGGCCCTGCGTCAATTGGACTGACCAGCCATTGAACAGATTATGAGCGAGGTTTATGATCTCTTGATTATCGGAGCGGGGCCAGCCGGCATCACAGCCGCCTACGAAGCCAAACAACACGGTCTGAAATATCTCGTGATAGAAAAGGGCTTGCTCGGCAACACCGTCTATAACTACCCCGTCGGCCTAACGGTTTTCTCCACAGTGAACGAACTCGAGATCATCCCCGGCGGTCTAAAACCCGCCCGCAAAAAACCTACCCGCGAAGAGCTGCTTTCCTACTATGTCCGCTTTTCTCTCGAAAACGAGCTGAATATCCAGACGGAGGAAACTGTTATCGAGGTAAGAAAGTCAGTACCGGGAGCGGTAGCGACCGGGGACTCATATACGGTGGCGACAGACATACGCAGCTATGAGACAAAAAACATCCTCTTCGCAATCGGCGCGATGGATTACCCCCGAAAGCTCGACGTTCCCGGCGAAGACCTCCCGAAGGTCCACGACCACTTTCGCGAAACATACCCATGGGTCAAAAAACGAGCTCTCATCGTCGGCGGCGGCAACTCCGCAGGCGAAGCTGCTCTGTTTCTTGCCGAGGAAGGTGCCGAGACAACGCTAGCGATCTTTCGCAGCGATTGGGAAAACGACGATCCGAAACAAGGCTGCATAAAATACTGGGTCAAACAGCCTCTGCAGGAAGAATTGAAGAATAATTGCCTTAAACTATTTTTCCTCGGCAAGGTGCTGGAGATCCGCGAGGATGACGTGCTGATGGAAAACGAAGACGGCGAACCGGAATCCGTTCCGAACGACGTGGTGTTTGTCCTGATCGGCTCCGACGCGGACCTGACGATGCTCAACGGCCTGGGGGTCGAAACCGAACCCGGCAAAGGCGGTGAGGTGCCCGTTTACGACCCCGAGACCTTCGAGACAAACGTGCCGGGCGTCTACGTCGCCGGCCATTTCACCCACCAGCGTCACATCAAAGGCGCGATCGACGCCGCCAAGCTCCTTGTGCCAAAGCTCGCCGCGAAGATAGCGAAACCCACGGTTGAGCGTGCTTGAACACAGCGGGCCATCTGTATTAATATCTCAGACAAATTTCACCCCATGACCATCCCTCGAGCACGTGAGATCTTAAAGCACCAGTTCGGCTTCGATTCATTTCGGCTGGATCAAGAGCCGGTGATCGATTCCGTTTTGCAAGGAAGGGATTGTGTCGTTCTGATGCCCACCGGCGGCGGCAAATCGCTTTGTTACCAGATCCCCGCCTTGATGCTCGACGGGTTGACCGTCGTGATCTCGCCGCTCATCGCTCTGATGAAAGATCAGGTCGACGCGCTCCGCAACAACGGGATCGAAGCCGCCTTCCTCAATTCGACACAGACCGCAGCCCAGCAGGTCGAGGTTTTTCGCGACGTTCGCAGCGGAAAATTAAAGCTGCTCTACGTCGCTCCCGAACGGCTTCTGCAGAGCGGCGATCAATTCATCGATTTTTTGAGTTCGATCAAAGTTTCGCTATTCGCGATAGACGAAGCCCACTGCATATCCAGCTGGGGCCACGACTTTCGGCCGGAATATATCAGGCTGGGCCGTCTAAAGACCGATTTCCCAACGATCCCGGTGATCGCCCTCACCGCGACCGCCGATAAGCTCGTTCGTAAGGACATCGTCGAGCGGCTGAATGTGCCGAAAGCTTCGGTATTTGTCTCCAGCTTTAACCGGCCAAATATCCACTACGCCGTCGAGCCAAAGCGAAATTCCTACTCACAGCTTCTCGACTATCTCGAAAAACGCCGCGATGAGAGCGGCATTATCTATTGCCTTAGCCGAAACTCTGTCGACGCGCTGGCCGCCGATCTGAAAGACGAGGGGTTTCAAGCATTGCCATATCACGCGGGGCTGGATAAGGACACCCGCGATCGAAATCAGGAGCTTTTTCTAAAGGACGAGGCAAAGATCATCGTCGCAACCATTGCTTTTGGAATGGGCATAGACAAATCCAACGTGCGGTTTGTAGTCCACATGGACCTGCCGAAAAATATTGAAAGCTACTATCAGGAAACGGGCCGTGCAGGCCGCGACGGGCTGCCGAGCGATGCTCTGCTATTCTTCAGTTGGGGTGACGTCATCAAGTTGAAGGGCTTTGCCGAGGTCGAAGGCAACCGAGAGCAGACCGCGATCATGCTCAAAAAGCTCGACACAATGGGCAAATTCGGCGATATCCGTACGTGCCGCCGCCGCTTTCTACTCAACTACTTTTCCGAGGAAACGGTCACCGTCTGCGACAACTGCGACAATTGCTCAACGACCTATGAGAAATTTGACGGGACCATCATAGCGCAAAAAGCATTAAGCGCCGTCGTACGGACCGGTGGGCGTTTTGGAATGAGCTATCTGATCGACTTTCTGCGGGGCTCGCAGGCGAAAAGCATCCGCGACGAACACAAGAATCTCAAAACCTACGGGGTCGGCGCCGACATCTCGAAAGACAACTGGTACGAATACTTCAAAGACCTCATCTCGCAAGGGTATCTTGCCCAGACCGAAGGGCAATATCCCGTGATCACCCTGACCGAAAAGAGCGATGACGTACTGCGGGGCCGTACCAGCGTCGAGCTTATCAAAGCAAGGATCAGGGAAGAGAAGAAGTATAAATACGCCGGAGCTACCGGCCTCGAACATCACAGCGACCTGTTCAACGATCTGCGAAATGTGCGTGCCGTCTTAGCTCGCGGCGAAAACGTTCCGCCCTACGTTATCTTTTCAGATGCGACTCTAATCGAGATGGCCACATTTCTGCCGCTGAACATCGCCGACCTTCGAAAAATATCCGGCGTCGGCGACCTAAAGCTTGAAAAATACGGGGCCGATTTTCTTCAGGAGATCCGAAACTTCTGCAAGCGAAAGGGCCTTCAGACCCGGATCGATCAAAAGGTCCAAAAGCGGGAGCGAAAGCAGCGGACCAAACGCGATCGAAACGGCAATGACACCTATTCGATCTCCCTTCAGATGTTCCGATCGGGAAAGTCGATCCCCGACATAGCCGCCGAACGGGCCTTTGCCGTCAGCACGATCGAGAACCACCTGGCACGATACGTCACCACCGGCGAACTAAAGATCGAGGACCTCGTTCCTCCCGACAAGATCCCGGCGATACGCCAGGCGTTTCTCAGCGTCAAAGAGCTAACCGGCCTCGGCCAGATAAAAGAGATCCTCGGTGACGACTACACCTACGGCGAGATTCGCGCCGTAGCCGCCGACCTCGAACGGCATGCCAACAGCCGCGAACTTTCTTCCTAACTTTAGCCGATAGGCGAGGATCCTGCCTTTTCCGCCGGTCTGAGAACCTCCGTCACGAAATCCGTTATGTCGGCCGCAACTCTTTCCGGGATCTCCCAGTGCGGACTGTGGCCTACGTCTGGATATTCGAGCAGTCGGGAACCGGTGATCTTGCCAAGTAGAGTCTCCTGATCGGAACGAGAGAAATACGCATCACTCTCACCCCAGATCAGCAGTGTAGGTGCCTTGATCCGTGAGAGTTCGGTAGTATGATCGTCACGTATCATCCCGCCACAGGCTTGTTTCCAGACCGTAGCAGGCACCTTGCGGCTCTCATCGACTACCATGTCGATGAACTGGCTCGGAACCTCCTTGGCGAAGGTACTTGTCTGGAATTCCCTAACAAACTCGCTCGATATCGGATCCTCCAGCTGCGAGATCGCCTCGTCATAGAATTGCTCCACTCCATCATTGCCTTTGCAGGTGGGAAATGACCCGATCAAGACCAACGCCTCCACGCGTTCGAGATAGTCGATGGCTATCCGCTGAGATACAAAGCTCCCCATTGAGTGGCCAACGATGATCGCAGAGCCAATGTTCATTCCGTCCATAAGGCCCGCGATGTCCGCTGCCATTTCCCCGGCCTCATATCCCCCTGCCGGTCTGGAAGCGTCGCCGTGGCCCCGCTGCGTAACAAAATACGAGTGAAAAGTATCGGGTACGTATGGTGCCAACCGGTCAAACGACCGATGCGAATCGGTTACTCCATGCAGAAAGATCACTACCGGTCCCGACCTATACCCCTTTTCGTAGTAGGGCAAAACAACACCTTTCCCCAGGTCTATAGTTGTGTATTGAGATTGCATATGAATTGTGCTCCTTTTGTTTCCAATCAGGAAGACGAAATTTCACATCAAATGCGGACATGATCGATGACAAAAAGTTGGTATAGCAATTATGCGGGGTTGAAATCCGTCGTGATACCGTCCAGTCCAATTAAAACGACACTAAACGACGCTGGGGTATGATCACATAATTCGCGGGGCCAAAACAATGAAAAACGCCGAACCGAAATAAACACATCGGACCCACCTATTTCTGTGACAAATGGGACAAACGCGACAAATCCGACATTTGGTATTCCCTTCAATCGCTAAAATGAGCTAGCCTGTTGCGGTGCGCGGTCTTTCGAGATTGTGGGATATTTGAAAATCGGGGCGAATATCAGGATTAAGGTTTCGTTGAAGTGCGTAACTTCTATTCTGTGACCTCGGTGTCTTCGCATTGCGCACTCTGGGTTAGTAAAGAAGCTAAACACAAAGGGCCGCAGAGTAAGAGGGCAAACACAAAGTCGCAGTGAGGAAATTGGCCAACGTTTCCAGAACGACGCTGGTTGATGAAACACGTTACGCAATTTTCAAAAAATGGGATAGGCGGGTTAATTGTTGTGTCCACAACCGGTTACGCGTCCCATTTTCCATCCCACGTGGGATGAAACACGTTACGCACTTTTTCAAATATGGGATATTCGGGGTTAACTTATTGACCCGCAGACACTTACGCGTCCCATTTTCCATCCCACGTGGGATGGTGAAAACTAAGGGTAGTCGATTGGCGGAATACGCCTACTTATCCTGTCAGCCGTCGCCCTAGTTCGTGCTATAGCTAGACTAGGAACGCTTTAGAGGCTAGACTTGATGAAAATTTATGGCATATCTACAGCCTGACAAACCCGGCAAAGTTTACTTGCCAGCCATCCGGGCCGCAAAGGAAAATGGTGAGAAGCTGGTTTGTCTGACCGCCTATGATTACCCGACCGCCCGTATCGTCGATGAAGCCGGCGTCGATATGATCCTCGTCGGCGATAGTATCGGCAATGTGATCCACGGATATGGAAATACCATACCGGTTTCACTGGACGAAATAACGTCCGCATGTATCGCCGTCAAACGGGGCACTGAGCGAGCGATGGTGATCGCCGATATGCCGTTTGGCACTTATCATGTCAACGAGGACGACAGCGTCAGAAACGCCCTCAGGCTTATGAAATACGGCGGTGCCGAGGCCGTCAAGCTCGAGGGCGGCCGCAACCGCGTCGAGCTTGTAAAACGTCTCGTAAATGAGGAAATACCGGTCGTAGCTCATATCGGACTTACGCCGCAATCGGTCTATAAAATGGGCGGTTACCGTGTCCAGGGCCGCACTGCCGAACAGGCCAAGCTGCTCATTGAGGACGCGAAAATGCTGGAAGACGCCGGGGCATTTGCAGTCGTTCTTGAATTGGTCCCTCGAGAGGTCGCCGCTATGGTCACGAGCGAACTCACGATGTCCACTATCGGCATAGGTGCCGGCCTGGAATGTGACATTCAGGTCCTCGTCCTTCACGACCTTGTGGGAATGACCTTCGGCCGGCTGCCGAGATTCGTCAGGCAGTACGCCGATATCCGGCAGGTAATGACCGATGCGATCCAAAATTGGTCCAATGACGTAAAGAGCGGGCAATATCCAAGCGATGACGAATCGTACGGCTTGACCGAGGAAACAAAACGGGAGATCGCCGCTTCCTAATCGGCCGATCCCGACGATATGGAGATCATCAATCGTAAACAAAGAATGTTCTCGATCTCGCGAAAGCTTCGGCGCGAGTCGCGGACGGTCGGATTTGTAGCAACGATGGGCTCGCTTCACGAGGGGCATCTCGCACTTGTTAAGGAAGCTCGTCGGATGTCGGAAATTGTCATCGTTTCGATATTCGTCAACCCGAAACAATTCAATGACGGCAGCGACCTCGAAGCTTATCCGCGTGACCTCACCAGCGATGCCGCATTGCTTGCCGAGTACGAGGTCGATTACGTGTTTGCACCGGAAACGGAAGAGGTCTATCCGCCGGGATTTTCTACCTATGTCGAGGTCGAGGGCCTCTCGGACATTCTGGAGGGGGAGTCACGCCCGGGTCATTTTCGCGGTGTTGCCACTGTCGTGACAATGCTTCTGAATACTGTACGGCCGGATTATGCATTCTTTGGCCAAAAGGACGCTCAGCAGGTCGCGATCGTAAAGCGGCTCGCGACCGACCTTGGATTCGAAACAGAGATCGTCACCGTGCCAACGATTCGCGAAGATTCCGGTCTCGCGATGTCATCGAGAAATGAGCGCCTTTCGGAGGATGAACAGAAAAAGGCTGCTGTGATCATCGAGGCGCTTCGCGAAGCAAAAACGGCATTTAAGAAAGGTGAACGGAATGCGTCGGACCTGACGCGAATAGTGTCCGACCGCATCGGCGAAGAACCGGCCGCCCGGCTCGACTATGTAGCCGTCGTCGATCGCGATTCCTTTCAACCTATTGAAAAGATTGGAGATAACGAGGCACTTATCATTACCGCGGCGTTTTTTGACAAGGTTAGGCTCATAGATAATGTGATCCTTAATCGAAAGCAGTGACTGGCCCCTAATTTGCATCTAAATTAGTGAACGCCCAAATGGCGGTTCATAAAGATATGCGAACTATAAAAGGTTTCATTACAATATTTAGCTTTTTGTTAGCCGTGGCGGTAACGGCCTCGGCCCAAACTAATCTGACGGCGATCGATGGAACTCGGGTCAACCTTGAGGGCCAGCGTGGCAAGGTAGTGGTGCTTGCAGTTGGTGCAAGCTGGCTGCCGTTATCCGGCAAGCAGGCGGAATACACAAACGCACTCGCGAAGAAATATGCGGGCAAGGACGTAGTGCTTTATTTCATCGCGACCGATTCCACCAAGGCAGGATCCAGAAATTTTGCCACGGATGACGCGATCCGAAAATTCGCTTTTGAGAACAAACTCGGGATACCGGTTCTACGCGACTCCGATGGTGCGTCGATTCTTCGCAAGTTCAAGATCGAGCAGGTTCCGTCATTCGTAATTCTGGACAAAAATGGCGTAATGGTCGGCGAGCCGTTCGGCGGAATCGACCCGAAGTACGACCTGACAGTCCCGATCTCCAGAGCGATCGACAAGGTTCTTTGATAACTTCAAATTTCTTCGGTGGGGATACCCGGCGAGGTCGCCGGGTTCTCTATTATGAGTTGGTAGACCAGCCTCACGGGCAGGCCAACCACGTTCCAGTAGTCGCCTTCGATACCCTCGATAAACAGGGCGGCCTGGGCTTGCACGGCATAGGCCCCGGCCTTGTCGAGCGGATCGCCCAGTTCGGCGAGGAAGTTGATCTCGGCCTCTGACATCGAGGCGAATTTAACCTTCGTACGCTGCACAGCCGATCGGGTCGTACCTTCCGCTGCGACGGCTATCGCCGTCAGGACCTCGTGCCATTGCCCCGACAGCATCGTCAGCATACGGCGTGCGTCATTCAGATCGATAGGCTTGCCGATAATTCGCTCGTTGATCACGACGGTTGTATCAGCTCCGAGCACAATGCTGTGCGGCCGCGATGCTGCAACCGCCTCGGCTTTTTCTCTTGCTAGGCGCTCAACGTAGAGATCGGCGGGCTCGTTTTCACGCTCGGTTTCGTCAATATCGGCGATCTGTTTTTCAAACGTCCAGCCGACCGCCGAAAGTATCTCAGCCCGCCGCGGACTTCCTGATGCAAGTATTAATTTAGGTAAACTTATCATTAAGTGAAGGGTTTAGCGTTTCCTCTGTATCTCGTCTAAAATGATAGATGATTCGCGGTATTATATAAATGGAGCAGCTATTTGGAGCCATTCCCGGTGTTCTGGACGAACTGGGGCCTAATGCAGAGATCGAACAGGCGGTAGTCTTTGCTGCATGGAAACGGTGTGCCGGGGCTTCGTTGTCAGACCGCACACAGCCGCGCGAGTTTTCCGAGAACCGGCTCGTCATAGCAGTCGAGGACGATATCTGGGGGCGGCACCTCGAGGTACTCTGTCCTCAGATGATCGCTCGGATAAACGGATATCTGGGCGATGGAAGGCTCAGATTCATCGAGTTTCGGGTAGATCCGAAGCACTTTGCGGAATCGCGCCGAAAAGCTGATCGATCCGCTGATCAGAGCAGCTTCCCCGAAGTTCCCCGATCGCTTGCCGATGCCGCCGAAGGTATCGCAGATCCCGCGCTTCGGGCTAGATTTTTAGAGACCGCGTCCGAGTATTTGGCCCGTCCGAAAACTAATTTCTAATGGATATCCGAAAGATCGCCAAACTTGCTCACCTTGAGATCTCTGATGCTGAGGTCGAACTTTATGGTCCGCAAATGAAGAGCATCGTCGATTATGTTGAGCAGTTGAATGAGCTCGACACGGATAACGTGGAACCGATGCTCGGCGGGATGACGGCCGAGGGCGAATCGACGCAAACCGCTCGTGCCGACGAACCCGCCGGATCGATCGGACAGGAAGCGGCCCTAAGCCAGGCTCCCGCGGCTGAATCAGGCCACTTTCAGGTGCCAAAGGTGCTCTGAAATATGCGTATTGCAACATCGCGGATCGGCATTTTGGTTCGAACGCTTGGCATCGTTGCCCTCGGGCTAACTGCCATGGCGTGCAGCGTGCCCAACCTCGAAACGCCCCAATGCGCTGCAGCTCGATATGAGGTTAAGCGTTTTTATTCGCTGCATTTTGCGAATGAGGCCGGGCCTGCAGAGGATTATCGCAAAGTCCGTGACGAGTTTTTGACTGATGCTTTGATCTCGGCCATACCTTCTTCGGGTGAGGAGCAAGAGGACTATTTCACTAAGACTGCCGACTTTCCCAAAGCTTTCCGAGTCGGCGGGTGCACCTCGGAATCCGACGAAAAGGCGGACTTTCAAGTGATTCTTTTATGGCGGGATGACACCCGTAATGAGCAGACGGAGGTCGTCGTGCGGACGGTAAGAAATGGTGAGGAATGGCTTATAGATAGCGTCGAAAATTGATTTCTTTATGTCGATCGTTTCAGAAACAGAACGAGTGCTCGCGAATGCGGAGACACTCAACCCGCAGCTTAACTCATTCTTATCGATCGAGCGAGATCACGCGTTGAGGCGTGCCGCCGAAATAGAGGCGTCAGGTTCAACGCCGCTGAATGGGCTGGCTGTAGCCGTAAAGGACAATATCTGCACCAAGGGGATCCGTACGTCTTGCGGTTCCCATATTCTTAATAACTATAAAGCTCATTACGACTCGACAGCGATCAAACGTCTTAACGAGGCCGGAGCGATTGTCATCGGCAAGACGAATATGGACGAGTTCGCGATGGGGTCGTCAAACGAATCTTCGGCCTTCAGGCCTGCGAAAAACCCATGGGACGTAACTCGCGTGCCGGGGGGCAGTTCCGGGGGGTCGGCGGTGGCGGTCGCATCCGGAGTCGTTGACGCTGCGTTAGGCTCTGAAACGGGCGGCTCAGTCCGTCAGCCGGCGGCCCTTTGCGGTGTTGTCGGACTCAAAGCTACTTACGGCCGTATCTCGCGGTATGGCCTCGTTGCCTTCGCATCCTCTCTCGACAGCATCGGCATATTTGGAAACATTACGAGAAATGTGGCGGATATTCTCGGTGTTATTGCCGGCCGTGACGAGATGGATTCGACGAGCGCTGATGCACCTGTTCCAGATTACGGAGCCGGCCTCGAAAATGATATTGCCGGCAAAACGATCGGCGTACCCAGAGCACTTTTTGGAGATGGACTCGATGACGAAGTTCGCGAGTGCATCCTGAGATCGATCGAGAATTTTCGGGATCTCGGTGCGAGGATAGTCGACATCGAATTGCCGCATGCCCGCTACGGGATCGCGGTCTACTACATTATCGCAACGGCAGAAGCCTCGTCGAACCTGGCCCGCTTCGATGGCGTCCGGTATGGATTCCGCGCTGAGGGAGCGGACGAGTTACGCAAAATGTATTCTCGGACCCGTGAGGAGGGGTTTGGAGCCGAGGTCAAGCGGCGGATCATGCTTGGAACTTATGTCCTCTCAAGCGGCTATTACGACGCCTATTATGCAAAGGCCCAAAAGGTCCGGTCCTTGGTCAAGCGTGACTATATTTCGGCTTTCGAGAAATGTGACGCTATCCTCACACCGACATCGCCTTCGGTAGCTTTCAAGATCGGTGAGCGATCAGATGATCCACTTGCGATGTACCTCAGCGACGTTTATACCGTGTCGGCAAATTTGGCCGGCATTCCGGCTATTAGTTTGCCGTGCGGCCTTTCATCTGATGGCCTGCCGATAGGCCTGCAGCTTGTCGGGAATTCTTGGGCCGAGGATGTGCTCTTGAACCTCGCCCACATCTACGAGAAGGAGCACCCGCTGACTGCACGTCCGTCTATCTACGTCGGATAGGATCACTGCGAAACGCGCATATGGGTCAGGTCCAGTTTTGCGGGGCGCGCTGGCGTTTCGGCCGCTGGCAGAATATTTTTCCAGCGAGAGGTGTCTGCAAGTAGTCGCTCAATGTCACCAACCGGCAGCGGTTTCGAAAACAAGTATCCCTGTCCGTATTCGCAGCCGAGTATCTTCAACTGGTGATACTGATGAATACTTTCGATGCCTTCGGCAACAACCTTAAGATTGAGGGCCTTCGCTAGTGCGATGACCGTTCGCACGATCTCACCGTTTTCCGAATTTTCTTCCATCGCACTAACGAAAGAACGGTCAACCTTTAAAAGGTCGATCGGAAACCGATGCAGGTAGCTCAAGCTGGAATATCCTGTTCCAAAATCGTCGATGCTTATCTGAACTCCTGTTTTCTTGATCTCTTTAAGCATGAGGATCGCCGTTTCGGCGTTCTCCATCACGGCACTTTCAGTGAGTTCAAGTTTGAGGCTGGCAGGATCGATGCCTGTCTCCGCGATCACCGTATTTATCTGCTCGACAAGGGCCGGATGTCCGAAATGCTTTCCGGAAAGATTGACGGCCACGCTGAGCGGGGTCACAAGCTGCGAAGATTCCTGCCATTTCACTATCTGAGAGCAGGCGGAATGAAGGATCTTAACGGTCATCGGAACGATCAAGCCCGTGCTTTCGCTCACAGGGATAAATTCATTGGGCGGGATCAGCCCTCTCTGCGGGTGATTCCACCGAACAAGGGCCTCAAATCCTATGAGTGCGGCCTTATCGAGTGCAATTATCGGTTGGTAGAAAAGCTCAAATTCTTCACGTTCGATCGCAAATCGAAGATCGGTTTCCAACTGCAGACGGGTTACCGCCCGTATGTGCATTCGCTGGTCAAAGATCACGTAATTCTCTTCGTTGTCCTTGGCGTAGTACATTGCGATGTCTGCATCGCGAAGAATGTCCTCGGCCTCGGGGTACTTAGAGTTGCCGTACGCAATGCCGATCTTGGCGCTGGTGAAAACCTGCCTTCCGTCCAGTGTGTATGGCTCGGCAAGCCGTTTCGCCAGCCGGTCCGCAAAGCCCGTTGCCTCGTCGCGGCTCAATAGATCGGTGAGAATAATACCGAACTTATCCCCGCTGAACCGTCCGACCAGATCGTCGTCACGGACCATTCCCGACAAGCGTTTGGCCACATTTTTGATCAGCCGGTCACCGAGCGAATGTCCTAAACTGTCGTTTATTGTTTTAAAACTCTTAAGATCAAGGAAGAGTACAGCGAAATTACTCTCCGAATCTTCCAGGCTATGCTGAAGAAGGTCCTTGAGAGTGTCGAGAAAATAGTTTCTATTCGGAAGCCCTGTGAGGGAATCGTGATATGCCGCGTGCCGAAATTTCTCGTGGCTCTCTTGAAGAGCTTCGGTGCTTTGTTCGAGCTCAAGGACGTAATGCTCGAGTTCGCTCACGTGAAGTTCCGCTTGTTCGGCCCTTTCTAACTCGGACCGCTTAGCCTTTTCAACAGTGTGCTTTACATCATCGACAAACCGCCGGAAGGTCAGGTAAACGATTCCGATGAATCCGATCACACCTGCGATCAGGTAGATATTGGTGCGTTCCATTGCCGAATACACCACGCCCGCTACTATTCCGCCTGTCACATAGATCACCACAGCGCTAGACAGCCCGCCGGTCAAAACCTCGGAGAACGGACGGTCGGTATTGATCGATGAAAAGACAGCAACCAGGACCAAATTTATTGCGAATAAGGAAAGTGCGAGCGAGCCAAGCAGCCAAACAAAACTGCTCATGTCGCCCCTGGCGAGAATCATTGAAAACGGGCCAAAGATCCAGCCGGCGATCGACGCGGCCGCAAATACGGAGATCGCCGCAAAGCCAGCATTCGCAAATATCGAGCCGGTTCCAAGCGCGGCCCCTTTTCGCCGCAGGCTTATCGTTGCCAGTGCACTTTCGACGGTCGCGAGAAGTACGGCTGCGGGCGCTCCGTAGATCAATATGCACAAAATAATCAACCCGTCAGACAGGGTAAGGCGGATCTCGGTACGAGGCAGTTGGAACCTAAGAAAATACCCGCAGAAGATCGTGAATACCGAAAGCGTGATCAGACCCGCATCGATCTGGGCTGGGTCGAATCCAAGGAGCGACCAGCCGACGAGGCCAAGTGCCGCTGCGGATATGATTCCGATGAAGACTTTTGTAGTGATTTCTTTAGACCGCATTAGGGCAATGAGTCACGAAACGCGAAGGATATCAGGAGGGCTGATTTCTTGAGTGTTGCCGATGGGTCCATCGACACTTAACAATTATGCGGTAAACAATGTTGTTTGGCAACAACTTTTTTCCTCCGTGTATTTAGCACATCATATGTCCGGATGTATTAGCAGATGAAATGTCCGCTTTCGGCGGGGCGGTTGTATGATCAAAATGAAAACGGCGGTGCGGGAAAAAGGCACCGCCGTGCTTCATGCCTCCGATAAGTGACCTACTTCGTTATTCCAACTTGGACCAATGCGTATGCGAAATTAAAAGCGACTTCCTTTAGACGGTCATAGCGGCCTGACGATCCGCCATGTCCTGCCCCCATATTTGTCTTGAGGAGTATTACGTTGTCGTCGGTCTTCATCTCACGAAGTTTCGCGGCCCACTTAGCTCCTTCCCAGTATGGTACCTGGCTGTCATTGAGCGATACTTCGATGAGCATATTCGGATACTTCTGTGCCTTCACGTTGTCATAAGGTGAATAGCTGAACATGTAATCCCACGCTTTCTTGTCATCCCGGGGGTTTCCCCACTCGATCCATTCGGCTGTGGTCAGCGGCAGCGTTTCATCGATCATCGTGTTCATAACATCCACGAACGGGACCTGCGCGATCGCGGCCTTATATAAATGCGGCGCTTGATTCACCACGGCTCCCATCAGCAGTCCGCCGGCACTGCCGCCCTGTATTACTAGGCGGTCAGCCGATGTGTATTTGTTGTCGATGAGCCATTTCGAAGTGTCGACAAAGTCATTGAAGGTATTAACCTTCTTGAACATGCGGCCATCCTGTCTCCACTTCTCACCTAACTCAGCACCGCCGCGAATATGGGCGATAGCGTAGATCATTCCCCGATCAAGCAGACTTAGGCTGGCGATCGAGAAGTTCGGCGTCATCGATATCCCATACGATCCGTATGCGTACAACAGCATGGGCGCCGAACCGTCGAGCTTTGTTCCCTTTTTCCAAACGATCGATACGGGGACCTTCACACCGTCACGAGCAGTCGCCCACTCTCGTTTTGTTTCGTATTGCGATTTGTCGTAGCCGCTCGGTATCTCCTGCTGCTTGATCAGGGTGCTCTTTCGCGACTGCAGATCATACTCGAATGTCGAATTCGGCGTGATCATCGACGCATAGCTATATCTGATGATGGGTGTGTCGTACTCGGGATTTGCGCTCAAGCCCATCGTGTAGACGCTTTCCGGAGTGTCGATACGGACAGGTGCACGTCTGGTTTTTCGATCCAGGATCCGGACATATTCGAGCCCGTTCTCGCGTTCCGAGACCACGGCATAATCTTTAAAGAAGCTAACTCCTTCGATCTTTATTGCCGGGTTATGCGGAATGAAATCCTTCCAGTTCTTTTCCGAAGGATCGCCGGCGGCCGCTCGAACGACCCTGAAATTCTCGGCATTCTTATTCGTCGTAATAAAGAATTCGCTTCCGTCGAAGTCTGCCTGATATTCGTGGCCCTCGCGACGCGGCGTAATGAGTTTCCATTGACCCGTCGGATCGTCGGCCGACAGATACCGGACCTCGTTCATCGAGGCTGCGTCCGACGTGATGAACAACATCTTCTTATCTCGCGAACGCCCGATCCTGGAGCCGAACAGAACGTCCTTTTCTTCATAGATCAGATCGTTCTTATTAGTGGCCAATGTGTGCCTGAATACCTTGTCCGATCGCTTTGAAACCGGATCTTCCTGACTGTAGAACAAGTACTTGCCGTCGTTCGACCATCGAACGGATGTCACCCGCTCGATCTTGTTCGGAAACATCTTGCCCGTGGAGAGGTCCTTGATCTGAAGCGTGTATTGCCGATAACCCGTGGTGTCGGTTGCGTAGGCCATCAGTTTTCCGTCGTCACTGATTGTCATGTAGCCGATGGCGAAGTACTTGAAGTCCCGGGCCATTTCATTCTGATCGAGGAGCACTTCAGCGTCCTTGCCATCCTTAGCACGGCTCCGAAGATACGTCGGGTACTGCTTACCTTCCTCCGTCTTGGTGAAATACCAATAACCACCCAGGTTGTACGGAACACTCAGGTCGGTCTGTTTGATACGGCCGAGTATTTCCTCATAGATCTTGTCAACATAACCTTCATGCTGACCCATAAAGGATTCCGTGTACCGGTTCTCCGCGTTCAGGTATTCGATGATCGCGGGGTCTCTTTGCTCGTTTCGGTCACGCAGCCACGCATAATTGTCCACGATCTCATAGCCGTGGATCTTTAGTACCTTAGGGACCTTTTTTGCAACGGGTGGTTTCATTTCTTCCTGGGCAACAATAACGAGGTTGCCGATCACTATCACGATAAAGGCAAACGCTAGGATGCCGAGTGCATGTCTCATTTGTCAAACTCCTGTTTTCCTGAAGAGGATGTCATTATTAGATCAATTTGATTATACGCAAATCCAGCGTCCATTTGTTTCGGAAACCAGGGACGTACCCCTGAATCGTCACCCCTCTTGAACCTTGAACTTGGAACTTTGAACCTGGAACTCACTCCCACACCCCCTGTTTTTGTACCACCTCGGGACATGAAAATCGCCGTAACAGTCGATTATTCTTACAGTTACAGGTTTCAGCCTTGTACCACCTATTTTTCCGATACGTATTACGCTCGCGCGGAAGAGGGCAGCGGGCAGAAAAGTAACCACTAAAACTCACGAAACAGTACGAAACCTTGCTGGCCGGATGGCAACGGGCACCCTTCATTTCGACTCCCCATTTTCCACTTTCCATTTTCCACTCTCCATCCCACCGTGGGACAGCAAATGGGACGCATAACCGCCTGTAATTACAACAATTAAGCCCGAATATCCCATTTTCGAAAAGTGCGTAACGTGTTTCATCCCACCGTGGGACGGAAAATGGGACGCATAACCGCCTGTCATTGCAACAATTAACGCCGTTCATCCCATTTTTCGAAAAGTGCGTAACGTGTTTCGTTAATCGTAAATCGAACGATCTCCATCCACGAACAACGAACATCGAACAACAACGAGCCACGATCAGCCCACCAATTTTTCTTCAAAGATCAAACGCACCTAAAATGCGCGGCAGGATAATTTAGCAGATGTTGCAGCAAAACACAAGTGTATTATCTGTGCAACCACGCGCAGCATTTTAAGGAGGCTACATAATTCGAGAAAAAATCCTATGGAGACGCGTTGGAGACGCGTAAGATGTTAGCCAGATGCGAAGCTTCTGGTAAGATGCATAAAAATTCCCGCATTGAAGATGCGGCAGACCGACCCCGTCCATATGCCATCGAGCCACGTTGCCATGTTTGTGCACATCGTCTTTTCCACGAAGGAAAGACGGCCTCTCATACTTCCGGAATGGGAAGGCCGCCTGCATTCATATCTAGGGGGCATTATCAAAGGACTCGATGCGATCCCGATCAAGGTCGGCGGCATGGAAGATCATGCTCACGTGCTGACGGGTCTCAAATCGAAACACCGGCTGGACTACTTCATTCGTGATCTCAAGGCTGATTCGTCCGAATGGATCCATAAAGAGATCACGAGGAGTTTCGCGTGGCAAAAAGGCTATGGCGTGTTTTCGGTTAGCCCGACGGCTGTTGACGCCGTATCCGCATACATCGCACGTCAGAGAGAACATCACGCAAAGATCTCGTTTCGCGACGAATACACTGACCTTCTGCGTAGAGCTGACCTCGATTACGATGAGAGGTTCCTGTGGTAAGATCTACCGCAGCTTCACCGCGGTGAGGCTTGTGGGGGCCCTCACCAGACGTTTCACATCTGGCTAGTATCTTGTTGCGGTTTCACCGCGACCTTTGGCGGGTCCGGCCAAGGGCAGATACATCGTTCAGGCCAAAGAAGTTTTGATCCTGGCCGGGGCGGCATGCCGGAGCATCGGTCAAGACGCTCTCAGAACTTAGCGGACTGAACGCCTCGACCATCAGCCGGCGCAATGACGTGGCACGGCTCAAGCTGAGAGAAAGCGAAGCGATGCAAACACTGCTCCAACCGGCTATTGAGGGTTACCAACAAAGCATCAAATGATATGATCGGATGAGCAGTCATGGACTAAATGACAAGAGAATCGCAAAATCGCAGTCCTGACCCGATATCTCTCCCAATAGAAGGTTTAGAAATTACTATAAACCTGAGAGAAAGGGAGCGTAAAGTGCCATCCAGAGAGAGATAGGAAGTGAACTATGGCTGTTTGGCAATGGGATGCCTGGCTTATGCCAAGAAAGATGGTTTTGGCGATGTTCGGATCCATCCCGAAATATGTGGAACTGGATTGGTTCGACAAAATCGACTTTGGAAATGCTTGCCATGAAGCTGAGTTGTCGATTTTTTTTGACAGTGTCCTTCCCCCCTACGACTCTCAATGGGCTAGAAATTTGCTTAGCTGGGGCTCAGATGACGGGAATCGGATTGAGATCACCGTAATAGAAAATACGATTAAGGATATTCAAATTCGAGTCGATCTTAGATGTTTGGATCCAACCTTTCTTAGGTTATTAGTGGGTTATGCGGAACGGAACGACCTGCTGTTTTTTTCTATTGAATCCCAACGTTTTATCGAGCCGCACCTACCTGAGCTGATGAAAGAGATTGAGAATTCCAGAAAAGCTGTCTTCGTGAGAGATTCTGAAAGATTTTTCAAAGATAGGAGATATCTCGATGCCATAAATAGCGAGAATTTGAAACGGATCATCAAGAATAAGTAATCTAAGACAGCAAGCGGGACGGCAAGTGAAGAATGTCACGGCGGTCATTGACTCGTGTGATAATGTGGTAAAGACCGCCTTCGATCGCAAGACTGGGCTGTCGCAGCATTAAATGCTAAGAGTTCGTCACTTTATGCTGGCATATCAACGGCGAGAATCGCACGAATCGCAGGCCCAACACGATTTTTCCAATGCGTTTTTCCAGGTTTGAAGATTTCTTAGGGAGATAAAAAATTGAATACGTATGTTTATTTACTGTGCTTTGGTTTCCTCGTATTGCAATGTGCGAAAGGGATACTCTATTTCGTTCATGGCATATATTCTTTTATAAACGACCGGGAGAGCAAGCAAAACACGGATGACGGTCTTATAAGTTATGCGCGAATACTCCAAGGACTTGTTACCTTATCGGTTGGGTTGGGCCTTTTATACCTCTTGTACCACAATATATTTTCGCCATGGATCATACTTCTCGTAGGGATGATATTTATGATTTTCGAGTGGTTGTTTGACACTAAGGGCAAAGACGTTGTGAAAAGCGCGACCGCTTAGCAGAGAGACCCATCTATGAAGTTACTGAAAAGGCTGGAAAATGTGACTTGGGTCAGACTGATCGCTATGTTCTGTGTTTCTGTCATTCTTGTCACAACTTGCGTCTTTGTTGGTGTACTTCTGCGAGGTCATAGTGCTGAAGCAATAATGCAAAGGCTTTTTAGCGCCGATATGATTGCTTCGATTTTCTTGGTATCCATCTCAATTTTGATTTCTGCCCTGTGGAGACACGAGCTGGTGTGGGTATTGGTTTCGGTTGTTCCTTCCCTCATCTGGCAACCCGTGGGGATCCCCGCTATATTAGTAACTCCCTTTTTTGACGAATTTTCATTGATACCTGCGTTGGTCACATTGGCGATGACGATTTTGTTCTGGTTTCTTGAGTTTCTTGAGGCCGAATATACCGGCGTTTCAGAAGAAGAGGAGATGGTCACGCTCGATCTTAAGAAAGATCAGAATACACCCATTTCTTAACCTCGAAAGAAAATCCGGGCCATGAATCGACATCGAGTGTTTTGACTGAGGTACTTCGATCACGATGAGAGGTTCCTATGGTAAGATCTGCCGCGGCTTCACCGCGGTGAGGTTTGTCGGGCCTTTCCAGACGTTTCACATCTGGCTAATATCTTGTTGCGGTTTCACCGCGGCCTTTGGAGGGTCCGGCCAAGGGCAAATACATCGTCCAGGCCAAAGAAGTTTTGATCCTGGCGGGGCGGCATGCCGGAGCGTCGGTCAAGACTCTTTCAGAACTTAGCGGACTGAATGCCTCGACCATCAGCCGGCGCAACGATGCGGCACGGCTCAAGCTTAGAAAAAGCGAAGCAATGCAAACACTGCTCCAACAGGCTATTGATGGTTACCAACAAAACATCAAGTGATAAGATCGGATGTGCAGTTTTGGAGGAAATGGCAGGAGAATCGCAATATCGAAAGCCTGACCCCGATTCCTATCCAAAAAGGGCAAGTTGGTGACAATAAACTTAAGGGCGAAAGGGCAAGCCAGCTTTCTTTGCAACGACATGCATTTTACTGGCAGGAGTAAATAGCGCGCGAATACAATATTGAATGCTAAAATTCGACACGATATGCTGAAATCAGCGGCGAGAATCGCACGAATCGCAGCCAGACACCGATTGTTTATAATTTTTGCCTGATATTCCTGAACTTATGAGACGAGATACTAAGCGAACGTGGGTGCTGATTCCAGTACTATCCGTTGTCCTTACATCGTGCGGTTATTTCGAGAATAGGAGATGGATGGCAGAGTTCGAAGCAAATTCTGAAGATGGAAAGCGCCTTTACATCAGTGATGATTTGGATCGATCTGAAGCAAACTACAGATCGGCACTTTCTCTGGCAGAGAGAATGGAGTGGATCGACGGCATAATCATAACGAAGACCAGGCTTGGTGTAGTACTGACTGCCAAAGCTAATCGCGGCATCTTGGATTATTCGGCGGCGGAAAGGGAATACCTAGAAGCGATCGAAATTTGCAATAAGGCTTCGACCTGTTCATCGTTATATCTTGGACCTATCTACGATCACTTAGTAAATCTGTATATAATTAAGTTTAAAGATGCGGAGAAGGCCGAACGTATTATTGCTGATGTAGTCCGGATAGGCGAGAAAATCTCTGTGGATAGGACCACTAAGGAACGACTCATTGACTATGAGTATCAAATGAGAATCAACGGCTTCACTAAGCAGGCTGAATTACTGAAAAGTCAACTCAAGTGATCCGGGGAATTCGGGGAATTGTGGGGTCATCTATGAAGTTGTACCCGTAAGTCAAGCGCACTCTTAGGGGGGCACCGTTTTTCGGTGCTGGCATATAGGGAGTGGGCTTTTTGACAATAAAACAAACCTTGCCTCCTTTTATTTAGTTAGACCTACTTCAGAGTCGCTTACGCCTAATTGGCGAATGCCATCATCTATTCGTGCAAGGGCCGTCCCTGCTACATGAAACCGGAACGGCTCATTCCGGGCTACCCCGAAATGGCTGGCCGTTTCATTGGGAGGGAAGGCTCCTGTGGCTGGGCCGTTTTCTCAGAAAACGTCTGATCGCTAGGGCTTTGGCCGCGTGCCCCATGTGGGCGGCGGCGGTTCTTTGGTCGCGCGATTGACCGGCTTTTCTTTTAACAGGCGAAGCGCTTCCTCGACTGCACGTTCCAGTTGCGGGTCGCGGCCTGCGATGACGTCTTTCGGCCAGTTTTCTACATCGATGTCGGGGCCGATACCTACGTTCTCGAGCGCCCATTTTCCCTCGCGTGTGAAGAACCCGCCGCGCGGGGCGATCATCGTGCCGCCATCGACGAGCGGCGGCGAATCGGCCGTATGGACCAGGCCGCCCCAGGTGCGTTTGCCTACCAGCGGTCCGATCTTGCGGTATTTGAACATCCACGGCATCAGGTCGCCGCCCGAGCCCGCCATTTCGTTGATGATCATCACCTTCGGTCCCCAGATGCCCGCCGCCGGACTGGTGAACGGATAACGGTCACCGGCAACATTATTAAAATAACCGTCGAAATCACGCTGAAGTATTTCGATAATGTAATCAGCCGCCGAGCCGCCGCCGTTATAACGCTCATCGATGATCGCGCCTTTTTTGTCCTGCTGGGCAAAGTAATAGCGGTTAAAGCTGGTATAGCCGCCCTGTCCAGTATTCGGCACGTGCACATAGGCAAGTTGTCCGTTAGAAAGGCGCTCCACGAGCCGGCGGTTTGATTCGACCCACGCCCGAGTGCGCAGGGCCGCCTCGCTTGCGACAGGCACGACCGTCACGCGACGGGATCCATCGAGTGACGGTTTGTCATTGACGGTGACCGCGGTCTGGCGATTTGCCGTCCCGTCGAGCAGGCGATAGATATTGTCCGGCGCCCTTAGCTCAATGCCGTTTATCGCGACAACATAATCGCCCACGTTTATGTTCGTGCCCGGAACGGCCAGCGGCGACCGTAGGTCCGGGTTCCAATTTTCGTTATCGTAGATCCGCGTAATGCGATAACGGCCATTTTCGATCTTGAAGTCGGCTCCGAGCAGCCCGCCCGTCGTATTCGGCACATCCGGCATATCGCCGCCTCGTACATACGAATGGCCAACCGCGAGCTCGGCTCCCATCATATCCATAAGGTAAAGCAGATCGGCCCGATGGTTGACATGGGGGAGCATTGCTCCATACATCTCCTTCGTCTTCGGCCAGTCTGTGCCGTGAAGGTTCGGCACGTAGAGGTAATCGCGTTGATTGCGCCAGCCTTCATTGAACATCTGCTTATACTCGGCCTTCGGGTCGAGGTACATCCGCAGGCTGTAATTAAGACGGCCTGTATTAGGCTGAGGCGCTGTTGGCCGGTCGGCATCAACGAGGAAAAGTGCCGGTGCGGGCGGGGTGCCGCCTTGTCCCTCACCACCCTGGCCACCACCGCCGCCACCGGCGCGATAGACCAGTTTCTTACCATCCGCACTTACGCTGAACGCCGCAACGCCGCTCGCAAACGGAATGGCACGACGGTCACTAAGGCGATAGCGGTGGATCGAGCCGCCGCCCTGGCCTTGCCCCGGTGCTCCAGCCTGGAGATAGAAGACCGTGCCGTCCGCACCCGACATTAGCGACGAATATTGACGCTCGGGCACTCCGGGGACTGAGATAATGCGTTTTTCGAGACCCTCGAAATCTATCTGTACATTCACTGGCCCGCGTGGCCGGCGAGCTGCGTCACCCGCCGGAGCCTCCGCCGGTGGATCTCCAGCAGGCGAAGAGCTGGGACTCGGACGAGCGCCGGGAGCCGGGATACCTTTGTCCTCGTCGCTCTCGGGCAGCAGCGGGGTCGAATCTGCTTTGTTGAGCACGGCGAGATAAAGCCCGTAATTCGTCTCGCGATCATACGACGTCATATCGAGCCACTGCGAGCGAAGGCCGAAATCGGTCGATGCCAGGAACCATAGATATTTGCCGCTCGCGTCCCACACGGGCCAAACGGCGTCCGATAGGCCGTCGGTGATCTGCTTCGTTTCGCCTGTCTCGGCGTTACTCACAAAAATGGCGTGAAACATGGACCGCAGCCGGCTGGAATAAGCGACCCATTTCGAATCAGGGCTCCAGGTCGGGTTAAGCGTTCGCTGCGGAACCATCCACGGGTCGCTGCCGACAATTCGTGCCTTTCCCGAATCGACATCGAGCACCCAGACTTTCAGATTGGTATCGCTGAAAAGGAGCCTCTTCGAATCGGGCGACCACGAAACGGTGTAATAGTGCGTCGGATTTTCAAGGGCGATCTCGCGAGGCGGGCTAAGGCCGTCCTGCTCCTGTATGTACAAGCGATATTCACCAGAACGGTCGCTGAAGTACGAGATATATTTGCCGTCCGGCGACCATGCCGGCTGGCGTTCGGCCGATCCGCTGGAGTTAGTCAGATTACGTACATCCCCTTTCTCCCCGGGAATTGTAAATATTTCGCCGCGTGCCTCGACCAGCACGCGTTTGCCGGTCGGCGAAAGTCTAATATTCGTCATCCGGCTCGAGACGTCGTCCCAGCGCGGCATCATCCACGGGAAATCGCCGGCGGCTGTAATATTTACACGTCTCGTCCGGCCCGAGCTCGGGTCGAGCTCATGAATATAGCCCGCCTGTTCAAAAACGACAGCACCGCCGCCCGCACCCATCGTCTTAACGTCAAAATCGGTAAATTTGGTGACCTGGGCCAGCTTTTTCGACCGCGGCTCGTAGGACCAGACATTTTGAACTCCGTCGCGGTCGGAGATGAAGTAAACAGTATTGCCCGACCAGACGGGATCGATGTCCTTTGAGTCGGTCCACGGCGGCGAGATCAGATCGTACGTCTTAAGGTCGACGATCCAGATCGGCCGGTTCTGGCCGCCGCGATAATTACGGCGCTCGTCGTCCCAGGAAGTATTCATTCGATAGGCGATGTGAGCACCATCGGCCGATATCTTGCCCTGAAATCCGCGCGGCAGGGCCATCGGTTCTTCGACCCCGCCCTCGACCGGTACGGTCCAGAACCGCAGCGTCCCGCCCGGAGCCCACGTGGCCCGGCCCGATGTGAACATTATCGCCTTTCCATCAGGGGTCCAGCCCTGAACAGTATCGCCGCCCGGATGCCATGTCAGACGCTTTGGCTCGCCGCCATCGGCAGAGACCACATATACGTCCTGATTTCCGGCGTACTGGCCGCTAAACGCGATCCACTTGCCGTCGGGCGAAAATTGAGGATTGGAGGTCTGCCCCTGAAAGCTCGTTATTCGGCGGGCTGCCCCACCAGCGCGAGGCACGGTCCAGATGTTTTGCGCGTATGCGAATGCGATCTGCGTTTCGCTCACCGTCGGGGTCCGCAGCAAACGGGTCCCGGTATTCGAAGATTGAGCCGGGATATTTCCGGCGAACCCCAGCATTGCCAGGCAGATCACCGCAATAACCGATGTTCGGCGGCAGATGAACAGATTTCGGTCGCGAATTGACATCATTTTTTCTCCGATCTTACTGATTCTCATAAAGATCATCCCCAGGCTCAGTATTAGCAGCCGGACGGGGCGCGGTGCGACCGATCCTAAGACTGTCGAAATTAAGGATCGCATTGAACAGCAGCGAAAAACTCCCGTGGGTTTGGTGACGCCACATCGGGTTATTTGCGAACATCACGATATGCCCCTTACCCACCGGAACGTCAACAATGGCCGGCCGGCCCGCAAGGTCCTCGCCGCCGCCCAGCATTCCGCTCACAAGCAGATCCGCTACCGGTGCAAATCTCAATACGACACGCGGACGCGATTCAAGCGGAGGAATATTCGTTGGGTCCGGTGTTGGGGCCGGCCCGGGAGCTGCCATCGGCGGCCGTCCCTGTACCACATCCGGGTCGGTAACCGACCCGCGACCTGTTGGACGCCCGGCGGCTCCGCCCTGCCCGCCGAATCCGCCTCCGCCGCCAGGTCCGCCACCGACGCCGGCGACCTGCAACAATGGCGTCTGGTTAAAATACACGGCGAGCTTCTCGTCATAACCGTACGCGATCGGGCTCTTTCGGTCGGCAAAGACGGCGTTCATAACCGCACCCCGCGTTTGAAGCCGCGTCGACGTCTGTATCGAAACGCCGCTCACCATCCCGAAATCGATCGGCAATGACGCGTTATCGGCAATCGTGACAAACAAGCCGCCGGCATGTACGAAATCATTGATATGTCCGACGCCGCTGATCCCGAGTCCGCCGCGAATATCGTCGGTCTGGTCAGGCGACATTCCCATATTGGGCGTCAGATCGGTTTTTTTCCAGGGGATTGGGCCTTCCGAATCGCTGAATTTCGTCACGCCCCGCACGATATTCTGAGCGTTGGTTCTGATAGGGCCGAATATGATCACGTCGTATTTCGAACGCAGGTTCGGCGTACGGCTGATGACCTGATCGGAAACATAATCGTACGGAATACCGAGGCGGTCGAGTTCGATGCGAAACCACCCCTCGTCCTGCGTATTCAGCCACGTGTGAACGAGGGCAATGCGAGGCGAGCCGATAGCGTGCTGAGCGACCTCAGGTATCTTATCAACGGCAGTTGCGTTCAAACCGAGCGTCGCAACTTCCTTTTCGAGCCGCGTACGCAGGTCCGAAGGATTTCCCTCCGAACGGATGATAAACGACCCCGGATTAAAGGTCTTATTTCCTACTTTAAATTCCGCGTCGGCGACCGAGAACTTCACATCTTTCAACCTGTATCGAAGCTGTGCATTCGCGCTCTCGGCGTTGTGATTGACGACGAATCCGGCCTTGCCGGTGCCCTCGATTTTGCCCGTAACGCGTGCCGGGCCGTTGGTCATCGTCATCGGGGCCGTCAGGATCTTTTCATCCTTGACCCGAACAGTTTTCACATTCCTTAGCGGGCCAAGCGTCCAGCCCGTATCGTCGTACGGCCGCGGGTCATTGACGTTGTAATACTGTGTATCGAGCAGCATATCGGCCATCCGCGAATACGGCTGGTCCATCCGCACGACATAGCTTCCAACGGGGAATTTACCTTCCTTGGCTTCTGCGGCTGCCGTTAACCTGTGGACCTCGACGCCCTGCATTTTCAGCAAGTTGACCAGATCGGCGGCCTCGGTCGGACGCGTATCGTCACCCGGCAGCACATAGGCCGCGGGCCCCTCGGTCTTTGCCTTTGCCACCGAACGCTTGCTCTTGAGATAGAAATTGCCGAGATATTTTTCCTTATTGTTAGCGACGTAATTCATCGCGATCAGAATGGCGCTTTGCGAAAGATTGACGTTGTTCCTCAGTGACCATTTCACCCGCGAAAGCGGCGGGTTTGGCCGAAACCAGTCGCGGCTGGTCGAGCCCGCGGGTACCACACGGTCCACCGTGTCGGCACCGCCGTTTCCAAAAGTCTCATAGAACCGCCCGATCGAATTATGGCCGTTGGCTACATAGAACATATAGTTCGGGGCCCAGCCGTCATAAAACCCGTGCGTCCACACGCCGGGCACGCCGCGTTTCGTCATCTCCTGCACTTCGTGATATGCCAGGTCCTGCCATTCGTTGATGACTATCGGGTCGAGCCACGCATTGTAAGGCCCGGTGCCGGTCGAAACATATAAAAAAGGTATGGACTCATGCAGGTCATGCAGCACCGTCGGCTTGTATTCGAGGAATGTCGCCATCTGATTTCGCGTCAGTGCCAGGGCCATGCCCATCGCATCGCGGTTATTGTCGTGAGCGACGTACTTGCCCCAATAGATCAGTCCCGGCGAACGTTTGCCGACATTCGCCTTGCGATAGTTATAAAGATCGACCATGGTGTCGCGGCCGTCGACCTCGAGCGTCGGGGTGATCATCACGATCACGTTCTTGCGGATCGCCTGTATAAAAGGTGATTCGCTCACAGCCAGCCGGTACGCCATCTCCATCAGCATCTCGGGCGAGCCCGTCTCGGTCGAATGTATCGCCCCCGATGCCCAATAAATCGCCTTGCCCTCGGCAACAAGTTGCTTTGCGATCTCATCGTTGATGGTCCGCGGATCACCGAGCTTCGAGGTGATCTCCTTATACCGTGCGAGCTTGGCCAGATTTTCCTCGTCCGACACAACCACCAAAAGCTGCTCGCGGCCCTGCTCGCTTCTTTCCGGTGCGACAAAGGTCTTCACCCGCGGCGTCGTTTTCTCAAGCTCGCGATAATACCGGTGCTGGTCCTTCACATAAGTCAGCTTGTTCGGCGTTCCGACCGGATACCCCAGGATCTTAGCCGGCGTCGGCACCGTCGCCGAAGCAGGCAAATGGTCCACGATCTCCGTCAAAAAATGCTTATCCGTCGTGTTTGCAATGATCGAATCAGTATATTCCCGATCCACCGGCTGAGAAGTATTTTTTGACGAGTCTGCCTTGGCCTTCTTATCATCTGGTTTCTTCTTTTCTCCGGCTGACCCCTGACCACTGACCACCGACCACTGATTAGGAACCTGCGCAAACGCCGCCGTCGGCAACAACAAGACAAACGACAAGACAAACGTGACCGTACGCTTCATGGAATCAATTCTCCGTGTTTTTTTGAATAGGACGTGTTGGAATTATAGCTCTAAAAGGCAGTTTGTCTAGAGTCGATCGAAGGTCCTCCGACTTCCGTCTTTTGGTTTCTGGCTTCTGGCTTCTGTTTCAAGTCACCTCGGTAAAAGCAAGCCAAACGCGCAGCTTTGCAAAACCTTACGTTAGTAGGCGTCCGTTTTCCGACTTTCTGACTACTTGCTTCTAGCTTTCCGAATTCCGAATTCCGAATTCCGATTTCTGATTTCTGATTTCTGATTTCTAACTCAAATCTATCGGTAAAAAAATCCCGTACCTTCGCCGTTCGTCTGCTTCGACTGGCTGTCGGTGCTCGTCTGCCCCACCAGCATTCGATCGATCGGGAACTCTTCGTCAATAAACTGTAAATGGAGCATACCCGGCTTGACCCCTCTTATGACGGCCATCGAATATAAATCGAACGCGCTGCACGCAAATTTCACTTTTACCCCGACCTTTCCCTTCAGAGTGGTCACGACCGAGGCACCGCCGATGCCGACATTTGCGGTCATACCCCTCTCCTGGGCCAGGGTCCGATTCTCTTCGCCGATGATGGTCAACAGGACCGGCAATTTAACCTGATATCGCGGGTGCCTGCGGTCTTTGAAAGGCGAATCGACCTCCATTATTCGCCACAGGCCGTCCGGGCTCATTCCGGTGATCCGGTAATTCTGCTTCGGATCTTTCTTAAAACTCTCCGGGGTCACATTCCCGATAAACCCAACGCCGATATCGTAAAGGGTCGTACCGTCCTCCGTCGTGACCGGGTGGCAAAACTGCACCAAACCGATTATCGGATACAGCTTTGCCTCATGTTCATAAACCCGAAGTTCCCTCGGAAGCATCGTTTTCAGCAGCACGAGCCGTCCCACCGAACACGGACGCTTCAGCGTAAACCCCGCTCCGGCCCGCGAGACCGAGACGATATCTGTTACCTCTTTCCAATACTCCGTCCCCGATTCCTTAACACAAACCATCAGGCTCGACCCAACCGGCTTGGAGTAAGGCATCGCAACAGGATGCTGCAGTATCTCTGTCTTCAAATTTGCAAGCGTCATAATAAGGTTTGGCTCCTTAAATTAATGACCGAATTAACGAGGCTGATCTGGAAGGAAAAACGAGTAAAGTCCCTGAAGAGAATGAAGCGGCCTACCAAGAAAGGATGTGTGAACGAACCATCGACCGAAAGGACCAAACCAAGCTATCCTCCCGCATTTATTAGACTACCATTTCCGAGCCATCCGTGAATAGCAAAAATATTTTCTGTTTGCCACGTATTGTGAATACGATGGGATAGGAGTTATTGCCTAACTTCCCACTGTCGAGAGCCAGGCGATGGCTCCAAATCGGTCAATTCACCGGTTTCCTCAGGGTACTCTGTCGTACATACAAAATCTGTTGATAATGCTATCTTTAACCTAGCTCAGTATGCGACGGCCTGATAACCCTTTCTCTCCCTTCGCGGATCTGTTGCCCACATCATCTGACACCACAATTAAAACACCCGCGGGGAGAAATAAAATAATGAAAACCAAAATATCGATATTTACCGTGATCATATGCGCGCTCTTGCTCTTCGCAAGTCAGTCGACATTGGCACAACGCCGGGCACCGGCACCTGTTTCGCCTGTTCGGCAGATGCAGAACCTGTTGCCAAAACTCGAACCAAAGATCGAGAGCCTGAATGCCGAGATCGACAGGGTAGCGGCACGAGGGGCCGTCAATGCCACGATAACTGATACGCTCAGCGAAGATCTGTCTAAACTCGACGAAGACGTGGCTGAGCTGCGATCTGCGCTAGATTCTGGTGACGCGGTCGGCGATCAAGTGCGAGCGGCATTGATGAGCGCGACACGTATTGACCAATTTATGTTGCGAAACCGTGTGAGCCCGTCTGCGAGCACACAATGGCGTGCCATAAAGCGGGATATGGTTAGTCTTGCGGGGTATAACCGGATAAGTTGGAACTGGCGGCAGAGGGTCCCGGAATTAAGGCCGATCAACACTACGACTGCTGTTGTCGCAACACCGACACCCACGCCGGTGCAAGTTGCCACCCCATTCCCGACGCCCACTCCATACGAATCGCTTTACACCGCGTCCGATACGCAGATGAGTACGCTTCTCTCGCGGATCGATATGAAGGTCGGCATTTTCAAGTCCCAGTTCCGGAGTTCCATGCCCGCGGACGCACCGCGTGATGAAACGGTGACCACGTACATCAACCGATTGGAAAATGCAACGAACCGTCTGCGTCAGCAATTTTCCAGGCGTGATGCCACGCTGCTGGACGTGACGGACCTCCTTACCGCTGCGACCTATATTGATCAATATGTCGGACGCAATCGGCTCCCATCCGATGCACAGGCCCAGTGGCGCGATCTTAAGGGGGAATTCAGTACCCTCGCGAGCTACTTCAGGCAAAGCTGGAATTGGAATCAGGACCTTCCGACGGGGCCCTTCGGCCGCGGTCTCGACCTTCAGGGTTTTGAGAACCGGATCACCGGCACATATCGTTTGAATCAGACCCAGAGCGACGATGTTTCACAGTTGGTCGAGCGGTCGCTCGGAACACTCCGGGGCCAACCGCGCGAAAATATGAGACAAAGCCTCGAGCGGCGGCTCCGTGCGCCCGAAATGATCGCGATCGAAATGAATAATCGAAACGTCAGTATGGCCTCGTCTATTTTGCCGCGGGTCACGTTCCAGGCGGACGGGCGGGCACGCACAGAGGTAAATGAGTCTGGCCGAAACGTTTCGACCACCGCAACCGTTGACGAAGATGGGCTGATGATCACCTATCTCGGCCAGCGGGCAAACGATTTCTATCTGACACTCTTGCCTGCGGCGGGCGGCAAGCTTCGCGTGACGAGGCGCATCTTCCCGGACGACAGCAGCGACAGCCTTACTGTGACCAGCGTCTACGACAAGATCGATAACACCACGCGATGGAATGCATTAGGCGGAGGGCGACCCGATACGAATCTTGGCACCGTCGTCGACAACAGCCTCGCGGTTCCCGCTGGAACCCGCCTCGATGCAGAGCTGCGGAGCCAGATAAGCAGTGCCTCCGGCACAACCAGCTTTACCATGGAGGTCTTAAATGGTCAATACCGTCGATCGATCATCAGTGGCCGCGTCCTAATGGAAGATCCCCGCACCCGTGTGGCGGGACGGTCCAGGGCACTAATAGCGTTTGATACTATCACCCTGCCGAATGGCTCGATCCATCGTTTTACCGGTGACGTAGAGCAATTGAGAACGCCAGGTGGCGAGCTCATCGAGGTGTCGAACCAGACTGCACAACAGGGCACCGCCGCACCACAGCGCGTGGGCGGGATCCTCGGAGCGTTGATGGGGGCGATCGCCGGAGTTCCACCGGGCCAGGGCCCAGCCTCGGTCCAGGGAGCGGTGATCTCCCAGCGCGGCGACGCCATTCTCATAGAGGCCGGCTCCGAGGTCTCGATAGTTGCAACGCAGCCTCGGCAATAATGATCTCGCAGTTAAAGAAAAGAGGCTTCCCTAAAGGGCGGCCTCTTTTCTGGTCAACAGGACCGGTGATTTAACTTAAAATATCACTCCCTCCGAAGCGTCGTTTTCAGCAGCACGAGCCGCTACCGCCCGCGAGACCGAGACGATTTCTATTACCTCTTTCCAATACTCCGTTCCCGATTCCTTAACACAAACCATCAGGCTCGACCCAACCGGCTTGGAAAAAGGCAAAAGACGGTTTGGATATGGCCCCCCCGCTCCGCAGGAGCTAAATCACGGTTGCTGGCATCGCCGTTTTTATTTTGCTCTTTTGGTCGAACCCGAAGTTTCCGAGGCTGCGCCTTTGTTTTTCGAGGTGGATTTAGATCCGCCTGAGCCGGTCTTGTCAGCCGTTGAAGAGGGCCGGGTGGAGCCGGTGTCTTTTTTATTAGGTTTTTCGTAGCCTTTTCCCGCTGTACTTCTGCTGGCTTTGTTCGTGTTTCCTGTCGCCATATTACCTCCTGAGATGTACTCTGAATATTCTGGAATATTATCCCGCAGCTGGGACTCAAGTTCTGTATTCTGTGTAACAAGCCAAAAAATTTCACGCCAAATGGGACAAGTCGGACAAATACGCCATCTCTAAAGACGGTGTCATTGTCAAGGCGGAGCTTCGCCCTTCCGCGCTGGGCGGAGAGTTGAAGTTGGCGAGTCATTGACGACGTAGATCTGTTCTCCATTTTATTTGTCTCCCACCGCTCCCCGCG